>DATHRD010000085.1:0-59473 GCA_035482045.1 Thermoanaerobaculia bacterium
CCACGATCCTGCCGTCGCTGCGGGCGGCAAGGTTGAATCCGGTGGAGGCGTTGCGGCACGAGTAAGCGAGCGTAGCGCCGTCGGCTCGACGGCTGGACCGCCAGCGGCTCGCTGGCGGTTTGCGTTCAGACGCCGCCGAGCCGGCGGCGGTCCAGCCGTCGAGCCGACGGCGCTACGAAGGCGCTCGCCGGATCGAAACTGACCCACGGTGGTCACTTTCTGACCCAGGCTTCGACTCGGTGCGTTATATTGACACCCGTAACCGAAACGTATCAGAGACATGACGACCACGGTCGACCAGACGCTCGCCCCCGCGCTGCAACTCCCTCCTCGCTATCAGATTCGCGCGATTCTCAAAGAGACCCCGGCCACCTGTGTCTATCGTGTTTTCGAGCTCGCCGGGCAGGCCGACGAGGCGATTAAGATCCTCCGGCACGAG
The DNA here is from genome assembly GCA_035482045.1 of Thermoanaerobaculia bacterium. Classification (GTDB taxonomy): domain Bacteria; phylum Acidobacteriota; class Thermoanaerobaculia; order Gp7-AA8; family Gp7-AA8; genus JADGNZ01. The sequence goes on from DATHRD010000085.1 coordinate 440, forward strand.
CTGTCCGAGCCGCAGCAACTCCTCCGGTTCAAGACTGAGTTCTCCACGCTCGCTTCGCTCGAGCACGAGAGCATCATCAAGGTCCGCGAGTACGGCCTGCTGCACGAGCGCTTCCCGTACTTCACGATGGAGTACTTCGCCGGGAAGAAGATCTCGGAGTACTTCGACGGCCATAGCTGGCCGGCGCTCTATGACGTGATCCTGCAGATCGCTTCGGCGCTGCACCACATCCACCACCTTGGAGTCATCCATCTCGATCTCAAGCCCTCAAACATCCTGGTCGACGAGCGGGGCAGGGCGAAGATCATGGACTTCGGCGTGGCCCTGGAGAGCCGGCAGGTGCTCGACCGGCAGATTCGAGGGTCACTGCACTACATGCCGCCCGAGGTCCTGAAACAGGATCGCGTTGACTCGCGCGCCGACCTGTACTCCCTCGGGATGACGCTCTACGAGACGGTCACCGGCGCGTTGCCGGGCTATGGCAAGCCGTCGATCGAGGTGATTCGGATGCACCTCGACGAGGAGATCCGTCCGCCGTCGTCGATCAACCCGCGCGTGCCGCCGGAGCTCGAGCAGATCATCATGCGGCTCCTGGAGAAGGATCCGCGGCACCGCTATGCCTCGGCGGCGTCGCTGCTGCACGACGTCGCCGCCGCGGCGGGAAAGAAGGCCGATGCCGGCGAGCTGCTGGTCGGGCGGGGCGAGCTGTTTGCCGCGCCGCTGATCGGCCGGAAAGTGGAGGTCGCGCAGCTCGCGTCGATGATCGCGAATGCGCGCGATGGACGGGGCGACGGCGTCGTCGTCGCCGGTGCGGAGGGGATGGGGAAGAGCCGCATCGTCCGCGATGCCACGCTGCGCGCGCAGCTCGAAGGAGCACGGGTCTTCCGCGGCCGTTGCCCGATCAACGGAAAGACGATCTACGCGCCCTTTTTCGAGATCTTTCAGCAGATGGTCGTGGCGGTGAATCCGGAGGCCGACGTTTCCGGCGAGATCCGCCGCCTTCTGCGGCCGGTCGTCCTGGCCGCGGAGGGGGAAGAGGCGACGCCGGCCACCGGACAGAAGTACCGCCTCTTCAACCGCATCGTCCAGGCCATGCAGGACATGTATGGTTTCCTCAGCGCCAGCACGGCCGGAGGGGAGTCGAACGCGTCGCCGCTCATCCTCGTGTTTGAAGACGTGCAATGGGCCGACCCCTCGACGGCCGAGCTGTTCTCGTTCCTGATCGGTGAAGCGAAACAGAACCGGCTCCTGGTCATCGGGACGCTGACGATCGATTCCACCGGCGAAGCGTCTGCCGAGCCGGGAAGGCACCTGGCAGAGTGGGAGCGCCGCGCACGCGAGGGAAGCTTCCTGCTCATCCGCGTCGAAGCGCTCAGCGAGCCGCTCGTTCGCGAGCATCTGCAATCACTGCTCGGTGAGGAAGAGATCCCGGCGGATCTGGTTCGCTGGACGCTGTGGGAGTCGGCCGGTTCGCCGCTGATCGTCCGCCGCGTGGTGGACTACCTCATCGCTCACGGCTATCTGCACTGGGAGCCGCAGGGCTGGGTCGCGGAGATGGAGCGCATCCAGGCGCTGCGCATCCCCGGCGGAGCGGCGTCGATCCTGATGGAGAGAGTGGACGCTCTGCCGCCTGCAAACAGGGAGCTGATCGAGGCGGCGGCGGTGTTCGGAGAGTCGTCGGGCGTCGATCTCCTGACCGGCGTCGCTTCCGCGGTGCCGGAAACCGCCTATCGCGCGTTGCGCGAGGTGGTCACCCTGGGCCTGCTCGACGAGTCGAACGACGGCAAGACGATCGTGTTCCCGCAGATCCACTTGCGCGAGGCGATCTACAACGCGATGACGGAGCGGCGACGGACGGAGATGCACCAGCGCGTCGCCGCGGTGCTGGAGCCGTCCCTCGAGGCTGGCTCCACGCAGCTCCTGGGGCAGGTTGCGTTCCATTACGCCCGCGCCGGTGACAAGAGCAAGGGTGTCCGATACGCGGTCGAAGCGGGGGATATGGCCATGCGCACGATCGCCCACCAGGGGGCGACGGAGTTCTTTCGCAGCGCGCTCGAGCTGATGGATCTGGCGGGCGCGGAAGAGGCACAGAAATCCGAGGTACGCGAGAAGCTGGCCGACGCCTACTACCGGGGCAATGACTATCGCGCGGCCATCCAGGCGTACCAGTTCCTGCTGAAGAGTATTCAGGCTCGCAGCGACGACGACGCCCCGAATGCCGATCTCGCCCGCGTCATGAAGAAGATCGGCAAGGTTCTGGCGAAGCGCGGCGAGCAGGAGGCGGCGCTCTCGTACTTCCAGAATGCGATCGATCAGTTCGAAACGCTGGGGATGTCGATCGAGGTGGCCGAGCTCCTCAACCGCATCGCCTGGCTTCACCGGGAGAAGGACGATCCCGAGGGAGCCCGCGCGTCGGCGGAGCGGGCCCTCCAGCTTCTCAATCCCGACGAGCCGAACATCGTCTTCGGCTACGTGATCAACATGCTCGGCTGCATCGAGTACAACCTGGGCAACTGGCAGAAATCGCGGGAGTTGCTGATCGAGTCGCTGAAGGTAGGCGAGAGAGTCGGTTCCGAACGGCTCTGCAAGGTGGCGTCGACGAACCTCGGCAATACGCTCTGGAAACTCGGCGATTGGGTCAACGCCCTGCAGTACTACAAGATGAACCTGGCGCTCTCGGAGTCCGAGGGCGACCTGTGGGACCTCATCACGGCCTACAACAACGTCGGGATCATCGAGTTCAGCTGCGGCGAGTTCCAGGTCGCTTCCGAGTACTTCGAGAAGAGCGTCCGCATCGATGAGAAGATCGGCGCGGTCGAATACGAGGCGCTGGCGCGCGAGAATCTGGCCGAGGCATTCGAGATGCTGGGCCGCTGGAACGACGCCCTCGTGCAGTACAACCGGTGCCTGGCGCTGCAGGGGTTCGACGACACGCGGGCCTCGCGCTCCTCCGTCTATATCCCGATGGCGCGCCTGATGAACAAGAAGGGCGACATCGTCAAGGCGATGGCCTACGCGCAGAAAGCCCTCGCCGCCGCCGAGCGCGCCCGCGACGAAGACCTCATCGCCGAGGCTTCGTATGTCCTTGCGAACATTGAAGATGAACGGGAGAACTACGCCGAGGCCGAGCGGCATCTCGCCCGAAGCATGAGCATCTTCGAATCGCACCAGACGACCCAGGGGCTGGCCCGGGCCCACACGGCCGCCGCCAGCATGGCCTTTACCCAGCAGCGGATCGATGAAGCGACGCGGCACGCGACGTTGGGCGCGAAGTTCGCCGGCCAGCTCGACGACCGTTTCACGCTCGCCAAGAACGATTGGATCTGGGGAAAGATCCTCTCCTCCCAGGGTGACCGAGAAGCGGCGAACGTGAAGTTCGACGCGGCGCGCGCGACGTTCGAGGAGCTGCAGACACCTTACGAGCTTGCGCGGCTGCTGTTCGATGTCGGATTGCTGAAGGACGAGCCGGAAGAGGCGACGCAGACGATCCGCGGCGCGATCCGCATCTTCGAACGGCTCGAGGCCACCCATGACCTGGAGCGGGCCCGGGGGGCGCTCTTCCGCATCAAGCCGGCGGGCAAGGCGCCTGACAGCGGCGTGGTCGGGCTGTACGAAGTCGTGAAGATCATCAACTCGACGCTGAATCTCGAGGAAGTCCTCAATCGCGTTCTCGACCTGGCCATCCGCCGCGTCCGCGCCGAGCGGGGGATGATCCTTCTTCTCGACCCGATCACCAGCGCTCTCCGCACGCGGATCGCCCGCAACATCAAAGACACCGAGGGGGGCTCACGGCGCTCGCCGCAATCGATCGTCAAGGAGGTCATACAGTCAGGCCAGTCGGTGATCTCCGCCGACGCGCGGGCTGATGAACGCTTTGTCGAGTCGGAGTCGGTCATCGCCGAGAACATCATGTCGATCCTCTGCGTGCCGCTGGTCATTCGCGACCGGATCGCCGGCGCAATCTACGTCGATCATCGCGAGGCCCGGCATCTTTTCTCGCAGAAGGACCTGACCTTCATCGAGGCCTTCGCCGATCAGGCGGCCATCGCCATCGAGAACGCGCGGTTGTACGAGGAGCTGGAGGAAGCGCGGGCGCGCCTGTCGCTTGAGAACGAATCGCTTCGCCGCCAGGTGCTGGTGGAGAAGCATCTCGACTCCGTCGTCGGCAACTCCGAGGCGGTGGCCCGGATCCAGTTCGCCATCCGCAAGGCGTCCAGCGGCCATTCGACGGTGCTCGTGCGCGGGGAGTCGGGGACAGGGAAGGGCCTCATCGCGCGCATCATCCACAACGTCTCACCGCGGCGAAATGGCCCGTTCATCATGTTCAACTGCGCCGCGCTGCCGGAGAATCTGGCGGAATCGGAGCTATTCGGGCACGAGAAGGGGTCGTTCACCGGCGCTGACCGCCGCAAGCTGGGACGCTTCGAGCTGGCCAACGGCGGCACGATTTTTCTGGACGAGATCGGCAAGATCAGCCTGGCAGTCCAGGCCAAGCTGCTGCGCGTGGTCGAAGACAAGGAGTTCGAGCGCGTCGGCGGGACCCAAACGATCAAGACGGACGTCAAGATCATCGCCGCCACCAACCTCGACATCGAGAAGGCCATCGAACAGGGGACGTTCCGCGAGGATCTCTACTATCGATTGAACATCATCCCGCTCGTTCTACCCCCGCTGCGCGCGCGGAAGGACGACATCCCGCTGCTCGCTGAGCACTTCATCAAGAAGATCTGCAAGGATCTGGGCGTGGAGACGAAGCGCCTGGCGCCGGGCGTGCTTGATCTCTTCACCCGATACAACTGGCCGGGGAATATTCGCGAGCTGGAGGCGACCATTCATCGCGCCATCGTGATGTCGAACGAGGAGACGATCACCCGCAACGATTTCTACGGGCTGATGGCCGATCCCGGCGGTGCCTCGGCCACGGCTCACCCGTTGCCCATGCCGGCGTCAATGCTCAACTCGCTCATCGGCAGGATGGAGATCACGGGCGAGCTCTACAACGAGGTTGTGCTGTCCATCGACCGTCAGCTCATCGAGCGCGCTCTGGAGTTGTCCGGAGGACGCCTTCGCGAAGCAGCCCGCCGCCTGGGGATGGCCCGCAACACGCTGAAGTTGAAGATGCAGAAGTACAAACTCGAGGCGCAGGACTGAGCGACCGGTTGCGCTGCGCCGTCGCCTCAGCTACCGTCGCACTCCGATGGCCGAGACGACACCAATGACCGAAACCGGCGGCCGGCCGGTCGAGTTCACGGAAGACCGGATTCCGAGGGAGGGAATCGAGGAGACCATCTCCGACCTCATCGACTTGTATGGGGCCGAGTTAACCGCCTCCCGCGAGAACGAGCGCCGGTTCACCTTGCCTCTGCGGCGCGGGATCGCCGCGGCCGGCGGCATCGAGTGTACCGTCTCGTGGACGGTGGCCGAGGAGGGCAACACGGTCGTCAAGCTCGTCTGCAACCGGGACGTCGATGCCCCGAAAGTGCAGCGGATCGTGTTTCTGGCTGCCGGCGTGATCGGCTCGCTGCTCTTCATGATCTGGCCCTTCTTCCCGCACCGGCGTGAGCTGGGCGCTCTGGCATGGATTGGCGGCGCCGTGGCCCTGGCCGTCTACTTCATGACACTGCGAAAGACGAGCGGAGGGATCGCCTACGACTTCCTGCAGCGTCTGGCGCGGACACAACGCGGACGGGAGACGGCGGCGTCTGAGTCGTGATCTGGATCATGGTTCCGCTCCTGGCCTTCGTCCTGTTCGGGCTCTACGTCCGGCGCGAGGCCGAGAGGCTTCGCGCCGAGGACGCCCGGCCACGCTTGATCGTGAAACTGAAGCTTGCCGGTGAGGGGATGGCCTCGCCCGAAGAGCTGTGGGTGCGGCAGACGGTCGAGGATGAGATCGAGAAGCGTGGCATCGGCGCGATCGTCGATACAGGATCGGGGGAGGGGTGGGCAACCCTCCAGGTCGCGGTCGTCGAGCAGGACGCGGCGATCGGGCAGATCCGGGAGCTACTTCGGGAGCGGGGCGGATTCGAGGACGCTGTGGTCGCAAAGGCGTAGCGACGTAGCGCCAGCGGCTCGCTGGCCGGACCGCCGCCGGCTCGGCGGCGATTGAATGCAGACCGCCAGCGAGCCGCTAGGGGTCCAGCCGTCGAGCCGACGGCGCTACGCTTGGACTTGGAGCTCGCCTACAGCCGGCCCGTGATGATCGACTTGGCGATCGTGGCCAGTTGCATATTCGACGTCCCTTCGTAGATCTGGCCGACCTTGGAGTCGCGCCAGAACTTCTCGACGGGATACTCTTTCGTGTAGCCGTTGCCGCCGAAGAGCTGGACGGCCAGCGACGTCACCTTCTCGGCGACTTCCGACGAGAACAGTTTGGCCATGGCCGCCTCGCGGAGGAATGGCCGCTTGGCGTCTTTGAGCCGCGCGGCGTTGTAGACCATGAGGCGCGCTGCCTCGAGCTGCGTGGCGGCCTCGGCGATCTGGAACTGGACGCCCTGGAACTCCGCCACGGCCTGCCCGAATTGCTTCCGTTCCTTCGTGTAAGCAATGGCGTATTCGAGCGCGCCGCGGGCCACGCCGAGCATCTGGGCGCCGATTCCGATGCGTCCCTCGTTCAGTGTCTCGATGGCGATTTTGTAGCCTTTGCCCGGCTCGCCGACCACATTCTCTTTCGGTACGCGGCAGTCTTCGAGGATCAGTTCGCAGGTGGACGAGGCGCGGATGCCGAGCTTGTCCTCCTTCTTGCCGACCTTGAAGCCCGGGAAATCGCGCTCGATGAGGAAGGCGGTGATGCCCTTGTAGCCGGCATTGGGATTGGCGTTGGCGAAGACGATGAAGACACCGGCCTCGAACGCATTGGTAATCCAGAGCTTCTGCCCGTTGAGGACCCAGTGATCGCCCTTGTCTTCGGCCTTCGTGGCCAGGGCGAAGGCATCCGAGCCGCTGCCGGCCTCGGAGAGGGCATAGGCGCCGACGGTGTCTCTGGTAAGCATCGGCAGGTATTTCGATTTCTGGTCGTCGTTGCCCCAGCGGATGATGCAGTTGTTCACCAGCGTGTTCTGGACGTCCACCAGGACGCCGCAGGAGGCGTCGACGTGGGAGAGCTCCTCGACAACGAGCACGGCGTTGAAGAACGACGAGCCGGCGCCACCCCACTGATCAGGGACTTCGATCCCCATGATGCCGAGGTCGAAGAAACTGCTGATCAGATCCTTCGACATCGCGGCGTCGTGGTCCATCTGATGGACGAGCGGCCGGATCTTTTCGATGGCGAAGTCGCGCACGCTCTGCTGAAACATCTGCTCTTCTTCGGAGAGGAGCGTGAGCGGGGCGCCCGGGGCGGTGGGGATGGTCTCGACGGTCATGGACGCATCATATCGAAAGCTGGTGCCCCGGGCCGGACTCGAACCGGCACGCCGATTTCGCGGCAGCGGATTTTAAGTCCGCAGCGTCTACCGATTTCGCCACCAGGGCTCGCCACAAAGGTAACACGTTGACGCCGGCGTGAAGCGGCTGTACCTTGACAGTGCACAAAGTTCGATGCATCGCTGCGAAGCTTTAAAAAGCGTTGATCAACGGAACGGAGACGAGAAGCGAGAATCTCGCTGCCGAACCCGCGCCGGATTTCTCTGCCGTTGATCAACGCCTTCGCGGCGGTGGTGAAGGGGAGGCGAGGAGATGGGGGTTTGTAACTGGTGCGGGAGCTCGTTCCCGCTGACGCGCTCCACCCGCAAGTACTGCACGGCGCGTTGCAAGACAAACGCATGCCTTGGGCGGAAGCCGAGCCGCATTCGCGCGGCGGAAGTGGAAGCACTCCACGAGTTGCTGCACACCGACCTTCCGAGCGCCGAGCTTTTTCGAGAGCGGCTCCGGGCCATCATCGCCCCGCATCTGCCGCCGATCGCCGAGGGCGGTACGTTCGTGTCGCGGCTGGATTGAGCGCGGTCGCGCGGTTGCGGGGTCTCGCGGTTGCGCGGGAGGCGGGGCTGCGTGACCCCGAAACTCCGAGACCGCGTAGCCTATCAATGCCGATGAGGTCAGAAGTGCGTTCGCGGGGCCTCGCGGTTGCGGAGTCTCGCGGTGTTTGGAGAGTGGGGCTGCGAGACCCCGCAACCCCGAGACCGCGTAACCGATCGAAGCCGACGGCCCACGCAAGGGTTGAACAAAAGAAAAAGGGCGCCGTTTTACGGGCGCCCTTCCGGGGTGGGAGACCAGCCCTTACGAGCTACCCCCCTCAGGTTTACTTGGACAATCCATCGAAATTAGTACCTCCTCCCCCATGAATTTCCGGCGGACCCGCAACAAGCGCCGCTGCCATGGTTCAGCAGCCCACCTCGCCAGCGTCGCGGACCGGATCGACCGCTCCTACTCGCCCCGTGGTGGAAGGGAGGAGCGGGAACTTGATGTCTCGTCTTCAAAGATGCATGAGGCCAACGGCCACATTCAAAACGTATACTCGCAGGAAAACGCGTAGCGGGGCTGTTTCTTCCAGCTCACCCTCCCGTAACCTGTCGAGCATGCAGAAGATGATACATTTTTCGCGTGTAATAGCAATACTCAATTTCCCCGTCCACCCGCGCGCGCGTCACGGGTCGAGCGCCCAATGCCGTGTGCTACCATGCCCGCTTTCCGGAGCCAATTGAGATGAAACGACTTCCGGCTTTTCTCGGAGCGCTCCTCGCGCTCACCTCACTGCCGCTGGCGGCTGCGAATGTCAGCGGAAAAGTCACGTTCGTGACGAAGCGCGGTCAGAACCCGGTGCCGGCGGAGACGCTGGTGTGGATCGAGCCGCTCAACGCCAAGGCACCGCGCAGCGCGCCGGCCACCTTTCAGATCACGACGCGCAACAAGACGCTCCTGCCGCACGTGCTGGCCATCCCTCTGGGATCGACGGTGGTCTTCCCGAACGACGACCCGATCTCGCACAACCTCTTCTCGCTCTCGTCGAACAACGCCTTCGACCTTGGCCTGTACCGCAAGGGAGCGGGGAAGTCGATGAGGTTCGAGTCGCCCGGCATCGTCAACGTCTACTGCAACGTTCATCCGAACATGTCGGCGGTGATCCATGTGATGGCGACGCCGTACTTCGCCTTCGCGGATGGAAACGGGAACTTCACGGTTACAAATGTACCGGCGGGCAAGTACCGGCTCGTGGCCTGGAATGAACAGGGAGGGCAGAGCGAAGTACCCGTGGAGATCACCGCCGCTGCCGCGCCTCCTCCGCTAACCATCACGCTCGACAGCCGTAACTACCGGGCAACACAGCATATGGACAAAGCAGGCAAGCCATACCATTCGCCGAGCTCGGAGGACTACTGAGTGACGGCTGAAACGATCGCGAGCACGCCGCGGACGATGAGCGGAGAGATTCCGATCCCGCGGAAGGCGCCCATGGTCGAGAAGGCCAAAGTGCCGCTGGTCTGGAAGCTCTTCGGCCTGACGGCACTGCTGATCGCCCTCGTCGTGACCGTTGCCGTTGCCATCACCATCGAGCGTGCCAACGCCATCGCCAAGACAACCGTCGACAACTCCATCGCCGGCGCGGCCAAGTTGTTCAAGGAGTTCGAGCGCCAGCGGCTGGGGAGGCTGTCCCTTACAGCCGAGCTCCTCGGCAATGATCCATCGTTCGTCGCCTACATCCAGCACGCGATGACCGCGACGAACGATGTGGCCAGCCCCTCGCTGGCTCCGGCCCAACAGCCGGTCGCGGCGCAGCCCACACACATTGAATTCGCGGACATCCTCGACCAGATCTCGCAGCGAAAAGACTCGCTCAGCAGCGACCTGATGATGCTTCTCGATACCGACGGAAGAGTGCTCGCCCGAACCGATCGTCCGGCGCTTTCCGGTGCGTCGCTGGAAGAGCTCTCCTCGCCTCTGGCGAGGAAGATTGTCGATGATGCAACGCTGGGCACGGTCTCAGGCGTGATCAAGGTCGACAATCACCTCTACCACGCCGCGATCGCGCCGCTTGTCCTGGGCGCGAACAACGTGCGTCTCGCCTATCTCGTCAACGCGTATGCGATCGACGACGCGTTCGCGAACCGCATCGAGGATTCAACGAACGCCGGGGTGCTCTTCGCCTCCCCCGACGGTTCCATCGTCCGCTCCCACGGCGCGCCCGGGTACGGGATGCAGTCGATGAGCGATGTGCGCCGGATCCTTACGACGGGGAAGGCGCTGCAGCCGACTACAGCACAGATTGAGCAGGCGAAGTACGTCATGGATGGGGAGCCGCTCCAATCGGCAGGGCAGACCCTGGGCGCGGCTGTCTTCATCCGTTCGCTCGATCGCGAGCTCGCCCCATTCAAGCAGATCGAGAATTCCCTGCTCGCCGGCGGCGGCGCCGCGCTGCTGATGGCATTCATCTTCTCGTGGCTCATCGCCAAGCGCGTGACGCATCCGATCGAGGAGCTGGCCGTGATCGCCCAGGCCGTCACCGGGGGGGACTATACGGTCCATCCGCCGATCGATCGGAGCGATGAGGTGGGAATCCTCGGCCGCTCGTTCGCCAAGATGATCACGGCTCTCCGCGACAAGGCGGAGATCGAGGAGCTGTACGAGCAGATGGCGGCCAAGTCGCAGGAGCGCGATGCCGTCGGCGCGCCGCGCCAGAACGAGCCGGCCAAACTCGACGAGGGGACGGTGCTGGTCACCGACCTCCGCGAGCTGCCTGCCACCGTTGGCGCGGGCGATGCCGCGAACGTGATCGCCACCGTCAGCAGGGTCATGAAGCTGCAGGAAGCGGAAGTGGCGCGGCAGGACGGTTTTGTCCGCGAGATTCTCGGTCACCGCCTCGTCAGCGTTTTCCGCGGCGACCGCGGGATCCTCCATGCCATCCGCGCCGCTCGCGCCATCAACGAAGAGCTGGCCACGATGGGTGAGGGACACATGACCATCGGCGTAGGGATCGCCACCGGCGAGTTCGTCACCGGTTCGGTCGATCTGGAAGGGGACAACGGCATCGCCATCGTCGGCAACGCCCCGCTTCTGGCGGAAGTCTTCGCCTGGCACGCACCGACCGGCTACGCGTACATCTCCTACGAAACCGCTCAGGCCGCGGGCGGCGAGATCCTCACATCATCATCCCGTGAGCAGGTGCAGCTCAAATGGCTTCCCAATCCGTTGCCGGTGGCGTCGCTGCCTCTCGTGAGCCTGACCACGAACATGATGCGCGCGATTGGGCAGACGTCGAGCGCGGTGGCGACGGTGCGCATCGGCGGGACGGTTCCGGGAGAGACAGCGCCGGGCATCGCCGCGCAGGAGCTGACGCCGGGCTCCCTCTTCGCAACCCGCTACCGCATCGATCAGATCATCGGCCGTGGCGGGATGGGTATCGTCTACAAAGCCGTGGACACGCAGCTCGACGAGACAGTGGCCATCAAGACGCTGCCGGGCGATGTGATGTCGCGCTCGCCCGAGGATCTGGAGCGGTTCAAGCGGGAGATCCGCCTGGCCCGGAAGATCACGCATCGCAACGTCCTCCGCACGTACGACTACGGCGAGGCCGAGGGGGTCTATTTCATCTCGATGGAGTTCGTCCGCGGCTATACGCTGGCAGAACTGCTCGAGGAAGCGCCATCGCATCAGATGGTGCCTCGCGTCGGCCTGGGCATCGCCCGCCAGATCTGCCGCGGCCTCGAGGCGGCGCACGAGCAGGGGATCATCCACCGCGACATCAAGCCGCAGAACGTGCTCATCGACCACAAAGGCGAGGTCAAGCTGATGGACTTTGGCATCGCCCGGATGGCCGAGGCGCACGAGGGGATGACGCAGGCGGGACTGATCGTCGGTACGCCGCACTACATGAGCCCCGAGCAGGTGCAGGGCAAACAGCTCGATCCGCGCAGCGACGTCTATTCGATGGGCGTGATGCTGTACGAGATGCTGGCGGGACAGAAGCCGTTCATTTCGTCGTCGCTGACAGGCGTCCTGACCGCGCACATCACCGAGACCGCCAGGCCTCCGATCGAGCTGCGGCCCGAGATCGGCCGTGAGGTGAACGCCATCGTTATGCGCTGCTTGGCGAAGGACCCGAAGTTGCGCTACGGCAACGCCGGCGAGCTGCTGCACGACCTCGACACGGTGCAGATGCAGAAGCGGTCGGTGGCGGCGTAGGGACTACCTCAACCCCTCGACCACAAACAGATCACCCACCATTCGCACGTAGTCGGGGGGTCCTTCACCGTCCTCAGCTCCTCCGGGGCATCGGCGGTTCAGGATGACAGGGGTTTTCTTCCGGATCGAGCAAGACCTTTGTACCTTTCAGGTACCGCTCGTAGTACTTGCCGCGCACACCCCCACTGAGCTCCATCTCAGGGATCTCATCCTCTTCAGTCTGATCAGTTGTGTTCCTCACGCAGTGATGATTCTGATCCCTCGGAACCTCCCGTGTATAGTCTTTGACGACCATGACCGCCCTCTCTCTCGGCACGCGGCTCGGGCCGTACGAAGTCGTTTCCCTCATCGGCGCCGGCGGGATGGGGGAGGTGTATCGCGCGCGTGACACGCGGCTCGATCGCATCGTCGCCCTGAAGGTTCTGCCGCAGCACGTCTCCGCGACCTCGAGTGGGCGCGAGCGCTTTGAACGGGAGGCGCGAGCCATCTCCGCGCTCAATCACCCGAACATCTGCACGCTCTTCGACGTCGGCAGCGAGAACGGCACCGAGTACCTGGTCATGGAGCTGATCGACGGCGAGTCCCTCAGCGAGCGCATCGCCAAAGGCCCGCTGCCGCTCGATGCCGTGCTGCGCATCGGTGCCGCTGTGGCGGGGGCGCTGGCGAAGGCGCACCAAAGCGGCATCATCCATCGCGACCTCAAGCCCGCCAACATCATGCTCACGAAGGCCGGCCCGAAGCTGCTCGACTTCGGACTGGCGCGCAGGGCAGTCGAGGAGATGGGGACCATCTCTCCGGACGCGGAGACCAGAGTGGAAGCAGAGGCGCTCACCGCCGAGGGAACGATCCTCGGCACGCTGCCGTACATGGCGCCCGAACAGCTCGAAGGAGAAGCCACCGACGCACGCACCGATATATTCGCCCTCGGCACCGTGCTCTACGAGATGACCACCGGCCGCCGCGCCTTCAGCGCCAAGAGTCAGGCCAGCCTGATCACCAAGATCATGTCCGGGCACCCCACGCCAATCGTTGAATTGCAGCCGGTTGCGCCGGCGGGCCTGCACCGGCTCATCATGAAGTGCCTGGCCAAGGATCCGGACGAACGGTGGCAGTGCGCGGCGGACGTCGCCAGCGAATTGCGCTGGCTTATGGAGAACGATGAGAGCCGTGAGCCGGCGACCCTGACGACAACCTCGCGAAGTCCCCTCGCCGCTTGGTCCGTCGCCGCAGCGTGCGCAATCGTCGCCATCATCCTGGGACTTTCTCTGCTTCGCCGTCCCGCGCCCGTCACGCATGCGTTGCGATTCTCGATCCTCACACCGCCCGGGGGAGGCTTCGTTCTGCCGACGACGTCAGGGTCGATCGCTGTCTCGCCCGACGGCACAAAGATCGCCTACACCGCGCGCGACGCCAAGAACGTCCGCCAGTTGTGGATCTACCATCTCGCACGGGGCGTGGCCAAACCGCTGGAATCGACCACGCTGGTATCGGGACCGTTCTGGTCGCCGGACGGCCGCTCCATCGGATTCCTCGATGGCTCGAAGCTGAAGACCGTTGCGATCGACGATGGGACACCACAGACGGTCTGCGACGCGACCACGGGCGGCCTCGGCGCGACCTGGATGGCCGACGGTACGATCGTCTTCGCCCAGGTCCCCACCAGCCACGGCATGTTCGCCGTCCCGAGCGGCGGCGGCACGCCGCGCAAGCTCTTCGCCATGAAGGAAGGTACTGACGTCGGCGGGCCGCAGGCCATCGGAGCCACGCATCGTTTCTTTTTCAACACGATCGACCAAAAGGGCACGGCGCTCTGGATCGGCGATACCGACGGCGGCGCGCCGCGCAAGCTGATCGACGTTGCCGGGCGCGCGCAATACGACGCCCCATGGGTCACCTTCGTTCGCGATGGAACACTCTTCGCGCAGCGCTTCGACGAGAAGGGGTTCCAGCTCACAGGTAACGCTGTGCCGCTCGTCCACGACGTCCTGTTCTATGCGCCCACCGGCGTCTCGCAGCACGACGCCGGCGCCGACGAGCTGGTTTGGGCCGATGCGAAGCAGTCCACCGCCCTGACCTGGATCGATCGGTCCGGCCGCGTCCTCGGCGAGGCGCTTCCGCCCGCTGCCTACGCGCAGGGGCGCATCTCGCCCGAAGGCAGTCGTCTCGTCATCGCCATCGTCGCCGCCGGCACGCTGACCGGCGACATCTACACCGCCGATCTGCAGCGAAAATCGCTCACGCGTCTGACGTTCGCTGATCATGACCACAGCCGGCCAGTCTGGTCGCCGGACGGACGCTCGATCGCCTTCAATGCCAATCTCGACGGTCCGCCCAGCGTGTTCGTGAAACAGCTCGGCGGCGGCGAGGAGCGTCCGGTCACGAAGTCCGGCACCATCCAGCGCGTCGACGATTGGTTGCGCGATGGCAGCATCCTCTACACCTCCGGCGAGCCTGCCAGCGGCTCCGACATCTACATCAGGAGCAGCGACGGCAGCAGCAAGCCGTGGCTGCAGACGCCGGCCGGCGAATCAGGAGCGCGGATCTCGCCCGATCAGCGCTGGGTGGCCTACGTTTCCGACGACTCCGGACGGCAGGAGGTCTATGTCGCTCCGTTCGATCACCACTCCGACCGCATCAAGGTATCGACAGACAGCGGACATGGGCCAGCTTGGAGCCCCGACGGCCGCGAGCTCTACTTCGTCGCCGGCAGCGGTGTCTACGCCGCGGTCGTGAAGAGCAGCGGCGACTCCATCGACATCGGCCTGCCGGCCCGCATCTACTCCACGGACAAGGAGATCTCCTTCGTCGACGCCGCCCCTGACGGCCGCCTCCTCGTCGCCACCCGCCTCATCGCTCCCGCCACCCAGCCGCTGAATGTGTTCGTCGGATGGAAGGAAGAAGCAGAGCGGGAGCTGGCGAAGAAGTGAAGGCAAGACTTTGAAACCAGAAGACTGAATGGAGGGGCCTCCTGGTCGCTGAGGGCTGGTGGTATCTTCATTCGATCCCGGTCACGGCCAGAAACGTCACACTCCAGGAGGGTCGATGGAGCTGAAGGATAGTCTCGAGCAATCAGAGCACATTGCGCATGCCGCACATGGGCACGACGAGGGTGGTCATGGCGACCCGAAGCAGCGGTTGGGAACGTACATCGGAATCACAATGGCGGTTCTGGGAGTGCTGCTCGCTTTCTGCGCGGCGAAGGTCGGCGGCGAGCGGACCGAACTGGTGCAGGCTCTGGTTGAGCAATCCAATGCCCATGCGCAATATCACGCCCAGGATGTCAAACATCGCGTGGCCGTGATCGCGCTGGAGCAGCTTCACGCCACCGCCTTCGGAACCGCGCCGGACACGCTCAACAAGAGCGACGTCCTGGCGATGGCGGATACCGTCGACCGGTACCTGAAGGAGTCGAACCTGGCCAAGGATTGGTCATCCTCTTTTGATCCTGCCGTTCTGGCACATGTCCACGCACAAGAGAGCTACGAGAGTGCGCAGCTAGGTTCCGAGGTCGGTATCGTCCTGGCGTCCGTGGCGCTCCTGATGCGGCGCAAGGCTCTCTGGATCGTGGCCATCGTCCTCGGCGTGATCAGTATCGGCATCGTGGCCAGGACCTATGTCCAGACGACGGCCGTCGTGAAGGTGGCCGAAGAAAAGATCGAGGAAACGGCCAAGGTGTACAACGAAACGCGGGCCAAAGATAAGACGACCGATTCGGAGACGCAGCTCCTGTCGAGCATCCGGGCCTGGGCGGGGGCGGCGAATACTCCGGCGGCGGCGGCGCATTCCGCGGCGCGTAAGATCCCCAAACCATGATTTGAGAGTTTCGCTCTCAGAATGCTCACGCGAAGGCGCGAAGACGCGAAGAGGGAAGAGTAGCCTTCGCGATCTTTCGCGTCTTCGCGTGAGACAGCGAATTTCAAATACCTTTGGGTAGCATTAGCCTCCGCCAGTCCGGCGAAGCCGGCTTTGTACGCCGGAGGCGTTTGGTAGATTAGCCGGTGGCAAGCCGCCGAAGGAGGCGCCGCCACCGGACAGGAATCGCCGCTGGAATCGACCCCGGCAGGGGTCGCATACGGCGCACGCGTCACGATGGAAAACACTCGTCGACGTCCGGCGGTGGTCTAGCGGTCGTCGGATTTCTTTTGCGATGCGCTCCCGCGCCGAACAGAGGGGTGACTGCGAGCGTGTACACCGTGCACCGCCTCGACACAGACGAACTGCATGACGCCGGCCCTGTTTCTCGTGAACGGACAGACCGTGAAAGTCCCGAAGACGTCGTGATCGAATCCGGCGAAACCGCGGAGTTCCGCGGGCAGCGAGCGCGCATCTTCCGATGGGACGACACCGAGGAGACGGTGCGTACAGATCGGCCAGATCCGAAAGGTTGGATTTCCGTTATAAGCCGACAGCCTGCCGCGCACCACAAAGCAGGAACCGGCGAGGGCCGGATTGGCTCGGCATCCGGCCGTCATGTCGATGGGTTCGTTCGCGACGACGTCCACGCGCCATGCCACCAGAGCCAGGATGAGAGTGAGGATGCGACACCGACTTACCCTACCTCAACTAACCCGGCTTCGGAAGCGCCGAGCGACGCCGGCGCCGATGGTCACGACGAGGCAAACGAACACCTCCGCGCGAGCTTCTTTCCACCCCCGCATGGTAGGATCGGCTGGGTTCGAGAATGAACATTCTGACGTCGCTCTTCAGCGTACGCTCCGTCGCCACGGGGATGCTGCTCGCCTTCGCCGCGGTCCTCCTTTTCATCCTCATCGTCTCGTTCCGCTCCCGCGCCAAGGTTTTCTGCCAGTACCTCCAGGCGATGACCGGCATCAAGCTGAAGCCGTACGAGGTGGCCAAGGTCTTCCGCCTGCGCGGCCGCGACGGCGTCCGCGAGTTCTTCCTCGATCTGATCATCAAGGAAGACCTCAAGCAGGGGCCGATCAAGATTCCTGGCGCGCCGGACGCCTCGACGAAGTGAGGGGTTGCGGGGTTGCAGGCTAAAGCTGCGTGCAAGCAGATTTAATCGTCGCTGAACACGAAGCGTCGAGAACGTCGGAGGCGGTGGGCGACGGGCGCTGATCCCGGAGTCACCGGCTGGGAGTGCGCTAACTGCCTCGGGAGTGTTTTAGCTGTCTTCGGGATTCGGTTAACTGCCTCCGGGATTCAGTTAACTGCCTGTGAGATTCAGTTAACTTGCCTCTGGGAGGCAAACAACTGCCTCTGAGAGGCAAACAACTGCCTCTGGGAGGCAAACAACTGCCTCTGGGAGGCAAACAACTGCCTCTGAGAGGCAAACAACCGCCTCTGAGAGGCAAACAACTGCCTCCGGAAGGCAAACAACTGCCTCTGAGAGGCAATTAACTGCCTCCGGGAGGCAAACAACTGCCTCCGGGAGGCAAACAACTGCCTCTGAGAGGCAAACAACTGCCTCTGGGAGGCAAACAACTGCCTCTGGGACGCAAACAACTGCCTCCGAGAGGCAATTAACTGCCTCCGGGAGGCAAACAACTGCCTTCGGGAGTGTGTTCACTGTACCCCAGAAACCGAAAGGGCGGCCGGAGCCGACCTTTCGCAAGTATTAGAATGTGGAATCGAGGAACGGCCGCAGCTTCTTCGACCGGGACGGGTGCCGCAGCTTACGGAGGGCTTTCGACTCGATCTGGCGGATGCGCTCCCGGGTGACGTTGAACGAACGGCCCACTTCTTCGAGCGTGTGCTCGGAGCCGTCGCCGACGCCGAAGCGCATCTTGAGGACCTGCTCCTCGCGCGGGGTGAGGGTGCGCAGGACCTTGTTGGTCTGCTCCTTGAGGTTGGCCACGATGACGTGGTCGATCGGCGAGATGACGCCGCGGTCCTCGATGAAATCGCCGAGGTGCGAATCCTCCTCTTCACCGATGGGGGTCTCGAGGGAGATCGGCTCCTGCGCGATCTTCATGATCTTGCGCACCTTGGCCACCGGCATATCCATCCGGTCGGCGATCTCCTCGGCCTGCGGTTCGCGGCCGAGCTCCTGCACGAGCGCGCGCGAGGTGCGCGTGAGCTTGTTGATCGTCTCGATCATGTGCACCGGGATGCGGATGGTGCGGGCCTGATCGGCGATGGCGCGGGTGATGGCCTGGCGGATCCACCACGTGGCGTAGGTGGAGAACTTGTAGCCGCGGCGGTATTCGAACTTCTCGACCGCCTTCATGAGCCCGATGTTGCCTTCCTGGATGAGGTCGAGGAACTGCAGGCCGCGGTTCGTGTACTTCTTGGCGATGGAGACGACGAGGCGGAGGTTGGCCACGATCAGCTCCTGCTTGGCCTGATCGGCTTCCTCTTCGCCGGAGCGGATCTCGCGGATGGTGCGGCGCAGCTCGTCGTGCGGCGTGCCGTAGTACGTCTCCAGCTCGCGGAGCTTCTCGACGTACTTCTGCAGCCGGCGGCGATAGAAGTCGCGGCGGGTCTTGTCCTTCTCCCGCTTGAGGGCCGCGTCGTCCTTGCGGACCATCGAGGCCGTCTGGGCCAGCTCGTTGTCGATGTCCTTGAGCTTGTTGATCATGCGGTTGCGCGTCTGGGGGGTGAAATCCACCTGGCGCAGCTCGTTCGCCAGCTCGAGGGTGAGCCGTTCGATCGACCGGTGTGTCAGCTTCAACGTCCGCTCCGAAAGCTTCTTCGGCTCGGTCAGCTTGGCTTTGGCATCCTTGATCCGCTTGTCGTGCTTGGCCACCTTCTCGAAGATGGCCATGATGTCGGCGATCTTGTTGACGGCGGCGAGGGGGAGCTTCGGCTCGCCGTTCTCGTCCGTGGCCACGGCGATGCTCTCATCCTCGGGCATGGCCAGGTCGATCATCTCTTTGATGACCCGAGGGTCCTTCTTGGCGCTCTCGTAGATCTTCAGGATCTCTTCGAGAATGATGCGGTTCTGGGAGAGGGACTTGTAGACCCTCCGCTCGCCCTTTTCGATGCGCTTGGCGATGTCGACCTCGCCCTGGCGGTCGAGGAGCTTGACGGTCCCCATCTCGCGCAGATACATGCGCACGGGGTCGTTGGTCTTGTCGACGATGCCGGAAGACGCGGCGATGATGTCCTGCTGGACCTCTTCGCGCTGGTCCATCTCCTTCTCTTCGATGGTGCCGTCGATGGTGACGATGGCCTTGGAAGAGGTGGGGAGGGGCTTCTCGGAGTCCTCGACGACGTCGATGCCGAGGTCAGCAAAGCGAATGTAAATCTCATCGAGCTCTTCCGGAAGGGAGGTGATCTCTTCGGGGAGGGTCTCGTAGATCTCGTCGTACAGAAGGAAGCCTTTTTCCTTGCCCACGATGATGAGCTGCTTCACTTCCGCGTACTTTTCTTCGACACTCAACTCGCCGCCCCCCTCCTCAAAATTGGACTCCTGTTCGAGATTCGCACTCCGCAGGCGTGTCGTCATGTCGTTCTTTTGCTCCTCAATTCGGGATCGAGCGTGTCCCGTCAACCATCGTCCGCAGAGGACACCAACGTAATCGGGCCAGGACGATAATTATTTCGCTCCGTTCAACATACGGGAGACAGCCATCTTCTCGGCGTAGAGCTGAGCCGTTCGGTCGTTGTCCCCATGCCGCTCCGCTTCCACAATCTCGCGTTGGATTTCCAGATTCCGGCGTTCCAGGTACGCACGTTCCATGGGACGAAGGTTCTCGTCGATCCGTTGGAGGGTCTGATCGTCGATGTCTTCGCTCAGGGAGAGCTCGGAGAGGAGATTGAGCTCAGCCTCGCCCTTAAGATGGGTCGCAACTTGCTGAAAATCAATAGCGCCGCCCGACATCAGGTCGTTTTTCATGATCGAAAAGAGAGTCTTGCTCGGTTCCTCGAAGTATTCCTCCCGAAGCCGCGCCAATTGCTCAGCCGTAAGCTTTCCCTGAATCGCGGCCGTCAGGATCCACTTTTCGGCGCTCGAGCTCCGCTCCAGAGGCTGCCGTTCACGGCCGGGAGCGGTGGAGGCCTTCCCCCGCACACGCGACCAGACGGTCTGGAACTCTAGGCGGAAGGCGTCGGCGATGCGCTGGGCGGCATCGTTGCGGACGACCGGGTCGGAGACGGCGGAGAGCAGAGGCATGAACAGCTCGACCCGCTCTGACTTCTCGCGGCCGGTGAGCTTGGCCACGTCGCCGGCCCATTCGCCGAGGCCGAACTCGAAGATGTCGGTAGCATTGCCGAGCAGCTCCAGAA
This sequence comes from Thermoanaerobaculia bacterium, assembly GCA_035482045.1. Lineage (GTDB taxonomy): Bacteria > Acidobacteriota > Thermoanaerobaculia > Gp7-AA8 > Gp7-AA8 > JADGNZ01. The sequence goes on from DATHRD010000085.1 coordinate 20,744, forward strand.
AGCGGTCCACCCCATGCTTCTGGACGACGGCGTCGGGGTCCTTCTCCCCTTGCAGATCGAGCGCGGAGACGTTGAGCCCGGCTGCGAGCAGGACGGGGGCGGCGCGGAGGGTGGCATTGCGGCCGGCGTTGTCACCATCGTAGGCGATGACGACGTGCGACGTAAAGCGTTTCAGCAGCGACGCCTGTCCGGTCGTGAGCGAGGTTCCCATCGAGGCAACCACGCCCGGCACGCCGGCGTGATCAATGGCGATGGCGTCGAAGTAGCCTTCCACGAGGATAGCCCGGTCGATGCGGCGCATGGCGTCTTTGGATCGATGCAAGTTATAGAGGAGGCGCGACTTGTTGAAGACCTCCGACTCCGGCGAGTTGAGGTATTTCGGATCGCTGCCGTCGAGCGATCGCCCTCCGAATCCGACCACCGTGCCGCTCTCGTTGTGGATGGGGATCATCAGCCGGTTGCGGAAACGGTCGTAGTAGCCGTTGCCTGTCTTGCGCGGCATGGCCAGCCCGGCGGTCTCGAGCTTCTTCTCTCCGTGCTTCCGTGCCAGGCGGGTGAGGATGTAATCCCAGGAATCGGGGGCGTATCCGAAGCCGTATTTCTCGACGATGTCCTGAGCCACGGTGCGCTCGGCGAGGTAGCGCTTGGCGGCGTTGTCGCCCCATCCGAGTGCCTGGTGAAACGCCTCGGAGGCCTCGTCGAGGACTTCGAGCAAGTCGTCTTTGTCGCTCTCTTTGACGGTCCGCTTTTTCTTCGGCAGCTCGATTCCGACGCGAGAGGCCACGTGCTCGACGGCCTCGGGGAAGGTGAATCGCTCGGTCAGCGTGAGGAACTTGAAGACGTCGCCCCCCGTGCCGCAGCCGAAACAGTAGAAGAGCCCTTTTCCCCGATCGACGGTGAACGACGGCGTCTTCTCCCGATGGAACGGGCAGAGTCCTTTGTAGCTCTTGCCCGCCAGCTTAAGCGGCGTGACCTGGGCGATGAAGTCGACGATGTCGGCCGCCTGACGGACTTGGGCGATGACAGAGTCGTTGAGATCGGAGAAGGCCATGGGTTAGAACAGCAAATGTTGAATGTTGAATGCTGAATGTTGAATGTTGAATGAGCGCAAGGCCGATGGATCGTCTGGCCATTCAACATGCAACATTGAACATCCAACATTCAACATTTCGGTTTTGACTGTGGGTGTCATTCCAGCACCGCAATCGTCGCCCCATCGCCCCCTTCGTTCTCGCCGCCGGGACGCCATGACTTCACGGCGGGATGATTGCGCAGATGCTGGCGTAGCGCGCTGCGCAGTCTGCCGGTGCCGAAGCCGTGGATGATGCGCACGGCCTGCTTGCCTTCGAGCAATGCCCGATCGAGAAAACGGTCGGATTCGTCGATGGCCTCGTCGACGCGCTGACCGATGAGGTTGAGCTCCGCGGAGACCTCGGGGACGAGGGAGTCGGGAGTCGGGAGTCGGGGGTCGGAGCGAGAGCTGCCTTTCTTGTCCGACCCCCGACCCCCGACCCCCGACTCCCGCGGAACGAGATCCTTCAAATCGACGGTCATCTTCCGTCCGTTTACATTCAGCACGGCTTTCTTGCCTTCGATCGAAACGATCGTGCCGGTCACTTTGAAGGAGCGGTGCTCCGCCTTCTCGCCGACGTGGACGTCACGCTGCTCGGAGGGAAGGAAGTCGATGGCCTTGTCGACCGGTCTGGTCAACGTCCGGATGATCTCGGCGGCGTTGGCGCTGGCACGGGCGCTGCGATCGGACTCGCGAAGATTCTTGAGCTCCGCGGCGACCTGTCGCTGCACGTCGTCGCGGAGGCGGTCGAGTTCTTCGCGGAACGAGCTGCCGACGCGGGCGCGTTCCTTCTCCAGCTTCGTGCGCTCGCCGGCCAGGGCCTTGCGCTCTGATTCGAGCTCGCTGCGCAGGCCGGCTGCTTCGTCGCGGGCGGCGAGGACCTCGGACATTTTCTTCTGCAGCTCGGCGATCAGCGTGTCGGTCTCGCCGTATCGATCGCCGAGGTGCTGGCGGGCGCGGTCGATGATCGAGGAGGGGAGCCCGATCATCTGGGCGACGTCGATGGCCCGGCTTCGGCCGGGGATGCCGCTGATCATCCGGTAGGTCGGCTGGGCGGTGGCGGAGTCGAACTCCATCGAGGCGTTGACGATGCGCGGATCGTTGACGGCGAAGCTCTTCAGCGCGGAGAGGTGCGTGGTCACGATCATCAGCGCGCCGGTATCGAGCAGATGTTCGATGACGGCGGTGGCGATGGCCGATCCCTCTTCCGGATCGGTGCCGGAGCCGAGCTCGTCGAGCAGGACGAGCGAGCGGTCTGTGGCGCGTTCGAGCACGCGCCGGAGACGGACGAGGTAGGCGGAGAACGTCGAGAGATGTTCGAGGACGCTCTGGTCGTCGCCGATGAGGACGTGGAAGTCATCGACGATCGGGATGTTGGTGCCGTCGGCGGCGGCCACGGGCAATCCACTCATGGCCATGGCCACGAGCAATCCGGTTGTCTTCAGTCCGACGGTCTTGCCGCCGGCATTGGGCCCGCTGATGACGAGCGCGGTGCCGCGCCGGTCGAGCTTGACGGAGATGGGGACAACTTTCCGGTCGGAGGGCTCTTCGCCGAAGGCGTCGGCGCGAAGGGAGGCCAGCCGTTCGTCGAGCAGCGGATGGCGTCCGTCGATGACCTCGAGGACGTGATCGTTGTTGAAGGCCGGCCGCGACGCGCCGACGAGAGAGTGGAATTGCGCGCATGCCTGCAAGCCGTCGAACTGGCCGCCGGCGCGCGCGGCATCGCGGATCGGATCGGCTTCGTCGACGATTGCCGCGGAGAGGAAGCGGGTGATGCGGGCGATCTCTTCGCGTTCCTGGATCAGGAGATCGGCTAGGTCGTTGTTCAGCTCGATGGCCTGCATCGGCTCGACGAAGAACGACGCGCCGGAGCTGGAGCGTTCGTGAAGGATGCCGGTGACGGCGTTGCGATGATCGGCACGGACGGGAACGCAGTAGCGGTCGCCGCGCATGACGATGAGCGGCTCCTGGATGGCGTCGGCGCTGCGGCTCATCACGTCGTTGAGGACGCGCTGGATGGCCGAGCGCTTTCCCTGCATGCGCTGCCGGATGGCGCGGAGTTCGACCGACGCCTCCTCGCGCAGCTTGCCGTCATTGGTGAAGTACTTGTTCAGCTTCGAGACCAACGCCCCGAGGTCGGGGATGTCGTGGGCGTGTACGGCGAGGCGCGGAAAGGTGTCGGTGCGCAGGAACGTCTCGCGGATCGCCTGCGTGGCCCGCACGCAGCGCAGCACGATCCACGATTCGTCGATGTCGAGGATGGTGTCGCGATCGAGCAGGGGAGCGACGTCGGTCAATCCTGCCAGAGGAAGGAGCCCCTCGGTGAAAACGAAGCGCACCATCTCGGCAAGATCGGCCTGCGCCGCCTCACACTCGGCGATTGTTCGATGAGGCCGGCGGCGCGAGATGTTCGTTTTGCCAAGGGAGCTCTTTGCCTCCATCGCAATCAGCGTGAGGACACGGTCGAGCTCGAGCTGCTGGAGGGGGATGGGGTTCATTGTCTTGCGCTTCGCGCGTTGTCGGTTGTCGGTGATCAGTTGTCGGTTGGTTGCCCCTCGCGCGTGCTGGAGTTTCTGAAAACGCGCATCGCACAATCAACCGACAACTGACAACCGACAACGCGCGAAGCGCAGAAACGAAACGGCCCGCGGTAATCGCGGGCCGTTTTGATCAATATCCTGTTCGACGTTCTTCGGCTAGTTTCCGCAACACTTTCTTCCGCGCCGCGATCGCTTTTCTCTTACGCTTCATGCTCGGCTTTTCGTAATGCTGTCGCTTCTTCAACTCGGAGAGGATACCCGACTTCTCGCATTTCCGTTTGAACCGGCGAAGCGCGTTTTCAAAGCTCTCGTCCTCTTTGACATGTACCAGAGGCAATCCCAATCCCCCCCTTCTGTGTAGCGGTTCCGTGGGTTGTGATTCCTGGAGGCACCGTGGCTTTGATCGAGCCCCACCACGGCAGCACACTGAAACGGGCCGGGAGCGCTGCCGCATTCCGCCGATCGGTGAATTTTGTAACCCGCTGAAGGGCCGCCGGTTGCGGGTGACACGTCTACCAATAACTAAGCCAGGAGGTGTTCCACCCGGGAGATGATGGCGTCGAGCGCGACCTGGTTTTCGCCCCCCTCGGGGATGATGAGGTCGGCATGGCGCTTGGACGGCTCGACGAACTCCTCGTGCATCGGACGGACGGTGGTGAGGTATTGGTCGACCACCGACTTCAGCGTCCGGCCGCGCGATTCGATGTCGCGCGTGAGACGCCGGAGGAAGCGGATGTCGGGCGGCGTGTCGACGAAGAGCTTGATGTCGATCCGTTTCCGCAGCTCGGCTTCAGCCAGCACGAGAATCCCCTCGACGATGATGACCTTGCGGGGCTCGACGCGTTGCGTCTTCTCCGGATTCCGCGAGTGCGTGGCGAATTCGTAGACCGGCACCTCGACCGAGGAGCCTTTTGCGAGGACGTCGAGATGCCGCGCGAGCAACTCGGTCTCCAGCGAGTCGGGGTGATCGAAGTTGATCTGGTGACGCTGCTCGGGTGAGTAGCCGTCGAAGTTGCGGTAGTAGGAGTCGTGCGAGATCCACTCGATCCGGTCTTTGCCGACGCGGTCGTAGATGGCGCGGGCCACGATGGTCTTGCCCGATCCGGTGCCGCCGGCGATGCCGATGATGACGGGTGTCTTCAATCAGCCCTGCTCGCCTTCGAATTGTTCCTCGGTCAGGAAGTCGGATACATCGTCGGCGCCGCACGTGTTGCAGACAGCCGAGGTGAGCTTTCCGTCGTTGTACTCGAACTGGTAGGTCGGCGTCTCACACTGAAGACAGATGAGGTATTCCGGCTCGTTCATGGAGCGAAGGATACCGCTACCGGCGGGGGTCGGGAGTCGGGGGTCGGGTGTCGGAGAGAAGGGCGCTCCAATTCTGACTCCTCGCGATCGGAAAGGGGGTCGGGTGTCGGGAGTCGGAGAGTAGGGACGCTCAGATTCGGTCTCCTCGTTCTCCGACCCCCGACCCCCGACCCCCGTGTTTACGGATTCCCTGCCTGCTGATCCGCCGGCGCGCTGAATACAGGCTGGATGTAGTGCATCTGGTTCGTATCGTTGGCGACCACGGAGGCATAGATGTAGGTATCGGCCGAGCTGGTCTCGACGAGCACGGTGAAGTCGTCTCCCATCGTGATCATCGGAAAGAGCGACTGCACGGAGGTCTGTACGAGCGTGTTAGATGCGACTTTGAAGCTCGTCACGGCGACGTTCCGTCCGGGGACGCGCTGCAAGGCCAGGGTGAACCACGCATCGGAATCGCCGAGGTTTGCCAGACCGACGTTCGTGCGGAAGGTGTCGCTGAAGGAGAGGCCGTTCAGCGAGCGGAGCGGAGAGTACATCGTGCCGTTGGTCACGGCGATTGGCTCGGGAAGGGTGGCGTCGGTATCACGCACGCCGTAGACGCTGGCCATGACGCGCACGGAGCGGGCGCTTTCAATCGTGGTGATTTTGAGCGGGGAGAGCGTCGCATCCATCCCGAATGTGGAGGCCACGATGTCGCTGAAGTGCTGGCCCGCCCCGGGAGCGATGGCGACCAGGATGAACGGCTGTTCGGGAGCAGTCGGCAGCGACAGCATGACGTTGGCCTCGGACTTCCCATCGTTGAAGAGATCGATGTCGGTCTTCCAGCGAACGTTGTTGATGCCGGTGACGCTGCCGACGATCGGCACGAGGACGCTCACGTTCTGCTGGGGCGCCTCCGCGGCGTAGGAGGCCGCCGAGGCGAGGAGAAGCAGAATCGGTGTCAAGGCGCGCGACATGTCGTTTATACGACGAAGTCCGATCGTCGCTGGTTTCAGGCAAAGTGAGGGCGTATGAGCCGCCGTGCAATGACCATGACCTTCTGAACACGGGTGAGCGACAGCCGCTTCCGGAGCACGACCAGCGGGTCGCGCCGCAACCTGGCCAGTACCGTAGCGTAGACGCCCCCCATCAATAAGGTAGGGAAACGGGCGTCGAACGACAGCTCGCCGATGAGAGGCTCGGCGGCTTTGAAGTAGCCCGCGGCGCGCTCGATCTGGAACTCGATCAGCCGGCGCATGGCCTCGCTGTCGCGCCGCTCGAAGAGATCGCGCTCCGTGACGCCGAAACGCCGCAACTCTTCCTGCGGCAGATAGACGCGATCGCGATCGAGATCGTCGGCCACGTCGCGCGTGACGTTCGTCAACTGCAGTGCCGTGGCCAGGTTGCGGCCATAGTCGATCGCAGCGGGCGTTCGATAGCCGTAGATGGCCAGGGAGATGTCGGAGATCGATGAGGCCACGAGCTCGCAATACTGCAGCAGTTCATCGAACGTCTCGTAGCGCGTCTTCACCATGTCCTGCCGGCAACCATCGACCAGCGCCACGAAGGCGCTCTTGGGAATGGCGAAGTGCCGGAGAGCGTCGGCCAGCGCCAGCGTGATCGGATGCGAGGGTTGGCCGGCGTAGGCAGCGTCCAGCTCGCGCTGCCACGCTGCGAGCCGATCGAGAACGGATGCCGCGGAGTCGCTCGGATCGCTGCTCGGTTCATCGGCGATGTCGTCCGCCCAGCGGCACCAGGCATACGCGGCATACACGGCCCGACGCTTGACCGGCGGGAGAAAGCGGAATCCGACCGAGAAGTTGGCGCCGTAGCGGTGGGCGATATCCCTGCAGAAGGCGTACGCCTCATCGACCGTCGGCGAGACCGGCAGCGGCAGCGCCTCGGAACTCATTGCACCTCGACCGGTCCGAGCGGCGGGACCTTCATCTCGGTGTCGCGCGAGCGGCACCAGTGCAGGCCCGGCTTATGAAGGCAGCGCCCATCGTGTTTCCAGACGCGGCGGATGATCGGCGAGAGGAGCGACTTCCACCAGCGGCCGCGGTGCCATCCGCTGAGATATTGATGAAAGTCCTTCGCGTGCGCCGCCTGCCGTACGAACATCGAGAGACCGAAGTTTCCTCCGCTCTCGTACAGGAACCGGTTGACGAGGCTCGTCTCCTGCTTCCCCTGCAAGGCGCTCTTCCATAGCTCGTCGAAGTCGCGCTCCTCGAGGATGCTGCGCGCGGCCAGCGAGCCGCTCGTGAGCGCGTAGCGGATGCCGAGGCCGAAGAGATAGTCCTGAAACCCTGCGGCCTCGCCGACGAAGCGGCTGCCGTTGGCCGTGGCGGCACGCTTCAGATGGAAGTTCATGTAGGAGTAACCGGTGCGCGCGTCGGACGGAATGTCGAAATGGTGCAGTTGCCGCGCCGCGGCGAGGGAGTGATCGAAATACGAATCGATCTGCTTGAAGTCGGCCACGATCGCACAGCCGAACGTTGCCACGCCGTCGAGGATGAAAAGGTACGAGTAGCCGCCCGGGGCGAGCTTGTGGTTGAAGTAGACGTCGATCTTCTCGCGGGCGTCGGGAGTCGGGGGTCGGGAGTCGGAGATTGGTGCCGCGGTATCGGAGGTGGCCGTCGGCAAGTTTGGAGTTTGGCTCGGGGTGTCGGAGCTGGACGCGACGGCGCTCCGACCCCCGACCCCCGACCCCCGACGCCCGATCTTCCAAGTCATCTCCTTCGCCAACCCATCCGGCGATGCCGGTCCCGTGGCGACGATGTCGGCCTGCTCGGGTGACAGACGGCTGTTGAAGAGGACTTTCGCCCCGGCATTCTGCGCCTGGGCGAGCAGACCGCGGTCGAGCGTTCCCTCCTCGGCGCCGCGGTGGATGAACCATCCGTACGGCTCCTTGCTGCGGATCACCCGCCCGACGCCTCGATGGTCGTAGAACGTGGCCCAGTCGGCGGCGCGGAAGTAGAAGTTGCGCTCGATGCCGAGGCGGTCCAGAAAATCGGGTACGGACTCGCTCTCGGACGCTCCTTCGATGATCTGCAGATCGCCGATGAAGCGCGTGCCGACGTCGCGTTTGGCCTCGTGAACCTCAACGGCGCGGCCGGCGCGGGCCAGGATGATGGCGGCGGCGAGGCCTGAAGGCCCTGCGCCCGCGATACGGATCGGGTGATCATTCTCCATGAGTCGCGGTATGGTACCGCGCCGCTCCGGCGCGAATTCCGCAGTAGGCTAGCGCGTCATCGATGACTATCGATCCAACCACTCCTGAGATTGCCGCGAAGGCAAAGAAGCGCCCGGCCGGGTTCGCCGTCCTAGTCGCCTCGGGCATTCTGCTCACGCGAATCTCCGGCTTCGTCCGCGAGAAAGTGTTCGCCCATTTCCTGGGCAACTCCGACGCCGCCGGAATCTATCGCGCGGCCATCCGCATCCCCAACATCCTGCAGAACCTGTTCGGAGAGGGCGTGCTCTCCGCGTCATTCATCCCTGTCTACGCGAAGCTGCTCGCCGAGAACGACGAGGAGACGGCCGGGCGCGTGGCCGGAATCGTCGCGTCGCTTCTCGCGCTGGCGATGGCGGTTCTCGTTCTGATCGGCGTTCTGCTGACGCCATGGCTCCTCATCGTGATTGCGCCCGGATACAAAGGGGAGATCCGGGAGCTGACGATCACCGTCGTCCGCATCATGTGGCCGGGCATCGGACTTCTCGTGCTGTCGGCGTGGTGCCTCGGCATCCTGAACAGCCATCGCAAGTTCTTTCTCTCCTACGTCGCTCCGGTGTTCATGAACATCGTGATGATCGCCACGCTCGTGATCTTCGGAGGCCGGACGAATGACCGCGGCCTGGTGGTGATCGCCGCGTGGGGGACAGTCGTCGGGGCGTTCGCGCAGTTTGGCATCCAGATCCCGGCCGTCTTTCGCTATGCGAAGCATCTCCGCTTTGCCATCGATACGAGCCTCGCGCCCGTACGGGAAGTGATCCGAAACTTCACGCCGGTCGTCGTCGGCCGCGGTGTCGTGCAGCTCAGTGGATACATCGACAACCTACTGGCGACGCTCCTCGGCACGGCGGCAGTATCCGCGCTCTCGTACGCGCAGATCGTCAGCATGCTGCCGATCAGCCTCTTCGGGATGTCGGTCGCGGCAGCCGAGCTGCCCCAGATGTCCGGAATGATCGGTACGCCGGAAGAGGTCGCGTCGGCCATGCGAACGCGGCTCGCGCGGGGATTGCGGCAGATCGCGTTCTTCGTCGTGCCGACGGTCGTGGCGTTCATCGCCATCGGAAACGTGATCGTGGCCGCGCTCTATCAGGGCGGACGCTTCCACGCCAGCGACACGTTGCTGGTCTGGTACATCCTCATCGGCTCCACGGTCGGTCTGCTCGCCGTCACGCTGGGCCGTCTCTACTCGTCGGCGTTCTATGCGCTGCGCGATACGAAGACGCCGCTCCGATTCGCGATGATTCGGGTGACGCTTACCGCGGCGCTCGGCTGGATCTTCGCGATCCCGTTGCGGCCTCTCTTGATCCGCGGACTGCAGTTCGCGCATGTGCCTCTTCCGGTCGTCGGCAACGGCTACGTGCCGCTCGGTGCGATCGCGCTCACGGCGACCGCGGGCATCGCCGGCTGGCTCGAGTTTCTGCTGCTCCGTCACTTTCTCGCGCGCCGGATCGGCACGGTGCGCATCGAGACCGCATACCTGCTGAAGCTGTGGGGCTCCAGCGTGCTGGCCGGCATCGTGGGCGCCGCGGGCAATCTCTATCTCGTGCCGCACATCCCGCTGCCTCGGATCTTCCCGAACATCGCCGCCGGCATTCTCGTCTGCGGCGGATTTGGCGTCGTTTACTTCGCCGCCACGATCGCACTCGGCGTCCCGGAGGCAAGAGCGACGCTGCAGAGATTCAAGAGGACGAGGTAGCGACGTTGGGAAGGTCGACGAGTGGTCCTCCAATCTCGTCGTGTTGGGTGGTTACTTCGGCACGGCGGTCGCGCTGGGGTGGACGAAGCATCGGCTAACGCTTCTCGTCGAGCGGCGCATCGTTGATGAACATCGGCGCGGGCGATTCTTCGACATCGGCGTTCCGATCGCGTGCAGCGACGTTCTGTTTCAGCGCCGCGATGTCGACGAACTTGCTGGCGTCGTAGTAGATGTCGAGAGCGATGGGGCGACCGGACTTGTCGAAATCAATGACGAAGCCGGGATAGATCTCCTCCGACTCACTGTAGTCGCCCTCGCGAAAGCGGATGAACAACGAGTCACCCTGGTCGTCGTATTCGTATCTCATCGTGGCCCCTTGTAGCGTCGGTCGAAGAACGCGTTGTCGATCGTTTCCCGATCCTCTAACGTAATCACTCGCAGGTTTTTTCCCGCTTCGTCAATGAAGCCCCACATTCGCCAGCGGCCATCGCCCTGCTGTTCCGCTTTAGCCGGGTTCTGTGCGACACGCTCGCACCATTCCCGATTCACCTCCGGACGGTCCCGGATGGCGAGCTCGAAATGTCGTGTGGTCTTCAAGCACCGAGGATACCTCGGCTCTCTGACCCCATTCTTGCTACGATCATCCTCACGTGACCGAGCATCCGACGATGACGAGTGGGCAATTGATGCAGCCGCTGGGGTTACACGGCGCACCGGCGGTAGGCACCGGCGTCGATCCGCGCGAGACCATCCTCGACGTCAAGAATCTCCGCACCTCTTTTCCTACCGACGGTGGACTCGCTCACGCGGTCGACAACGTCTCCTTCAGCGTCCGGAAGGGCGAAGCTCTGGCGCTCGTCGGCGAGTCGGGATGTGGCAAGAGCGTCACGGCGATGTCGATCATGCGGCTGGTGGCGCCGCCGGGACGCATCACCGCGGGCGAGGTGCGATTCAAAGGGCGCAACCTCGCCGAGCTGTCGGAACGGGAGATGTGTACCGTGCGCGGCAACGACATCGCCATGGTCTTTCAGGAGCCGATGACGTCGCTCAACCCCGTGTTCAAGATCGGCGCGCAGGTCGCCGAGGCCGTGCGGATTCACACCAAGGTATCGAAGAAAGAGGCGTGGAAGCGGGCGGGGGAAATGCTCGAGCTGGTTTCGATTCCTGATCCGGTCAAACGCCTCGACGACTATCCCCATCAGCTCTCCGGCGGAATGCGTCAGCGCGTCATGATCGCCATGGCCCTCTCCTGCGACCCCGAGCTTCTCATCGCCGACGAACCGACGACGGCGCTCGACGTCACCATCCAGGCCCAGATCATGGAGTTGCTGGCATCGCTCCAGCAGCGCCTGGGGCTGGCCATCCTCCTCATCACGCACGACCTCGGGATCGTCGCCGAGTTCTGCGAACGCGTCATCGTCATGTACACCGGCCGCGTCGTCGAAGAATCGCCCGTGCTCGACCTCTTCGCCAACCCCGCCCATCCCTACACCCGAGGACTCCTGAAATCACTGCCGAGCGTCGGCGCCGGGCAGCGTTCGGGATCACACCGGCTGGCGACGATCAAAGGAATGGTCCCTCCGATCACCGACCTGCCTCATGGCTGCAAATTCAACCCGCGATGCCCCGACGTGATGGACATCTGCCTGGGCAACGAGCCGGCGCGGATGGTCGTCGGTCCGGGACATGAGGCGCGGTGTTACCTGCATGGGGACGAAGCGGATACGGAGCGGGTGGAGGCGTAAGGCAAATGTTGAATGTTGAATGTTCAATGTTGAATGTTGAATGGGCGCTGAACGCGTCCTGCGCGGATACGCCTGCATTCAACATCCAACATTCAACACTGAACATTCAACATTCGGCTTTCGTCAGGGGACGCCAATGACCAGCGTCTCCCCGATACCCCAGCACACCGCCGCACTCCCGAACGCCGTCGCCGACCCTCTGCTGGTCGTCCGCGAACTGACGAAGTACTTTCCCGTGAAGCGCGGCGTCCTGGCGCGCGTCGTGGCACAGGTCAAAGCGGTCGACGGCGTCAGCTTCGACGTCGGCCGCGGAGAGACGCTGGGCCTGGTCGGTGAGTCGGGCTCGGGCAAAACCACTGTCGGCCGCTGCATTCTCCGGCTCATCGAGCCGACCTCGGGGTCCGTCGTCTTCGAAGGCGAGGACGTCCTTGCCCTCGATAGCGGTGACATGCGCCGCATGCGCCGGCACATGCAGATCGTCTTTCAGGATCCCTACGCGTCGCTGAATCCACGGATGACGGTGGGAACGATCGTGGCTGAGCCGCTCATCATCCACGGCGGCATGTCCTCGGCTGACCGAGACGCGCGCGTGGCCGAGCTCCTCGAGACGGTCGGCCTCAGTGCCGGCTACCGCAAACGCTACCCCCACGAGTTCTCGGGCGGGCAGCGGCAGCGCATCGGTGTGGCCCGTGCGCTGGCCACCAATCCCAAGTTCCTCGTGCTCGATGAGCCGGTGTCCGCGCTCGACGTCTCCGTGCAGGCCCAGGTCGTCAACCTCCTGCAGGATCTTCAGGAGCAACTCGGACTGACCTACCTCTTCATCGCGCACGACCTTTCCGTCGTCGAGCACATCTCCAGCCGGGTGGCGGTCATGTATCTCGGCAGGATCATGGAGCTGGCCGGCCGCCGCGAGCTGTACGCCGATCCGCTCCATCCCTACACGCAGGCGCTGCTATCGGCGGTTCCGATCCCCGATCCGACCCGGCGCAAGAGCCGGATCATCCTCAGCGGAGACATCCCCACGCCGTTGAATCCGCCCGGCGGCTGCGTTTTTCACACCCGCTGTCCCATCGCCCGCTTCCCGATCTGCGCGGACGTCGTGCCGCCGATGATCGAGCATAAGCCGGGGCAATTTGCGGCCTGCCACTTCGCCGGCGAGCACATCACTGCCGCGGCCTCGGTTCCCTCGTGAGCGACGTTCCGCGTTTCGCGACGTCAAACGTACTGGCTGCGGACTACAATGCGCGCGCCGAAATCGGCCCGCTCCGCCATCGCTCGGGTGCGGCATGCGCCCGAAACAATCGGTAGAGTGTTGCGTACAAGAGGCGTGTCCAGGAGGGTTTACATGAATACCGCTGTTCGACGGTTGCTGATCATTGCCTGCGTGATGGGAGCTCTATCGCTCTCGGCGCAGACGACGAAAAAGACGACGGCTACGACGCCACAACCGATTAGTGACCAAACCATCGCTCCATCCCAGACAAGTGTTGACATCCCCAAGGCCGATCAGGAAGCGACCCCCCCGGTCTCGGCCGAGACCGACAAAGACGCCTCCGATCCCAGAGTGATGAAGTTGTCTCTTGACGACGCCATTCACACGTCCCTGGCGAAGAACATCGGCGTGCAACTCCAGCGATATGACCTGGGGATGGCCGGTTCAGGGATCATGTCGGCCTACTCGGTGTTCGATCCGTTGGCGAGCGCGACGCTCAGTCATTCGAGCAGCCAGACTCCCGTCTCCTCCGCCTTCCAGTCCAGTGGCGGAGCAGAAACGGATGCGAACGTGGCGCTCCGCGACACCATCCCCACGGGTGGCAGCTTCCTGCTCTCGAGCACCAACCGGCGCTTTACGAGCACCGGCAACGGCACCCTCTTCAGTCCCGGATACAACACGGGCCTCGGCGTTTCCTTCACGCAGCCGCTGGCTCGCAACTTTGGTGTCGACATCACGCGGCGCGGAATCATCATCGCCCGCAACACTCTCGGCATCAACCAGGAAGCGTTCAAGGTCGTGCTGCTCGACACGACGTCCGCCGTCGAGCAGGCCTACTACGATCTCATCTACACCCGCCGCTTTGTCGATGTGGTCAAGGAAGCGTTGTTCCTGGCCCGCGACCAGGCTCGCATCACGCAGATCCGTATCGACGTCGGCGCGTCGGCGCCGCTGGACATTCTCCAGCCGCGCGTGCAGATCGCCACGAGTGAAGAGAATCTCATCAACGCCGTTGCCGCCGTCCGGGCCGCCGAGGATCATCTGCGCGCGCTGCTCAACGTTGCCCCCGAGGAGTGGGACCGTCCCATCGTTCCGACCGATTCGATCGACTACACGGCGATGACGGTCGACGTCAACCAGGCCGTGGCCCGCGCCTACCAGCTCCGTCCGGAGATCAAAGAAAACGAGCTGACCACGGCCATCAAGAAGGTGACGTATCAGTACGCGCGCAATCAGCTCCTTCCGCAGTTCGACCTGAGCGTCGGCTACAACCTGGCCGGAACGGCAGGAACGCTGGTCACGCCGATCGCGGGGGTTACGTCCACCAACTTCGGGGATGCCGCCCAGCAGATTCTCCGAAACGACTTCCCCGGCTGGAACGTCGGCGTGACGGTCGGCGTGCCGATATTCAACTACGCCGCCCGCGCCGAAAGGGTGAGATCCCGCCTCGACGTGGAGCTCTCGAAGGCCACCGAGGATCAGTCGCGGCAGAACGTCGACGTCGACGTCCGTACGGCCGCGCGTGCAATCGACACCGCTGCCAAGAACATCTTCGCGGCGAAGACAGCGCGCGAAGCGGCCGAGGAAAACGTCAACGCCGAGCGCAAGCGCTACGAGAACGGCATGAGCACCAACTTCCAGGTGCTGACGATCCAGCAGCAGCTCTCGGACGCACGCGGAGCCGAGCTGAATGCCCTGGTCGGATACAACAAAGCGATCGCCGCCTATCACCGCGCCGTCGGCGACCTCCTCGAGGTTCGCCACATCAGCGTCGACGAGCCCAAGTTCGACGAACCGACGATTTTCTCCGGATTTAACCGCTACAATTGGCTCAACTTCTCGTCCCACGACACCGAACCTGAGGAGAAATGAGCCATGACGACTGGTCAGGATGATGCTCTCGCTACGCCCGCGCCCGCGCCCGATCTCGGACCGAAACCGAATCCGGTTCAGCGCGTCATCGGCGTGCTGTTCGCGCCCGATGCCACCATGGCATCGGTCGCCAAACGGCCCGACTGGGTGTTGCCCCTTGTCCTGATCCTGATCTCCTCATTCCTCGTTGGCATCGTCATCGCGCAACACGTCGACTTCGGGGCGGCGGTGCGCGATCAGGTGGAGCAGAACAAGAACCTGTCGCAGGAACAGATCGACAAAGCAGTGAAGATGGGCGTGATATTCGGCAAGGTGGCCACCTATCTCGCGCCCGTGTTTGGCATCATCTGGTTGCTGGTCATCGCGGGCGTGCTGCTGCTGGCCGTTCGCCTGTTCGGCGGTGAGGGCGACTACAAGCAAGCCTTCTCCGTGACGTGTTACGCGTCGATACCGGGCATCATCAAGGCTGTCGTGCTGCTGATTATCGTTCTTGCGCGAGGAGGCCTCATTCCGGCCCAGGCGCTGGCGACGGCCGTGCGATCCAACCTCGGGTTCCTGGCCGACTTCAAGGCCAACCCGATGGCCTTTGCGCTGCTCTCCTCCGTCGACCTCTTCGCCATCTGGTTCGTGGTGCTGCTCATCATCGGATTCGCTTACGTATCGCGCCTGTCGAAGGCGAAAACGGCCGTGATCGTCGTCAGCCTCTGGATCGTGGCCACCTGTTTCAAACTGATCGGTCCCGCGTTGCAGTCGATTCGTGCCGGTAAATGAAGAAGACTCTCATCATCATCGGGGTCCTCGTCGTCGTCGGCGTCATCATCTTTTTCAGCATCCGAGGCGGGGGTTCGAAAGGGGAGAGTGTCTATGTCGAGCCGGTGACGGCGCGCAACATCCAGGCCATCGTCACCGCCCCCGGCGAGGTCGATCCCAAGGTCCAGGTCAACATCAGCGCCCACATCGTCGGCAAGATCGAGAAGCTCTACTTCGTCGAAGGGGACCGCGTCCGCAAGGGGCAGCGCCTCGTCGATCTGGAGAAGACGACATACGAGGCAGCGTACCTGCACGCCGAGGCAGCACTCCTGGGCAGCAAGATCGAAGTGGCGCGCGCCAAGACGGCCGTGGTCACCGCGGCCACCGCCTACAAACGCGCGGTGAACATGGATCAACAGGGCATCCAGGCCCAGGAACTGTTCGACCAGGCCAGGCAGGCCAACGACAACGCCATCGCCGCCTACGACACCGCCAAGCAGGGCGTGGCCCAGTCGGAAGCGCTCCTGCAGGCGGCGCGGACCGATCTCGATCACACCACCATTCTCTCGCCCATCGACGGCGAAGCGGTGCAGCTCAACGCCCATGAGGGCGAAGTCGTCATCACCGGGACGATGAACAACCCCGGCTCCGTCATCGCCGTCATCGCCGACCTCTCCGAGATCCTCGTCGAGGCCGACGTCGGCGAGACCGACATCACGGGCATCCGTCTCAACGAGGCCTCGAAGGTTCACGTCGACGCCATTCCTGAGAAGGAGTACAACGGTCACGTCGCCGAGATCGGCAGCTCCGCCGCGCTGAAGCAGGGCGCCAGCGCGGGGATGCGCTATTTCAAGGTGAAGGTCCAGATCGACAATCCGGACGAACGCCTCCGTCCCGGGATGGGCGCGCAGGTCTCGATCGTCACCACCGCCGCCGGCAGCGCGCTGTCCGTGCCGATCCAGAGCGTCGTCGAACGCGTCCCGCCGTCGCTGGCCAAGTCGAAGAGCGGCACCGATGATGAGGACGAGAACGCGCCGAAGCTCAAATACGTCTTGGTCGTGAAGGACGGCACGGTCAAGCTGACCGAGGTGAAGACCGGCGTCAGCGACACCACGCACGTGGCCCTGGTCTCCGGCGTCACCGCGAAGGACCAGATCGTAACCGGACCATTCCGCACATTGAAGAAACTGAGAGACGGCGATTCCGTAGAAGTGACGAAGGAAGAGTCGAAGACTCCTCAAAGCGGGACGGCGTCAAAGTGACAGACAACGGAAAGCACCTCATCGAAATGCGCGAGCTCACGCGCACCTACCAGCTCGGGCCGCAGGATATTTTTGCGTTGCGCGGCGTCGACCTGGTCATCGACCACGGCGAGTACGTGGCCATCATGGGACCCTCCGGCTCCGGCAAATCGACGCTGATGAACATCGTCGGCTGCCTGGACCGCCCCTCGGCCGGTCACTACATCCTCGACGGCATACCGGTCGAGTCGATGAATGACGACGAGCTGGCCGCCGTCCGCAACAAGAAGATCGGATTCATCTTTCAGACGTTCAACCTGCTCTCGCGCACCACGGCTTTGCAGAACGTGGAGCTGCCGCTGGTCTACGCCAAGATTGGACGCGCCGAGCGGCGTACCATGGCCGAGGAGGCGCTCACCGCCGTCGGGCTCGGCGACCGGATGAACCACCAGCCGAACGAGCTTTCCGGCGGCCAGCGCCAGCGCGTGGCCATCGCCCGGGCGCTGGTCAACAAACCGTCGCTCCTGCTCGCCGACGAGCCAACCGGAAACCTCGATTCGCAGACCGGCCGCGAGATCCTCGACCTCTTTCGCGAGCTCTCCTCCCGGGGCAACTCCATCATCATGGTCACGCACGAGGACGACGTGGCCAGGGAAGCGCAGCGCGTCATCCATATCCGCGACGGCAAGATCGTCAGCTAACCGGGATTCTTTCACCTTCCAAGTGGAATCGCAGACACGGTGTTCATCGAGCGCCCTTCTCCCCCGCTGAGAAGCGCGGGGGAGAAGGCTCTCGACGTTTCACGTTCGCGAAACCACGCTGTTTGCGAGAAATGCGGACTAAGCTGGAACGGCGATGTTTTTCGAAAACGTAAAGATCGCTCTCCGCGCCATCGGCGCGAACAAGATGCGCTCGATCCTCACGGTCCTCGGCGTGATGATCGGCGTGGCCGCGGTCATCGCCGTCGTTTCGCTCGTGCAGGGAATGCAGTACCAGATCTCCAGTCAGCTCGATAACTTCGGCGCGACCTTCCTCCGCGTGATCCCCGATTTCTCCGCCGCCCGCGGCAATCCCTTCCTTCCCGTGCCGCAGCTCACGTATGACGATGCCATGGCCGTAAAGAAGGGCGCCACGGCGGTGCGCGACTTCACGCCGCTCTTCATCGGCAACGCGTCGCTCAAGTACGGCGACACCCATCACGACACCTCGCTCCTGGGAGTCAGCCAGAGCTACCCCGACGTCACCAAGCAGTTCGTCGATCACGGCCGCTTCTTCGGCACGCTCGACGAGGAGGCCAAGAGGCGCGTCTGCGTCCTGGGCTCCGAGGCCGCCCGGCAGCTCGGGCTCACGGATGCCATCGGCAAGGACATCCGCATGGACGACAACAACTTCACCGTCATCGGCGTCATGGAGAAGCGCGGCTCGTCGGTCGGCAACGATCCCGACGATGTGATCTATATCCCCTTCGCCACCGCGCAGATGCTCTACGGCCCCGATCGGATGGAACACCTCCCCATCGCGATGCAGGTGCGCACCCGGGAGGATATCGACCTGGCCAAGGAGCAGGTGAGGGACATCCTGCGAGCCAGGCATCATCTGAAGAAAGGCCAGCCCGACGACTTCCAGATCTCCACGCAGGAAGAGCTGATGAAGACCATCTCCACCGTGCTGAACACGATCACCGGCATCATGGGGGCGGTGGTCGGCATCGCCCTGCTCGTCGGCGGCATCGGCATCATGAACATCATGCTGGTGTCGGTGACGGAACGGACGCGCGAGATCGGCATCCGCAAAGCGATCGGCGCGCGCCGTTACGACGTCCTGATCCAGTTCCTGATCGAAGCGGTGACGCTCTCCGGCTTCGGCGGTGCCATCGGTATCGCCGGCGGCTACCTCGGCGCCGCTGTCGTGCGGCTGGTGCTGAAACGCTGGATCGAGCTGCCCCCGGTGCACACGCCGATGTGGGCCATCGTCCTGGCCTTCGGCTTCTGCGCCGTCCTCGGCGTCATCTTCGGGATTTACCCGGCCGCGAAGGCCTCGAAGCTCGATCCGATCGACGCGTTAAGGTACGAGTAGGGTAGGAGCGCTGGCGTCCCGCCGGCTGGCTCGGCGGCGTCCCCGCCGCCAAACCGGCAAGACTCCAAAACGTTCGCTGGAAACCCGGCTGCGAGAACCTTTCGACCCCGTGCGGAGGCGAGGACCCTTCGCTCCGCTCAGGGCAGGCTCTGCCGCGCCAGCCGCCGAGACGCCCGCAGCCCGGGCGCTCAGTCGAAGAGTCCTCGCCGACCGGCATTTCATTCGGCGGCGTACCCGATCGCCAGAGGGCCCCGTGCGCGGTGTCCGGTCCGCACAGCGAATTGCCGGGTTCCACGCATTGAATCATCCGTCCGCACTGTGAACGTTCCGGTATGTGCGGTGAATCGTCCAGTCCGGGGGTGCTCCTGTCCGGTCCCAACCTCCGAGACCTGGCGTCCGCACCCGGAGACCTGACGTCCCGGACCGCGAGACCAGACGTTCCGCACCCCGGAACATGACGTCCCAAACCCCGAGACCTGACGTTCCGGACCCCGAGACCTGATGTCCCAACCCCCGAGACCTGACGTTCCGGACCTCGAGACCTGATGTCCCAACCCCCGAGACCTGACGTTCCGGACCCCGGGACCTGACGTCCCAACCCCCGAGACCTGACGTCCCAAACTCCGGGACCTGACGTCCCAACCCCCGAGACCTGACGTCCCAAACCCCGAGACCTTGCGTTCCGCACCCCGAGACCTGACGTTCCAGCCCCCGGGACCTCTCGTTCCGCACCCCGGGACCTGACGTTCCGCACCCCGAGACCTGACGTTCCGGACCCCGGGACCTGGCGTCCGAGAATGGAAATCATCGGCGTACGCGGTGAGTCATCGAGCGCGCGTGGTGAGCCGGCGGCTCCCGGGATGAGTCGGGTGATTGCACCGCTGAAAGCAGGGCGGCGACGCCCGTTCTCCATGGCCCATCAAGTTTTTTTCGGTTGATGTGGGCGTACCCCTTGACATCTTGATTCGGTCGACTTATATATAGCGTTGCAAAGTCGAAGATCGTAAGACCTCCGACTTTGGCGGCCGTCGGCGGTACGGGCGTGCTGGATAGCACATAGTCCTGTACCGACGCGGGAGTCGAGTTATCTCCTCCTGCCGCGGGCTCTCGAGGTGTGTACACGCTTCGGGAACACATCAACCGGAAGAATCGGCGCGTGGCCGAAACTTCCAGCCGGTGGCCGCTCGCACTTGTCGACGAGTCGTGAACGTCACCTCCGGCCTGACTGCTCGTGGTCAAAGGAGAAACGACATGAATACCAATCAGGCAACCCAAAACCCCGCCGTCCCTGCGGACCTCCCGCAGCCGGCACCCACAGTGACCCCCGAGGCAGTGGTCGATGGATTGCGCGCGTTTCGCGCGCAGATGGGGGAAGTGACGCCGCTGACGACCGCGCAGCGCAGATCGCTGCGCCGCCGCGCTGGCACGCCCAATCCCATTCTGCAAGCGTCGATCAACGTGATCGGAGCGCTTCCCAACATCGCGCAGGCGGTCGGTCAGCCGGCCGACGACGTGCGCCAGATGTACGACGAGGCCAACCGCTGGACGGCGGTGGAGGATGAGCTGCGGACGATGCTGAACGGCGTCTCCGGCGCGAACCTGATCCGCCGCCAGCGCATCGCACTCATCGCCGGGCAGGCGTACAACATCGGCTCGCAGTTGGCGCGCGACCCGGCCAACGCGGTCCTCGTTCCGCACATGCAGGAGATTAGGCGGTTGAAGAACACCGGACGCCGCAAAAAGGCGGCGCCGGCTCCGAGCACGCCGACGTCTCCGGTACCGGGCACACCGGCGCCCGAACCGGCTCCGGCAGGTTCCGGAACCTCCGGCAAGCAGCAAGCGTGAATGTGATGTGAGGTAGGGAGACCGGGCGCGTGCAAACGCGCCCGGTCGTTTTCCTTGCGGCCGTCAAGTCGACGAAGACGGATCAGAGCGAGAGGAGGTCTTCGAGCTCAGGTGCGCGTGAGTATTCGCGATCGTCCTGATCATCCACTCGTCAGCCTCCTCATGGTCGGCGAACCGGTACACGCCGCGCGGAATGAGAGCGCCGCCACGCAGACGGTTCATCGTTCGCTGCATCGCTGCCGCATCACGAACGATGTCTGCGCCCTCAGGGCGTCTCGATACGCGTCGCACGGGAGAGATCGTAGCATTGGCGCCGGCAGGACGTAAGCTCGATGGTCCCAGTTGGTCGGCCCGGCTCGCTTCAGCGCGCCTCGTTCCTCGTAACTTGAGTATTCACTCTTATTGGAACGCAGGCGGTAGAATGCGCATATGCGAGTGGCTTCCGGTCGGATCATCGATGGCCGCATCGAGCTGGACGATGTCGAGCTTCCCGAGGGAGCGTCTGTAACCGTTCTCCTGCAAGAGGCTGAGGAAACGTTCGAAGTTGACGCTGAGACGGAACGAATGCTCCTGGAGTCGATCGCGCAATGCGAACGGGGACAGACGGTTCCTTTGGAAAAAGTGCTTAAAGAGCTGCGCAGCCGGGAGTGAGCCGTCCTCTTCACATTGAGGTAAGCGAGCTCGCCGAAGCGCAAATCAGCGAGCTGGACTCGTGGTGGCGGCGGAATCGTCTGAAGGCTCCAAACGCGGTTCGGGAAGAACTCGAGCGAGTGTCCGCGCTGATCGCGTTTCAGCCGAATATCGGTGCTCGCACTCGCAATCTCAAGCTGGCGGGTGTTCGGCGCATCCATATCGAGCGGATCCACTACGACGTCTACTACAGAGTTGTCGGTTCGCCTGCGTATCTCGAGATTGTCGCCGTCTGGAGCTCCTGGCGAGGAACCGGTCCGCCTATCTGACCCCAAGCGCTACTGCACGTCCGCCATGACGAAAAGGCTGATCCGCAGATGACGCAGATGGACGCAGATGGAAGACGGTTTCATCTGCGTGACATCTGCGTCATCTGCGGATCAGCCTTACCCTCCGCGCTACACTCCCTCGCATGAAACGATTTGCCTTCGTCGCCGCACTACTCATCGCGACCTCCTCCTTCGCCGCGCCGAAAAAGGCATCGCCTCCCATGAAACCTCTCACGCCCGCCGAGCTTCACGCCGTCGCGCACGACTACTACGAGTGGCAGAAGAAGGAGTATCCGGTCAGTGCCAGCGACCAGGGGTTTCATGCGGCGGACGACAAGCTGGACGACTTCTCGCCGGCGGCGATCGCGCGCAACGCCGCGCACGTCCGGGCGCTGCTCGATCGGGTGCGCGCGGCGAACGTCAGCGGATGGGCCAAGGATGACGACATCGACTGGCTGCTCTTCCGCTCGCAGCTCGAACGGGACGACTTTCCGGAGCGCGTGCAGAAGCCGGAGGAGACCGACCCGCAGGTCTACGTTGGCGAGGCCAGCAACGCCATCTTCTCGCTGCTGAAGAAGGACTACGCACCGGCGCGCACGCGCGCGCTGGCCGCGACGGCGCGTCTGAAGGCGATGCCGGCGATGATCGAACAGGCCGAGCGCAACCTGAAGAATCCCGTCCGCCTCTATGCGCAACTGGCCATCGATTCGGCCCGTTCCATCGATCCGCTCTTCTCGACGAGCCTGATGACGATCGCCGGCGATCTCTCCGCTGACGAGCGCACCTCGCTCGATGCGGCACGCGAAGAAGCGGTGGCCGCGTTGCACGGCTTCGCGGATTGGCTGGAACAGCGCCTGCCGCAAATGACGGCGTGGAAGCCGATGGGGGAGGCCAACTACAACTACATGCTCCGCCACATCCTTCTCCTGCCGATGGATTCGCGCGACGTGGCGCACCTCGGCGAGGTGGAGCTGGGCCGGTACCGCGCCCTCGAGGCCATGCTTTCCGATCCGTCGATGGCCGACCCGAATCCCGCGCGGGTGAAGAACATCCCGCCCGATCAGCAGGCCTTTCTGGCCGCGTATGAGAGCCGCGAGCAGGAGATGATCGATTTCCTCAAGGCCAGGAAGCTGGTGACGCTGCCCGCGTATCTCGGGCCGTTCCAGATCCGCCAGCTCCCGGAGGCGTTCAAGCCGACCAGCCCCGGCGGCTTCATGAATCCGCCAGGCATCTACGACGCCGATGACGGCGGCTTCTACTTCATCCCGACCTACAACCCACAGAGCCAGAACTTCTACATTCGCGCGGCCATCGAGGACCCTCGACCGCTCCTGGGGCACGAGGGCATCCCCGGCCACTTCCTGCAGATATCGATCGCCAATCACCTCCAGAACGAGATCCGGCGCCACCACGCCGAGAGCGTCTTCATCGAAGGGTGGGCGCTCTACACGGAGGAGATGCTTGTGCGCGAGGGGATGTATGCGCCGGAATCGGCAGGAGCGGCGCAGGTGCTGCGGCTGGCGCGCTACCGCGCCGCGCGCATCGGCGTCGATGTGAACCTGCACACGGGACGTTGGCCGTTCGAGCGCGGCGTCAGCTATTTCATGGACGGCGGCGGACTGGACAAGGAAGCGGCCGAAGGGGAGGCGGCGGGGGCGGCGTCGTCACCGACGCAGAAGATCAGCTACATCACCGGCAAGTGGCAGATCATGCGCCTCCTCGGGCGATACCGCGACGCCAAGGGCGCGGACTTCCGGCTCGGCCAGTTCCATGACGATCTGATCGCGCACGGCTCGCTGCCGGTGTCGATCCTGACCTGGATCCTGCTCGATGATCCGAGCGAGATCGAAAGCGTGACCGGGATGAAGCTCGGGGCGAAGTAGAATCCCGCCCTTCGGAGGATGCGCCCATGCCTGCAATCGAGAAATACGAGCCCGGGATGTTTTGCTGGATCGAGTTGGCCACAAACGATGCCGCGGCGGCAAAGACGTTCTACACGTCCCTCTTCGGCTGGACCGCGAACGACATGCCGATGCCGGAAGGCGTCTACACGATGTGGCAGAAGAACAGTCACGACCTTGGCGCGATGTACCAGTCGAAAGACATCCCACCGAACTGGGCGTCGTACATCAGCGTCGAGAACGTCGATGAGTCCGCGAAGAAGGCGCAGAGCCTCGGCGCGAACGTCGTCGCTCCGCCGTTCGACGTGATGGACGTCGGCCGGATGGCGGTCGTGGCCGATCCGCAAGGCGCGACGTTCTGCCTGTGGCAGGCCAAGAAGCACATTGGCGCGACGATCCGCGACGAGGCCAACACCCTCTGTTGGAACGAGCTGATGACGTCCGACATCGCCGCGGCGCGCGACTTCTACAAGGGTCTCTTCGGCTGGAACCTGGAACTGAGTCCGCAGTACACCGAGGTTCATGTAGGGCCAGTTCCGGTCGGCGGGATGATGCAGATCACTCCCGACATGATGGGCACGCCGCCGAACTGGGCGCCGTACTTTTCCGTCGACGATTGCGATGCCGCGGTGGCGAAAGCGAAATCGCTCGGCGCACAGATCTACGTGCCGCCGACCGACATTCCGAACGTGGGCCGCTTCGCCGTGATCGCCGATCCGCAAGGGGCGATGTTCGACGTGATCAAGCTCTCGCGTATGTGAGGTGCATGGAGCGCAGCGGCATGCTCGGAGATCGGCGGTACGTGCCGGCCTCCAGTGATCGCTCGCGTCGTACCATTCGCATTCGTCTTGACAGATGTAATCTGCGGGTCTATCTTGCTCCTCACATGCGCAACAGCAAATGTGAGGAGGGCATGATGACAGACGCTGCTACGACCCCCGACTCCCGACCCCCGACTCCCGCGGTACTCAAGGCACATGTTTCGATCAACGTCCGCAACGTCGAGCGCAGCATCGACTTCTATCGCCGGATGCTCGGCATCGAGCCGTCGAAGGTCCGCACCGGCTACGCGAAGTTCGACGTGCAGAATCCGCCGCTCAACCTCGCCCTCAACGAGGTGCCCACGCTCTCCGGCGCCGGGGCGCTCTCGCACCTCGGCCTTCAGGTCGGCTCGACCGACGACGTCCTGGCCATCCGCACGCGCTGGTCGGAGGCCGGTCTCGTCACGCGCGACGAGATGAAGACCGACTGCTGCTTCGCCACGCAGGACAAGACCTGGGTCCAAGATCCCGACGGTAACGAGTGGGAGGCGTTCGTAGTCCTCAAGGACAACCTGCCTGAGACCGCCGGGGCGACTTCGTGCTGCACACCGGCCGGGACATGTAGCACCGCGGCCGTGTGACGGTCCGCTCTGTCGCCCGCGCGCAAGATTCCCGGTTCGCTACACCCCGAACTGCTGCAAATGGTGATCGATGTGCTTGTACATCAACTGGCCCCACTCCTCGCCGGTCAGCTTGCCGAAGAAGGCGTGCGTCTGGGTGGCCGCGGCTGCTGTGCCTCGCTCGACGAGGCGGTCGATGAGATCGAGAAGGCGTTGCCGTTCGACGGCGAATTCGCGCTGGTCGGCGACGACGAACGACGGATCGGTCGGCGCGTTCCGGCCGAACGGCTTCTCGCCGAGGATCGAGGAGCGGATGAACGGCGTGATGATCCTGCCGAGAAACTTCTGTTTCATCGGCCGGTCGCCGGTGCCGGTTTCGAGAGCACGGGCGCAGTGAGTGACCATCTGGGCGGCATTCATCTTCCCCCACTGCCGCGGGCTGCCGGCCTGCAGCACGCCGAGGCGCTGGCAAATCGATTCACGGTCGGCCTGATCGAAGAGAGTCTTCATTCGAATCCTCCTTGCAGAGCGTGATGCGCCCGACGTTGCGTTGATTGTCCCCCATTTCCGCGCAGCCGGGATCAAGCGCTGTGAACCCCGTTGTCACCGGTGAATCAGACGGCGGTGTCGCGAAAAATGCTAAATCCCCGAGTTGATGTATCGCGTGACGAGTGTCACGGGTCGCTGGTCTGCAGATGCTCGTCACACGCACGCCCGGCGAGTTGCGGTACCCTATCGGACATGCCCGGCAAGAAGTCTTTCCTTGGGATTGTCCTGATGTCCTTCCTGACGACGCTCCGTCTGGCTGCCGACTGTTCTTCGACCGTGGTGGTGCAAGTGCCTGCGACCGCATGCAAGTCCGGCACGGCGACTGCTGCCGTCGCCGCTGTGCCTGGCGCAATCTATGCGTGGACGGTCGATGGGGGTCAGATTGTCGGTGATGCGACGAGCGACCAGATCATCATCTCCCTCGGCACGGGCGCGAAGGCAACCGCGTCGGTCACTGTTGCTACCGCGGATGGCTGTGTCTCCAGCGGTATCGGCCTCATCGTGCTGCACGATCCGTTCACCGTCAACATCGCCGCAATTCCGCCGGGTCGCGCCGGCGAGCCGTTGACCGTTCTCTGGGCATACGCGAACGGCACGCCGGCAGAACAGACCATATCCGGCGATTTCGGGCTGGTCACACTGGCGCCCAACGTACGCAGTTACACCTACACGCCGCAGGCGAGCGGAAATGAGCAGGTTGTCATCGACGCCGGGATGGTGTTGACCACCAACCTCCCGCCCGGTAACTCGAGGCGGCGCTCGGTCGCCAAGAGCCCCGTCAACGCTTCGTCGTGCGCGACGGTACATACCGCGGCGTCGTTCACGGTGAGCGAGTGTATGCAGCCGGCCGTCGTCGTCGATGCTCCCGACACGGTTGTCACCGGCACGACCTTTCAAATCGACGTCCGACCGCAACCAGGGGCGGTGGCCATATGGACGATCAGCAACGGCTCGCCGGCGACGGCAACGGGTAACACCGTGATGGTCACGGCAGGGCCGAGCGGCAAGGTCGACGTCAACGTGCAGCTCACGCGCGCCGCCTGCACGGCACAGCTCGACCGCAGCATCGCCATTACCGCGGCACCGGTCTGCGGCAATCCGAAGGCCTCGGTCAGCCTCGGCCCCATCTCGTGCGGCTCAGGGATTGTGAACGCCACCTTTACCGGCACGCCGCCGTTCCAGGGCGTGTGGTCGGACGGCTCCAAATTCAGTGTCGGCGTAACGGCGATCGCGCACGCGGTGACCATGCCCGGCAACTACACGATCGTCAGTTTCCAGGATGCCATCTGCACCGGCACCTCGTCCGGCGTGGCCGTCGTGCCGGCGCTTCTGCCGACGGCGACGGTCTTCGGGGGCGGATGTACCAGCGTCGATTCGGCCACGGTGGAGTTCACCGGCAAGCCGCCCTTCTCGGGCTGCTGGAACGACAACACCTGCTTCCAGACAAATCAAATGGGGATTACGAAGCTGCTCACGGTCGCGGGGTCGAATACGTTGACCCACGGCACCGACGGGACCAATTGTCCTCTGACGATTATCGGAGCCGCGCAGGCTTCGCAGTCGCCGAGTATCCAGCTCAGCAGCCGCTGCACGGGGCCGGGGTACGTCAATTCGGTGTGGGGCAACTATGTCCAGCTCTACGTCACCTTCAACGGATCTTTCGTCGACCCCGCCACCGTCACGTGGTCCGACGGCGTGACGAACTCCGGCGAACGCGCCGAATCACCGCCGCAGACGACGACGTATACGATCGTCGGCGCCAGCGCGCACAGGGGCTTC
Source organism: Thermoanaerobaculia bacterium (assembly GCA_035482045.1). Taxonomy (GTDB): domain Bacteria; phylum Acidobacteriota; class Thermoanaerobaculia; order Gp7-AA8; family Gp7-AA8; genus JADGNZ01. Next base: position 47,876 of record DATHRD010000085.1, read on the forward strand.
TGCGACCTGATCATCAATGAGCCGCATTCAGTCACGGTGTACCCCACCCCGCTCCCCGACTTCGCGCTCCCCAGCACTCTCTGCGAGGGGAGTACGGCGACTGTGTCGCTGGCCACACCACCACCGCCCGGAACGACGGTAACCTGGTCCGTCGGAAACGCCACGATCATCGCCGGTCAGGGAACGAATACGCTTCAGTACACTGTCGGCGGCTCCCCTTATGGCGGCGATACGGCCGTCGATTGCAAGTTCACGTTCAGCGACCCCGCCCACTGTCCTCTGACGACCCAGCGCGGTGCGCATGTCATCCGCATCAACGACGGCCTGTTGCTCCGATGGACGAATGGAAACAACAGCGCGAATGTCGCCGCCGGCCAATCACTTCCGTTCGATTTCTGGCTGGGCGACGGTGCCGTCAGCTATTCCTTCACCAACACCATGAACGACACCATCACGACCCGCTGCCCGAACCCCGGAGGTCAATGCTTCGGGACCTATACGAGCTCACATGGCGATGGTCAGTCGACGATCACCCTGCACGAGGTCGGTGCCTGCCAGAATCATGATGCCACGTTGGCGTTGACCATCGTGCAATGACGCGGGCTCACTCCGCGTCTTTCATCACCTTGGCCACGCGGGCGAGCAGAACGCTGTTCTTCACGGGCTTGCGGATGAAATCGGCGGCGCCGACCTCGAATGCACGCACCTCCACGTCGTCGCCGGGTAGGCCGGAGATGAAGATGGCTGGTACCGACACTCCATTCTCGTGCATGGCCTGCAGCAGGGAGTGGCCGTCGATGTAGGGGAGGTCGACGTCGATGACGAGCAGGTCGATCTTTTCCCGTCCCACCACCATGAGCGCCTCGGCGCCGTCCTTGGCCAGGACGACGGAGTAGCCGTCGGACTTGAGGACGGCGTTCATCAGCTCACGGCTGAGCAGGTTGTCTTCGACGACGAGCACGTTCTTGCGCCCTTCGGCCCTCCGGGCTTCCTCTCCCCGTTGGGTGCGGATCTGCAGGATCTCGCGCTGCAGCGCCTTCGTTTCCGAGTCCGGCTCGATGCGAAGCTCGCGCTTGAGCACCTTAAAGCAGGTTTCGTATTGCTGCAGTGCTTCCACGACGTCGCCGCTCTCGAGGTAGAGGCGCATCAGCGCGCGGTGGATCGGTTCCTGAAGAATGTCGAGGCGCAGCGATCTCTGCGCGGTGCCGATGGCCTCGTCGAGTGCACCACGGCGTTCCTGAAGCTCGAGGAGTTGTGCATGGGCGCGAAGGGCCAGCCGGTGCAGCCGGTCCCGCTCACCGGTGACGAATTGGTCGAAACGCTCTTCGTTGATGGCGAAGCCGTCCAGGAAGTCGCCTCGATACAGATCGAGGGCCTGCTTGAGCGCCTCCTCGGTTCCGGCAGCGACCAGCGATTCGAGCTCAGGCACGTCGCACGACACCGATGCATCGAGGGAGAGAAGATCGCCTTCCTCGATCAGGATCTTCTGCCTGGGTGCGATCTGCGACAACTCCTTGCGAATGGTCGACAGCGTCTGGCGAAGACTCTGCCGCGCCTGATCCGGTCCGGTGCTCGACCAGAGCAGACCGGCCAGCTTTTCGCGCGATACGTGCTGCGACGGTTTCATGGCCAGGTAGGCCAGCAGAGCCTGCGATTTCCTGGCGCCGACGGTCGCCAGCGCGCCGTCGCCAGAACGGATCAACAAATCACCCAGCAACTCCAGTCGCATCGAAGCCATCGTCGTGTATGGCGATTATCTCAGTATGGCGACCTCGATGCGCCGACTTTCATCAAAGCGTCACAGGACATAGTGTCGGAGATTACGAAGTCTCCTTCGGGGGCTGCCACAACTCGAAGCGGTTGCCCTCAGGGTCGGGGGCCCAGCCGAAGTGGCCGTGGCCGGTGTCCTCGGCTCCTATCTCAACGTGAATATGGTTGCGCCCCCGCGCGAAACGACGTTGGAAGCGAATTGATCGAGCGTCTGCGCGAGGATACGCTTTGCCCCGGGAGTGAGAGCCGTCTCGCGCTCAGCGATCTTCTGCGGGACCGCGGTCGTCGGAGCCACCGGCGCGATCACGGCGACATGGGTGATACCGTCGTGTTTCAGCCGTGCGTACAACGCATCGGGTGTGGGCGTTTCGAGGTAGAGGGATACGCGCGACCCGTCGAAGTTGCCGCCGCCTCTGACGCGATGTTCGAACCAGAAGGTCTCGTTGAGGCCGATGACCAGGGCACGGGCATCAACGGGAAGGAGCGCGTCAATCGCCTGCACGGTCACGAATGTGGGGCGTTCTTTTGTCAGAAACACCTGCTCGTATGATGTCCCCGCCAGGAGCGAGAACGTGCCGCCTCGATCGACGAAGAAAGCGACGAAGAAGAGCTGCACGACGATGGCTAGCGCAAGGATCACTCGCATGAAACGCATCGGGCGCAGCGATCGCGCGGCGGGGATTGCCAGAAACGGCAGGAGAATCCGCGACGACGGCGCGAGCAGAAACAGCAGCACCGCTACGATGACCAGAATCCACGCCAAGGCCCCTGCCGACAGAGTGCAGATGGCGATGAGCGACGCGCCAAGGCCCTCATCGAGGAAATGCCCGTCGAAGACGTAGTCGGAGAGGTAAGGCATCCGATAACCGGCCACGTGCGGAGCCGCGGCGGAAAGGAAAGGCGCGATCGGATTCGCGGTGAGGATGAGGTTGCGGACGAAGAAGATGGAGCCGATGGCGATTGCGATGAGGAGGGAGTAGGGGGTGGGGAGTGGTGGGTGGGGAGTGGATGCATTCGCAGGCGCTGCCGCACCCGAAGGCAAAGGGGCAGGTGCGGTATTGGGAGCGGTCGCTCTCCAACGCCCCAAGCCCCACACCCCACACCCCACAACCCCGAACAGGATGAACGTGTACTTCGTCAGCAGACCTGCCGCGATCGCCATCGAGATCGTGGCGATGTCGCCGTCATCGAGCGCGAGAACGAGAAGGGCGCAGATGCCGATGAGCGGCCAGTCAACGAGGGACCAGCCGGCGATGACTGCCAGGGCGGGTGTTGTCACGATCGCCGCGACCGCCAGGCTGTTTCCGCGTGAGAGTCGAAAGAGCATCGCCGTCGTCGCCAGCGCAGCACCGAGGTGAAGGAAATGCGAAGCGATACCGCCGCCGATCTGGCCGAGGATTGCCAGCAGAGGGAGATCGGCCGACTCAATCCCCAACGGAAAGTAGGAATGGGAGATCAACGGCAGATCGATGGCCCGGTGTTCTGTCACCCAGGTCCACGGCACGGCCAGGTGATAGGCCAATTCGTCGAGCGATGACGGGGGGGCCTGCGCGGCGATCAGCGCACCGAGGAAGACGACGGCGATGGCGATGAGCGCTAGCGGTTCCGCCACGGGCGGAATCACCGGCAGCCGCGTCTCGAATCGCCGCACGACGACGTAGATTCCCCCTACGCCGCAGACGACGAGAATGATGCTCATCGACCACGACGAAACGTTCAACGTCCCGACGAGAAAGCAGAGCGCGCCGAAGAGCGGATAGCCGAGGAGGAAGTCGCGCGGGAGGTCGGCATCCTCAGCGTTCCAGCCCCGGGCCAGCACACCGCGGACGGCGAAACCGACGCCGATGATGGCGAATGCTTCAAACAGGGCTAGCAGAACGGAGACGCCGACGCGGCGCACGAGCAGCTCGACCAGGATGAAATGATCGACGAGGACGAGCAGCAGATAGAGGCCGATGACGATGGCGAGAATGCGCTGAAGCCGTGACATCGCGGCGAAGGTTAACAGGAGAGTGCGTGCTCGCGGTTTGCTATGTTAGGTGGGGGTTTGGTTGCTGGGTTTCTGAGTTGCTCAGTAGCTCACCAGCCCAGTAACCCCGCAACTTCGAATACCACGCTACCGCGAGACCTCAAATCGCAGGCAACGCGGCGCGCATCGCCAGGATGTCCCCAATGATCTCCCGGGCCGCCTCGGGACGGATCTGCGTCGACCGGTCGCTGAGTGCCGCGGGCGGGTTGTCGTGGACTTCCATGAAGAAGCCGTCCGCTCCGGCAGCGGCAGCGGCCCGAGCGAGCGCACGGGCGAACTGCGGCGTGCCTCCGGTCTGTTTCCCCTCGCCGCCGGGCTTCTGCATCGAGTGGGTGATGTCGTAGACCACTGGCGCACCGAAGCCGCGCAGAATCGGGAAGGCGCGCATGTCGACGACGAGATTCTGATAGCCGAATGACGAGCCCCGCTCGGTGATGAAGACGCGCTCGTTCCCGGCCTCGCGGCCCTTGTCCAGAATGTTCTTCGCCTCTTCCGGTGACAGGAACTGCCCCTTCTTGACGCCGACGGCCTTTCCGGTGCGTGCCGCCGCCGCGACGAGGTCGGTCTGGCGGCAGAGGAAGGCCGGAATCTGCAGGATGTCCAGCACTTCCGCGGCGCGCGCGGCCTGCTGCCATTCATGAATATCGGAGAGAAGTGGCAGGCCGGTTTCCTCTTTCACGGCGCGAAGGATATTCAGCCCCTCCTCGATTCCGGGACCGCGAAACGAGTCGATCGAAGTCCGATTGGCCTTATCGAACGACGACTTGAACACGAGGTTGATCTTCAGCTCATCGCGCAGGGCCAGCAGCGTCCGGGCCATAAGCAAGGCATGCTCGCGCGACTCGATCACGCACGGACCGGCGATGAAGAGGGGAGGGTGGTCGCCGCCGAAGGAGATGGTGTCTGTGATGGCGATGGGGCGGGTGGTCATGCGCGGGCCATTGTACTCACGGAGTAACACGGCCGAACATCGACCGGGCGGCGCTCCGTTCCATCTGGGTGCGACTGAAAACCAGGACTTCAGAGCTGAAGGAAGAGATCGCGGTATTCGAGAAAGACCTGGCTGAACTTCATTCCTGGGCAACACGCGCCGGTATCCCCGCCCGCGCACCCGCCCAGGTCGCTCCGACGTAGATCACAAACGACGCGATCGAGTACCACACGGGCTGTGGGAGCATGAAAGCGTTGGCGATTCCAGCGCAGAGGAGCAGCGCTCCGAGGATGTAACCGGCGATCGGAGTACGGGCGACTTTCGCTGCGAGCCATGTGCCGGCGAACGTCGCGATCAGGTGACCGGCCAGCACGATCAGCAGGACGGACAGCGGCAGCGTGGCCACGAACGCCTTCACCTGAGCCATGTCGCGCATATCCATCCCCGCTGGCGGTGGAAAGATCCGGTGAGAGATCGCTTCCACGCCAATGACGAGAAGAAATGCCACGATCAAACCCAGGATGACGGCGCCGATGCCCCGCAGGATGTTCAAACGAGCTCTCTCTCCTCAGCGGCGATGGATACGGCCGCCTTCGCCGCGGTCTTGTTCGCGCGCGCGGCAGCGATGAACGAGCGGAAAAGCGGATGCGGCGCCGTTGGCCGCGATTTGTACTCGGGATGAAACTGGCACCCCAGGAACCAGGGATGTCCTTCCAGTTCGATGATCTCGACGAACTTGCCGTCGGGTGAAAGGCCGGTCACATGGAAGCCACGCTCCTCGAGCTGTGGCACGTACTCAGGATTGACCTCGAAACGGTGGCGGTGACGCTCGTCGATCAGTTCGACGCCGTAAGCCTGGCGTGCGATTGACCCTTCCTTGAGTGCGCACGGATACTTTCCGAGACGCATCGTGCCGCCGAGCGCGTCGACGCCGATCAGATCGCGCAGCTTGTAGATCACCTTGTACGGTGACTCATCGTCGAACTCGGTCGAGTTTGCCCCGACCATCCCTACGACATTGCGCGCGAACTCGATGGTCGCGCACTGCATGCCGAGGCAGATCCCCAGAAACGGGATGCGCTTCTCGCGCGCGTACCGGATGGCGCGCAGTTTTCCTTCGACGCCGCGTGGCCCGAAGCCCGGACCGACCAGGATCCCATCCACGCGCCCCAGCTCTCCGTGATATCCCTCGGCCTCGAGCTCTTCGGAGTCGATATAGATGATGCGGACCTTGAGGTTGTTGGCGATGCCTCCGTGTGTCAACGCCTCGTTCAGAGACTTGTACGAATCGCCGAACTCGATGTACTTGCCGACGAAGCCGATCTTTACCTCGTCTTCCGGGTGGCGCAGTTTGCGGACGATCTCCTCCCACTTCGTCAGCGCGCCGATCTCGTCATGCGGCAGATGGAGTTTGTCGAGAAGGATCTCGTCCAGCCGCTCGCGCGAAAATGCCAGCGGCACCTGATAGATGAACTCGACGTCGAGCGCGGGGATGACGGCCTCCTGTTCGACGTTGCAGAAGAGGGCGATCTTGTCGCGCATGTCGTCCGGGATGGCGTGCTCGGAGCGGCACAGGAGTACATCCGGCTGGATGCCGATCTCGCGCAGCTTCTGCACCGAGTGCTGCGTCGGCTTCGTCTTCAGCTCATCCGACGCTTTGATGTACGGTACGAGCGTCAGGTGAACATTGATGGCGTTGCCGCGTCCGGCTTCGAGCCGGAACTGGCGGATGGCCTCGAGGAACGGCAGCGATTCGATGTCGCCGACGGTGCCTCCGATCTCGACGATAACGACGTCGACCCCTTCGCTCACTTCACGGATGCATTTCTTGATCTCGTCGGTGATGTGCGGGATGACCTGGACCGTCTTACCGAGGTAATCGCCGCGGCGTTCTTTCTCGATGACTTTGAGGTAGACGCGGCCCGTCGTGAAGTTGTTCTTCCGCGTTGCGCGCATCGAGGTGAATCGCTCGTAGTGGCCGAGATCGAGATCGGTCTCGGCGCCGTCATCGGTGACGTAGACCTCGCCGTGCTGGAACGGTGACATCGTTCCGGGATCGACGTTGATGTAGGGATCGAACTTCTGCAGCGTGACGCGGAAGCCGCGCGCTTCCAGAAGGGCGCCGATGGAGGCGGCCGCGATCCCTTTGCCAAGTCCAGAAACAACACCACCCGTCACGAAAATGTACTTGGTGCTCATCGGTCATGCCTCCGGTTGAGTGAGTGAGAAGGGAATCGGGGGTCGGGAGTCGGGGGTCGGGGGTCGGAGAAGTGAATGCGAGAATGAGTCCGTTCGCTGCTGCGACCCCTTTGAGTGAGTGAGAAGGGAATCGGGGGTCGGGAGTCGGGGGTCGGAGAAGAGAAGGGTGTTTCGCGCGATCACTTCTACGACTCCCGACCCCCGACTCCCGACCCCCGCCATCAGCCCAACGCACACACGGATATCGTGCGCTTGGGGCTGCCTGCTGGAGGGGAGAGTGGTGCTGGCTGTGGCGGAGAATCGTACGTGCGTGAGCACGAAGCTCACGAACGCTCTCCGGTGTCACTCTTGCTTGGCCAGCTCATGTTCGACGCGTGCCACATCCTCGGGGCGATCGACTCCGAGGTGTGGTCTTGTTGTTTGAACAACACGGATTTTAAGGCCGTTCTGCAGCGCCCGCAACTGTTCGAGCGATTCTGCCAGTTCGAGGGGTGATTGTGCGAGAGAGGCAAGGGTGCGCAGGACTCCCGCCTGGTACCCATAAACGCCGACATGGCGCTGAGCGCCCGCGAGCGGTGCGCGCGAGAAGTAAAGTGCATCGCCGGCGAGTGAAGTGACGACTTTCACGACGTCGCGAGAACTCCGTTCGTCGTCGCTCTCGAGCGGCGTGGCGAGCGTGGCCATGTCGACACCGGTGGCCTGAAGAACGTCGATGAGGGCGTCGACCGCGGTGATATCGATCATCGGCTCGTCGCCCTGGACGTTGATGACCTGATCGTATGCGTCACCGAGAAGATCGAGCGAAGCGGCGATGCGGTCGGTGCCGCTCTGAAAATCACCCTCCGGCCGGACGAACGTTCCGCCGAAGGCGGCGATGTGATCGGCGATGCGGTCGTCGTCCGTGGCTACAACGACCGCGCCGGCGCGTTGCGAGCGCGACGCCCGTTCAAACACGCGCTGAATGAGCGAGACGCCCGCGATCATGGCCAACGGCTTGCCGGGGAATCGCGAGGAGGCCCATCGCGCGGGAATTACAATGACGGACTTCATGAGTGTTGATTCTATGTCGGGGGTCGGGAGTCGGGGGTCGGGGGTCGGAGAACCGGGGGAAAAAGATCACGAGCACGCGACACTCGATACTCGACTCCCGTCGGCCGACGACTCTATGTCGAGGGTCGGAGGACCGAGCAAGCAAGATCTCCGACCCCCGACCCCCGACTCCCGACTCCCATCCGCCGAAGATCGCATACTCATCCGTCGCCTGCTCGTCATCGCCGCGGTGATTTTCGTCGTCGTCGCTGCTTTCAGCCGGCTGGAGTTGCTTTACTCTCACAAGTTCTTCGACAACACCGGAAAGGCGCAGTGGATCTGGCAGCAGAGCCGTCTGGCGGACGGGAATCCACGGGCGTTCTTTGCCACGCGCGAGTTCGACCTGCCGCCGAACCGGGCGTTCACGCGGATCAAGATGCTGGGCGATCCTGAGTACACGCTCTATTTCAACGGCGTGGCCGTCGGCGGACGGCATGTGGGCGACGACAACGAGGCGCTCGATACCTATGACGTGAGCGCGCTGGCGCGGGACAAAAAGAACCGCATCGTCGTAGCGGTTCGAAGCGCGAACGGTGTTGGTGGCCTGATCGTAGCGATCGATCTGACACAGGAGTTCGGAAACTTCATCTTCACGAGCGGCGATTGGCACATCGTCCGGCGCTGGCGCGATGATCTTCTCGTTCGCGACCCCTCCGCCGATCAGATGGAGCGCCCGCAGCTCCTGGGACGGCCGCCGGCGCGTCGCTGGAACTATCTCGCGCAGTGGGATGCGCTGCCTTTCGCACCGGTGCAGCGGGTCCTTGCACCACGGCAGGCCTTCGACTTTGACACGGCTCTTCCGGAGATCGCCGTGATCGGGGGCACGGCGGTCACGGTCTCGAGGAAGACACACGCCACCGCCTACGACTTTGGTCCGACGTCCGGACGCGCGCGCCTGACCATTCGCGCCGCGGGCGCCGAGGCGCGGAGCGTGACCGTCCGCTTTGCCAACAACCGGCCCGAGCTCTTCCTGGTCGAGGCCGAGGTCGAACAATTCGTCTTCGCCGCGGGGGAGCGCACCATCCTCGACGAAGAGAAGCGGAACTTCCGCTACGTGACCGTCTATGGCGGCCAGGCCACCGCCGACGTGGTGCAATGACGGGAGCACGCGTCGCCTCGGAGCGTATTCAACCGGCAGCGCGGCGAGGCCGCAGACCGCACGCCGGAGCGCGCAAGATCAGAACAGCACTTTCTGCACGAAGTAGCTCTCGGGAGTGATCTTCTTCGCTTCGAGCGCTTGGGCGTCGTCATGGGTCACGTGGAAACGTCCCGCCGCGCCGCCGGTGGTGGTCTTCATGAAGAGATCGACGGAATCGATCTGCACGCCCGGGATCCCGGCGTTGTGCATCATGAGGAACGCCGTGGCGGTGAGACCGTTGAAGACTTTGTCCTCGGTGTCGGCCGTCAGATCCGCACGAAGGGAACGGGGGCCGGTGGAGACGATCTTGTGCTCGAAGATGCCGACATTCTCGAAGGCTCTCTCGAATTTGCTCATCACGTCCGAGCCGAGGCCTGCTCCGGCTTCGACGGGGGAAGGCGTGGCCACAGGTGCCGTCGAAGTGGAAGCACCGGACTGCGCCGATGGCAACTTGCGAAGGCGGATACCGCTGCCCAGCGTCGACTGCTTCGTTGACGATGTGGCCGGCGCCAATTCGACACCGATGAGGTTTCCGCCACCGAGCCGTGTGACCTCCTCTGACTTTGCCACATCGATCAAGTTCGGATCGAGCTCCACGACGGTGCCGTTGACGAGCGTGACCAACGCCTTGCCGTTGACCACCGTCCATTTCGTCTTTGCCTCGTAGCGCGTCCCGTATTTCGTGACGACCCAATACGACGCGGCAAAGGTCTGCGTTGCGATGAGGACGGCGAGAGCGGCGGCGGCGAATGGCTTTCTCATTGAGGTCTCCCGGAATGACGCTTCAGAGCGCTCGATTATACTGGCCGCCAATGCTAGTCGTCATGGAGGCCGGCGCCCGGCCCGATCAGATCGAAGCCGTCGTTCGCCACATCGAGCGGATGGGGCTGAAGGCGCACGCCATTCCGGGAGCGAACCGCACGGCCATCGGTATCACCGGCAAGCAGGGAAAAGCCGATCCCGAGGTCCTCGAGAATTACCCCGGCGTCAAGGAAGTCATCCGCGTCTCGCACGCGTACAAGCTCGTCAGCAGGGAGGCCAGACCGGAGGACAGCATCATCAACGTCGGCGGCGTGGACGTCGGCGGCAACGGCGTCATCGTCGTCGGTGGTCCGTGCGCTGTGGAGTCCCTGGATCAGGCCCGAGCCATTGCCGAGGGGATCAGGAACGCGGGCGGCCAGCTCTTCCGCGGCGGCGCGTACAAACCGCGCACGTCCCCGTATTCGTTTCAGGGACTGGGTGAGGAGGGGCTTGAGATTCTGGCGCGCGTTCGTGAGGAGTTCGATCTGCCGATCGTCACGGAAGCGATCGACAACGAGTCGCTGGCGCTCGTCGTCAAGTACGCTGATTGCATCCAGATCGGCGCGCGCAACATGCAGAACTTTTCGTTGCTGAAGGCGGCCGGCCGCACCCGCAAGCCGGTACTGTTGAAGCGCGGCATGTCCGCGACGTTGGAAGAGCTCCTTCTCTCGGCTGAGTACATCATGGCCGAGGGCAACTACAACGTGATCCTTTGCGAGCGTGGCGTGCGGACGTTCGCGGACCACACCCGCAACACGCTCGACCTGTCCATCATCCCGGCCGTCAAACGAATCAGCCATCTGCCGATCCTCGTCGACCCCAGCCACGGTACCGGCAAGCGCAACAAAGTCGCTCCGATGTCACGTGCCTCGGTTGCCGCCGGAGCAGACGGCGTGCTGATCGAGGTTCACCACAAGCCCGAAGAAGCGCTGTCGGACGGGCCGCAGGCCATCCTCCCGTCGGCTTTCGCCCAGATCGTGCGCGAGTGTGACGCGATCGCGCGGGTGGTGGGAAGAAGTTTGCAACCGGCGCTGACGGCGACGGCGTAAACGGTTGTCGGTTGTCGGTTGTCAGTTGTCGGGGGTCGGAGCAAAGTCCCCCGCTTCGCGGGAGCCGCCGGCTCACGACGCACGCGGGATGACTCACCGCGCGCGCCCGATGACTTTCCATGCGCGCTCGCTGCCGGCAGGTGCCGGTCGGATGCCGGCAGGTGCCGGATGGATGCCGGCAAATGCCGGACCGATGCCGGCAGGTGCCGGTCGGATGCCGGCAAGTGCCGGTCGGATGCCGGCAGGTGCCGGTCGGATGCCGGCAAGTGCCGGTCGGATGCCGGCAAGTGCCGGTCGGATGCCGGCAGGTGCCGGTCCGATGCCGGCAAGTGCCGGTCGGATGCCGGCAGGTACCGGTCGGATGCCGGCAAGTGCCGGTCGGGTGCCGGCAAGTGCCGGTCGGATGCCGGCAGGTGCCGGTCGGATGCCGGCAGGTGCCGTCCCAATGCCGGCAGGTACCGGTCGGATGCCGGCAGGTGCCGGTCGGATGCCGGCAGGTGCCGGTCGGATGCCGGCAAGTGCCGGTCGGATGCCGGCAGGTGCCGGTCGGATGCCGGCAAGTGCCGGTCGGATGCCGGCAAGTGCCGGTCGG
>DATHRD010000086.1:0-30742 GCA_035482045.1 Thermoanaerobaculia bacterium
AGCAAGAAACAACGCCAACCACCTACATCCCACGCCTCGCTCTCGGACTCTCGAACCCCGTCCACCGGAGTTGGAGACCTTCGGAGGCCTTCAAATCGAAAAACAAAGCCCCACGGATCGATTACCTTCACAAGCTCTCAGGATGACAGTGAGAGCCAAGCGCGAGCTCAATCCTGACGCGACCCGAATACGCGACGCAGGATCGTCGCTGCCTCGCGCGGCACCACACGCCCCAGCCGGACGCGCGGGGTGCCGTGCCATGCGGCGCAGGCCTGGATCGCGCCGGCGACCCTCTCCGCGAGCGCGGCGTCGATGGCAACCCCTTCCTCAATATGGAGCGATTTCACCTCGAAGAGGCCGGCCACGCGATGGGCCTTGGCGTCGAGGCGGCCGACGAGCCGGTCGCCGTCGAGGATCGGGAGGGTGTAGTAGCCATAGCGGCGCTTCGGCGCCGGCGTGTAGCACTCGATGCGGTAGTCGAACCCGAACAGCGCCAGGGCGCGCTTCCGATCCCACACGATCGGGTCGAAGGGCGAGAGCAGGGTCGTGTGCGAGGGACGACGGCCGCGGCGGATGGCCGCCAGCGTCGGGGCATGGTCCCGATGGAGGAACGCCTCGCCGGCCACGCCTTCGATGCGCGCGGGAAGGAGCTCGCCGTCGCGGACGAGCGACTTGATCGCGGCCGCCGTCTCGTCGAGGCTCATGCGGTAATAGTCTGCGGCCCAGCGGGCAGTGGCCACGCCGAGGGCGCGTACGGCGTTCGCCGCGAGCGCGCGGTGCGTCGCCGCGGCGGACGGAAGGCGGGCGTCGTTCCATCCGGGGAGAACGCGCTCGCGCAGGTCGTACACCCGCTGGAAGCGCTCCCGCCGCGCGATCATGAGCTCGCCGGCGCTGAAGAGATACTCGAGGGCGCGCTTCTCCGGCTTCCAGCCCCACCAGCCGCCACCCTTCCCGTCCGCACGCGCGAAGTCGGCGGCGCGCACCGGGCCGTGCGCGCGGAGATGAGCCCGGATCTTCCGCACCGTCCCGCGGTTCTCCGTCATCCAGTCGTGCGAGTACTTCCACCCGAGGGAGCCGGTATCGCGCATGCGGCGCCGGAAGAGCGGATAGTCCTCGATCGGAAGAAAGGACGCCTCGTGCGCCCAGTACTCGAAGATCCTCCCCTCGGCCAGAAGCTCGTCGAGCCAGACCGGCTCGTACGCGCCAAGACGGCTCCAAAGCACAAGATACGGGCTGCGGGCCACGACATGGATGGTGTCGATCTGGAGTACCCCCATGCGCCGGATCGTCGCCCGCACGCCCTCCTTCGTCGCCCGCTTCGCCCCCGCCCGGTCGAGCCCCTGCGCCGCCAGCAGCAGCGCGCGAGCCTCGGTGAGGGAGAGGTCATGCATGCGGGACAATCTAGCGCAGTCGCAGATGAGGAAGCGGCTGACAGGTCGGCGGTAGACTTTTTCACCACCGAGACACAGCGGGCTTCGCCCTCAACCCAACGCGATTGGACGCCAGCACTCGCCCGGATGCGCGCGAAGGCGCGCTGCACAATCCAGCCCCGCGCTCGGCGTAGCGCGAGCGCGGGGTGTGATGGTGTCGCCAATTTCCCGGCCGCGGAGGCGGCCGGGACAAGACCGCGCAATCTGCACCAGAAGCGCGATACGCCTACTCCTGTGGCGGCCGCCTCCGCGGCCGCACTTCCACGACCACCGATACCCCGCGCTCGCGCTGCCGAGCGCGGGGCTGAATTGTCTGACGCGCCTTCGCGCGCAACGGTCCTCCATCGGTTGCCTACGGACGGCTTCTCGGTCGCGGGGAGAAATCTTCGCGTCGCACGAAGAAACTACTGATCAGTAGTACAGAGAACACGGAGGTCTCTCTGCGTTCTCAGTGTCTCTGTGGTGAAAATGCCGGAAGCCTGACGGATGGTTGAGCGCGAAGTGCCATACCACCGTTGACGATCAAAAAGGACAGGCACCACGGCAGCGGTGCCGGAGACGGTGCTAGCCGCTAGACGCCCTATTTCTTTTCTGATTCCGTCGATGCGGTTAACGGGCGACGTGGAGGCAGGGAAACGAGACGTTCCGGATGATCGAGCTCCCGCTTCTTCAGATACTTCACGAGCGCATCCAGATCGTTTCCAACATCGTCCATCAACTGCTGCCTCAGCGCGCGTGTTTCGGCGACGATAGGATCTTCCCAGGCCATTTCAACCTTCCATGAGCTCTTCAGGTGTGCAAACAATCGGTGGCTCGAAGCCGGCGTCCCTGCAGAGCATATTCACCGACTGTAGTACGAATCCGTTGGCGATATGCGTGCAGTTCCAGGTGATGAGAAAATTCATACCGTTTACAGCCGCGAGCGAAATGTGCAGCGCGTCGGCTGCCGCTTTCGACGGAAGAACCGCGCGCCGGAGGATGGTATCTGCCAATCTCTGCGCTACCGGGTTCACGCGAAGAACGGGATAGCCAGAGATCGCCTCCAACCGAGCACGCGCCGCGATGACATCACCGCGGCCCGTCTCCTGCACAACCAACTCGGATACGTATATGTCAAATCGCGCCCGCCGTCTATCCCACCAGTCGCGGGTCAGTTGTTGATGCGCCGCAGCGATCTGGTCCCGGCTTTGACGAGCGGTGAGGTAGCTGATGACGCTGGTCTCGACGTACGTCTTCGGAAGCACTGACTCACCCTACCTCAACTGACCCGTTTGGACCGCCTCTTCCTCGAACCGAAGGATGCTACTCCGTCCGCGACGCCGCCGAGATCCTCTGCATGCTGCTGCCGGACGTCCTCGGGTGGATTGAAGTCGGTGAGATGGAAGGCGTCGACGCCCCTCACGGCCTGATACTGTCGTGGGGAGAGCTGGCCTCCTTCGCCATGGGCTTCTGGTCACAGGAGTCGATCGAAACCGCCCTCGGCACCGACCTCTCCGGCGCCACCCCGAGCTCCTCCGCCTCGGCGACCTGGAAGTGCGTATCCCCCAACCCGAGATCCTGGCCCTGGAACGCCTCGCCGACCGCGACGGCAAGTCAGTCGACACCGTCCTCGCGCGCGAGCTGCTGGGATGTCGTGTCCGCCCACTCGGAGTACCTGGCCACGGCGATCCCGGGCTTCACCGCCGCGCTTCGGTGGCCGCAGTAGGTCGCGCGAGGCATACAAAAGGAAGGTCCGACCCCGAGCCAAGTCTCTCCTAAGTGATCCGCCTAGCGCTTCGCCTTTCGCCCCCGTTGCGCAGCGATGTGTTGCTGAATGACGCGAAATGAAGACAATTGGATTGTCAATTCCTCCGGCGTCTCGGGGAGGTCGAGAGTCGCGCATGCTTGCACTAGGCAGCCCAGAAGATCCAGTCGGGCGCCCTCTGTCCATCGGAATGGTTTCGCGCTCTCTACGGCTGCGCTCACCGCTTCATCTAACATGCCGCGGCACGGCCAGTCCCTGGTACCTGACGAATGGGGAAACCAAAGCAGCCGTTGCGCAGCCAAACCCTGAAGTAGGACTTTTCGAATCCGATTCGGCAGCCACGCACTGATCCTAGAAAGAAGCCACGCCAGATGTTCTACCGCCTCGTAGGGCGAGACCGGCGGACCGAAGTCATCAGACTGAAAATAGGCACGCGCGATGGTTTCAGGTGAATGACCGCCGAACGTTGGATGGCGCAGCGCCCACTTTGCGTTACACGAATACTTGGGATTATCTCGCCACGCTTCGCACGCCTTGCGGTAGCTCTTTTCGAGTACATCTAGGAGAGGGCCCTCAAATCCGCGAATAATTACCTGAGGAGCGTACTCGATGAGCAGCTCTGGGAAGGTTTCAGCCGTCTCAAGCAAACCCGCGTGAGACTCGATAAAACGATGAACCAACACAGGCGGGGTCAAAAGGGTCACCTTGTTGAGTTCTGCAGCTTCCGTCCAGCCCAGCTGCATGTACGACCACGCCAGCCGCTCACCCCATTTCTGCGGATCGGAAGCCCGATGGGGCAGAGGAAAGCTCCAAAGCGACCACGTCGACTCCGACGGAACCGTCGGGCCAAAAGCCTCGAGTCTGTTTGACGCCTCGACGGCCTCGAGCCAGCGGGAATCTGTCACGACGGGGGGTGTTGCGCCCCACTCAACTACTATTTCACGTGCGATCAGAAGAGGGCTGCCCTCGGGCCTGATTACCGCCAGAACCTCGCGCACAATGTCGGCCATACGGGGTGAAGTGATAGCTCGGCGACCAGCAAGTGTAGGCGAATACCTGAGAATGTCAGCGTGCTCGACGCCGTGCCACACAGGAAGGATGACAATCTCGCGAGCTGCCACTTCACGCTCAGTCAGCCCATCGAGTTCATATTGCGGCCATTTTTTGTCGAAGAATGCCTTGCTGAGGATCACGATCCCGAACCGCGATTGTGTAAGGCCGCGATCAATTGCTCGGCGAATGCTGTCGCCCACACGCAGGCTGAACTCGTCGTACCAAACCTCGACACGATGTTGCCTCAGCACCTCGGCTAGGGGACGGGCGATCGTCTCTTTATCTTCCGAAGCATGGCATATGAAAACATCATGTTGCACGGATCTAGTCTAAGACGGATGGCTTCGCGTCAGGGTTTCGTTCTTCGGGTCATTCGATCTTGCCCGAAGCGGCACTACCTATCCCGAAGTGATCGAAGCGAGAACTGAAGGATCACCGGCGCGTCGCGACGGTAGGGCCTTGTTGCGGTGGCCGCTCTCACGCGCGACGGTCCTTTAGTCGACTCTCCTCCATCTCCTTGAAGCGAGCCAATACGCAGACTGTCCTGTCGTGGGCCAGCACCTCTGAAATCCGGCGCGAAAGGAAAACGACCGGGCGCGCTTGCGCGCGCCCGGTCTCACTCCCTCCCATCACGCTCACATCTGCTGCTTACTGGAAGTTCCGGAACCCTGCGGCGCCGGTTCGGGCGCCGCGGGTACCGGCGTGCCGGTTGCCGGAGACTGCGGCGTATTCGAAGCCTGCGTCGCCTTCTTGCGGCGGCCGAAGCTCTTCAAGCGCTTGATCTCCTGCACGTGCGGCACGAGGACGGCATGGGCCGGATCGCGCGCCAACTGCGAGCTGATGCTGTACGCCCGCCCGGCGACCAGCGCGATCTGCTGGCGGCGGATGAGGTTCGCCCCGGCGATACCGTTCAGCATCGTCCGAAGCTCATCCTCGGCCGCCGTCCAGCGGTTGGCCTCGTCGTACATCTGACGCATCTCGTCGGCCGGCTGACCGACCGCCTGCTCGACGAGGTCCAGCGCACCGATGACGTTGATCGACGCCTGCAGAATCGGGTTGGTCGTGCGTGACTGGTTCCGCAGCGTTGCACGTTGTGCAGGCGTCAGAGGCGTTACCTCGGCGATCTGCCCGCGCATGGTACGCAACTGCTCGACCACCGCCTCGGGTGTCAATGCCGGTGCCGGCTGCGGGACGTCCGCGGCGGCCACCGTATTCGTGGTTTGATGCCTGGTTTCGTTGGTGCTCATGATGTCGTCTCCTCCTAAGAGACCATCTACCTGTCAGGCCGGAGGGAACGACGAGCACTGTGTGCACGAGTGCAGGCGGCCACCGGCTGGAAGAGACCGGCTACGCGCCGGCTCTTCCGGTTGATGTTCCCCGAAGTGTGCGCACACTTCGAGAGCCCGCGGCAGGAGGAGATAACTCAACTCCCGCACCGGTACAGGACTATGTGCTATCCAGCACGCCCGTACCGCCGACGGCCGCCAAGATGGGTTAGCGAACTAGCCCATCGAGGCTTGGATGCATAGCAGAGTTCGGAAGCAATGTCAAGCGTTTTTTTTCAGACTGCTCGACCCCTCGCTGTCGGGCATCGCACTAACTCAGTCGGCACCGGCTGGCTCATGCCGCGATCGCGGCGCTGGCACGCCGGGGGCGTGCGGTAGACCAGCCGGTGGCAAGCGCCGAAGGGCGCGCCGCCACCGGTTGATTCGCATTTCTCACACGACGAATGGAATTGCCCGCAGCCTGTCTGCCGATCGTGCGGAGTGGTGCCGATGAGCAGGACCGATGTGGCACAGACACTCTTGTCTGTGCGGGGGTCTCGCCCGACTCGAGAGATTGCAAGCGCTCACGGCGCGCGGCTTCGGCCGGAGCACAGACAAGAGTGTCTGTGCCACATCGGTCCCTGGCTTGCGGCGGCAGGCAGCGAGGCTCAGTCAGGTTGTGTTCGAGCCCAATCACGGCGAACATGGGCCGGATCGCGGCGTGATCTGGCCGATTTACAGCGTACACAGCAAAATTGCCGCGTGCGCGGACCAAATCACGGCGTACACGGCCGAATCACCGCGTGATCGGGCCGAATCACCGTGTGATCGGGCCGAATCACCGCGTGATCGGACCAAATCACGGCGTACACGGCCAAATCACCGTGTGATCGGGTCGAATCACGGCGTGATCGGGCCCAATCACAGTGTGCGCGGACCAAATCACGGCGTACACGGCCAAATCACGACGTGATCGGGCTGAATCACGACGTGATCGGGCTGAATCACCGCGTGATCGGGCTGAATCACCGCGTGATCGGGCCGAATCACAGCCTGCGCGAAGCAAATCACAGCGCACACGGACCAAATCACAACGCGCACGGACCGAATCACGGCGCGCACGGACCAAATCACAGCGTACACGTCGCTTCCTCGGAATCGCAGCGGATCGCCGGGGGTGCGGCGGTCGGCTGCGGGACCCTTCGCTTCGCTCAGGGCAGGCTCTGCTGAGCCAGCCGGCGAGGACGCCAGCGCTCCTTTGCGCCTCACACCCCCGCGATCACCGCTTCGATCGCGTTCCGATCCCCCTCCTCCATTGCCTTCTCGATCTGCAGGGACTCGCGGTCGAGGCCGATGGCGGCGACGGCGAGGAGACGGGGGCCGGTGCGGTAGACGGCCAGGGCGCGACGTTTGTCGAGCGAGCCGTGGATGTCCACGCGGTCGTAGCCGGCGGCGTGGCCGGCGTAGGCGATGGTGACGTCGTAGTGGGCGCTCCAGAAGAACGGGGGGGCAGTATGCAGTACTCGCATGCCGAGGATGTTGCGGGCGGCGGTCTGGCCCTGGCGGCCGGCGGCCACCCAGTGCTCGACGCGGATGCGTTCTCCGGTGAAGCGGTCGGGATAGTGGGCTAAGTCGCCCACCGCATAGATGCCGGGGACGCTGCTCTGAAGATACTCGTCGACGACGATGCCGTTGTCGACGGCCAGTCCGCCGGACTGGGCGAGCTGGGTGTTCGGACGGACGCCGACGCCGGCTACGACGAAGTCGGCGGCGATCGGTTCGCCGGTGGCGAGGACGACGCGGTCGCCCTCGAATGTCGCCACTGTCGTGCCGAGGCGGAAGCGGACGCCGTGCTCCTCATGGAGACGGCGGATGAACGCGCCGACCTCGACGCCCATGGTCTTCCCCAGCGGGACGTCGTCCGGCGCGACAACGGTGACTTCGACCTCGCGCGCGCGCAACGACGCGGCCACCTCGAGGCCGATGAAGCTGGCGCCGAGGACGACGGCGCGTTTCCCCTTCTCGGCAAGGGCGATGATGGTCCGGCTGTCGCGCAATGTACGCAGCACGTGGATCTGGCTGCCTCCCGGCGGCGAGAGGCGCACCGGCTCGGAGCCGGTGGCGATAACGATGGCGTCGAACGTCCGCTTCGATCCGTCGTCGAGCGTGAGTGTTTTCGTCTTGGCGTCGAGGAGCGTGGCGCGGCGGCCGGTGAGGAGCTCGATGTTCTGAGCCTGATAAACCGCTGCGTCACGCAGCGGCATCCATTCCTCGGGGGCCGTACCGGCCAGATACTCTTTCGAGAGGTTCGGCCGGTCGATGGGGACCGTCTCCTCCGCACCGATCATGGTGATCGTCCCGGCGAATCCTTGCAGGCGCAGCATCTCCGCGGCGGCGTTGCCGGCCACGCCCGCGCCGGCGATTCCGACCGAGGCGACGGATGTCTGCGCGCGCGGCGGCGGCGGGATGTCCCGCTTCGTCGTCACAAAGACGCGTCCGTCCCGCTGCTCGACGTTCCACACCGGGATCGGAGCCAGAGCGGGCGCGGTGGCGGCGCCGGTTCGCAGGTCGTAACAGGCGTGGTGCAGCGGGCAGCGGATCGTGTCACCGGCAACGATGCCCTCGGCCAGGTTGCCGTGGTAGTGCGTACATTCCGCGCCGGCGGCGAAGATTTCCTTCCCTCGCCGGACGAGCACCGCCGCTGCGCCGTCCACTTCGCCGGCCAGCATCCCGCCGTCGGCGATCTCCTCGATGGCTACGCCTGATCTCAAGTCCATCGCTGCTCTCCTTACTCCACGATTATTATGCTGCTCCCTCGATGCAACGAAAGGAGCTTCCGTGTCACGAACCTCTATCCTGGCCGCGATCGCACTGGCGATCGCCGGCGGCGCATTCGCTCAAATGATTCTTCCGGTCGATGCCGTCACGAACGAGCTGGCCGCAAAATACGGACCAGCGCAGCGCCAGCGGGCTGAGCGCGGGGTGAAGCAGATCGCCGGCTTCTGGCGCGCCGAGGATGGTGACGCGGCGGCGTTCAGCGACTTCGCCAGGACGAACTTCGCGGGCGACCCGAAGACGCTCGATGCGCTCTTCGACCGGATGGAGTTTGCCTTCGAGGAGATGGACGGGCACATGCTGGAGATCGGCCGCGAGCTGCGCCGCCAGTCGGATCTCGACCTCGGGCCAATCTATCCGTTCGACGAGATCATGGCGGGCTACGACCCCTCGGCGCATCTGAGCGATGACCTCTTTGCCAACAAGCTGGCCTTCGTCGTCCTTCTCAATTTCCCGCTGACGACGCTGGAGCAGCGGCTGACTGAGGGGGACTCCTGGTCGCGGCGGCAATGGGCCGAGGCCAGGCTGGCGCAGCGTTTCTCACGGCGGGTGCCGGCGGATGTGAATCTGGCCATCGCCAAGGCCGGCGGCGAGGCGACGCAGTTCGTCTCCACCTATAACATCTGGATGCACCACCTGGTCGATGACTCGGGAGCGCGGCTCTTTCCGGCGAAGATGCGCCTGCTGGAACATTGGAATCTGCGCGACGAGATCAAGGCGGAGTACAGCGAGGGAAAGGCGGGACTGGCGAAGCAGCGCACCATCCAGCGGGTGATGGAGCGGATCGTCGATCAGTCGATCCCGAACGAGGTCGTCGACAATCCAAACGTCGATTGGAATCCGGCCACGAACGCGGTCAAGCCGTCCAGCGACAAGGATGCCGGCGATTACACGCCGCAGGCGCCGGTGCGCGAGGCGAACGCGCGGTACGCGACGATCCTGCGCGTCTTTCACGCGGCGAAGCTGGCCGACCCGTACTCGCCGACTGCGCCGACGCTGATCGCCCGGAAGTTCGACGAGCAGCGCGAGCTGCCCGAGGCGCGCGTGAAGGCGATGCTGGAACAGATCGTCTCGTCACCGCTGGTACCGCGCGTGGCCGCGCTGATCGAGAAGCGGCTGGGCCGGCCGCTGGAGCCGTTCGACGTCTGGTACAACGGCTTCCGGCCGCGCAGTGGTTTTACTGACATTCAGCTCGACGCCATCACGCGGAAGAAGTATCCGACCGCGGAGGCGTACCACGCGGATATGCCGCGCATGTTCCGCGAGCTCGGCTTCTCCGAGGAGCGCGCGGCGATGCTGGCAAACAACATCATCGTCGATCCGGCGCGCGGCTCGGGCCACGCCATGCCTGCCGGCCGGCGGGCCGATCATCCGCATCTTCGGACGCGCGTCGGCGCCGACGGCATGGACTACAAGGGCTACAACATCGCCGTCCACGAGATGGGGCACAACGTCGAGCAGACGTTCTCGCTGAATCTCGTCGACCACACGCTGTTGTCCGGCGTCCCGAACACGGCCTTCACCGAGGCGCTGGCCTTCGTGTTTCAGAACCGCGACCTGGAGTTGCTGGGGCTGGCCAAACCGTCGCCGGAGAGCGACGCGCTGAAAACGCTGAACGATTTCTGGGGAGCGTACGAGATCGCCGGAGTGGCGCTGGTGGACATGGGGATGTGGCACTGGATGTACGACCATCCTAATGCCACGCCGGCGGAGCTGAAGGACGCGGTGGTGCAGATTTCGAAGGACGTCTGGAACCGCTACTACGCGCCGGTGTTCCATATGCGCGACGAGACGCTGCTGGGCGTCTACGCGCACATGGTCGATTCGGTTCTCTATCTGCCGGACTATCCGATCGGCCACATGATCGCGTTCCAGATCGAGGAGCAGATGAAGAAGGCCGGCGCGATCGGCAGCGAGTTCGAGCGGATGGCCACGATGGGAAGCCTGACCCCGGACCTCTGGATGAAACACGCCACGGGAGCGCCTGTGGGGCCAGGGGCGCTGCTGGCGGCAACGGAGAGGGCGGTGGGGGTGGTGGGGAGGTAGCGGGGTTGCGGGGTCTCGCGGTTGCGGGGTCTCGCGGTTTGTGAATCGCTGGGTCCGTAAGGAAAGACAAAGGGCGCCCTGCGGCGCCCCGGGTGAACCCAACTGCCCAGACGAGTTCCAGGATACCGGCAACCGGCAACACCGTTACTTCGCCAGTTGCGCGGTAGCGGGGCAGCGCAGCCATCAACGACCGCGCTCCCCGCGAGACTTCGAAACCGCGCGACCGCGCGACCTCGTCACTTCGCCTTGATCGCCTCGAGGTTGATGTTGATCGTCACGTCGTCGCCCAGGAGGACGCCGCCGTTGTCGAGGGTCTTGTTCCAGTTGATGCCGTAGTCCTTCCGGTTAAGGGTTGTCGTCACCGAAAAGCCAGTGCGTTCGTTGCCCCAGGGATCCTTGCCGAAGCCGCCCGACTCGACCGGGATGGTGATGTGCTTCGTCACCCCGTGCATGGTCAGGTCGCCGCTGACGTCGTAGACATTCTTGGTCTTCGACGGGACGATCTTCGAGCTCTTGAACGTGATCTCGGGGTTCTTGTCGACATCGAAGAAGTTGGCACTGCGGAGGTCCTTGTCACGATCGGCATTGCCGGTATTGATCGACGCCGCTTTGATCGTGAACTCGACCGAGGAAGCGGGGGCGTTGGCGCGGTCGATATTGACCTTGCCGCTGAAGTCGTCGAACTTGCCGCTGACTTTGCTCATCATGTGACGCACCTGGAAGGTGGCCTCGGAATGAACCTTGTCGACGTTGAAGGGCTCGGCGGCGAAGAGCGATGACGCGGTGATGAGGATGGCTGCCACTGCGAGAGTACGGAACTTCATTGGGAACGTCTCCTTTCGATGAACTGCTCGTTGCTGTGCTCGCGGGTCCTGTCGAGAAGATCGATGAGGCTCGCCAGCTCGGTTTTTTTCAGAACGCCAAGGGCGGTGCCCGTGGCTTGAAGGATGGGCGTGTCCAGGGCTGTCAGGAGCGTCAGTCCCGGGGAGGTGATCTTGCAGAAAACCTGCCGTCGATCGGTGAGGCAGCGCTCGCGGGCCACGAGCTTCTTCGTCTCCAGCCGGTCGATCAGGCGCGTGATTCCCGGCGTGGTCTCGATCATCCGGTCGGCGATCTCCAGCGTGGGAAGCCCCCGCTCCCCCGCCCCGCGCAGGATGCGCAGGACGTTGTATTGCTGCGCGGTGATGCCCTTCGGCTCGACCACGGCGGCGACGACCCGGCGAAGGACGTCGGCGGTGCGCAGCAGCGCGACGGCGGCCTCCTCCGCTTTCGTCCCGAAGGGTTTGTTCTGCTTGAGCTCCTGCGCGATATTCCGTGTCACAGCGTTAGATTACTGCTCATTAGTTGATTAGTCAAGCAGTACTGGCCTGTCATCCTGAGGCTGCCGCAGCCGCGCCTTGATGTTGATGCTTGCGCAGATCACGGTCGCGGCGTAGGACGCCGAAAGCCTGCCCTGAGCGCAGCCGAAGGGGACCCCCAGCGAACTTGCATCGAGGAGTACCACCACCCGACCCAGCAAGCGCGCGCGGGGTCCTTCGGCGTCCTACGCCGCGGGACTGAATTCGAGCAAGCACCTATAAGTCGTACCGCGGCTGCGGCAGCCTCAGGATGACAGCGTTCTTGCGCTCCGTCTGCTCACATCGTTTCCGCCGCCACCACCCGCACACCCGCGAAGCGCTCGCGGGCGGCGTCGCGATCAGCAACGCTGCGAAAGGCTCCTACGATCGTCGAGCCGGAGCCGGACATTGCCGCCCACGCCGCGCCCGCTTCGTAGAGGCGCGTCTTGAGAGCGCCAAGGCCGGGGAGCATGTTGAAGATCGGCTCCTCGAAATCGTTGACGAGATCGGCGGTGTGCGCGAGAAGGTCGTCGTCGATCATGGCGCGGTAACGGTCGTTGCCGAGAGGCGGAGAGAAGCGCTGCAACATGCTGAATGCGCGCGCCGTGCTGACGCGGTCCCGCGGGATCAGCAACAGCAGAGGGATGCCGGCCAGGCGCGGCATGGGCGTGAGAACCTCGCCGCGGCCGGTGGCGTAGGCGGTGCCGCCGACGAGGAAGAACGGCACGTCGGAGCCGAGGGAGAGCGCGACGTCGTCCATCGGCTTGTTGATTCCGAACATGGCCGACAACGTCACCAGCGTCGAGGCCGCGTCCGATGATCCTCCGCCGAGGCCGCCTCCGGTCGGGATCTCCTTGCGCAGAGTGATTCCGACCGGCGGCGAATCGAGGGCGTGGGCGGCGCGAAGAACGAGGTTGCGCTCATCGACCGGAATGGTTGGATCGTCGCAGACCAGCGAGAGGTGATCGGACTCGGCGAAGGTCAGGGTGTCGTGCAGCGAGATGGTCTGGAAGAGCGTCTCCAGATCGTGATAGCCGTCGGTCCGTTTGCCGGTGATGCGCAGCGACCAGTTGATCTTCGCGTACGCGCGGACGAGCATCGCCGGGCGATGATGTCACAAGCGCGGCGCCACGCAGCAGCGGTACGACTTCGGTGGCTCGGGCCTGATGATGGCGGCAGTGGTCATGGCCGATTCGAGAGCGTCGATCTCGAGCTTCTGCGCGCCGCGCACGATGGTGACGTGTTTCGGCGGATACGACGGCGGCTCGAATGTGACGACCACGTCTCCCACGCTGGCGCGGGCCAGACCCTCGGCGGCGTAATCATACGCGATCGCGTTCTCTTCGGCGGGAAGACCGGCGATCAGCAGGGCCATCGCCGAGGGCGGAGTCGCGCCAAAGAAGCCGAAGGTGCTCGCGAATTCGGCGGAGCTGCCGTGCCACCACGTATTCTCGATATCGTTGATGAAGGTTACCTCGTCACCGGCGGCGTGGAGCTTGACCGCAGTGGTGCCGACGGGCGTGTAGGCGGTGAGCAGCATGCGGCCGCCGCCGACCTGCAGTTGCGCGCGGAACGTTTGCGAATGCTCCCCTTTCGTGACGCGGATGCGCATCAGGATGCGCTCGCCGGTCATTTGTGCGCGACGCGCGGCGAGTTGCCGCGCGGCGTCGCTCGCCGACGTCGACGTCAGCGGAGCGACCGGCGTCTCCTCACCGGCCGGACGCGCCGTACGGCAGCCGGCCAGCAGCGCCGCGAGTGCGAGAGCTGCGGCCGCGCGGCGCATCAACGCGGTGTCTGCTGGGCCTGCTGCCGCTTTTCCAGCTCAGCAATCTTCGAGCGAATTGCGGCCTCATCCTTCGATTCCGGACCGAGGGTCAGGGCCACGCGGTAGAGCGAGAGAGCGCGGTTCGTATCGCCGCGTTTGGCCAGCACGTCGCCGAGGTGCTCGTGTACCGTGGCGTCGCGAGGCAGAATCTGCGCGGCATCGTTCAGATTCTTCTCGGCGAGATCGAACTTCCCCTGGCGAAAGTACGCCCAGCCGAGGGAGTCGAGATACGCGCCGTTGCGGGGGTCCAACGTCACCGCTTTGATCAGCATGTCCGTGGCACGGTCGAGATTGACACCCTGTTCCGCCCACATGTAGCCGAGGTAGTTCATCGTGTCGGCGTTGTCAGGATGTTTATCGAGGATCGCCAGGAACGTCTTCTCGGCGGACGCCTTGTCGCCGGAGCGCTCCAGCACGGCTCCGAGCTCGAACTGGAGCTCGAGCTCGTCAGGCTTCAAACGCAGCGCGTCCTTCACCACCCCGGCGGCCTGGTCGTACTGATCGGCCTGCACATAGGCCTCGGCCGCGGAGATCGTGTTGCGAACGCCGAACTTCACCTGCGTGGACGCGGCCACGCGGGCGCGGTCTTTGTCTCCGGCGCGCGCCAGCATCTCGATGTACCGGGCGTTGACGAAGGGATCGGAGGCGAACTTGTCGACGAGCGGCTGCATCATGGCCACGGCGTCGCTGTAGCGCTTCTGTTTCCTCATCGCGTCGAGGGCGATGTTGATGGCCGTCGGATTCACCTTGTCCTGGAAAACGAATAGCGGCTTGGCCGCGTCGATGGCCTGCTGGAAGTTGCCCTTCTGCAGATCGATGAAGGCGAGCTGCGTCTTTGCCAGGACTTGAACACCCTCAGCAGCGTCGGGGAGCGCGAGCAGCGTGCGGAAGGTCTTGGCCGCGTCGTCGTACTTCTTACGGCCGACCTGAGCCAGGCCAAAACTGGCCAGCACGTCGGCGTCGTCGGGTGTTTTCTCCAGGATCTGCCGGTAGATGCGCTCGGCCTCGTCGAACTGCTCCAGGTCGCTCAGGGACTCGGCGAGGTAGTACTGGGTGCGCGTGTCTTTCGGATCGGCGGCGAGTAGGGCCGTGAAGCGGACGCGCGCTTTTTCCGACTGGCCGGCGCGAAGGTAGAAGAAGGCCTGCTGTCTCTGGAGGTCGAGGTTGGTCGGATCGTCGTTGATCAGCGGCTGCAGGAGGTCGGCGGCCTTCTGCCACTGGTTCGTGCTTTGATAAATCTCGATGAGCTGCTGGATGGCCGGGCCGAAGGTGGGATCGACTTCGACGGCACGTTCCAGGTACTTGAGCGACTCGGCCCCGCGGCCGAGCTTGGTCAACACCTGCGCGTAGGCGTAGTTGAGGCCGCGCTGATCGGGGGCGCGCTCGAGCATCACGGCCAGGACTTTCTCGGCCTCGGCCGGACGCCCGCCGGCGAGATAGATCTGCGAGATGGCCATGCCGGTGGCCAGATCGTCGGGATAGATGTGGAACGCGTTCTGGAGATGGACCAGCGCTTCGTCGACCTTGGTCTTGTCGGTGCCGGCGCGGTCGAGCAGGACGCGGCCGAGAAGCCGCTCGGCATCGTAGAACTTCGGCTGGAGAATGACGACCTTGCGAAGCTCCGCTTCCGCGGCGTCGGTCTTCGAAGCATCGACGAGGATCAGGGCCCGCTCGTAGAGAACGACGGCGTTCTCCGGGTTCCTGGCCACGATCTTGTCGATACGGGAGAGAGCCTCGTCATAGCGGCCGTCGTCGGCGGCGAGCTTGGCAAGGATGAACTCGTAGGGGTCGTCCGTGGACTCCTGGGCACCGGCCGCAACGCTGAACGCCAGGAGCGCCAGCAGCATCAACGCATACGTCTTCATCAGTCTCATGGTCATCACTCGGCAGAAAGGAACACCGTCGACGGACGGCGCATTCTGTAAGTCCCCCTTCGTGTCCCACTTCCATGAGACGGGTCTGTGTCGAAGCCCGTTTCGTGCCACATTTGTGCTAAAAGCAACGTCAAAGGAACGTAAGGGAAGCGTGAGTCTGGAGAGGATCGAGATCACACCGTTCGCCGTGATCGCGGGCGAAATCCTGCAACAGCGGAGGACGGGATCGCTGACGATCGTGCACGATCCGTTGCGGAAGACGCTCTACTGGTCGCAGGGGGAGCTCGCACTGATCACCTCGGCGGCACCAGAGGACTCGCTCGCCGACTTCCTGGTGCGGCGCGGCGCCATTCCGGCCGATCGCGCGCTGGCGTTGGCGACCGCCGATCCGACGGAGGCCGCGGCCAGATTCCACGAGTCGGGCCTGCTCGACATGTCCGCCCGCCAGACGCTGCTACGCGAATGGATGACATCGCAGTTCGTGGCACTCTTCACCCTGAACGAAGGGACGGTGGCCTTCAACGACGACCATGCCATCGAACCGGAGAAGCGTGTCTTTCTGCAGTCGACGCCGGCGGTGATCCTGGAGGGCATCCGCGCGATCACGAATGGCCTCGTGCTGCGCCGCTCGCTCGGCGATCTGAAGCGCGAGATCGAGCCGGCGAAGGATGCCCGTGGCGTGCTCGACACCGTCCCTCTGACCGACGCGGAGCGAAGAATCGCCGACTCCCTGAAGGAACCGCAGACGGTGGAAACGTTCCTGAAGCAGTTCACGAACGACTCCGTAACCGCGGCCCGCGTCGTCATCGCCATGATGGTGCTCGGCGCCTTTGAGGTCGTCGATCACTCCTCGCAACCCGTCCAGGCGGTCGACGAGAGTGACATGCAGCGCGACCTCGAGCTGCTCGCCGCGATCGGATCGAGCGATCAGCGGTCGCTGCGGGCCGTGGCCTTTTCACGGCGGCTGCCCTCGATGGATCACTATCAGGTGCTCGACGTGCCTAGGGCCGCCACGCGCGGACAGATCGTCGCTTCCGCCGAGGCAAAGAAGCGTCAGTACGCCCCGGCGACGTATCCCGCGGTGGTGAAGGATGCGATCGCCGCAATCAACCGGCGTCTCGATGAGGTAATCCTGGCTCTCGAACATCCGGCGCGGCGGCAGGCATACGACAAGTTGATGGACAACAAGCCGGCACGCGGCGGCGACGATCTGCAGCGCCGCGCGGCGCAGCGAACGATCGCCAATCAGAATTACCAACGGGCTCGTGAGCTTAGCGCGACCGGCGATTATTACGGTGCGATCGTCCTGCTGAAGCAGGCCGTGACGTTCGCGCCGGACCACGCCGAGGCCTGGCACCTCCTCGGGGCCTGCCAGGAGCGCAATCCCAAATGGCGGCGCGACGCCGCGGAGAGTTTTCAGCGCTCCCTCTCGCTCGATCCGAATTCGGTCGACACCCTGATCTCCCTGGGTGATCTCTATCGAACCGAGGGCCTGATCTCCCGCGCCCAGAGCTGCTACGAGGACGTGCTGAAGATCTCCGAGAACCACCAGCAGGCGAAAAGCAGGCTGGCGGCGATCAAGAATCCACATTAACGCGCTTCGCGGCGCGTTGTCGGTTGTCGGTTGCGTAATCCAATCGCGCTATCGCAGGTCCTCGGGCTTGTTGTCCGCCAGGTCGTCGTGCGGATCTCCGGTCGGCCGTTTCGGCGAATTCTCGCCGCTGTGCTCCTCGCGGCCCGCGCCCTCGTAGCCGAGGGCCTCCGCGCCGCGGATCACGTGAATCTTCTGCATGTCTTCTTCGGTAGCGCCTTTTTCGTCGTTGCTCATGCCGTACTGCTGAGCAAGGATCGAGCCGTACTGAGACGGCGCCCAGTGTAGCGCCGTCGGCCCGACGGCTGGACCGCCAGCGGCTCGCTGGCGGTTTTGGTTTGAGCCGCCGCCGGGCCGGCGGCGGTCCAGCCAGCGAGCCGCTGGCGCTACAGCATCACGACCTCTACATCAGCTCCCGCATGATCTGGTCGAGCGCTTCTTTCGGCGGGCGCGTCTCGGCCTCGTTCAGCGACCAGAGGGGCTTGTCGCTCATGTTGAGGAGGCTGATGAAGCTCTTCTTCTCGGGGCGGAGGTAGATGAGGCCCGTGAGCATGGCACCGTCTTCGATCGCCTTGTGCGAGCGCTGCAGGGCCTGCACGGCGTTCGACGGGTCATAGTCCTCTTCCAGCTTCTTCAGAAGAATGCGGGATCCGTCGTGGAGGGTGACTTCGCGAACCGTGCCCGGCTCATAGTCGATCTCGATCTGCTCGTATGACTGAACGAAACCGATCTGGTGCAGAAGCTCGTCATGCTCCTTCGAGTACGTGTAGCCCTTCGTCGAGCCGTCGTGATTATTGAAGGTCACGCACGGAGAGATGACGTCGATGACGGCCAGGCCGTCGTGGGCGATGGCGGCTTTGAGGATGTTGATCATCTGCTTCGGATCGCCCGCATATCCTCGGGCCACGAAGCCGCAGCCGAGCTCCACGGCCAGGGCGCAGAGATCCATCGGCGGAAGGTCGTTGATGACGCCGGTCTTCAGTTTCGAGCCCTCGTCGGCCGTCGCGGAGAACTGGCCTTTCGTCAGGCCGTACACGCCGTTGTTCTCGATGATGTAGATGAGCGGGATATTGCGGCGGACGAGGTGCATGAACTGCCCGAGGCCGATCGACGCCGTGTCGCCGTCCCCGGAAACGCCGATGCTGATCAGATGATGGTTGGCCAGCATCGCGCCCGTGGCCACGGCCGGCATGCGTCCGTGAACGCTGTTGAAGCCGTGCGCTCGTCCGAGGAAGTACGCGGGCGTCTTCGAGGAGCAGCCGATACCGGAGAACTTGGCAACCTTCTCCGGCTTCACGTTCATCTCGTAAAAAGCGCGGACGATTTGATTGCTGACGGCGTCGTGGCCGCAGCCGGCACAAAGCGTCGACTTGCCGCCCTGGTAATCGAGCGCCTTGAGGCCGAGCCGGTTTTCCTTCGGCGCAGCCACTTCGTTGGGGAGTTTGAGAACGCTTTCGGTCATGACTTAGTCCTCCGCGACCGTCTGCGTCGTCGCTTCGGCACCGAGGCCGATACGAACGACGCGCGTGCCGTCGTTTTCCATCTGCAGCAGTGAGTCCGTGATCGAACGGGCGTCGCAAGGCAGACCGGTGTAGTGCAGTATTTTGCGCAGTTTGTGCTGGATATCGCCCACTTCCAAACGGAGCAGATCGCCCATCTGGCCGTCGCGGTTCTGCTCGACGACGTAGACACGCTCGTGCGCATCGACGAAGGCCGTCACGTCGTCGGTGAACGGCAACGCCCGCAGCCGGAGGTAGCTTGTCTCCACGCCGTGCTCGTTGCGAAGCTGGTAGCGCGACTCTTCGAGTGCCACATCGGTCGTTCCGTAGGCGATGAAGCCGATCGTGGCCTTGGCGCGGCGATCGATGACCGGCTGCGGCACGAACTGTTTCGCGGTCCGGTACTTCTTGGCCAGGCGGTCGACCGTCGCTTTGTAGTCGGCCGGCTTTTCCGAGTAGCGCGCATGCGTGTCGTGGCCGGAGCCTCGGGTGAAGTACGAGGCCATCAGGTGATCGGTACCGGGCAGAGTGCGGTAGGGAATCCCGTCGTCGTCGACGTCGAGATAGCGTCCCCACTTCCCGCCGAGCTCGTCGAGCTGTTTGGCGTCGAGAACCTTGCCGCGGCGGTAGGGCTTGGTGGGATAGACGAAGGGATCCGACATCCAGTTGTTCATGCCGAGGTCGAGGTCGGAGAGGACGAAGATCGGCGTCTGGAACATCTCCGCGAGGTCGAGCGCCTCTCCGGCGAACTCGAAGCACTCGGCGACCGAGGACGGGATCAGTGCAATATGTTGCGTATCACCATGGGAGAGATAGTGGACCTCGAAGATGTCGCCCTGCGCGGTACGGGTAGGCAGGCCGGTCGAGGGACCGACGCGCTGGATGTCCCAGATCACGCCTGGCAGCTCGGCGAAGTAGCCGAGCCCCGCGAACTCCGCCATCAGAGAAATGCCGGGCCCGGAGGTGGAGGTCAGCGACCGCGCACCCGCCCAGCCGGCACCGAGCACCATCCCCATCGCCGCCAGCTCATCCTCGGCCTGGACGATTGCGAAGGTGGCTTTTCCGTCGGGGCCGATCCTGTGCTCCTTCATGTAGTCGATGAGCGATTCGCAGAGCGATGACGACGGCGTGATCGGATACCACGTCACGACCGTGACGCCACCGAACATCGCCCCGATCGCGGCGGCGGCGTTGCCGTCGATGATGATCTTGCCGGCCGTGGCGTTCATCCGCTCGATGCGCCAGCGGTGTTGCCGCGGCAGGTTCTCGCGCGCGTACTCCAGCCCTTTGTCGATGGCGGCGATATTCGGGTCGATTGCTTTCTTCTTCCCCTTGAACTGCTTGGTAATGGCGTTGATGATCTCGTCGCGCTCGATGCCGAGGCGCTCGGCCACGATACCGACGTAGATCATGTTGGTCAGCAGCTTGCGGAGGCGCGAGTCCTGCGACAGCTCACCGGCCAGCTTGGCGAAGGGGACCTCGAAGAAGGTGACGTCGGAGCGAATGCCCTTGCAGTTGAGCGGCGCATCGTAGATGCAGACCGCGCCGGGCTGGAGCGCCGTGACGTCCTCGCGGGCGGTCGCGGCGTTCATGCAGACCATGATGTCGACTTCTTTTTTGCGGGCGATCCAGCCGTCTTTGTTCGCCCGGATGGTGAACCAGGTGGGCAGACCGGCGATGTTCGACGGGAACATGTTCTTCCCGCTGACGGGGACGCCCATCTGAAAGATCGAGCGCATCAGGACGCTGTTGGATGACTGCGAGCCGGAGCCGTTGACGGTGGCAACGTGGATCGTGCAGTCATTGACGATTGAGGCGGCAGTCACAGGTTCATCGAGCACCGCCGCCGCGGTCATGCTGTCAGGCACGTCTTTCTCCTTTGGATGAGTGATTTGAAAGACTTGGGCGGGATCATTGGCGAAGGGTGGGGATTGTAGCATTGGGGGTGGGGGGTGGGGGGTGGGAGCCCGGTTGTCGGTTGTCGGTTCGTCGGTTGTCGATTCGTCGGCTCGTCGGTTCGTCGACGGGGAGTTGCCAGTCCTCCGAGTCATACTCCCACACCCCACTCTCCACTCCCCACTCCCCACGTCATAAGATGCCCAGCCATGTTCCGAACCATCTGGGCCGTGATCGTGGCCATCGTGGTGACGATCCCGCTGGCGATCACGGTGATGATCATCGCCCTGATTTCATCGTCGTCGCCATGGATTGATTCCGTGATCCGTCTCTGGGGGCGCCTGATGCTTTGGGGCGCGGGTATCAGGATTCGGGGCGACGGCGTCGAGCGGATCGATCGCGCCAGGCGCTACATCCTCATCGCCAACCACCATTCGTACTTCGACATCCCCTGCATCTTCGCGGCGATTCCGCAGCCGATCCGCTTTATGGCCAAGAAGAGTCTCTTCAGCATTCCCATCTTCGGCTGGGCCATCGGCCGGGCCGGATTCATCCCCATCGACCGGAAGAACCGGCGGACGGCGGTGAAGTCGTTCGACCTGGCCGTCGATCGGATCCGCAAAGGAAACACGATCGTCATCTTCCCGGAGGAAGGGCGCTCGCACGCGCCGGCCATGCGCCCCTTCCAGCGCGGCGCGTTCCTGCTGGCCATCCGGTCGGAGCTGCCGATCCTGCCGCTGGCGATCGATGGGACGTACGAGGCTTTCAAGGTGGGCGCGAGGCGGATCACGCCGGGTGTGGTGACGGTCCGGGTCGGGACACCGATCGAGACCGTGGGGCTGAGCGTGCGGGCGAAGGACACGCTGCTCGATCAGTCGCGGGCGCAGATCGAAGCGTTGCTTGGACTTCCGCATCAGCCTTAATCTTCCAGAAGCCTCTTTTCGAAACGATGATCGAACTGAACCGAATCTCACGGACCCGTCTGGAAACCGAGCCGTACCGGTGGGCAGCCATCGACAAGCTCTTTTCGCCGGAAGACGCCGCCGCTCTGGCGGCAACGTTTCCGCGCGACCACTTCAAACGGCTTGCACAGTACGACGGCCAGAAAGACTTCGAATACGAGATCCGGTGTCTGATCAGGATGGGCGAGCTGTCCACATCGAGAGCCGGATATCTCAGCGGCGCCTGGCGGGCGCTGGCCAATGAACTCCTGTCTCGCGCGTACCGCACGGCCATGGCGTCAATGACCGGCATCGACCTGAGCATCGCGCCGCTGGAAGTCAATGTCTTTCACTATCCTCCCGGAGGATCCCACGGAGCTCACCCTGACCACCGGGACAAGATCGTCACACACGTCATCTACTTCAACGAGTCCTGGAATGACGATGATGGCGGCTGCCTGACGATCCTCCGTTCGTCCGATCTTCGTGACGTCGCCAGGACGGTATCGCCTCTTGTCGGCAATTCCGCCGTGCTGGTACGTTCCGATGACTCATGGCATGCCGTCTCGCACGTGTCGAAGAACTGCCGTCTATCGCGGCGTAGCCTGACGGCCACGTTCTATCGCCCCGGGTGTGTGAGCACGGTCTGGCCGAGCTGGGACCAGGTTCTTTTTCACGACACTCCCGGTCGTTTGCATCGTTTGTGGGGCAGGTTGAAGGAAAGAGTCAGGGCTTGAGACGCTCTACACGCTCGGAATGAATCGCAACCGGCGGACATTGTGTGGCGCGCAGAGAAATCCGCAGATCGCCCGTCATGCAGATCGTTCTCGTCAATGTAGCACCCGACACCAATCGGGGTGCGTGCGCGCTGACCTGGGCATCACTCGATCTCGTTTTCAGAGCTTTCCCACGCGCATCCGTCGCAATCGTACCGATTGCGGTGACTCCTCCGGACGCCGCCCCCTTTCGCCACACACTGCGCCGGTATCCGAATGTCGAGATCCTGCCGCCGCTATTCGATGGAGAGGGAAAGCGCCCCTTTGCTCTTGTTAGCCGTCTCGCACGGAGTCTGTTCGAGGTGTTTCGTCTTGATCGCGAGCGGCGGAACAGGAATCCCACGCTCGAATGGATCCGCAATTGCGATCTGGCAGTGTCTGTCGGCGGCGTCACCTTCGAAACGTATGGGGGCACGCTTCGGGATGACGCAAGATTTGTGATCCGCCTGCTCCCCCTGCTGGCCGCCCAAAGGATCGCTGTTCCGTCGGTGCTCGTGGGAGCACAAGTGGGCCCCTTTCGGACGTGGATGGGAAGCCGCCTCTTCCGAAGGATTGCCACGAAAGCCGCCGCTGTGTTCCCACGAGACCATGTGTCGGCCTCCGAGGTTCAAAGGGTGGGGACGCACGGCCGGTCCATCCTCATGCCAGACAGCGCCCTCGCTCTGGAGGTCCCTCGGACCGGGGCTGGTGAACTATTCGAACGACGCCGACTCGACGCAAGCGCCAGGACGCTTGCTCTCGTAATTTCGAGTGCCTTGCGCGCAGATGAGCGAAGCGACTTCCATGTGACTCTTTTCGTCCATGTCGCGAGGCGGCTCGTCGCGTTGGGGCTGGTCACTCAGATCGTCATCGTCATCCAGGCTGACGAAGATCGGGCAATCAGCACCGATCTCGCCCAAACCCTGCAACTCGATCCTCGGTTTGTCATCGACGATGATCTCGATCCTTTCGAGCTCTCGAACGTTTACGGTGCCTGCCGGATGGTCCTTTCGAGCCGTCTCCACGCAGTACTTCTGGCGCTGCTCGCCGGCGTGCCCGCCATCTCACTCGCGCCCGAGGTCACGTTCAAGGAGCGCGCGGTTCTCGGGCTCCTCGGACTTGAATCGCTCTGTGTGCCCACGAAGACGGGCCCGGACCGCGCGGCGGAGATCTGCCTCGGTATTGCGTTAGAAGAAGATCAGAACCGCCGCGCTGTAGAGACCGCGGTCTGCATGGCGCGCGAGCAATTGAAAGAGGTCCCGCGGCATCTTAGTAAAGCCGTATTGGACCCGCACCGCGGATAGGGTTAAACGAGGAATCCGCATCGGGACGTTTGAGACGCCCTTGGGCGTTAAATGGTGTATGCTTCGCCTACACCCTTCAATACTTGCGGAGCATCAGATGAGCAATACGCAAGACATTCTCGCGCGACCAGGTCCCGACACTGGTCCTGACGTCGTTTCATGGATCGACCGTCAGCTTACTTCGGGCAAGCGACTCCCCTGCGCATTTACAATGATTACGCCGGATCGGAACGTGGTGATTGGCACCGGCGCACCCGAATTCACGCTCTCCATTCACAACGGCCGCGGCATGAGCGCGCTCCGGTCCGCCTCCGAACTGCGCATCGCGGACGCGTACGTTCGCGGCGACATCGACCTTGAAGGTGACACTGTCAAGGCGATGTGGTTGCGCGACCTCCTCTCCGACAGAAACGTCTGGCTGAAGATCTGGCGGCGCCTGCAGCCGCTGCTGTTCGGCCGCGAGCGGCTCAACCCGGCATGGATAGCGAAGCATTACGATTCCAACAACATCCAGTTGCTCGCGCTCGACCGGGATTACTTCGCGTATACGCCCGGCATCTACCTGACCGACGACGACACGCTCGAGGAGAGCTCCAGGCGCAAATACGAGGCGGCGTGGGAATCGCTCAGGCTTAAGGACAGCGACGAGCTTCTCGAGATCGGCTGCGGATGGGGTGGAATGACGCGGTATTGCGCCAGCCGAGGAGTGCGGGTTACCGGCATCACCCTCTCTCATCACCAAAAGGAGTTTACGGAGCGGTTGATCGATACGCATCGCCTCAACGCGAATGTTTACTACCAGGACTTCTTCACCTTCAAGCCAGGGCGCCGATTCAGCGGCATCTCGTGCATGGGCGTGATCGAAGATCTGTCTGACTACGCGCGCGTCATGACCCGATTCGCAGAACTCCTCGAACCGGGCGGGCGCGCCTATCTCGACTTCGCGGCGGGCAAAGTACCGTTCGGCACATCGAGTTTCGTCACCAAACATGTATGGCCCGGCACGTTTCGTATGGTTTACATGCCGGAGTTGATGGGCGCGATCGACCGGTCGCCGATGCAGCTCGCCGCGGTTCACAACGACCGCCGCAACTACTACCTGTGGGCTCGCAACGGCCAGCGCCGCTGGACGGAACATCGTGAAGAGATCGTCGCCACCGCCGGTGAAGAAACGTACCGCTTGTTCAACCTTCTGTTCATGGGCACCGCGGGTGTCATGAGCAACCCGTCGCAGGAGGTATCGGCATACCGGATGGTCCTCGAGTTGCCGGGGTGAGGAAAGCTATCCCCGGATCGCCCCCGCCACCACCCGACCATCCTCCTCCCCCAACGTCCTCACCTCGATCGTGAACCGATCGTTGAGTATGCGACCAACGATCGGCGGATCGTGCCGGAGGAAGCGTGAGGCGAGCTGGCTGGCGTCGCCGGGAACTTCCACGGCGATTGAGGGGATCGTCTCCGAGGGCGTGGTGCCGCCGCCGAGGGCGCAGTCGCTGTCGATGACGCGGCAAGCGGTCCCCTGCACCATGTCCGACGCGCGGGCGCGCAGCACATCGAGCGGCGTGGCCAGCATCCGGTAGATCGGGATCTCCGTCTCGTGGCGGCCGGTGGCGAAGGCGCGGAGTGTCTCGGCGATCACGGCGTAGGACTCCTTGCCGGCGCGCAGCGCGCGCATCAGTGGGTGCTTACGGCAACCGTTGATGATGTCTTCATAGCCGATAATGAGCCCCCCCTGCGTGGCGCCGATCAGCTTGTCGGTGGAACAGGCCACGGCGTCGACCCCGCCGGCGATCAGCTCGCGAATGGTCGGCGCGGAGCTGAAACCGTACACCGTCAGATCGACCACGCGGCCGCTTCCCTCGTCATACAACAGAGGCAGTTTACGGGCGCGGGCCACCGCCACCAGTTCGTCGATCGACGGCGACTCGGTGAAGCCGACGATCTCGAAGTTCGAACGATGGACGCGGAGGATCGCCGCCGAGGCCTCGGAGACCGCGGCGTCGTAATCGCCGGCGCGCGTCCGGTTCGTCGTCCCCACCTCGCGAAGGCGCGCACCGCCTTGCTGGATGACGTCGGGGACGCGAAACGAGCCGCCGATCTCGACCAGCTCACCGCGCGAGACGATCACTTCCCGTCCCCCGGCCACCGCCGCCAACAGCAGCAAGGTGCCGGCGGCGTTGTTGTTGGTCAGGATGACCGCCTCGCAGCCGAAGAGCGTGCGGCAGAGCTCCGTCAGATGCTCGTCGCGGCGGCCGCGCGATCCTTCGTCGAGGTCGAATTCGAGATTCGAGTAGCCGGTGGTGATGGCGGCAGCGCGCGACCAGAGGGCAGGATCGATGGGCGACCGCCCCAGGTTCGTGTGGATGATGACGCCGCTTCCGTTGATCACGCGGCGCAACGTCGAGGCCGTGGCAGTGGCGAGTTGTTGCCGGGCATCGTCGACGGCGGCGCTCTCGTCGAACGGTGCCCGATCGCGCCGGATCCTGTCGAGATGGGCGACCACCGCGTACTTGACCCGCTCTCGCCCGAATTCGGCGATCACGCCCGCGAGGCCCTCGCTGGAAAGAATCCGCTCCACGGATGGGATACTCCGGAGCGCGGAATCTCCCGAGGCAGAGCCCGATTTAGCCATGGAGGGGTATTGTAGTGGCCGGGGGTCGGGAGTCGGGGGTCGGGGGTCGGAGAAAGGCAGCGCAGGTTTGCGGTTCCCAACTCCGACCCCCGACCCCCGACTCCCGACCCCCGCGGAAACACAGTGATCAAGCAAGACGACGAGCTCGACAAGCTCGAAGAAGACATCCGGAAGCTGAAGAACAAGTACGACCAGTTCTTCAACGGCATCCAGAAGCTTCCGCCCATGCACGAGCGGCGGCTGCTCGAGGTTTACATCCACGAGCTGGGCAAGCAGAAGATGCGCGACAACACCCGCCGCTTTCGCTACGGGCAGCTCCTGACGCGCTACAACCAGCACCGCGAGATGTGGGGCCGGAAGATGCGGGAACGGGAAGAGGGGCCTCTCGACTTCCGGCGCCGGTCGGCCGCTTTGAACGCACCCTCCGCGCCCTCCGCACCGCCCGCCCCGGCGGTACCTGTAACGTACCCGAAGGGGGACGCGTATATAAAGATGACGCCGGGAACCAACGGCGAAGAGATCGACCGGTTGTACCGCGATATCGAAAAGGAACACCTCAAACTCGGCAAGCTGCCGAACATCACCATCGACCAGCTGAAAGCAATGGTGCAGAAGCAGAGTGATCTCGTACGCGAGAAATATCATGTGGCCGCCGTCGCTTTCCGCGTGGACGTCGTCGACGGCAGAGTGAAACTGAAAGCGAAACCAATCCAGGACTAATGATGAAACGACTCCTACTCGTAACCGCACTGCTGGCGCTTGCCGCCTGTTCCTCCACCCGCAATCACGCCGATCACGACCAGAATGCGTACGACCATCCCTTCTACCAGCGCTACCTGAACACCGGCTCGCCGCTCGATGCCCAGATCACCGGCACGATGAACGCGCTGCAGGCCAATCCGCGCTCGGCCAGCCTGCACAACACGCTGGGGCAGCAGCTCCTCCAGAAGGGCTTTCCGAAGGATGCGGAGACGGAGTTCGAGCGCGCGGTCAACGTCGACGCCCACTTCTACCCTGCCTGGTACAACCTCGGCCTGGTGCGCATGTCGCGCGGTGACTGGATCGGCGCCCACTTCGCCTTCGGCCGGACCATTCACTACAAACCGGGCCACTCGGCGGCGCTCTTCGAGCTCGGTCTGATGGAGGAGAAGCGCGGCCATCAGAGCGCCGCCATCGAATACTACGCCAAAGCGTTCGCGATCAATCGTTCGCTGCTCGACGTGCGGGTCAATCCGCGCATTCTCGACAGCCACCTGGTCGCCTTCGCCCTCATCAAGGCCTATCCGAACGAGCACTCCCGCGAGAGCATGTCCTTCCAGCCGGCACCTCCCGGCTACATCCAGCAGGGACTCGAGGCACCGTCGCTGCAGCCCACCGCGGCGCAGATCGTGCTCCCGTCGTCGCCTATTACCAGCTCCTCACAGCAGCAGCAACCGCCAACACCGGGGGTGCAGCCGCAACCGGCACCGCAGCCGGCGAAGCCGCCGCTGTAGCGGGGGCTTGGCGATAGCGTAGCGCCGGCGGCTCGCCGGCTGTACCGCCAGCGGCTCGCTGGCGATTCCCGACACCGCCGCCGGGCCGGCCGCCGGGCCGGCGGCGGTCCAGCCGGCGAGCCGCCTGCGCTACGCAACCCCGCAACCCTCCGTACGCCATACTTACCCCATGACGCTCCCGCGCGGCGCGCACCTTGGGCCGTACGAAATCGGGGAGATGATCGGCCGCGGGGGGATGGGTGAGGTCTATCGCGCCACCGATACACGCCTCGGGCGCGAGGTGGCGGTCAAGGTTCTCTCCTCACATCTCGCCGACGACCCGGCCTCGCTGGCCCGCTTCCGGCGTGAAGCGCGCGCGGTGGCCGCGCTTTCCCATCCGAACATCGTGGCCGTCTTCGACGTCGGCAGCGAGGGTGACACGCAGTACGTCGTCACGGAACTGCTGGAAGGCGAGACGTTGCGCTCCAGGCTCGCAGCCTCGCCGCTGCCGGTCAGCGAGACGCTGCGGATCGCAGCCGCCATCGCCGACGGTTTGGCCGCCGCGCACGCGAAAGGGATCATCCACCGCGACCTGAAACCGGAAAACATCTTCCTGTCGAGACCGAAGGTAGGCCGGACGCTCCACTCCGACCGTCCGAACGACGTCGTGAAGATCCTCGACTTCGGCCTGGCCAGCATGCAACCAGTCGCCGGCGCGCCATTCGATTCAGTAGCGCAGACAGCCAACCTGACCGAGCCCGGCCTGCTCATGGGGACGATCGGCTACACGTCGCCCGAGCAGCTCGCCGCCAAGCCTCTCACGCCGGCCACCGACGTCTTCTCCTTCGGCTGCGTGCTGTACGAGATGCTCCGTGGCCGGATGCCGTTCAAACGCGACAGCAACATGGAGGTGATTGCCTCCGTCCTGCGCGACGCGCCTTTCAGCCACGCGGAGGCAAAGCTGTTGCCGCCCGCGACCCGTGCAGTCGTCGAGCGCTGTCTCGAAAAACAGCCGGCGGACCGATTCCAGAACGGCGCCGAAGCTGCCGTGGCGCTACGCGAGTTGATCGACGCGGAGGCAGGTGGACGGTTGAACATCCCGCCACCTGTTCGCGAGCCGGCATCGAAACCTCGTAAGACGCGACTGGTTCTCGGATCGCTGATCATCGCCGTGATCGCGCTGGCCGCCTTCCTCTTCACGGTGATCGCGCGTGGACGACAAGTCATCGACGACGGCTACGACCTGCGCGCCTCGGATATCACCGGCGACTCCGAAACGCGCCGGCTGACGGGGCTGGCCCTGCACGCCGACAGCGCCGGCAATCGCTCGGAAGCGATTCAGCTCCTGACCGAAGCGGCCCGGCGCCAGCCTGCTCCGCCGCTTCCCGCCGCATTCCTCGCGGAGCTCACGTATTACAACGGTGACCGGAACGCAGGCTTGCGCTGGGCGGCGGAAGCGAAGCGCCGCATTGCCAGGACGACATCGGCGTATGAAGCGCTGCTCTGCCGCTACCTCATGCCTGAGAACAGCGGCGCCACGGATATGGCCATCTCGTCGTCACTCCTTGAGCTCCGTCCGCGCGCGTGGCGGCTGCGGCTGGCCCTGGCGCACCTTCATCTCAGCCGTCGCGAGGAGCTCGCGGCGCTCGCGCAGTTGACGCAGATCGACGTCGGCGCACCCGATGACCGCCGTCTGACCATCGTGCTGGCCGACCGCGCCTCGCTCGGCGACATCGCCGGCGCAACCCGCGATCTCAAGCGGAGCAAACTTGTCGGCCGTCCCGCGCTGTACACCTACACTCAGGCGCGCATCGCCTGGAGCGGCGGGCACGCCGCCGAGTCAGCGCGATTGTTCGACGCCGCCGCGGAAAGCGCCACGATCGGAAACTTCGGGCCGGTGGCCATCGAGTCACGCACGCTGGCGGGCATCGCGCGCATCGGCATGAACGACCTCGACCAGGCGCAGTCGACCTTCGACCTGGCCGCGGTCAAGGCGCACGACGCCGGTTTGGGGGAGAACGAGCTGGAGGCGTACGCGTTCGGCGCGTACGTTGCCGGACGCCGAGGGGATACTGAAGGTCTGGCACGACGACTCCGGATGGCCATCACTCTCGCCGAAGCCGGCACGACGGATTACGCCGCGCTCCATCTCCTGGCGGCACGAGAGCACGTCAGCGCCACCTTCAGCTCGGCAGTCTCCCCCAACGCCGAGGAGAGCCCCGCCGTCGCGACGCTGATCAAAGCGCGCGACGCCTGGTCGCAGAAGGATGCGGCAACGGCATCGCGGCTGTTACAGCAATCGCGTTCCGAGGGGATCGACGCCACCTGGTTCAGCGAGGAGGCCGCGCTCCTGGCCTACGACCTCGGCGGACCCTCGCGAGCCTTCCGCGCCGATCCGCCGTATCCCAACCGGCTGCGGTACATCGCCATCTGGGAGTTGGGACGGCCGCGGCGGGCGATGTGACCTTCGTCGTAGACGTCTGGCCGTCGCATTGACGACTGCGGGGTCGACTATCCCGCATTTTCCAACGATCTAAGAGGAATCGCGGACGCCGGTGTTTCGTCGAGAGCCCCCGCGCTCCCCCGCGCTTTTCAGCGGGGGAGGCCCGACGGCCTGCGGCCGGCCACCGTGCACGAAGATGTTACCCGTCCCTCCGAGAACACGCCAGCGAGCGACCACCTGCATGCGGGTTGGAGGTTGAAATCGACCCCGGCCGGGGGTCGCGGAGAAGCGCACGCAGATCGCCGGAGCTTGCCGTGGTGAATAACGATCACGGCAAGCGACCGCCGAAATTCGGAAGCGGTAAGCGCCCGCTCCTCAATGGGTTAGCCTTGAGCGAAAAAACGAAGATCTGGCCCTCAAGATTCTCACGAGTGCAGGCGGCCACCGCCTGGAAGGACGCGGTTCTTCACGCCGAGACCTTCCGGTTGATGATTCCCCGAAGTGTGCACTCCGGGAGCCCACGGCAGGAGGAGTACAACTCGACTCCCGCATTGACGAGCACCCGGCACTATCCAGCGCTCCGGCTCGTCAGTTGGCCGCTATCAGGAAGTTTAACGCGACACACCGGCGGAGTAACGCGACACACCGGCGGATGAACGCGCTACATCGGCGGAGTTACGCGATACACCGGCGGAGTCACGCGATTCACCGGCTCAGTCACGCGATTCACCGGCTCAGTCACGCGATTCACCGGCTCAGTCACGCGATTCACCGGCTCAGTCACGCGATTCACCGGCTCA
>DATHRD010000087.1:0-48797 GCA_035482045.1 Thermoanaerobaculia bacterium
GGTCTCACGGTGAGATGAGCCGGTCTCACGGTGAGATGAGCCGGTCTCACGGTGAGATGAGCCGGTCTCACGGTGAGATGAGCCGAACTCACGGTGAGATAAGCCGGGCTCACGGTGAGATGAGCCGGTCTCACGGTGAGATAAGCCGATCTCACGGTGAGATAAGCCGATCTCACGGTGAGATGAGCCGATCTCACGGTGGGATGAGCCGGTCTCACGGTGAGATGAGCCGGTCTGACGGTGCGATGAGAGGAATGGAAGGTTGAAGTCCGAGGAGTGAAGCGTTCACGGCGGGCGGCCGAGGGAGTGATCCTGGGGTCACACGTTCGGTTCCGGCCAGCTCGTCAAACGTGACATAACTCGCGCCGGTTCATGGGCTTCGCTGGCTAAGAGCGCCTCCGGCGGCTTATGACGGCGTGCCGGGCCTAGTGTCAGGTCAAGATTAAAACCGGTAGTTAAGCGCCTCTCACTTGTCTGTCATTCTGAGGCTGCCGGAGCCGCGCCTCGAATGTTGATGCTTGCACTGATCACGGTCGCGGCGTAGGACGCCGAAGGGCCCCCCACGAGCTTGCATCGAGAAAGTACCACCACCCGACCCGGCAAGCGCGGAGGGGGTCCTTCGGCGTCCTACGCCGCGGGACCAGATTTGAGCAAGCACGAAGATTCGTACCGCGGCTGCGGCAGCCTCAGAATGAGAGTGAAAGTGGAGCAGAGCGCGAGCATGCTCCACCCCTGATTTCAACCTTGACGCGACACTGGATCTTAGACGTCGCGTACATCCGCCCCGTATCCCATGGATGGCGAGCCTTCCGCGCAGGATCTCCCGGATTTTCGCCCGCGCCAAAGACGTGAAGCGCTCAGAAGCCGTAATGGACCTCGATGCCTCCCACGACACGGCGGCGGAAGGGTATGACGTCCTCGCTCGCAAGCTCGCCTGGCGCCGGCATCCGGAGGAGACGGGACGTTACCTGAATGTTTTCATCGAGCAGAACAACACCTGCAACCTGAAGTGCAGGATGTGCGGGTTCAGCGATCCACGCG
Source organism: Thermoanaerobaculia bacterium (assembly GCA_035482045.1). Lineage (GTDB taxonomy): Bacteria > Acidobacteriota > Thermoanaerobaculia > Gp7-AA8 > Gp7-AA8 > JADGNZ01. Next base: position 1,042 of record DATHRD010000087.1, read on the forward strand.
TTGCCGTTGTTCCTCGATATCACATGCCGTCCGGGCTCTTCGAGGCCATTGCCCGGCAGGTGTTCCCGGCCACGACCTATCTCCATATGTCGTTGATGACGGAGCCGTTCATGACGGCCGGGTTTCCGGACCGTCTCATGCTCGTCTCCCAATATGGTGTTCCGTACTCGCGGGTGGTCACGAATGGAACCCTCCTCACCGAAGCGATCATCGAGAAGATTCTGGACGCGCAGATCACCTCCCTGACGTTCTCGATCGACGGCGGCACCAGAGAGGTCTACGAGGAAATCCGCGTCGGCGCCCGATTCGACACCGTCCTGGGGAAGATCGATCTATTCAGGAGACTGAGAGACCGGCGGGGCGCGGCACTCCCGCGGCTTCAGATCAATCACGTCCTGATGCAGCGGAATGTCGACCACTTCGAGGAGTTCCTGGCCCTTCTCGATTCGATTCGCCCGGAACAGGTCGACGTACGGACCATCGAACCGATGACCTTCACGACAGGCGGGGAGAGCAAGGACCCGGCGTTCTACGAAAAAGTGCGCCGCCTGCGGCCGCTCTTCGCCGATTGCTGCAGACGGAATCACATTGAAGATTGCGGCTTCATTCGCGACCAGCCCGGGGTGATCGACCTGATGACCGCCTCCGGCCAGCGGATGACCTGTCGGCGGCCGTGGGACACGCTGGCCATCCATGCCAACGGCGACGTTCACCCGTGCATGTCGTGGACGAGACCTCCGGCCGGCAACCTGGCCCGGCAGTCGTTCGACGAGATCTGGAACGGGGAAGAGCTCGGGAGACTGCGCGCTGAATTCGAGCTCGCCAAGCCGGGGATCGATTGTCAGAACTGCACCATCAAGAAGACCGTTTCGGCAGGGCTCTACGACGATTTCTTCTTCAGGATGGTCAACAAGAACGACGAGTGGACGCGCCCTGAATGAGCTCCGCTCGCACAGCGGAGATGGATGTCATCATCGTCCACCACCACGCGGCATCGTCGGTCCGCGATGCAGTGGCAGCACTGAGATTCGACGCGGGCGGCAGCAATATTGACCTGAACATCGTCCTCGCCGACAACGGCAGTACTGCGGAAGAGCGCGCCCTGCTTCAATCGCTGGACGCCGACTATCTCGACTCGGGGACCAACGCCGGGTACGCCGGCGCGGCGAACATCGCCTTCACCAGGACCAGATCCGACGTCATCGTTCTGATGAATGAAGACGTGATGGTTCTTCCGGGCTGTCTGCGGGAGCTGCGCACCGCCCTGGCGTCCGGAGCTGCGGTCGCCGGTCCGCAATTCTACTGGGACCGCGATTGCCGTTTTCTCCTGCCGTGCACCGAAGAACGGACGCGGCGCAACGAGTTGGCGAAAGTGGCGGGCAGACGATGTCCGGCGAAACTGAAACGTGCGCGGGAGAGGTGGCGGGAACACGCACGGAGACATTGGCGCAGCCGGGATCCGTTGCCGACGACCTCGCTCAGCGGCGCGCTCCTGGCCTTCCGCCGGGGAACATGGACCTCGGTGGGTCCGTTCGACGAGGAGTTCCGGCTCTATTTTGAGGAGAATGACTGGTTGCTTCGGGTGGCCCGTGCCGGTCTCCAGTCGCTGTACGTGCCATCCGCGAAAGCGATCCATCTCCACAATCCGGGACAGGGGCAGGCGCCGGAGCGCTTGCAATGGGAGGCTGAATCGTTTCGCCGGTTTGGAAACCGGTACTACGGCGAACGTTTCATGCAGCGCCTGCTTCGCGCGGGCAAAGGCGAGAGTGTCGTTCCGGATTGGAAGGCGTTTGCCGCGGACGGCACGGGCGCGATTTGCATCGATGTCGCTGATGAATGGGTCTGGCCACTCTGGGTCGAATTGACGCCGAGTCCATCCGGCTTTCCGGCGGCCACAACCTGCATTTCGGAACCTAAGCCCGAAAGGTGGTCCCTGCCGCCGATGCGGGGCCTGGAGTTTCTCGACGGCGTGCTCTATCTGCAAGTCGTCGATGACATCGGACGGGAGCTGTGCGGCTACAGCTTCCAGCGCCATGCCGGCCAGGCGTGACCGATACCACGGCTAGCCGGAGCATCTTCGATGGCATGCAGCCACTGAGTGCAGATTCCCGGTAACGACGGCGAGTCGAATGGTGGGCTACGTAGATTTCGCCGCTCCGCGGCTTGACGTTATGCGTCGCCAACCGGGCAGCGCGGCCGGATTATCTCCGGCCGCGCTGCATGGGATGGGGCTAGTGGGCTGCCGCGCGGCCGCGGGAGACCTGAGCGACCGTCACGTTGACGGTGCCGTATGCGGTGTTGCCGCTGAAATCACTGCTTGCGATCGTGATCGTGTAGACCCGATCCATGCCACCTGTGCGCTCGGCGCGCAGTTGGAGCGTCAGCGGTCCGGTGATGACCCAATCGGGTGAGGTGTTGCCGTCGCCGGGGCCGTTGATGGGCTGATTCGAGGTGACCGACACGATGTGTGACATCGGGGCCGGATCGACCAGATCGGTTGCGATCACGGTTACCGTCACGTCGATCATCTTGTGGTTATCCGGCCACAGGTTGCTCGGCGATGCCGTGATCGAAACGATCGTCGGAGGCGTGGTGTCCTGGACGAGGATCGTGAACGATCCGTGCGCGGTGTTGTTGTGCGTATCCGTCGAGGTGCACTGAACGGTCGTCGTACCAAGCGGGTATGTATCGCCCGAGTTGTGATCGCACAGAACCGGACGCGGGCCGTCGACGAGATCGTTCGCGGAAACTGTGAATGTGACGGCAGCGCCGCTCGGTCCCGTCGCTTCGGCCGTGATCGGCGAGGGGAGGCTTAGCGCGGGCGGCGTCGTATCGACGACCGTCACGTTGAAGCTGCCGCTGGTCGAGCCGGTCACCGCGGTGGCGGAGCAGTTCACTGTGGTCGTGCCGAGGGGGAACGTCGAGCCGGACGCCGGTGTGCAGTTGATCGTGGCGTTGTCGGTCGCCGTCACGGTGTACGAGACCGCCGCACCCGCCGCGCTCGTGGCCTCGGCGGTGATGTTCGGAGGCAGCGTGAGGACCGGGCCGTTGGACACGGTCACGTTGAATGTCCCGGTGCCGATGTTGGCCTGCGCGTCGTAGGCGATACAGGTCACGGTCGTCGTGCCGAGGGGGAACGTCGACCCGGAAGTCGGGGAGCAGTTCACCGTGACGCTTCCGTTGACGGCGTCGGTCGCCGAAGCGCTGTACGTCACCACCGGATTGCCCGTGATGATGTCAGCCGGCACGGTGACCACTGGACCGGTCGTGTCGAGGACGAAAACAGGGAAATTGCCCGAAGCACTGCCGAAGCTGTCCGTCGCCGTGCAGTGGACGATCGTCTCGCCGATCGGGTAGAGATCGCCTGAGTTGTGATCACAGACGACCGTCGGTGCCGGCGGCGGGTCGACGAAGCTGAAGCCGCCGATGAAGAACGTGACGTTCGCGCCGGCCGCGCTGGTCGCCTCGGCGAAGACATTCTCCGGTATGTCCAGCAGCGGATTCTGCTGAATCGACTCTGGGGACACATCGAAGAACTGAGGTCCGATCGAGCGTGTGGTCGCCCCATCGATCGCCATGACGGTCACTGAGTAGTGACCCTGCGTATCCAACACCTCTTGAGGGACCGCCACGATGAGAGTGTCTGTCGGCGGGTTCGTTCCGTTGTCGACGGACGAGGCGCTGGGCTCCAGAGTGAACGTGCCCGCGGGGCCATCGATAACCACCTGCGTATCGACGGCGCCGAACAGGCCCGTACCTTGAAGGGAGATGAAGTCTCCTTCTTCGCCCAGGTTGAGTGTTGACGGCATGACCGAGTCGAGCGAGTCAGCAAACGCTGCCGTAGGAATGAGTACGAGAAGACAAAGCAGGCACAGGGCCGCACGATTCATGTAGACCTCCGTTTTATTCGGACCAGACTATTATGCGCTCCGTCGGGCTAGGTGTACATATGTGAATCGCGACCCGCCTTTTGTCTGTGAGGCAGATCACGCTCCAGGCTGGTTACATTCCGAAATTGGTTACTCGTAGCGGAGCGCTTCGATCGGGTGCAGCGATGCTGCCTTCCAGGCCGGGTAGGAACCGAAGCCGATGCCGATGGCGGAGCAGACGAGAAGCCCGGTGATGGCCCAGAACCATGGGAAGACCATGGTCATGTCGAAATACATGGCGATGCTGTTGCCGCCGACGACGCCGGTGAAGATGCCGGCCAGACCCCCGAGCTCCGAAAGGAGCACGGCCTCGATGAGGAACTGTTTGACGATGTCGTACTTGCGGGCGCCGATCGCTTTGCGGACGCCGATCTCCCGCGTTCGCTCGGTCACGCTCACCAGCATGATGTTCATGATGCCGATCCCGGCGGCCAGCAGGGCGATGACGCTGACGACGAAGGCGCCGACGCGCACCGTGTCGGCCACCTGGGCGAAGGCGGTGACCAGTGTGTCGTTCGAGTAGATCTCGAAATCGTTGTCCTTGCCGAGTTTCAGGCCGCGTGCGGCGCGCATGGCACCGATGGCCTTGTCGAGGGTGTCGTTGTACGTGGCCTGTGACGTCGACTGGATGGCCAGGTTGATCGTGCGGTTCTCGTGACCGAAGTCGGAAAAGAATTTCGTGATCGGCACGAGGACGAGCTCGTCCTGACTGTTTCCGAACGAGGAGCCCTTCTCTTCCAGGACGCCGATGATCGTGTACGGTTTCGAGTTGACCTTGATCGTCTGCCCAAGCGCCGTCTGGCTGGGGAATAGTTTCTTCTGAATGGAGGCGCCGACGACAGTCACGGCCCGGCCGAGATCGACGTCGTCGGGCGAGATGTTGCGGCCATAGCCGATGGAGTAGCTGTTCGCGGCCAGGAAGAATTCATTCGTCCCGACGACGGTCCTGCCCTGCAGCGTCGTGTTGCCGAACGAAACCGGCCGGCCGCCGTCGAAGCACTTCAAGGCGATGGCCTGGGCCTCGCCGCCCATCAGGCGCTTGAACTCGTTGGCCTGATCGAGGGAGATGTCGCGGCGGTTCGCATACTTTTCACCCGGATCGCTCGTATTGATGACCGGATACTTGGCGAACTGAAAGATGTTGCTGCCCAGGAAGCTCAGGCCTGACTCGATCGACCCCTGAATCGCGCTCAGCGCCGTCATCACGCCGATGACGGAGAAGACGCCGATGGCCACGCCGAGCATCGTCAGCGCGGAACGAAGCCTGTTCGTCCGCAGCGAGCCGAGCGCCATTCGGAAGATTTCGCCGAGGAACACTTACTCGTACCTCAACGCTTCGATCGGATCCAACCGCGATGCCGAGAGCGCCGGCGCGAATCCGGAGACGATGCCGGTGAACGTGGAGACGATCATCCCCACGATGACCAGCCCTGCCGAGAACTGCATCGGGAACGACGGGAAGGCCGCGGCCACGCCGGTGGTCATGAGGAAGGCCAGGGCCAGACCGGCCGCGCCGCCGATGAGGCAGATGGAGACGGCTTCGACGAGGAACTGCAACAGGATCGTCCGCCGCCGCGCGCCGACCGCTTTGCGCGTGCCGATCTCCCTGGTCCGCTCTTTGACGCTCACGTAGGTGATGTTCATGATGCCGATCGCTCCGACGAAGAGGGCCAGTCCGGTTACGAACAACCCGGCGATGGCGATGCCGCTCTTGACCGGCTCGATGGTGGTGCGCAGCCCTTCCTGCGCGTTGATCTCGAAATCGTCCTTCTGTTCGGGCCGGAGCCCGCGGACGCGGCGCATGTCGCCGGTCAGCTCATCGCGGGCCGCTGTCAGGCTGTTCTTGTCCTTCACCTTGACGCGGATCGAGGTATCGAGGCGGTTGCTGAACACCTTCATGAACGCCGACATCGGAACGACGACCTGGGTGTCGAAGCTGAAGAGGCCCAGGAACGTCCCCATCTTGTCGTAGACGCCGATGACCCGGAAAGGATTGCCTCCGATCATCACGGTCTTGTCGAGGGCCGACTGCTTCGGAAAAAGAGCGTCGGCGACGTCGTAGCCGAGGATGCAGACATTGCGCGCACCGCGAGACTCGATCGCGGTAAGGAAACGGCCCTCTTTGAACGTGGCGGTGGACGTCACGAGAAACTCGTCCGTCGTGCCCTGCGTGAAGACGTTCTGCACCTCGTTGTCACCGTACTTGACGTTGCGGTTTGTGTTCAGCGTCGGCACGGCCGTGATGAGCTGCGAATTCGGCGTAGCCGCGATGAGGCGCTTCAGCTCGTCTGCGTACTGCGGCTCGATCCGGCGCCGGTTGCGGTAGTTCCACCAGTCGTCGACGTTGTGCCACGGCCATTTCTCGACATAGAGAATGTCGTCGCCGATGACCGCCAGGCTCCGCTCGAAGCCGATCTCGATGCCGCCGATGGCCGACCCCATCAACGTGACGGCGATGATGCCGATGATCACCCCCAGCGCGGTGAGGAGCGAGCGCATCTTGTGCGCCCGGATCTGTCCGAAGGCAATGCGGAAACTCTCGGTGAGCTCGATGGCGATGTCTTTCATGCGGTCTCGCTTACGTCTTCGCCTTCTCAATCTCCACAATCGCGCCATCCTTGAGCTTCCGGCTGATGGCTGTATAGCTGCCGGAGACGACCTCGTCACCCGGTTTGATGCCGCTCTTGATCTCGATGAACGTCGTGTCGGCGATGCCGGTCTCGACTTTCTGCATGCGTACCTTGCTGCCGTTCTTGATGAAGACGACGCGCTGCAGTTTCTCGCGCTGTTCGCGCTCTTTCTGCTTCTCGAGCGTCTGGTTCGTGACCTCGGCCTTGTTGTCGTCTTCCTTGGCCATGCTGGCCGCGGTCTGCTTCTCGCGCTCTTCGGGGGAGAGTTTGCTGTCCGTGCTGCGCACCGTGACGCTCTGAATGGGGACGGCGATGACGTTCGTGACCGTGCCGGTCTCGATGTCGGCCGTCGTGCTCATGCCGGGACGCAGTTGGACGGACTTGTCGGACACACGGATCTTCACTTCGAAATTCGTGACCTGCTCCTGCGTACCGGCGTTGTTCGTCGTAGCCGTGCTGGCGATCTCGCGCACCACGCCGGTAATCTTGCGGTCGGGATAGGCGTCGACGCTGATGCGGGCAATGTCGCCGACCTTCACGTTGACGATGTCATTCTCGTTGACGTTGACGCGTGCTTCCATGAAGTTGAGGTCGGCGATGCGCATGACTTCCGTGCCGGCGAACTGGCTTGTGCCGACGACGCGCTCGCCGAGAAGGCTGGTCAGGGAGCTGATCGAACCGTCTGTCGGGGCGACGATCGTCGTCTTCGACAGCGCGTCGTCGATCTGACGCAGCGCTCCCTCGGCGCGCTGCACTTCGAACAGCGACGCATTGAGCGACGACTGCGCCATCTCGTACGTCGTCTGCGCCGTCTTTCGGTCGGCCTCGGGGATGAGACGCGATTCGAAGAGGTTCTTCGCCCGCGCATAGTCGGCCTCGGCTTTCGCCAGTTGCGCCTTCTGTTGCACGCTGGTGGCGCGCGCGCTGCTCAGCGCGGACTGCTGTTGTTCGACCTGCGCGCGGTACGCGTCGGGCTTGATCCGCAGCAGCAGTTGGCCCTTGTGCACGATGTCGCCTTCTTTGACAGGCATTTCGATGATCTCACCCGAGACCTCGGGGGAAATCTTGACTTCGACCTCGGGCTGGATCTTGCCGGTGGCGGTGACGAGCTGCGTGATCGTTTTCCGGATGGCCTTGTCGGTCGTCACCGGGATCGGCTTTTCGCGCTTCTTGGCCATTCCCAACGCGACGAAGGCGATGACGAGGACAAGCAGGATGGAGAAGATCCAGTAAAGCTTCTTACGCGAGCGCTTTGGCTTGGCGAGAGACGACAGTGGGGAAGCGGTCATGCGGCGTTCACTCCAGACGGGCGTCAGCCCGGGCATTTTGACTGCTGGGTATCAACGGATTTGCGCGGCAAAAGTTGCAACGCGGGACCGCTTTCCGGCAACAAGGCCGGCCGGTCCTCTATTCTGAACGGCCTACCGCACCGCTCGCCTCCGCGGGAACACACCGCCCGCCACGAACAGATGCCCTCCCGTCTGCGCGTATACGCGGCCTTGCGCGTCGACAGCCACGGGAGTGTAGGCGGCCCCGAGCGGAGCGCCGAGGGGAAGGCGGTCGATGAGCCCGCCACCCTGGGCCAGGGCGTAGATGATTCCGTCTTCGGCATTCACATAGACCGTGCCGAACCTGTCGATGGCGGGCGCGTTGACGCACCACTCGAAACCCTGATCTTCAGTAACGCACACTCCGGCGCGGCAGCTCGTTCGTGACGGATTGCGGAACTGCCATTCGACCTTGAACCGCGGATCGAGCTGCGTCACGTAATCGCCGGGATCGGTGCGGAAGTCGAAGTCGTAGTGGTTCTCCTTCGTCACGATCGAATAGGTCCCATCGTGCTGCCAGATCGCCGGGGTCGTATCCCAGCCGAAGGGGTAGCTGCCGATGTAGGTGCCATCCGCGCCGAAGTGCATCATGTGGCCCTGATCGAGATTGTAGAGGGTGTAGGACCCGTAGATGATCGACCCATCCGGAGCCACGACAGGGGAGGCCGTGGAGTTGTCGATGACCCGGCCGGAGCCATCTTCGTTCACATTGGGATCGACGCCGGTGGAGGTGCCGGCCGGACAGCCGCCGTCGGTTCCATTCGGCGGGAGCAGGATGTTGCAACCGTCGTGGAAGCGTGTGCGGAGGGACCGATCCCACTTCGGCGTCAGGTTGGGATTCACGGCCACGAGGTAGCTGTAATAGTCGTCGAAGTGTGCGCGAGTAAGCAGATAGATGGTGCCGTCGGGAGCGACGGCTGGCGTGACGTTGACGCCGGGCCTTTGAGACCCGCAGACGATCGAAGGGGGGACTGCGTCCGGCGTCGGGGGGATCTGCGCGGAGCTGCCCGAGAATTCGCTCTTGCAGAGATCGCCGGCCTTCGGCGCATCCGGGACCAGAGTGGAGAACGGTACGGCCGTGGCACCGCCGTCGGGCGTCACGCGAACCAGCCAGGCGCCGGCGACGTCGTTCGTCCACGGCTGGTTGCCCTGCATCTGAAAGACTCCATAGAAGATGTTGCCGGAGGAATCGGCGGCCGGCGGCCCCGAGACGAACGTCAGTGGGTCGATGGTCGCGAACGGATTGATCCTTTTCACGGCGCTGCCCGTGTTCCGGTCGATCTGAAGGAGGGTCCCGCCCGCGGCGGGAACGTAGAGGAAGCCATTCGCCAGGACGGACTGGAAAGCCGGCTCCCACAAACCCAATCTCGCCGGTACCGGTTGCCAGTCGGTCGCTGCCGACCACTTGTCGACGAGCTGGCCGTTTTCCCAGTGAAGGTGATGGACGCTCCAGACCAGCCTCGACGAGGCAACGAGCGCCTTGAACGACATGAACACATCGTCGCCGTCGAGCAGCGGCGCGGCATAGTGAACGTAGAGGTCGCCGGAACCAGCCTCGATCTCGGACGGGACGAGTGGATCGTGAACGATATCCGCGAGCACGCGCGCCAGCGGCTGCGCGGATACCGCGGTGTTACTCGAATGGCTCGCGTTGCCACCGAATTGTGACCATTGCGCCTGGGTGGTTGCCGCGGCGGCGAGCGTGATCGTTACCGCAAATAAACGTCTGAGCATGCTCCTAGCGTAAGCGATTTCGGGGCGGGAACGGTTGCCCGTTTTCGCGGACGCTGTGTCCTCGAAGGAGGAGAAGGTGCCGATCTCAGCGTCAGCCCCCCTCTCGGGAGACGGGTATTCGGGACTGGCTCATCTGTCGCATGAGAGTTATTCTGTTGTAACGAAAAACCCGGAGGGACTCTCATGAAACGAACCATCATCCACACAGTCGCCGCGTTGTTCCTGCTTCTCATCGCCGCGCCGCTCTTCGCCGTGCAGCGGAACGCTGTCGACGAGGTGATCCGGATGGCCAAGGCTGGCGTATCCGAAGACACCATGCTCGAGTACATCGCCAAAACCGACGCGCGGATCGTCGTCACGGGCGATGACGTCATCGCGTTGACGGACGCAAACGTGCCGAAGGAAGTGGTCAAGGCTCTCGTCGACGCGAGCCACGATCGCCAGAGTTACCGCGACCGCAGCGATTCCTCGCCGCGCGTAGCCGTAGCCGCACCAGGGTACTACCCGTACTACTACGATCCGTATTACTACTACGATCCGTTCTGGTATCGCCCGAGCGTGGTCCTCGGCTTCGGCTTCGGCGGTGGTTTCCGCGGAGGCTTCCGCGGCGGACACTTCCGCCGGTAACTCTTGATCGAAGCGGGAGTCGGGGGTCGGGAGTCGCAGATGAGATTCCTGACCCGGCGGGGTCGCCCATTCGGGCGACCCTTGCTTTATGGTTGCAAGGTTGCTGGGTTGCAAGGTTGCTGAGTTACGTTTTGCAACCCAGTAACCCAGCAACCCAGCAACCCAGTAACCCAGTAACCCAGGAACCCAGCAACCCTTCCCACCTGGTTCCGCTTGTGCTACGTAGTCCGGCGTGACAGGCTCCGACTCCCTACTCCCGACTTCCCACCCCCGCGGCAAGCACCTGCTGGCCGCTCTCATCGTCGCCGTCGCCGCATCGAGCGGAGCCCTTCGCGCCGATCCCCCGCTGCGCATCGGCCACGTCACCATCCATGCACAGCCTGTATTCGATGCTGCCGAAGTGGCACGGGGTGATTTCTACCGCACCTTGAACATCCTCCACGTTCAGACGCCCGTGGCGTTGATCCGGCGTTTCCTTCTTTTCCATGAGGGCGATCCGTACGATCCAGCCACACTCGCCGAGACAGAGCGCAACCTGCGCCTCTTCGATTTTCTCAAGAGCGCGTCGGTAAAGGCCTCGCCGCCGCACGACGGCGTGGTCGACGTCACCGTGACCACCGAGGACGAGTGGACGACCGATCTTACCGGCGACTTCTCGAACAGCGGGGGCATCGCCGTCTTTGCTTCCGACATCACACAGAAGGATCTCTTCGGCACCGGCAGCGATCTGGACATCCACGGGGATCGCGGAACGGAGCGGAACACCCGCTCGATCGAGCTCCTGGACCCGGCCGCGCTCGGCCCGTACTGGAACCTGGACACGCTCTACGCCAGGAACTCGGACGGCAACGAGGAGAAACTCGCGCTCGTCAGGCCGCTCTATTCGTATACGACGCCGTGGACGGCGAGCTTCCTTTTCGACCACCTGCTCCAGAATGACCGGATCTTTCAGGACGGAGAGGTCTCCGCACGGTTCCGCCTGGAGCATCGCGAGGTGGCACTCTCGAGCCTGTACGTGCTGCGGGCCGACCCGCACGGGTCGTCGGGAATCGTCGGGGGCATCGACCTCCTCGACGACTCGTTTTCGCATGTCGCGGATCGGCCTCTCGATCTCATTCCTGACGATCGCCATTTCCGTTTTGTCGATGCCGGATACGAGTCGATCGGCTACCGCTACCTGAAGCTCGACTATGTCAATCGCGATCTTCGCGAGCAGGACTTCAACCTCGGCGAATTCACCAGCCTCCACGCGGCCATCTCGCCTGGCCGCTCCGGCAACGCGCCGCTGACCTGGCGCATCCGCGCGTCCGAAAGGATGGGCTATGCCTTCAACGACCATGCTTTCGTCATCGGCCTGATCAGTGCGTCGACGCGCGGGCCGCACGACCGCGACTCCATCGTCTCGTTGGACGTCCGTTCGGTGACGCGCTTTCAGACGCGCCATCCGCAGGCGTTCGTGGCGCGCCTTCGCATCGACCGCGGCTGGCAGCTCGACCGGGACGTGCAGTTCCTCGCCGACGGTCAGAGCGGCCTGCGCGCCTATCCCGATTTCGCGTTCGAAGGCAGCCGCCGTCTGATCGTCAACGCCGAGCAGCGCATGTTCCTTGGCCGCGAGCTGTTACAGCTATTCGGACCGAGCATCGCCGTCTTCGCCGACTCCGGCCAGGCGGTCGACGGGCCATTTCGCGGGATGAAGACCGACGCCGGCGCCGGCTTGCGCATCGGCATCGCCCGCTACGACTCGGCGCTCATTCGCATCGACTGGTCGTATGCCTTCAACGCCAGCCCGGTCAGCCACCGCGGGGGAGTGTGGTTGATCGCAACTTCGCAGGCCTTCTGAGGGCCGGAGTGTGGCCAAGCTCAGCGACCCGATGGCCCGATCGAGATCATCATCCCGACGGTCTTGCGATCGATGAGCGGCGCGGCCTGCCAGGCGACCTTGGCGCCCGTGTGACGGGCCAGGATTCCTTTGGCCACGGCATGGCCGATGAGCGCGCCTGCCATTACGTCAGAGGGGAAGTGCACATGATCATTCACACGGGAGACGGCTACCCCGGTGGCGATGGTGTAGACGATCGTTGGCACGACCCAGCCGTCGTAGTGGCCGGCCACGGCGGTGGCAAAGGCGAAGGCATTCGTGGCGTGTCCCGACGGGAAACTCTGGAAGTGCCCATTCAACGGGTGGAAGGATTGGCTCCCTTCGTTCTGACTCGGCCTGGCGCGCCCGAATGCGCGCTTGAGCAGAGGCGTGATGACGCCGGCAGCCCAGAACTCCGACTCCAGCGAGTCGCGTCCCGCGTCGCGGAGGTTGGTATCGTGGATGCCGGCACCTGCGGCGATCATCAACGCCGAGAGCTCCAGCGCGCGTCCGCCGCCGAACGGCGTGATCGTTTTCGCGAACTGGTCCGTCGACGAGGTCCGATTCTGCTGCACGCGGTCGGACGTTTGCTTGTCGGTGGCGTAGAGCGCGACGACGACGGCCGTCCCCTCGGCGAAGCGCGTCCAGGTCTGCTTGTCCCAATGCAACGGTGCCCTGGCAAGGCTCTTGGCATCTTCGACATCGCGTACGACTTCGTTCTTTACCGCGCTCACGATCGGGCAATCGTCGGCGTACGCGGGCAGGGTCAGCACGAAAAAGAGAATTGCCAGAGGCTTCATCAAGCGAAGGGTATCAGTCCGCCATGAACGCTTGATGAATGCCTGAGGCTTGGCCGCGTTGTCGGTTGTCGGGAGTCGGGGGTCGGGGGTCGGGGGTCGTAGAGAACAGGGTCTCCGACAACCGAGAACCGAGAACCGAGAACCGACAACACCTCAACAAACTACGCCGACTCCCGCTGCTCAAGAATGTAGCCCGAGCCTCGGATCGTATGAATGAGCTTCACCTTGCGGTCGCGATCGACGATGCGGCGCAGGCGTCCGATATAGACCTCGATCAGGTTGGAGAAGGGATCGAAATCATCGTTCCAGACGTGCTCGGCGATCTCTTCGCGCCCCATGACCCGGCCGGCGTTTACCGAGAGATATTCGAGCAGGGCGTACTCCTTCGTCGTCAACTGCAGCTCGTCTCCTCCGCGCGTGACCCGATGCGAGCGTGTATCGAGGCGAAGGTCGCCGACCTCGAGGACCGGGTACTGGCGGGTTGGGCGCCGGCGCAGCAGAGCGCGCAGCCGCGCCAGCAACTCCGCGAACTCGAACGGCTTTACGAGGTAATCATCGGCGCCGGAGTCGAGGCCTTCGACGCGATCGGCCACCGAGTCGCGGGCGGTGAGCATCAGGATCGTCGCGTCGATCCCCTGTGCGCGCAACTGCCTGCAGACCTCGAAACCGTCCGGTGGCGGAATCATGGCGTCGAGGATGATGGCGTCATACGCCGCGGTCGCCGCCGCCTCGAGGGCTGCCTCTCCGGTGGCGGCCAGGTCAACCGCGTATGACTGTTCCCCGAGGCCGCGAGCGATGAAACGCGACATGTCGGCATTGTCTTCAACAACGAGAATTCGCATGGGAGTAGATTAGTAGATTCGTCGATTCGTGGATGTGATTAGTACGCGGTATCGGGGTCTCGGGGTTCCGCAGTCTCGCGGTCTTTGAATCGTGCCGCCCGCGACCACGCGACCGCGCAACTGCGCGACCCTAGACTGAGCACCCATCAACCCCTCGGCAGCACCGCCACGAACACACTCCCCTCCGCATCGGAACGTTCCAGGCGGAGCTCGCCGCCGTGGAGCTCGGCGATCCAGCGGGCGATGGGAAGACCAAGTCCGGCGCCGCCCGCATTCTCGGGACGGGCCCGGTCGCCTCGGTAGAAGCGCTCGAAGATCCGCGTGTGGTCCGCGGGCGGGATTCCGAGGCCGGTGTCGCTGACGCGAATCAAGCAATGCCCGTCGTCGGTTCGAACATCGGCGTGGACCTGTCCTCCGCCGGGTGTGTACTTCACCGCGTTCTCGACCAGATTCAGAACCAGGCGGTGAATCAGCTCTTCATCGGCGAGGATGACGACGTCTTCCTCGGCCGAGCAGCTCAATTCGATATCGCGGGCCTGAGCCACGCTGCGCATCCCGCGAATGCAATCAGCGACCACCTCGCCCAGGTAAAAGCGCGAGATCGACGTCGGATAGCGGCCGGCGTCACCGCGCGCCAATAGAAAGAGGTTCTGGACGATGCGCGTCAGCTTGCGCGCGGCCCGCTGCATCACCTCGATACTTTCGCGGTAATCGTCCGCGGGACGATCGGCGCGAGCCAGGGCAACATCGGCCTCCCCCTGGATGATTGCGATCGGAGTTCGCAGCTCGTGCGATGCATCGGCCATGAAGCGGCGCTGCGATTCGAACGCGAGTTGCAGGCGCTCCAGGAGTCCGTTGAGAGTGGCCGCGAGGAAGCCCAGCTCGCCGCGCTCGTTGCCGATCTCGATCCGCTCGTCGAGCGTCTCCGCCCCGATCTGCCGCGCCTTCATGCTCATCATCGTGACCGGCGCGAAGCTCTTCCGGGCCAGGAGGTATCCGCCTGCCGCCGCCACGAGGAGCGCCACCGGAATACCGAAGAACACCGCGTGGGCGGCGTTTTGGAGGCGGTCGGATTGCTGGCTGAGATCGCGCGCCACGACGACCGTGTAGTGCGTTCCCACGACGCTGATGGGAGTGGCAATGATGCGCAGCCCCTCGCCGCCCTCGCCCCCCGGGATCGTGTGGAGGCCCGTGCCTCCGGCGCGGACAAATGCCTCGACGCGCCGCCGTTCCTCCAGTCCGATCTTCGACTTCGAAACGACGACCACATTGGCGTTGGGCGACAGCACGAGGATCTCGCGGTCGCTGTAGCGGAAGTCGAGAAGAACGTCACGGCCGCGCGAGCGGTCGGCCGGATCGAACGCCGCGGCGAATTCATGCGCCGTATTGGCCAGCGACGCGTCGTTCTCCGCCCGGATTTCACGCGCCAGGAGCACGTAGCTCACCGCGCTGAAGATGATGAGCACCAGCGCCAGGATCGCGGTATACCAGAAGGTTAGACGCGCGCGAACGGAGTTGAACATGGGTTGCTGGGTTGCTTGGTTGCAGAGTTACTGGGTAGCTCGAATGCCGGGTAACCCAGCAACCAAGCAACTCAGCAACCTACTTCTTCTCCCCCCACACCTTCGACAACCTGTTCTTCGGCACTGCGGGCACGTCGCCGCAATAGTGCGATGTGTCGTTGAAGAGCGTCAGCCGCGGGGATGTGACGTCCTTGAAGTCGAGGATGTTGAGGGCGCAGGGACTTTGATCGAGGCGGTCGCGATACTTGCGGGGGTCGAAGCCCAGGAGAGAGCTGAGGAGGAGCCGGATCGTGGCCTTGTGCGAGACGACGAGAATCCGCTGCTCCATGTGCTCCTCGACGATCTTCAGCAGCGCAGGCAGCGCCCGCGCTGTCACCTGCAGGCCGCTCTCACCCTCGGTCGGCGCAAAGGAGAAAGGGTCAGTCTCGTACCGTGAATACTCCTCCGGGAACTCTTCCTCGACCTCGGCGCGCGTCTTCCGTTCCCACCGTCCGTGCGCGATCTCCCGCAGGCCATCGACGGGAGTCACCGCGAGGCCGTGCGGGGCGACGATCAACCCGGCCGTATCCATCGTCCGCTCCATCGGACTGGCGAAGGCCACGCTGATCGGCTCCGTTTCGAGCCGGCTGCCGAGTAGCCGCGCCTGCTCGCGCCCTTCGTCCGAAAGCCGCACGTCGATGGCCCCGGCGAAACGGTCTTCAGCGGTCAGTTCCGTCGCACCGTGGCGGACGAGATATACCCTGGTGGTCATGGCTCCCGCCCATCGTAGCAGAGAGGAATCGCGATAATCTGTCCCTCTCATGGACATGCGGCAGGAGAGCGCGCACTACTTCTTCGACCGACAGACGGACGGGTTGTCGTTCGATCTCGGCGACGCCTCGGAGTGCACCAGCAGCGAGTCGCTGGCCTCGGGGGTAACGCTTCACGTCGACCACCGCGGGCGGCCGCTCATGCTTGAGATTCAGGGTGCTTCGAAGCTCATCGACACGAAAGGGCTGTCGTCGCACCGTGCCACGCCGATCACGTGGGACGAGATCGCACTAAGGATGAGGTCGACCCTGGACGGCGAACAGATCTGGCAGACTATCGTCCGCCGGGTTCTCATGCCGAGCTTGATTCAGACCTAGCCGGCACGGCCGGCAGCGTCGGTTGCCCAAGGCTCGGCTATCATCTTCATCAGATCTTTTCTACCGCGCTGGCTCCTGGAATACAAAAGGCTCGCGATCCCTGATCTCGCGAGCCCATTCTCGATCCGTTAACAGCCACCAGGGGGCATCCGAACCGACTCTGGTTCCGACATCCTGTGCCCGTCGCAACCGCTCGCCGCGCGTTGACAGCCGCAAAGAGGCATCCGCGTGGCAGTCCCGGCACCCATCGCGTTTCCGGAACCACCCGATTCGCCGTTGACATCCGCGATGAAGCATCCGGCGCGTCAGGGATCATCAATCTAGGTCCGCTTTTCGGCTCCCGCAAGTGGGTGGCGAAAATATTTTTTGCGTCCGCGGAGGCCTGGAAAACGCGGTCCGGAAGAGACGGAACTGCGCGCACGTTCCCCGGTCGGCAGCGCGCCAACTTTTCGAGTAAGATACGCTGCCCAACCGATCTCGCCGTCCTGAGATCCATCCCACTGAAAGGCTTTACGATCCATGACCCAGTCGAGAGAAGCCGCCGAAGCAACGTTTGCCGAGGCGTTCGAAGCGAGCCTGAATTTCAAGACCCCTGAGCAGGGAGAGTTGCTCAAAGGACAGATCGTCTCGATCTCCGGCGATGACGCGTTTGTCTCATACGGTGGTCCGTCGGAAGCGGTCATGGCGGCCAACGAGCTCGACGGGCTCGACGTCGGCGACTCGGTCGAGGGGACGGTGGTCAAGACCTCTCCCGAGATTCGAATCTCCCGCAAGCTCGCCAAAGGGAAGGCGTCTCTCGACATGCTCCGGCAGATGTACGAGAACCGCCTGCCCGTCGAAGGGAAGGTCGCAGCCCGTAACAAGGGCGGCTTCGACGTGAACGTTGGCGGAATGCGCGCCTTCTGTCCGCTCTCGCAGATCGCCCTCGGCAAGATCGACAACGCCGACCAGTTCATCGGTCAATCGTACGAGTTCCGGGTCACCGAGCTGTCGGACGACGGCCGCCGGATCGTCGTCTCGCGTGCCGCGCTTCTCAAGGAGGCCAATGCCTCCCGGGCCGAGGAGACGCGCCGGAACATCGTGCCCGGCGCCGAGCTTACCGGCACCATCAAAACCATTACACCCTTCGGCGCCTTCGTCGACCTCGGCGGCATCGACGGCCTGCTCCACGTCTCGGAGATGAGCCGCCGCCGCGTCACCGATCCGAAGGAAGTCGTCACCGTCGGTCAGGACGTCCGCGTCAAGGTCATCAAGATCGAGAACGACGGAAAACGCATCTCGCTCTCCATGAAAGATCAGGAGCCCGACCCCTGGAGCGACGTCGGCGACCGCTATCCCGCCGGCACGCAATTCAGTGGACGCATCGTGCGCACCACCGACTTCGGACTCTTCGTCGAGGTCGAGCCCGGCATCGACGGACTCGTTCACTACTCGCAGCTTCCCTTCGGCGTGAAGCAGGGCGATGCCGACATCGCCATCGGCTCCTCAGTCACCGGCTGGATCCGCGAGGTCGATTCCTCCAAGAAACGCCTCTCGCTTTCGCTTCGCGAAGTGGCTACCCGCGATCCATGGGAAGGGGCCGCGCAGCGCTACCCGGCCGGCAAGGTCGTTGAAGGCACCGTCGATCACGGCGGCGCTCCCGGCATCTTCGTTCAGATCGAGCCAGGCCTCACGGGCTTGATTCCCAACTCCGAGATCTCTGTCGCGCCGGGCGCCGATCCTTCGCGCGCGCATGAAGCGGGCGAGAAGCTGGCCGTGCGCATCATGAGCATCGACCCGCAGCGCAAGCGCATCTCTCTTTCGCACGAGGCGGCCAAGGCGGCAGCAGAGCGCGACGAGTACGTGAAGTTCGCCGAAGAGCGAGGCGACAACGAGTCAGGCGAGAGCGCCATGGCGTTGGCGTTCAAACGTGCCATGGAGAAGCGCAAGTAATGCGTGTTTTCATCACCGGCGCGACCGGATACATCGGCGGTGCTGTTGCGCCGGCTCTGCGCGAACACGGACACGAGCTGACCGCACTGGTCCGGCCGGAAACGGATTCGACGAAGCTCCGCGATCTCGGTGTCGCCATCGTCGCAGGAGACTTGACCTCACTCCCGTCGCTGGCCGGCTCGCTCGGCGATTACGATGCCTTCATTCACCTGGCCCAGGCGAATACGTCCGATGCCGCGGCGCTGAGCCGCACGGCTCTCGACGTCTTCACAGCCCAGCGCGGCTTCCTTGTCTACACCTCCGGTGTCTGGGTCTGCGGCAACACGGACAATGAGGTGGTCGACGAATCGACGCCCCCGAACCCGCTGCCGATCGTGGCCTGGCGTCCGGAGCAGGAACAGGCTGCGCTGGCGACGGGACGAAGCGCGGTTCTTCGTCCCGGATGTGTCTACGGCGGCAGGCAGAGCCTCTGCCGCGGATGGTTTGAGGCGGCCGAAAAGAAACAGCCGGTCTATCTCGTCGGCGATGGCAACAATCAGTGGGCGATGGTCAACCTGCACGATCTGGCGGACTGCTATGTCCGCATCATCGAGCAGAGCGCCACCGGCATTCTCCATGCGGTCGACGATACGAATGAAACGCTTCTCGGCTGCGCGCTGGCCGCCGCCCCCGGCTCGGTGATCGAGACCATTCCGATCGAGGTCGCACGCCAGAAGTCCGGCGCCTTCGCTGACGCGCTGGCCATCGATCAACGTGTATCGAGCGCTGCCACCCGCCGCAAGCTCGGCTGGAGTCCTTCGCGCGAGTTCACCTCATCGCTCGACGAGCAGTGGCTTGAGTTTCGAAGCGGTGGCTGAGCCGATCGAACGTTCGCCGTCTATTTTGATGTTGTCAGCGCGGTGATGACCTCGGGAGACAGGGCCACGTCCTGGGCATCGGGTGGAACGTAGTTCGCGTCGACGGCCACTTGCTGCTGCTCCATCTTCGCCATCTGCAGCTTCATGTTCTCCATCTCTGCTCGAAGATCATCGTTCTCCGCGGCCAGCCGATCCGAGTCCGCCATCCACAGTTGAAACTCTGCATCGCGTCGATGGTTGTAGAACATCAGCGCGTACTGATCCTCGGCGAGATGATCCAGCGCAAAGGCAAGAAACATCGCGTCCCAGATCCCGTACCGCGGCGCAAGACCGTAGACGTAGACCGCCGGCCGCCAGCCATAGGCATCATAGAAAGCCGTTCTCCGGTAGTAGTAGGTGGTCGGGACGATTCGGACGTGAGTCAGAAAGACGGTGTCCCTGGTGTGAAAGCGGAGTGAGCCAGCGACACGCCCGTGGAAGCTCCCAACCTCCACCCTGACGCGATCCCTCGATGCGATCCGATCCCGGTCGCCGGGATGACGATTGATGGCGTCCAGTTTCTGGCCGGTCTCCCGTGACATCCCATGCCGCTCGGATGGATGCTTGCCATAATCGGAAGAGGCCGATTTTGCATGGTCATGAGAGGCATTTACGCCGTTGGTGGAGCTCGAATTGTCGTGAGCGTGGGACGAGGTGGAAGAGTTGCTCGATGCACCATGGGATGACGTGGAGGTGCCGTGCGAGCTGTCGTGCGACTTTGGCTGCGGCGAGGATTCCTTGGTTTGATGCTTGTCCTTTTCCTTATCCTGGTCGTTGGAGCTTCCAGCGAAGCCGCGCGGTGCCGCGAGAAGACAAACCAGCGACAACGCCAGAGCAGACGCACGGTAGTGCTTCATTGCAATCCCCCTAAACCTTGAAAATCGACGAGTAGACAGGCGCCGATGCCGGACATGGGCGCCTGAGCCGAGTGGAAGGGCAACATACTGCCACGTGGTCAAGGGATGTCAAGCGGCCGATCTAAGGCTCGGACCGGAACCGGCCAGAATCACGGAGCGTCGCTGGTCTGTTCCGCGGCTCTCAAGAACAGGATCATCAACTCACTCACCCTCCCCGGCGCGTCCGTCTGGACGAAATGCCCGACGTCGGGGATGTGCTCGATGCGAAGGTCGGGGACGTACTCGCCGAAGTCGCGCAGCGTCTCGGGCGTGAAGAACGGATCGAGATCGCCCCAGATCATCAGGGTCGGGATGTCGATGCGACGCATCAGGCCGCGCAGCCCTTTGCGGTGCCGCATGGCCCGGTAGTAGTTGGCCATGCCGGTGAGGGCGCCCGGTTTCATCCAGGCTTCGACGTACCGCTCGATTTCCTCGGCGGTGAAGCTGCCCAGCCGTGCCAGCGCACGGCGCAGGAGCGCGTAGCGAAAGCGGCGCATCGCGAATTCCGCCAGCCATGGCAGATGAAAGGGGAGCTGGTATTTGGCGCGCCACTTCTGGCGTGCGGACCGGCGCATCTCGCGCAGGTATGCCACCGGATGCGGCGAGTTGAGGATGATCAGGCGGCTCACGATCTCCGGGTAGAGCATGGCCGTCAGCCAGGCCACGGCGCCGCCCCAGTCGTGGCCCGCCACCGCGCACGGCGCTTCGCCGGTCTGCGTGATCACCGCGGCAACATCCTTGGCGAGCTCGGGAAGACGATAGGCATCGATCGAGTGCGGCTTCGATGAGTCGTTGTAGCCCCGCAGATCGACCGCGACGACGTGAAAGCCGGCCGCCGCCAGCGCCGGGATCTGATTCCGCCACGAGTACCAGAACTCCGGAAAGCCGTGCAGGAGAACCACCAGCGGACCGCTGCCCGCTTCGACGTAGTGGATCGTGATGTCGCCGGCCTGGCACGTGCGGTCGGTGACGTTCAGTTCCGGAACCAGCGGCATCGCGACATTGTATGGGCCCGAGTGTGCTGAGTTGTAGAGTTACTGAGTTACTGGGTTGCTTGGTTGCTGGGCCTTGCGGTCGCGCGGCCGCGGGGTCTCGCGATGTCGTACCTCGCAACTGCGAGACCACGCAACCGCGAGACTCAGCAACCCAGCAAGCCAGTAAGCCAGTAACCCAGCAACCCAACCGATTCACTTCCCGTACGTCACGCGCCAGATTTTTCCGGCGCCGTCATCGGAGATGAGAAGCGATCCGTCAGCGAGTACCAGCAGGCCGACGGGACGTCCCCAGACTACGCGGCTCGTTTCGTCGGTCATCCAGCCGGCCACGAAATCGTCGTAGCCGCCGGTCGGACGTCCGTTCCTGAAAGGAATGCTGATGATCTTGTACCCCGTGCGACGGGACCGGTTCCATGAGCCGTGCAGCGCCACAAAGGCACGGCCGCGGTATTCGGCGGGGAACATCGTGCCCTGATAGAACGCGATGCCGAGTGGTGCGGAGTGGGACTGGATCAGTACCGAAGGAGGGATCGCCTTTCTGACGAGGTCGGGACGCTCACCCGCGTGGCGAGGATCTTCGTGCTGCCCGAGGTAGGTGTACGGCCAGCCGTAAAAAGCGCCGGCCTGCACGCTGGTGACATAGTCAGGAACGAGCTCGTCGCCGAGGCCGTCGCGTTCGTTGACCGCGGTCCAGAGCGCGCCGGTAGCCGGCTCCCAGGCCATGCCGACCGGGTTGCGCAGACCGCCGGCGAAGATCCGTTTGCCGCTTCCGTCGGGATTGAATTCGACGATGGCGGCGCGCTCGGGTGCTTCCCCGGAGCTGACGTTGGAAGCCGAGCCGACCGAGACGTACATCTTTGTGCCGGCGCGGTTGAAGACGATGCCTCGGGTCGAATGGCCGCCGGGCGGCAGAGGCGCGATCGGCTCCGGGTCTCCGCTCGCGGCGATCTGGCCGGCCTTGTACGGGAAGCGGACCACGGCGTTTTCGTTGCCGACGTAAAGCCAATGATCGTGAAAGGCGAGGCCGTATGGCTCGTCCAGGCCGCTGGCAAAGGTGAATCGTTGTTCGGCGATGCCGTCATGGTTTGCGTCGCGGAGAATCGTGATCTTCCCTTCGCCCGGCTCCGAAAGAATCACATCGCCGTTCGGCGCGAGGAGCATCCCCCGCGGGTTGCCGAGCTTGTCGGCAAAAAGAGACACGCGAAACCCGGGAGGCACGTGCAACGTCGCATTAGATGGCTGGCTGACGACGCGCGGCGGGTTTCCCGACGACGGCGTTGCGTACGGTGCCGGTAACTGTTCGATATGGACCTCATGATGCTGCAGCACAGGGTCGTGCGCCATGGCGACCGACGCCGGCAATTGACCCGAGGCGCGCGAGCAGGAAAGGCCGGCGGTGATGGCTGCGATGAGGAGGAAGCGGTGTGTCATGCAGGGTAGTTTAGATTGGGTTACTGGGTGCGGTCTCGGGGTCGCGCGGTCTCGCGGTTCCGAGGTCACGCGGCCTACGGTCGCAACCCGCGAGACCGCGAGACCGCGAGACCCCGAGACCGCGAGACCCCGCAACCGCGAGACCCCGCAACCGCGAGACCCAGCCCCCAGGAATCCCCACACGATGTCCAACATTGATACTTCTGTGACGAGCGAGCACCCCGCGGCCACCTGGCAATTCGACGGCGTGGTCCGTCTGACGCGGGTCGGCACGTCGTTTGTCATCTTCACCGTCGTCATCGGTTTCGCCGCTATCAACACCGGCAACAACTCGCTCTACATCGGCCTCTCGTTCATGCTGGGGTGTCTGCTACTTTCGGGCCTGGCGTCGAAGGGGGGGCTCAAGCACCTGGTCGTGAAGCTCGACGGCATCGACGAAGCCTGGGCCATGCGGCCGGCGCACGGCCGGCTTCGCGTCATCAACCGCTCGCGCATCTGGAACGTGCGCGACGTGATCGTGACTTCTGCCGAACTGGCCGAGCCGATCTGTATCCCGCTCATCGAGCGCCGCGGCGAGATCGTGGCCCACGCGCTGTTCCGTTTCCGGCGCCGCGGCCTGGCGCAGCTCAGCCGGGTCGATCTTTACACGCGCTACCCCTTCGGCTTTTTCCTGAAGAAGCGGAGAGCCCGGCTGTCCGGCGACGTCGTCGTCTTCCCCCGCCTCCTCGACGAGGATGTCGTTCGCGATCGCTTTCTTCTGGTCGAAGGGGATCTGCAGTCCACGAACCGCATCGGCGGCGGCACCGAGATCCACTCCTTCCGCGACTATGTCCGCGGCGATTCGCTACGGCGGGTTCATTGGAAAAAATCGGCGTCCGTCGGCCGCTGGATCATCAAACAGAACGAAGTTGAGGCTAACCGTTCGGTCCACATCATCGTCGACCCCTTTCGACCGGACGACGTGAGCGAGGAAACATTCGAGGAGATGATCAGCGAGGCGGCCACTTTCCTCGATGACGCGCTGCGAGGCGGGCTCCAGATCGCCTTATCCATCCCGCAGGTGACATTTCATTCCGACCGCGACAGCGACGCGGCGATGTTTCGCGCGCTTGCGCTACTCGGTGCGACCCGTCAGCCGGTGGCGCAGACGATGGAGCGCGACAGCGTGATCTTCAGCGTGGCGCCGGGAGTCGGGAGTCGGGTGTGGGGAGTCGGAGCATGACGACGACAGCCGTGAACACCGCGATTTCCGACCCCCGATCCCCGACTCCCGACTCCCGCCGTCGCGAGCTCGAGCTTCTTTTTCTCACGATGTTCTCCGCTGTGCCGCTCTACGCGACGCAGGCGATCTCCGCGCCTTCGCTGCTGGCCTTTCACGCCATGCTGCTGGCAATCGCCGCCCGCGTGGCGCTTGGGAAAGGGCCGGAAGCGATTCCGCCGATGGTCATGCGCGGTCTCGCCATCGCCTATGTTCCGTTCTACATCGTCGATGCCGCGCTCATCTCACGAAGTGCCATCGCCGCTTCCACGCACCTCGTTCTCTTCATCGCCGCCTACCAGCCGATCGAGTCGGTGCGGACGCGCAACACAGCGCAACGGCTCCTCACCGCGTCGCTCATCTTCACGGCCAGCGTCGCCACATCCACGCACATCGCCATCCTTCCGTTCGTCGTGCTCTTCGGGTTCCTCCTGCTGCGGCAGTTGATGCACCTCAGCCACGAGGAGACGGCCGGAATGACCGGTCTTCCCGCGTATGAACCGCCCTCCGGCGGGGCCGCCGCGTTCTATGTCTGCGGTGCGCTGCTGATCGGCATTCTTCTTTTCCCGTTGCTTCCGCGCATCCGCAATCCACTGCTTCCGGGGATGGCCGGTCCGCTGAACAATGCCACGACGGGTCTCAGCGATTCGATCAACCTGAACGAGCCGCGTTCGATCAGCAGCGACACCTCGGTGATCAGCCGTGTCTGGATGGGACCGGAGACGATCCCGTTTTTCACTCCGCTGCGGCTGAAAGGGACGGTCTACGAGCGCTTCACGAACAACACCTGGATGCAGGGACGCCGGGACTTCGTGCAGCTCGACAACAGCGACGGCACGACTCAGGTGGCGCTGCCTGAAGGGTTCACGAGGAAGGCCAGCGTCCAGCAGCGGTTCCCGATGGGAAGCCGGCTGTTCCTGCCGGTCGGGACATATGAGGTCAGTGGCGCCGGTCAACTTGCCGAGGGTCCGACAAGAGATATTTTCACCGTCTGGCAACTGCATCGGGACACGATCGCCTATGACGTGGCGCTGGCGCATGACACCAAACCGCGCCGCCTGCAGCGGGTAACGGTCTCGAACTATCCGGTCACGCCGGCAGTGAGGGCGATGGCACAGCAGATCGCTGGGAGCGAGACCGATCCGATGCGGCAGGCCGAGGCGATCGAGAAATACCTCTCCACCAGATTCCGCTATGTGCCCGACCCGGCCAGGATCGGTCACACCATGACGGTCGATCAATTCCTGCTGCGGGACCACCGCGGACATTGCGAGTACTTCGCCGCCGGGATGGTGGCGTTGATGACGGCGCTCAACACCCCGGCACGCATCGTCGGCGGGTTCTACGGCGGCACGCTCAACCCGCTCAGCGGCTACTTCGTCGTCCGCAACGAGGACGCACATGCGTGGGTGGAGGTGTGGGACGGGAACAAATGGAAGACGTTCGACCCTACTCCCGTTTCTCTACGGCCCGGCAACACACAGGACGGTCTGGTGCGCGCCTATGCGGTGGCCCTTGCCGATGTGGTCAACTATTTCTGGGATCGCCACATCCTGACCTATGGCCTCGGCGATCAGATCGCGCTGGCCATCGACATGATCGACCGCTTCCGGCTTGCGGGCACGGCGGCAAACCTCGCGCTTCACCGCCCGATTACGCGCAACCTGGGAACGCTGATTGGGGCGCTGCTTGCCGCCGGCTTCGCCGCCGTCGTCCTTTCGCGCCGCCGGCGCACTCTTTACGATCATCTCGCCGATCATCTGCGACGACTCGGGATCGAGGTCGGACCGGCGATGACGATGTCGGAGGCGCTGGACGAGTTGCAGTGCACACACCCCGCCGCGGCTCTCGAATTGGAGCCGCTCATCAAGCTGTACGAAGCGGAGCGCTTCTCGGGGCGGGCGGAGAAGGGAAGGGCGGCCCGGATTCGGAGGAGGTTGGTGGAGAGCCGATGACGCGGTCGCGAGGATCGCGGTCTCGTAGTTACCGGGACGATAACAATCCCGAAAAAGGTGTGCACGGAGACGAAAACGGCGTGCACGGAGACGAAAACGGCGTGCACGGGGACGAAACGGTGCGCACGGGGACGAAACGGTGCGCACGGACACGAAAACAGCTTCACGGGGCCATGCACAGCCTGCCCGGCGCAAATCACGGCTTACACGGGGCAAATCACGGCGTGCACGGGCGAATCACAGCGTGCACGGCGCGAATCACGGCGTGCACGGCGCGAATCACGGCGTACACGGGCAAATCACGGCGCGCACGGACCGAATCACAGGTTACACGGGCAAATCACACGTAACACGGGCAAATCACAGGGTGCACGGGGCGAATCACCGCGCACACAGGAAAATTCAGCGCTAGCGCGACCGCGCGACCTCTATCTCCGACTCCCTCCCATCAACAACACCATCTCCCGAACCGCCCGATCCAGTCCCACCAGCGCCGCCCGGGCCACGATCGAGTGGCCGATGTTCAGCTCCTCGATGTCGCTGAGCGCGGCGATGCCGTCGATGTTGCGGTAGTCCAGGCCATGTCCTGCCAGGACGGACATGCCCATCTTCCGCGCCGCCTTCGCCGCCGTGGCCACCTTCTCCAGCTCTGCCGGCCAACTGCTCCGGCGCTTCCACGCATCCGCGTATTTGCCGGTGTTGATCTCCACCTTTGGCGTGCGCAGCTTCTGGCACTGCCGTAACTGCTCCAGATCCGGATCGACGAAGATCGAGACGTCGATCCCCGCGTCGAGGAGCTGACGGACGGCCTTCTCGATGTTGCTCGAGTGCAGGACGACGTCGAGACCGCCTTCCGTGGTCAGCTCGTCGCGGCGTTCAGGGACCAGCGTCACCTGGTTCGGTTTCACCGTCTGGGCCATGCGCACCATCTCCGGGGAGGCGGCCATCTCGATATTGAGGTGTGTGGACACGGTGCGCGTCAACAGCTCGGCGTCGCGGTCCTGAATATGCCGTCGATCGCCCCGCAGATGGATGGTGATGCCCTGGGCGCCGGCCAGCTCGCAGATAGCCGCCGCCGCCACCGGATCGGGTTCGTCGCTCTTGCGGGCTTCACGGATGGTGGCGATATGATCGATGTTGACTGCTAGTCGCATGGAAGAAGGTTAGCAGACGCGCCGTCACGCCCGTCCGGAGTCCCGTTGCAGCAGGCCTTCCTCCGCTCCTGTTGGCCGAGCCTCGGGCAATCAACACCGCCGCCGTGCCGGAAGCTGACACGCGGCAGGCAATCCCGTACACTACGCCACTCAGGAGCCTGCTTTGAACATCATTAAGAACCGCGTCGACGATGTGACCGTGCTCGACATCCAGGGCGTCATCAAGCTCGGGGAGAGCGCCCGTGAGTTCTCGAGCTACCTCGAGAAGGTCCTCAACGACGAGACCGGCCCTGTGATGATCAATTTCGAAGCGATCAACTACATGGACTCGACCGGTCTCGGCGAGCTGATCGGCTACCTGCAGAAGTTCGAAGACCGCCAGCGCAAGATGGCTCTCGTCAAACCGTCCCATCGCATCCTGGCACTCCTCAAGATCACGAAGCTCGATACCGTCTTCAAGATCTTCGATTCCCGGGAGTCGGCGATGGAGTACCTCACGGATCACGCCGCCTGACGATCCTCAATCCGGCACGATCCGCCCGATCCGCTCCAGCAGATCCGACGATGCGTAGGGCTTCATCAGGAACTCCGTATGCGGTTGACGCTCCAGCGCGAAGACCGAGGGATCGCACATCTGACCCGTGGAGATGACGATGGGGAGGTTCGGCCATTCTCTGCGGATCGTCTCGAAGACGACGGTGCCGCTCATGTCGGGCAGGGTCACGTCGAGCACGACCGCATCGGGTGAGAATTCGCGGACGACTTGCGCCACGCCGCCTCCCTCGCGGGCAATGCGCACCTCGATCCCTTCCAATTCCAGGAGGGCGGCGATTCCATAGCTCACTTCGTCGTCGTCTTCGACGAGGAGAACGCGCCGGCACCGGCTGGCTGGCAGGAAGGCATCCGCCGCCGCCGCGACATCCGGCTCGGGTCGCGGAGCGACGACGCGGGGGAGACGCACCGTGAACGTGCTGCCCTGGCCGGGCTCGCTGAACGCATCGAGCGACCCTCCGTGCAGCGTCACGATCTGGCGGGCCACCGCCAGCCCCAGGCCGGAGCCGCGCGCCGGGTTTCCGCTGAAAAGCGGCTCGAAGATGCGGGGGAGAAGTCCTTTTGGGATGCCTGTACCGGTGTCGGTAACCGTCACGTCGACGTACGGTGAGGCTGTTCTCTCCAGTCGGATCGTCATCACGCCGCCCTCGGCCATGGCATTGCGGGCGTTCGAACAGAGATTGAGGATGACCTGCTGCAGTTGGGCCTGATCGCCCTGGATCACAACCGGCTCCTCGGGAAGATCGAGGACGACGTTGATCTCCGGCGGAACGACTGTACGTACTTCGTCGACGACTCCCTTCAGCCATTGCCGCGCGTCGATGTCGAGGATCTCCGGATCGTGCGGATGCGTGAAGCGGAGGATCTCCTCGGTGATACGGCGTCCGCGCGAGATCGCGCTGCGGATGCGCGTCGCCGCTGCCTGGACGTGATTGTTCCCGGGGGCGGCGCGATCGGCCAGCTCCGCCTGTGGGTGGATGGCCATCAGCACGTTGTTCACTTCGTGCGCGATGTTCGCGGCGACGCGGCCGAGCTCCGAAAGCCGTTGCGCCTCTTCGAGCTGCAGGCGCAGCTTGTTCTCGCGCTCCTCCGCCTCGACGTGCTCCGTGACGTCTTTGAGCGTGCCCACTACCCGGATCGGCTGACCCAGTTGATTCCTGACCAATTGTGAACGTCCGCGGACGATGCGCTGCTTGCCGTCGGAGCGGATGACGCGCACCTGCACCTCGAGAACGCGCTCCTCGGTGTCCGCTTTGCCGGCTTCGATTGATCGCGCCGGCGACATCACGGCCTGCAGATCGTCCGGATGAATCCGGCGCAGCATGCCCGCCATCGTCCCGTCGAATTCGTTCTCGTTCGTTCCCATAATGCGATAGGTCTCCTCGGACAAGGTCACCTCGTTCGAGGGAATCTCGCGGCTCCAACTGCCGATGTGGGCCACGCTCTCCGCCTCCGCCAGCAACTGTTTGTATCGTTTCAACTGCTCCTGTTCCTTCCGCCGCGCCGTCACGTCGCCGAAGAGACCGAACGCATGCGGGACGCCGTTGACCTCGTAGGTCATGTAAGCGCGGTCGTGAATCCAGATCCATTCGCCGTTGCGATGGCGGTAGCGATACTCGATGTCGAAAAGAGTGCCGTCGCTGAAGAGCATCTCGAACGCCTGCTGTACCAGCGGCAAGTCATCGGGATGGATGCTGCCGAACCAAGTCTCGTGAGGGTGTTCGTAGACCTCCTCCGGCGTGTGACCGGCGATGGCCTTGACGTTCTCGCTGATGTACGTGGTCTTTCCGGTGGCGTCGGTCACCCATGCCGCATCGGGCATGTTCGTTACCAGGAGCCGGTACTTCTCCTCGCTTTTCTGCAATGTTTCCTGGGCCAGCCGCGCCGCGGTGATGTCGCGGATGACGACCGAGAAGCCGCGAAGAGCCTCCTGACCGCGCAGGGCTACGACGGTTACGTCGGCATGGAACATCGTTCCGTCGCTGCGGCGAATGCGCAGATCGCGATGATCGCTTCCTCCGTGGGCCGCCAGTTCCAATGCGCGCTGCAACGCTGCCGTCGACTCCTCGGCGCAGAGTGACGTCACGGGCTGGCCGATCATGGTGTCGCGCCCGAACAGCGTCAGACGCGCGGCCCCCGGGTTCCACGAGCTGATCGAGGCCGCGGAGTCGAGAAGGAGGAACGCGCAGTCGGTGACCCCGTCGAGCAACAGCGCAAACTCCTGCTGCACCTCGCTGGCGGTTCGCTCGCTGTCGTCGAGGCGGCGCCGGCTGAACGCCACTAGCGCGATGACCGTCACTCCTTCCAGCAGGAACAACAGGAGTGCTATGAGATCGCCTCGCGAGAACCCATCGGCCGCGAGAAAAATGTACGCGTAGACGAACGCGCCACAGAAGATCGCGATCGCGCCGGAGCGGAAGCCGCGCCGCCAGGCAATGACCGCGGCGGGTAGGAGAAACAGCTCGTCCGGATCGGTGCCGAAAATGCCCGGCGACAGCTTTACGACCAATAACGCCGCCAGCGTCGCCATCACTCCGATGAGGAGGTCGACCGCGATCCCCCGCACCATGATCATGAATCGTTTACCCGCCGCCGGCGCCTGGACCGAGGGATTCATCGTCAGCTCCATCAACTTCCTCCTGCGTACACGAACGCTGGGGACGACGAGGAGCAGGTCGACTGCCACGCTGGGGCCTGCTCACAAGCCTCAATAGGTCATAGGTTTAGCGGGAATCAGGCTGATTTCGTGGTGTCTGAAATCCGCACGGTTGTCGCGAAATCAGACGGTCGGCGCCCTCAAGACGAAGGGGGGCGAGCAGAAGTTTCTGGTCGCCAACCAGACGGCGAGAATCAACGCACAGGCAGGAGACTGTTACAACCAGGTGACGCCTGCGCGGGCGTAGCGAACCTTTCTGCCGGGCCGGCGTCTCAGCTAGTGTGAGACGAATGGCGACGCTCCTCTTCCTACTCCCCTTACTCCCTGCGGTGATGGCCTGTCAGCTCACCGAGAAGCCCCAACGCGCCGCGATCCGTGCATTATCAACGTTCGTTCTCCAGTCCGTGATCGATCTGCAGGGCCGGACGGCGCTTACCCAAAGCAGCGTGCGCCGCCCGGTTCTTCAGACGACCGCCAAGCCGGCATCGCAAGCGCCTGTTCCGGCTCCTCCGCCGAAGCTCTGCACGAAGAGGGTGACGGTGCTGCCCTTCCAGATTCTCCTCGTCCGCTGTCGTCTGAACACTACGAAGCGCCCATCCCGGACATCTTGAAGACGACCGGGATGATGACGAAGAGCTGCACGGCGTCGAAGATGCCGTGCGCGATGATGCCGGGCAGCAGGTTCTTCGTCCGGTAAAACGTGAAGCCGATGACCAGCGAGATCACGGAGACGCCGATCAGAAGCAACGGCTGCCCGAGGCCGGAGTGCGCGAGGGCGAAGAGGGCGGTCGAGGCGATCACGCCGATCCGTTTCTGAAGCCAGCCCCGGAAGAACGCCTCCTCGATCGTCATGGCCGAGAGGACGATGACCCCTTTCTTCCAGATCGGCAGCGCCGCCATCCAGGCCACCATCGGCGAAGGCTGCGGGTTCTTCGGAATCAGTCCCGATGCCGTGAGGATCAGTCCGATCATCAGGGCCACCGCCAGCGTGAAGAGCCATCCGCCGACGCCGACGGCAAAGCCGGTCAGGACGGCCTCGCCGTTGCCGCGCCGCGGGATGTTCAGAAACTCGCCGATCGGCGGCCGGCGTGTGAGCAGCCACCAGCCAACCAGAAAGACGAAGAGGATCGCGTGCAGCCCGAAGAGCGAGTAGAACGGCACGCGCGCCAGCTCCCTGGCCGTGGGGACCCGGAGCGACGAGCCGGTGATCAGAATAACCAGACCAAACATCAGCACGGCAAGCCAGAGATAGGCGAGCACTTTCATCACCGGCGATGAGAAATGATCGCTGGAGAAGAGACGATAACGCTCGTTCATCACGATCATCGCGATGTAGACAACGGCGATGAACAGGAGCGGGAAGATGTAGTGGTGCATGAGCGCGCGAAGTGTAGCAGGGCCGGTAGGTGCCACTACCAGTCTGCGCGACCGAAAAGATAGCCGAAGATGGTGGCCGAGCCTTGGGCAACCAACGCCGCCGGCCGTGCCGGCCTATCCCACGATCGCGGCGAGAATCCCTTCCAGGTTCTCGGCCGAATCGAAGAAGTGATCGGGATTCTCCGCCCGCAACCTCTCCGCGGATGTCTTCCCCGAGGCGATGGCGATGGTCGTGGCGCCGTGCGGCACGCCGCAACGGACGTCATAGATCGAGTCGCCAATGATGACGACGTCGGAGCCACGGAAGGCGTGGCGCGAAACGGCCGCGGCCCGCTCGACGGCGATCGGTGGGAGCTCTTCACGCCGCGGTGAATCGCTGCCGAAGGCGCCGAACGGGAAGAAGTGATTCAGCCCGATGGCGCCCAGCTTGAGGCGCGCTCCCGGCTCGATGTTGCCGGTCAAGAGGGCGACGGTCAGTTGCCGGTCGGCGTGTACCGCGTCGAGCAGACCGAAGACGCCCGCGAGCGCGTGCACGCGTCCGGTGGCGTTGCGCGCCAGGCCCCCGAGGTAGTGGTGCCAGAGAGCGGGCAAACGAGAGTCGACGTCCGGCTCGCTCCAGCCGTCGTCGCACAGAATCATCCGGGCGATTTGCGGATCGGTGCGGCCGGAGAAGTCGTAACGGCGCACGTCGCCGTGAAACTCGTAGACCTCGGCCAGCGCAACAGCGAACGCCTCGCGCGATGCGCCGCCATCTGTGAGCAGGGTTCCGTCGATGTCAAAGAGAACGAGCCGGCGGGCGGATGCGGGTCTGGTCGATGGCGAGGTGATGGGCTCCAGCAATGGCATTGACCCGACAGAGTACACTTCGCCGCCGGTCATGAAGAAAACGTCCCTCGCCGTCCTCTTCCTCACGGTTTTCATCGATCTGATCGGTTTCGGGATGGTGATCCCGTTCCTCTCGTTCTATGCCCGCGAGTACGGCGCCAGCGGGACCGCGGTCGGCATGGTCGTTGGCATTTACTCCATCATGCAGTTCTTCTTCGCGCCGGTTTGGGGGCGCCTGTCGGACCGCATCGGTCGCCGTCCGGTCATCCTCATCAGCCTGACGGCGAGTTGTGCCGGCTATTTTCTCTTCGCTGTCTCGCACAGCCTGACGCTTCTCTTCGTGTCGCGCATCATCGCCGGCGCCGGCGGCGCGAATATCGGCACGGCGCAGGCCTACATCGCCGACAAGACCACGCCTGAGAACAGGGCAAAAGGGATGGGGATCATCGGCGCCGCCTTCGGCATGGGGTTCATCCTGGGCCCTCCGCTCAGCGGTCTGCTCGCGCACCTCGGCACGCGGCACGGCATGGCCGGCAACCTCCTGCCGGGGCTCGCGGCGGGATCGCTTTCCTTCATCGCCCTCATGGTGGCGTTCTTCGTGCTCGGCGAGTCGAAAGCGCCCGACCTGCGGCCCCGCAGCGGCATCCCGCCACAATTCGACAAGCGGGTCTGGAGCGAGATGGCGGCGCATGGCCTGCTGCTCGCCGTCATGAGCAGCCTTTTCATTACGCTTCTTGCCGTGTCGGGCATGGAGACCAGCGTGACGCTGCACGCGCGTGATCGATTCCATTTCACGCAACTCGATCTGGCCTGGTTCTTCCTTTTCATGGGCGTGATCGTTGCCGGAATCCAGGGCGGTCTGATCGGCCGTCTGGCGAAACGTTTCGGCGAGAAGACGCTGGTCGCCGCCGGCGCGGCGTCATTCACGATCGGATTGGCGCTCGTTCCTGTCGTGTGGCACGTGCCCATGCTCTACGTCGTGGCGTTTTTCATCTCCGTCGGGCAGGGGTTGTCGTATCCGTCGCTCACGTCGCTGGTGACGAAGGCCTCTCCGGCGAGCGAGCACGGAAGCATGCTCGGTCTCGCGTCCGGGGTCGGTTCCCTGGCACGCTTCCTCGGGCCGATCCTGTGCGGCTTTCTGTACGACCTCGCCCAAGCGCGCGGCGCCTTCTACGGCAGCGCGTTGCTCACGGCCATCGCCTTCGTCATCGCGCTGCGGATGCGCAAGCAGCCGTTGCTGGTCGAAGCGGCAGGATAAACTTCAAGGCATGTCCATCCTGAAAGTGGCCCGCCTCGGGCATCCGGTGCTCCGCCTCAAGGCCTCCGACGTCGAAGTCGCCGACATCAAAGCGGGGAAGTTCCGCCCCCTCATCGACGACATGATCGAGACGATGCACGAATACGAGGGCGTTGGCCTGGCCGGACCGCAGGTTCATCTGCCGCTGCGGATCTTCGTCTTCGAGGTGCAGGAGAAGGTTGCCAAGCGCCGCGGCATCGCCAGGCTGAACGCCGGCGTCTTCTTCAACGCCGTCTACGAACCGATCGGCCCCGATACGATCACCGACTGGGAGGGCTGTCTCAGCGTGCCGTTCCTGGGAGGCGAAGTTCCGCGCTACAAACGCCTCCGTCTGCGCGGACTCGATCACGAGGGAAACGAAGCGGAACTGGAAGTGACCGACTTCACCGCCCGCATCTTCCAGCACGAGGTCGATCACACCGACGGCCGCGTCTATGTCGATCGCATGCCCGATCTGACGACGCTGGGCTACACGGTGGTGTTGTGAACGCCGTCAGTCGCGCTACTCGAGCGCGGGCACGCGGCGATCGAGCTCTGTACGAGTGGCCCTGATCATCGCTTGCGTGTCAGCGAAACCCTGACGCATCTCCGCGCGAATATCGGCAGCTTCCCGGGTCAGCCTCTCGTCGACCATCGTGACCTTCTCGGCAACGAGTTTGACGTCGTTTCTGACGCCTTCCGCGGCGATATCAAAGTGGAGGCGAAGGTCCGCTGCGGTGGTGTCAATGTGATTGCGAAGGTCTACTGCTGTGGTGTCAATGTGATTGCGAAGGTCAGCTGCCGTCGCATCTACCTGATCAAACCGTAGCTGCAACTCGGCCTCGATGCGACGCTGCGTCTCGGCGGCACTTGCTTCGATGAGACGTTGAGTCTGTTCGGTACTCGCATCCAGCAGGCGCTTGAAATCGATCTCGTCCATGAGCGAATTTTACTACCCGCAACGGGTTGTTAGAAATCCTCTACTCCATGTAGAACGGCCATGTGAGGCCTCTTCACGCGACGACCTCGGAGAACGCCCGCATGAACGCCTCCATCTGCTCCGGCTTGCCGATCGTGACGCGCATGTGGTGCGGCATGGCCGGGAAGAGGCGGCCGACGTGGACGCCGCGCGTGCGCATCCTGCTGATGAGCGGACGGACATCGCGCCGCACGTCGATCATGATGAAGTTCGTCTCCGACGGGATGATGGCGTAGCCGAGCTTTTTCAGCGACGCGACCACGGTCGCCTTGGTCTCGCCGTTCCGTTTGTGTCCCTCGGCGACGTGGCGCGTGTCGCCCACGCTTGCCAGGGCGGCGGCGAGCGCCATCACATTGATCGAATCCCAGGCTTGCTGCGCGGCCAGGGTGCGGATGGTCTCGCGTGAGCTGACGGCGTAACCGCAGCGGAGACCGGCCATCCCGAAGATCTTCGAGAACGTCCGCGCCACGATGAGATTCGGTCGCGAGGCGATGGCCGGGATGACGCTTTCGTAATCGCTCGAGGAGGCGTAATGGTGATACGCCTCATCGACGAGGATCGCGGTCGCCGGCGGAGCACTCGAAATCAAAGCGCGCATGGTATCCCGCGGTGTGATGCTGCCTGTCGGATTGTTGGGATTGCAGATGTAAAGCAGCCCCGCGCCGGCTGTGCCACCCATCTTCGCCGCATCGTGTCCGTATGACGGGTCGAGCGGGATGCTGACAACCTCCGCGCCCGCGGTCTTCGCGTACGCCCCGATCGCTTCGAACGTCGGCTCGGCCATCACCAGTTTGCGGGACGGTCCGGTGAAGGACACCGCGGCGAGCTTGAGGATCTCGCTCGACCCGTCGCCGAGGAGCACCTGATCGCGCGAGACCGCGTGGGACTTGGCGATCGCCTCGATCAGCGCATTCTGTGATTCATCGGGATACCGCCAGACCCTGGCGAAGGCATCTCGCATGGCATCGAGTGCCGCCGCTGAGGGGCCGTATGGGTTCTCATTTGAGCTGAGCCGGACCGGGGCGTTCGTGGGCGCCGTCGCGGCGAACAACGGCTTCACGGATACGAGCGGCGGAAGGACGGCGGCAGCGGCGCCGGCGCCGATGACGCGGGCGAAAGCGCGGCGGGAGAGGTTCATGAGGTTCTCCTTCGCAAGTTGTGGAAAACGCGGGGAGTATATGCGAGCCCCGACTCGTTATTTGACTA
This sequence comes from Thermoanaerobaculia bacterium, assembly GCA_035482045.1. GTDB lineage: Bacteria > Acidobacteriota > Thermoanaerobaculia > Gp7-AA8 > Gp7-AA8 > JADGNZ01. Next base: position 36,828 of record DATHRD010000087.1, read on the forward strand.
GGCCACGAAACAGGACTACCGTTTGCGAATCCGTCCAATATGAGTTGTGAAGAACCTGGGTGGCAAGGGAGGGGAGGATGACCGTTAGATTTTTCCCCGGAAGTCGAAGACAGAAGACGACCCTGATCGAGGGCTTTCTGACGCAGCACCACGTCGCGCATGAACTGGCGCGACCCGAGGAACTGGCGTCCAAGACGTTTCACCTCGGCACAGACCCCGCGGTCGAAGTCGACGGGCGCCTGTTTGTCGATCCGAATGTCGACGCGTTGAAGAAAATCTTCCACGTCGACTGACGTTCGCTGGCTTTACGTCGCGAACATCGCCGCCGCCTCGCGCTCGACGGTGCTCTTGATGCGCGATTCGAACGGCTTGGCGATCAACGGGAGCTTGCCGTCGAGGATGACCTCGGAATCGGTGATCTCGACCGAGCCGTTCGCCTTGAAGCCTTTGGCCGTCCCTGAAAAAACGAGCCGATCGCCTTCCCAGTGCTGGTTGATTTCGCTGAGGTAGTGTCCGTGCTGCCCGAGAAGATCCTGCAGGCGTGCCTCGACTTTGCGGCGCGCGTCTGCTCGATCGGTGTGATGGGGAATGACGATTCGCATTTGCCCTCCGGCGGGCGCCTTGTATCACACCGCTTGCCATTGCCCCCGCGCCGAGGTAGCCTCGGTGCGGGACTTCCGCATGGTCGCAACCTGCCATGGTTTCCAAGGTATGGAGTGCCGCGACCCTCGGAATTGATGCTGTACGAATCGTCGTCGAAGTCGATGCTCGCATGGCCGAGCAGCCCGGCTTCACACTGGTCGGACTTCCGGACGCCGCCGTGCGCGAGGCGTACTCGCGCGTCCGTTCCGCCCTCCGCCACTGCGGCTATTGGCTGCCGCAGCGGCATATCACCGTAAACCTCTCGCCCGCGGACGTGAAGAAGGAGGGGTCGGCCTTCGACCTTCCCATCGCCATCGGCATCCTTGTCGTGGCCGAGTTTCTGCCGCCTGAGGTCGTGGCAGGCCGGCTGTTCGTCGGCGAGTTGTCGCTCGACGGCGCGCTGGTACCGGTACGAGGCACGCTGGCCATCTCCGCCTCGTTTGCGCGTGCCTCGGATCTGCGTGAGCTGATCGTTCCGGCCGGGAACGCCAGCGAAGCGGCCGCCGTTCAGTCGGTTCACGTCGCCGGCGTCCAGCACCTGCCGGAACTGCTGCGGCATTTGACGGGTGCGAAGGTCGTCGAGCGGGCCCTCTCGGTGCCGGCGGTTGAGCCCTCGCGTGAGATGCCCGACTACGCCGATGTTCGCGGGCAGTTGCAGGCCAAGCGCGCGCTCGAGATCGCGGCGGCGGGCGGCCACAACATCCTCATGATCGGACCGCCGGGCTCGGGCAAGACGATGCTGGCTCGCCGGCTGCCGTCGATTCTCCCGCACCTCACGCTGGAGGAATCGATCACGACGACGAAGATCCATTCCGTGGCCGGCACTCTTCCACCGGGCAGTGGCCTGATCACACGCCGTCCGTTCCGCGCGCCGCATCACACCATCTCGAAGGCAGGATTGGTCGGCGGCGCCTCGATGCCGCGTCCGGGCGAGGTGAGTCTCGCACATCACGGGGTGCTGTTTCTCGACGAACTGGCGGAGTTTCATCACGCTACCCTGGAGGTGCTGCGGCAGCCGATGGAGGACGGGCACGTCACGATTGCCCGAGTACAGCGCACGCTGACGTTTCCGTCGCGCTTTACGCTCGCCGCCGCGCTGAATCCGTGCGCGTGCGGATACTTCAATGATGCGCGGCGGCAGTGCATCTGCACGCCCGGTCAGATCGCCCGATACCTTGGCAAGATCTCCGGCCCCTTGCTCGACCGGATCGATCTGCAGGTCGAAGTGCCGGCGCTGGCGGCCGAGGAGATCTCGACGTTCACGCCAGGCGAGAGCTCCCTCTTGATCCGCGAGCGCGTCGAAGCGGCGCGGCAGATTCAGCGTCAACGGTTTGTACGATCGTCGATGCAATCGAATGCGGAGATGAGCTCACGGGCCATGCGGCGGCACTGCGAGCTCGACCCTCCATCGCGCCGCATCCTCGACCAGGCCCTGACGCACCTTGGCCTTTCCGTCCGCGCTCACGACCGCGTCCTGAAAGTAGCGAGAACGATCGCCGATCTCGCCGGCAGCGAACCGATCCAAAGCGCCCACGTCGCCGAGGCGGTGAATTACCGGGCGCTGGACCGGGCGTACTTCAGGACGTGAGAAGACGTGAGGGCTGTCCCCCCGGCCAAGCCTATTGGTCGGAGGGGCGGCCCGGCGTGGAGGTTCTCGATCCTGTCTACGTCGGCGAAGTGCCCTCCGGGTGATTGTTATTCGCCCAGGCCATGATGATTGCCTTCTTGTCGCGAGAGAGCTCGCGCGTGATCGGCATGTATCCGGGATCGGTCTCGGGAAGGTTCAGCCTCTGGATGATCGGCTGCAGGTTCTGAACGACGGCTGTGTAATCGTTGAGAGCAATGATCGCCTGCATCGAGGGATACAGGCGCGAGTACTGGTTGAGGATCGGATACACATCCTGCCACCACGTCGGCGCGGGTGGCACTGGCACTTGTTGAAAGACGTGGACGCTGAGAAACGCGTTCGGGTCAGGAGTGACGTCCGCAGCCCATGTGAAGCCGATGCCGTAAATCTGGCCGTCGATGAAGCCTCGCGGGTTGCCTGGATCGTTCGCGCTGATCGTGAATGATGCCTGGCCGTTCGCGTCGGTGGTCACAACGGCTGGATAGCTGACGGCACCGGACGGTGTCCCGACCGGGATCCCGGGCGTCATACCGAACATGTTGGGGTAGGGGTAGAGAAGAATCGAGGCGCCCTGTGCCGGCGCTTCGAAGATGTTGGCCCACATCGGAACCGTGCCGGTGTCGCCGGGATTCATGCGGAAGACGTACCGATCAGCGTTGACGTATGCCCCAGTAGGGTTCTCCATCATCACCACGAACGGCCCCCCCGTTTCCGGACTGACGATACCGGTCGGCGTCGAAGCCAGCGGGTTCGCCGCGTTCTGGGGGATGGGGAACTCCTGCACGAACGCGTTCTGCTCGTACGCGGTCTCGGATGTGTCGAAGTCGCCGAATGTGATGGGAGGACCGGACGGCGGAACGAGCGCCACCTGCAGTGGAAAGCCGGCGGCAACCGGATAGGGCGTGGTCTGCTGCGGTGGTGGCGTGGGATTCGTAGCCCAGTTCGTCGGAACGGCGTTCCCGAGGTCGAATGTGATCACGCCTCGCGCCACATCAGTCTTCGCCGGTGCGTAGTTGAAGGGACCAAACTGGCTCGCAGTGCCATTTGGATTTGGACGCAGGAAGCGGCCATTGACGAAGGTCGTCGGTTCACCGATGAGGTACGGACCGATCGTTCCCGCGACACGTCCGAGTTTCGTGTCGTTGTTGAACCCGTCGACGTTGAAGCGGATCGACAACATGTTCGGGCTGGCCGCGAACAGCGCGCTGAGGAACGGCGACTGCGCAGCGCCGCTCCACTGCAGATTGGTCAGCACCGACTGGTATGCGGCGGATGCCCCTTGATCTCCGCCTGTACCGTTCGCGCGTTCGAAGAGGTCGAAGAAGTTAACCGGCTGGAACGTGCCCGTGATCGACCCCGTGCCGGCCGTGATCTTCAGAATCATTCCGAAGATCATCGAGACCCCCTGCTGCTCGGTGTCGAGGTCGACGAGCACTCCCGTCTGCGAGGTATCGACGATTCCCGTCTCCGTATCGGCGGTGCCGTCCATCACGATGCTGGTGATGGGGCAGGCGTTCAGCGAGAAGTTGTGTCTTCCAAGCGGGTTCCAGAGAACCGGGCCGAGGGGCTGGTTCATGTTGTAGTTCGTCGCCGTGTTGTTGAGCGTGGAAGGATTGGCGGTGAAGGTGCCGAAAAAGTGAAGCCGAGGGCGGTCGAGATAGCTCATGGTGTTCCTTTCGATCAAATGTCGAGGCTGTACTGATGGAGTGTCTGCCGGCCTGGTTTTCCCTACCCCTTTTGGCAAGCTTGATCGCCGAGAGGGGGAGTGAGCGAGCCGGCGGTGGCGGACTTCAGACCACAAACCGCACGATAAAGGTAACTGGAAGCAGCGCCGATCACATGGGAAGCGGTGAGGTCCGGAGTTGCGGACTCATCGACACCGGTGAGCTGCCGGGCGTTCAATCGAGCCCGATCCTGGCCTGGCTGCGATCTCGGTCGCTGCATCTAACCACAGCAATTACAGTCGGTTAGGTCCGTCGTGGAGCGGGCTTGCGTGCGCGGTATTGTCCGCCGGCGCCAGTCTCTTAATCACTCAGAATAATTGTGCGTCCCGGCGCGGTTTCGGCCCGGGCGAAAGAAGTTCGATTAATTGTTGACAAAATCGGCTTCGATTTTATGATCTTATCACCTAGCCAGCAGGGTTCGTGATGGGTGAGGAGTCGGAGAATGGCTTTTGAAAAGTGGGATCCGCAGCCTGAATTCGAGCGTTTTCCCGCCTCGGCGACCATCGTTCAGTCGCGCTTGATTCGGTTGCCGACGCCGGTGGCGTCGATGCTCCGCCTGCGCGGCAAGACCAACGCCAATCTCTACTACGACAAAAAGCGGAAGGTCATCGGCATCCGGGCGCTCGACAAGAAAGAAGAAGGCGCCGCGAAGATCCGCCAGTCCGACAAATCCACATCGCTTCACGTCCCGAGCTTTTTCCGCTTCTACGACATCGAGGTTCCCGGCATCAAGCGCTTCCATTGCTGGTACGACGAGAAGGAGCGCATGGCCATGATCGACATCTCCCGCCCTTCACCGCGAGGACGGCCCGCGGGAACGTAATCCTCTTCGCGCGACAAGCGACACAAACGAAACGGGCGGCCGCGAGGCCGCCCGTTCGGTTTGCTGTGCGAGAGGAGATTAGTGAGAAGAGCGGCGCCGGCCGGCCGGAGGCATGTTCGTGACGCCGAACATGTTCAACAGGCTCTTCGACGCTTCGTCGCTGAGGATCCACATCATTCCCGGGTAGGCAGCTGCGCCCGAGGCCATCTTCGTGGCCGGGTCGTTGTTCTGCATGAACGTCGCTACCGAAGCCAGAGGGATGTGCGTGCTGTAGCCGGAGTTGATGGCCTTGATGTACTCGTTCGCGAACAGCGTGTAGCCGATGTCGCTCAGATGAATGCCGTCGAGGCTGAAGAGGCCGCCGGTGATGTAGTCGCTCGTCAGCCGGAAGGGGCCGACGGACATACCCGCCGCGAAACGATCAAAGAGACCTTTGATGTCCGCCACCGGGATATTGCGTTTCGCGGCCGCCGCGACGATAACGGTGTTGTAGTCGGCGATCCGCTGCGTGAGCGTGGCGATCTCGGCCGGCGTGACGACGACCGCGTCCGGCAGTGGTGTGCCGAAGAGCGGAAGCTTGTTGGTCGGATCGAGGATCGGCTTGAGCGCGGCCGGGATGCCGAAGCCCTGCGCGATGAGCGAACCGGCCGGAAGAGTCACGAAGCTGCCCGGCAGGAGCTGTCCGACCGGAGGAGTGCCGTCGACCTGGCCGACGAGGGTGATCGGCGCGCCTGTCGGTCCGAGAACCGGTGAGCGCGTGGCCGGGTTGATCAGAACCGTCGGGACCGTGTTGAAGAACGGCACCGCGCCGGGATTGGTCGGCAGCGTGCCGACGACCATGCCCGCCCCCGACACGGAGAGCTTGTCCAGCATCGTGTTGTAGGCGGTCGTGAAGTCGGCCACTGAAGTCAGTCCGACTACCGTGCCATTGGTCGCGGAGCCGAGGAAGTCGTTTCCGCCGATCCAGATGAGGATGAAGGTCGGCTTCTGCGCGAGCACCGAGTCGACCTCGGTGACGGGTCCGCGGAGGATGAACTGGGCGAGTTGCTGTACGCCGCGTGTCGGATGGGCGTCGGTACCCGTGACGGTATAAGTATCCGCGACGTTTGCGCCCGGGATGGCCACGTTGTTGTACGGGCGGCCGAAAGTCGTATTCAGCGGCACTCCCTGGCCGGCCGCGTTGGCGATGACCGGCGGATAGGTGCTGATGTCCATCAACTGCATCTCCGGGCCGATGCCGGGGAAGCTGACGATCGGCTGCGCGAAGCAGTTGTCGGTGGCCGACGAGCCCACCGTGCAAATCGTCAGACCGACTTGGCGGGCCACGATGGACGGCCAGCTATAGACAGTGTGATGCTCATTGAGCGAGTTGCTCTCGAAGCCGGCGCCGTAGCTGTCGCCGATGACGGTGAGTTGCGTGAAATTGGCCGAGCCGGTTGCGGCAAAGCCCGGAGCAGCGATGACCGCGATTGCCAGTGCAACCGAGGCGATACGAGCGAGGTTTCCGATGCGCGTCATTTAGGGTTCTCCTTTGTGTCGTCTAGAACCGGTAGCCGAGGTTCAGGGCAACAAGGTTCGCATCCGTGCGATACGTCCCGTTGAAATTGATTTCCGGTTGACTGAGGCCCTGGGTGCTGCGGGTCTTGAAGTGCAGCGCGAACTCGGTGGCATCGACCATCCAAGGGCCGTTGTGCCAGCCGATGCCGAAGGACGCCCCCTCGCGATCGGCGTCGGGAAGCAGCGGGCTGACGTTATCGGTCGGCTGCGGCGTCTTGTCGTAGAGCAGGCCGAAGCGGACGTCCCAGTTCGCGTTGACGGTGCGATTCGCGCCGAGGCGGTACGAATTGGAGTTCTTCCAGTTCTCCTGGCGGCTGAAGCCTGCGGCCGGCGTGGTGATGAAGTCGACCTTCAACTGCTTGAAGCGGCTCCAGCCCGTGTCAACGACGTCGAACTCGAAGTCCCAGTTCGGAATGGCCGTGGTGGCGATGCCGATGTTCGCGATCGACGGGAAGTTCAATGTCGTCGCCACCGACTGGCTTGGCGGAAGACCCTGAGCGATGAGTCCGTCGAGCTGAGCGTTTCCGGTCGAGAGCTGCGTGATGGTTACCTTGCCGCTGAAGTTGATGTCCAGCGGGGCGCGGTAGGAGGCGCCGATGCGCCAGGTCGGAGAGGGCTTGAAGAGCACACCCGCGTTCCATCCCCAGGCATTGTCCCAGTCGCTTGCCAGGTAGGCGCTGGCGACATCGATGAAGCGGCCGGCGAACGGATTGACGTTGACTGTACCCGGCGGCAGCGTGCTGTTGTTCGCCAGGATGACGCGAGCCCGGCGATACTCGGCTCCGACGCCGACGGCGACGCGGCCGTCCGAAGTCTGCCAGGCCACGGCCGGCTCCAACGAGATCGTCTTGATATTCGCATCCCGGGAGACGAAGCGGCCGATCCATGGATCTTCCCAGTTGGTCCGCAGCCCGAACGGTGTGAAGACGCCCACGCCGACGGTCAGGTTCGTGCCGACCGGCATGATGAAGTAGGCGTTCGGGGGGAGGAACGTGTGAGGCCGGTACTGGCCTGTGGCGCCGCTGGTGAAGGCGTCGTTCGGGTCGCCGGTGAACTGGTTGGTGAAGTTGATGCCCGTGCCGCCGGCCATGAATGCCGCGTGGCGCTGCTGGGCGATGCCGGCAACGTTATAGAAGATGGCACTCGGATCGTCGGCCGTCGCGGCAAAGGCACCACCCATGGCGGTTGCCTTGGCGCCTTGTTCGTAGAGCCCGAATCCGGCTCCGAATGCTGCGCTGCTCACCGCTAACACCGCTGCCGAAACCAGTAGCCCGATTTTGTTGAAAGAACGCAAGCTGGACCTCCTAAGTGACTCGTATTGCGCTTGAAGTACGACCTCGGAAAACCGCCGGATCATAGCACAGGCATATCCGCGCAACTTCTCTGTTTTCTTCGCTGTCCGCAGCGCCGGAAGTTCAGAATCCGAGTAGTTCCCGCAGAATCGCATTCGCCAGTTCGGCGTTTGCTTTTCCCCGCGTTTCCTTCATCAACTGACCGACCAGAAAACCGAAGAGCTGCGCCTTGCCGGCGCGGTACTGTTCGACCTGCGCGGTGTTGCGTTCGACCACGCGCCAAGCCGCTTCGCGGATGACCTCGGGATCGTTGATCTGTCCGAGTCCCTTGCGGTCGACGATCTGCCGCGGGTCTTCTCCGCCGGCGGACATGTCGTCAAAGACTTCTTTCGCTGCCTTACCGCCGATGGCGCCGCTGTCGATGAGGCGGATCAGTTGCGCGAGCATCTCCGGCGAGACGCGATAGTCACCGATGTCGGATTTCTGCTCGTTGAGCACCCGCAGCACCTCGTTGCGCACCCAGTTCGCCGCCGCGCGGTGGTTTCCGCTGGCTTCGGCGACGGCTTCGAAGTAATCGGCGAGCTGCCGCGACGTCACAAGCGCCTCGGCGTCGACCGCGTTCAACCCCATCTCCCGTTGGTATCGCGCGGCGCGGGCGTGCGGCAGCTCGGGGACCGCGCGCGCGATCTCGTCGATCCAGGTCCGCTCCACGGCGAGCGGTAGAAGGTCGGGGTCCGGGAAGTAGCGGTAATCGTGCGACTCCTCCTTGGAGCGCATCGGACGCGTTTCCCCCGCGGCGGGATCGTAGAGTCTCGTCTCCTGTGTGATGACGCCCCCCGATTCGAGGACGCCGGTCTGGCGAGCGATCTCGAAATCGATGGCACTGCGAAGGAAGCGGAATGAGTTCAGATTCTTGATCTCAGTGCGCGTGCCCAGGTCAGCGCCAGGCCGCCGCACGGATACATTGGCGTCGCACCGCAGCGAGCCCTCCTCCATGTTGCCGTCGCAGACTTCGGCGTACATGAGGATCTGACGCAGTCTCGTGAGATAGGTGTCGGCCTCCTCGGCGGAGCGGATGTCGGGCTCGGAGACGATCTCCACGAGCGGCGTGCCGGCACGATTGAGATCGACATGCGAGGTCTCGCCGTGGTGGATCGACTTACCCGCGTCTTCCTCCATGTGGATGCGCAGAATACGGACGCCGCCGATGCTGCCTCCCGTCGCGAGCGGCCGGTCGAACTGAGAGATCTGATAGCCCTTCGGCAGGTCGGGGTAGAAGTAGTTCTTCCGGGCGAAGACGGAGCGCTCGTGGATGGTGCATCCGGTGGCGACGGCGGCGCGGATGGCCAGCTCGACGGCGCGGCGATTCAGCACCGGCAGGGCTCCGGGATAGCCGAGACACACCGGGCAGACCTGCGTGTTCGGAGGGGCTCCGAACGAGGTCGGGCAGCCGCAGAAGATTTTCGTAGCGGTCGAAAGGTGCGCGTGTACCTCGAGACCGATGACGGCTTCCCACGACATTGTGTCGATTATGACAGTTGGCAGGGGGGCGGGAGTCGGGAGTCGGGGGTCGGAGTTGATTGTCCGAGCGCCGCACTCGCTTGACCAACCGACAACCCAACAACCGACAACCCAATAACCGACAACCCGACAACCGACCACCCGACAGCCCGACAACCGACAACGCGCAAAGCGCTGACAATCGCAGACAAGTGATTCCATTCCGACACCCGACACCCGACACCCGACCCCCGCGTCCCGTATACAATCCGTAAATCCCATCGTGTCTCGCCCGCTCCTATTTCGCATCTATGTGCTGACGGCGATCGTCATCGCCATTACCGCGGTGGTGTGGACGTTCAGCGTCGCGTCATGGACGACCGCCGAGACGCTTCTCTTCTATGCCGCTCTCGTCGCGGTCGTGGCCTGGGTGCGTGTCGACGAGGACTCGCCGGGCTTCGAGGCGGCGGTCGTGTTCGCGGCCATCCTCGTCCTCCACAATCCGGCCGTTGCGCTGATCTGCGTCTTCGTTGGCGCCTCCGCCGCGCACGTGGTTCGCGATGCCGGCCGGCGCACGTTCCGGCTCGATTCGTTCTACGACGCCGCGCAGCTCGCGCTCTCGTATTACATCGTGGCGATTCTCTACGCGTCGGCCGTCGCCAGAGAGGCGCCGCTGATGGCGAAGGTCTCCGGCTACATCCTTCTCGTCGTCGGCTATCTCCTTGCGCACGTGGCCTTCGCGGCCGTCCGCCACGCGCTCGATGAACGGAGCGGCGCGCTCGACGTCCGCGGCGTCCTGGTCGCGCAAGGCCGGATGCTCCTGCTGATGACGCCGGTCGTGGCCGCGGAGGTGCTCTGCTACGCGGTCTACGGGATGCCCGGCTTCGCGCTGGCCTTCCTGCCGGTGCTGATCGTCGCGTATGCGATGCGCAACGAGACGGAGGCGACGCGGCAGAACACGGAGCTCGTGCGGCGCAATCGCGAGCTCTCCATCCTCACGGAAAGCGCGTCGCAGATCCTCTCCGCCGAGGGCGATCAGGAGACGCTCCGGCGCATGGTCTCGCTGCTCGGCCGGCTGGCCCGGCTCAAGGCCTGCGCGATCGTGACCTGGGGCTCGAACCCCGACGTTCCGGCCACGATCTACCGGCACGGCGCCTGTCAGCCGGACGACCAGGGGATTCTGGCCTGGGTCGAATCGGCCGGCTTTGCGGAATCCGCTCCCAGCCGCGCCTTCGTCTTTCACAACGATCAGCGCCGTTTCCCACTCTCGGAGGGGAACGCCATCCAGATACTCATCGGCATTCAGACGGCCGAGGTCATCTACGGAATCCTCATCTACGAAACCGAGGATCCCGCCATCCTGAAAAGCGGCAGCATCAACCTCCTGACGCTGCTCGCCAGTCAGACCGCGCTGTCGCTGCAGGATCAATTGCTGCGGCGTGAGATGGGGGAGAAGACCACGCAGCTCGAGGCCCAGGCGGCCACGAAGTCGCTGATTCTCGACGTGGCCAACGGCCTCATCGGCTCGTTCGACGTCGATGCCATGCTCACGCGGATCGCCCAGGCCATCAGCAAAGCGCTCGGATTCGAGAAGGTGGTCTTCGCCCTGCTCGACCCCAAGCGCGCCGAGTTCACCCGGCGGGCGCACATGGGTCTCGACGACGTGTGGGAGGAGATGAAGAAGAAGCCGGTGGCGTCGACCGAGATCACGCCGTTCTTCGCTGACGAGTTCCGCGTCTCGAACTCGTTCTTCGTCTCGCACACGGCGCTGCAGCAGAGCGAGCACGGGGTCTTCGTCCGTCACGACGACGATCCCCTGAGGCGGCCGGATGAATGGCATGAGAACGACATCCTGCTGGTGCCGCTCAGCAGCGCGGACGAGATGCTCGGTTACCTGGCCGTGCGCGACCCGCGGGACCTGCGCGTACCGAACCTCGAGACGGTGAAGACGCTCGAGATCTTTGCCGTGCAGGCGGTCACGGCCCTGCAGTCGGCGCGCCAGTACGAGGAGATCCGGCGCCTGACGTTCATCGATGGGCTGACCTCGGCGTTCAACCACCGCTACTTCCAGGAGGCCCTGGCGAAGGAGGTCCACCGCAGCGCGCGCACGGGCCGCGAGTTCGCCCTGGCCATGCTCGATATCGACAACTTCAAGCGCATCAACGACACCTTCGGCCATCCGGTTGGCGACGAGATCCTCAAGGGTCTGGTCGACGAGATGGTCACGAACGCGCGCGATACCGACGTCGTGGCCCGCTACGGCGGCGAGGAGTTCGCCATCATCTTCGCCGACACGCCGGCTTCCTCGGCGCGCGACGCCGGGAACCGGATGCGCGAGCTGGTCGCAAAGCGCGAGCTCAACATGCCTTCCGTCGGACGGGCTCTGCGAGTGACCGTGAGTATCGGCGTAGCCATCTATCCCCACGACGGCGCCACGACGACGGACCTGGTCTCCCGCGCCGACACCGCCCTCTATTTCGCCAAGAAGAACGGCAAGAACCAGGTGGCCATGGCAGGGGAGCTTCCCGCGGAGAGCGCTAGCGCGTAGCGCCTTTCGGCGCGCTTCGCGCACGTTGTCTGCGCCTTCGGCGCGTTGTCGTTTGTCTGCGCGCTGCGGCGCGCGTGGTGGATGCGAAAAAGCCGCGAAACACGTTGCTTGTCATTCTGAGAGCTTGTGAAGGTAATCGATCCGTGGGGCTTTGTTTTTCGATTTGAAGGCCTCCGAAGGTCTCCAACTCCGGTGGACGGGGTTCGAGAGTCCGAGAGCGAGGCGTGGGATGTAGGTGGTTGGCGTTGTTTCTTGCT
>DATHRD010000088.1:0-65075 GCA_035482045.1 Thermoanaerobaculia bacterium
TCGGGTGCGGCCGCCGCCGGCGCCGCAGCCGCCGGTTCCGGACCGGTGAAGGTGTAGTCGAACGCCGAGTCTTTCACCTTGACGCCGATCTTCGCCACCGCCTCGCCGGCCATCTGTCGCTAGAGCAGGGCGATGGAGAGCTCCGGCAGCATGGTGTTGGTCAGGATCGCGTCGATCATCCGCCCGCCCGAGGCGACCTCGTTGCAGCGCGAGACCACCAGGTCGACCACGTCGTCGCCATAGTCGAACAGGATGGCGTGGTTGTCGGCGATGCGCCGCTTCACCCGGTCCATCTGCAACCGCACGATGCCCTTCAGCATGTCGGGGCTGAGCGGGTAATAGGGCAGCACGATCAGCCGCCCGAGCAGCGCCGGCGGGAACACCTTCAGCAGCTCCGGCCGCAGGGTCTGGGCCAGGCTGTCGGCGTCGGGCGCCATCTCCGGGTCTTCCGACAGGCTGGTGATCAGGTCGGTGCCGACGTTGGAGGTGAGCAGGATCAGGGTGTTCTTGAAGTCGATGTAGCGCCCCTCGGCGTCGTCCATGTAGCCCTTGTCGAACACCTGGAAGAACATCTCGTGCACGTCGCGATGGGCTTTCTCGATCTCGTCGAGCAGCACCACCGAATACGGATTGCGGCGCACCCGCTCGGTGAGCTGGCCGCCCTCTTCGTGACCGACGTATCCGGGTGGCGAGCCGATCAGCTTCGACACCGCGTGCTTCTCCATGTACTCCGACATGTCGAAACGGATCAGGTGCCGCTGCGAGCCAAAGAGGAACTCGGCCAGACGGCGGGCCACCTCGGTCTTGCCGACGCCTGAGGAGCCGAGGAAGATGAACGAGCCCATCGGCCGGTTCGGCGAGGCGACGCCGAGACGCGAGCGCCGGATGGCCCGCGAGATGGCGCGGATGGCCTTGTCCTGACCGACGACGCGCCGCATCAGCGAGTCTTCCATGTTGATGAGCTTCGCAGCCTCGTCGGCCTCGATGGACGTCACCGGGATGTCGGTCCAGGAGCTGATGATCTCCTCGACGTCCTTCTTCGTCACTTCCATCAACTCTTCGCCGACCGCCTCACGTTCCTGCTTGAAACGCTCCACCTCTTCCTTTAGCTCGATCTCGCGCTCGCGGAGGAAGACGGCCTTTTCGAAGTCCTTGTCCGAGATGGCCTTCTTCATCTCCTTGACGATCGAACGGATCTCCGACTCCAGCCGGCGCAGGTTCTGCGTATCGGCCACGCGACGCAGCTTCACCTTCGCGCCGGCCTCGTCGAGGATGTCGATGGCCTTATCCGGGAAGAAGCGGTCCGTGATGTAGCGGTTCGATTGGTAGACCGCGCTGCGGATGGCGGTGTCCGAGTACTTGACCTTGTGGAAGCTCTCGTAGCGCTCCTTGACTCCTTCCAGGATGGCCAGCGTCTCGTCCTCGTTCGGCGGCGCGACGTTGATGGCCTGGAAGCGTCGGAGCAGCGAACGGTCCTTCTCGATGTAACGCCGGTACTCCCGGATCGTGGTCGCGCCGACGCACGAGATCTCTCCGCGCGACAGAGCCGGCTTGAGGATATTGGCGGCGTCGAGCGAGCCCTCGGCGGAGCCCGCGCCGATCAGCGAGTGGATCTCATCGATGAAGATGATGATGTCGGTGTTCTCCTTGAGCTCCTTGATGATCCCCTTGAGGCGCTCCTCGAACTGGCCGCGGTACTTCGTGCCCGCCACGATGAGCGAAAGATCGAGCGAGAGGATGCGTTTGTTGGCGATGAAGAGCGGGACGTTGCCGTCGACGATCCTCTGCGCCAACCCTTCCACGATGGCGGTCTTGCCGACTCCGGGCTCGCCGAGGAGGATCGGGTTGTTCTTCGTACGCCGCGAAAGGATCTGGATGATACGCTCGACTTCCTTCTCGCGGCCGATGAGCGGATCGAACTGCGCCGAGTGCGCCATTGCCGTCAGATCGCGCGCGTACTCGGCCAGGAACGGCAATTCCTTCTTCTGCTTGTCCGCCTCGCGCTCCTTCAGGATCGAGATCGTCTCCTCACGCACGCCGTAGACGTTGAGGCCTCTGGCGGTGAGGATGCGCGCGGCTGTCGACGACTCGACGCGCAGGATGCCGATGAGCAAGTGTTCCGTGCCGACGTACTGGTGGAGCATCGACTCCGCCTCGTGCGCGGCGTAGGCGAGGATCTTCTTGGATTCCTCGGAGAGAGGGAGCTCGGCGGACGACGAGATGCGATCGACGAAGGGCCGGTCGCCCTCCACTTCGCGGCGAATCTGCTCCGGCTTCACATTGAAGCGCGAGAAGATTTCCTTGATGATCTCCTCCCCCTCGCGCAGGACGCCGAGGAGGATGTGTTCGGACTCGATGACGCGGGAGCCGAGCTTCGAAGCTTCATATCGGGCAAAGAAAAGGGCGCGGCGGGCTTTCTCGTTGTATTTTTCGAACATGGGCGTTGAACGTAGTTTAACCCCTCACGCCAGCACTCATCTCGAACACACGGTCACATCGGGCAGCCAGATCACGATTGTGTGTGACGATCACGCTTGTCAAACCGCGTTTCACGTGACATTCCCGCATCAGATCGAACACACGCTCGCTGGTCTCCAGATCGAGGTTGCCTGTCGGTTCATCGGCCAGGAACAGGATCGGATCCGTCAGCAGCGCGCGCGCGATGGCAACGCGCTGCTGCTCGCCGCCGGAGAGTTGATTCGGGAAGTGACGAGCCCGTCCTTCCAGCCCCAGCTCCGACAGCAGCGCGGTTGCTCTTGTCAACGCTTCGTTCTTCTCGAACCTTCCGATCCACCCCGGCATGGCCACGTTCTCCGTTGCCGTAAACTCGGGCAGCAGATGATGAAACTGAAAGACGAAGCCGACGTTCCGATTGCGAAACCGCGCCAGCTCGTCGTTGCTCATCGAAGAGACCTGAGCGTCCGCGACCCTGATCGTGCCCGTGTCAGGACGATCGAGCCCACCGAGCAGGTGCAGCAGGGTCGACTTGCCGATGCCCGACGGGCCGACGACGGCCAGCATCTCCCCGCGCTCCACGGTGAGCTCCAGGTCGTTGAGCACCGGCACCGGCACCTCGGCGTTGCGGTAGGTTTTCGAAAGCGAATGCGCTTCGAGAAAAGGCATCAGGCCGCTATCTTATCTGCGTCCATCTGCGTCATCTGCGGATAAAGCTGGTCCGCAGATGACGCGGATGCACAAATAGTTAGCGCGCCGTCGACGTCGCCTGCAACGCGGGCAGGGGGGTGGGTCCGGTGCCGACACCGACCGTTCCCGTCACGGCGAACACCGGCATCTTCTGCTGGAGACCCTTTAGCGCAAACTCGCCGAGCGACTCGGTCTCGAAGCTGCCCATGATCCGGTCCATCGTGTTCTGCGAAATGACTACTTGTCCCGGTTTGGCCACGCCGCTCTCGAGGCGTGAGGCGATGTTCACCGACGAGCCCAGAACCGTGTAGTCGACGCGCTTCTCGGTGCCGACGTTGCCGACGACGGCCAGACCGCTGTTGATCCCAACGCGCACCATCACCGCCGGAAGGTCGGTCTTGGCCCGCTCCACGTTCCACTCGTTCACCATCCGCTGAAGCATCAGGCCGGTCAGGACGGCCCGGTCGGCGTGATCATCCTGCGCCAGCGGTGCGCCGAAGAAGGCCATCACCGCGTCTCCGATGAATTTATCGAGCGTTCCGCCGTACGCGAAGATCGATTCCACCGCGCACGAGAAAAAGTGCGACAGAAACTCGGCGACCTCCTCCGGCTTCTTCGTCTCCGACACGGTCGTGAAGCCGCTGATGTCCGCAAACAGAATCGAGACATCGGTGCTGCGGACTTCCGATTCCGTGGAGATGGAGATCGAGCCCTTCACGATCTCGTCGACGACGGCCGGCGAGTGATAGCGCTCCATGCGCGCGCGGATCTTCCGCTCCTCCTCGATCTTTTCGGCGAGCTGGGCGCGCTCGATGGCCACGGCGGCGAAGTTCGCCAGAGCCGTCAGTAGATCGAGGTCTTCCTCGGTGAAGCTGCCGATGTGGATTGGTGAGTCGACCTGAACCGCGCCGATGACGCGCTGGCGGTTCCAGAGCGGTACGCACATGGCCGAGCGGATGCCGTGGATGGCGATCGACTTCCCGCCGAGCAGACGCGCGTCTTCGAGCGCGTTCGAAGTCATCAGGGCCACCTGCTGCTGCGCCACCATCTTCAGGATCGTGCGCGAGATCGGGATGTCCTGCTGCTCCGCGCCGTCGATGAACTTGGTCAGCTTCGGGATCGGGTTGCCTTCGTCATCGAAGAGGATGATCAGCCCGCGCTCGACCGGCAGGTACCGGAAGATGATGTCCATGACGGTGGTGAGCACGACCTGCAGCTCTTCGGATGCCAGCAGGGCCTTGGCCACCTGTACCAGGACCTGGAAGATCTTCTCGCGCGACACGGCCGGCTCGCGCAGGCCTGGCTGCGACGGCGGCCGCGTGACGGGCGCTTTGTTGTCGAGGACCTCGCCGATGTCGAGACCGAACTCGGAGTTGAAGTCGGAGATACGACGGATGACCGTGCCCGACGGGTTGTCGAACATCGAGTCGGCGTTGAAATCAACCGACGGCAGCGCTCGCGCATCCAGCACGACGGAGCCGACCGAGAGCTTGTCCCCGGCCGCGACCTGCGCCTCGGTGACGAGGTTCCCGTTGAGCTTCACTCCGTTCGTCGACTTCAGGTCGACGATCCACCAGTGCTCCCCGCGCAGCTCGAACTTGGCGTGCTTCCGCGAGACCGAGGGGTGATTCAGGATCAGATCGTTCCCCTCGGTGCGCCCCACCGACAGTTCGTGCTTCAGGTCCATGACCCGCGGCACGCCGAGATCGACGTAGTGAAGTTGGAGCTGCTCCATCGAGGGGACGATTATAGCTGCGCAGCCGGTGCCGCTGCCCGATCACTCTGCTGGGCGCGCCGTAAGGAGTTGCCGCCCACACCGACAGGATCATGCTTACCCGATCGCCCATCCCTCGATGTCCAACTCGTGAATCGGCATCCCCAGCGAACCCAACGGCTCGCGAATCTGCGTCGCGTTGCCGACGATGACGATGATGACGCGGTCGGGGTCGATGTACTTCTGCGCCACGTGCTCGACGTCCGACTTCGACACGGCGCCGATGTTCTCGCGGTAGCGATCGAAGTAGTCCGTCGGGAGGTCGTAGAGCTCCATGTCGAGGAGACGGCCGGCGATGTCGCTGGAGCTTTGGACTGTCGATGGGAAGGAACCCATCAGGTAGTTCTTCGTGTCGTCGAGCTCCTGCGTTTCGACGTCGCCCGTGCGGATCCGGCGGAGCTCGGAGAGGACCTCGGTGACGGACTCGCGCGTGACCTCGTTGCGCACGGGGGCGCTGACGACGAATGGGCCGGCCTGGCGGCGGAAAGCGAACATGGAGCGGGCGCCATAGGTATAGCCGTGCTTTTCGCGGAGGTTGAGGTTAATACGCGAATTGAAAACGCCGCCGAGGAGGGCGTTCATCACGGAGAGGGAGAAGTAGTCCTCCGTGCTGCGCGCGATTCCGATGTGACCGATGCGGATCTCCGACTGCACGGCGGTAGGGCGGTCGATGAGGTAGATGCGGCTCGACTCGAACGTCTTCGGCGAGATCTCCGGCCGGGCTGGGAGATCCGCGGCCGGCCAGTCGCGGAAGAAGCGCGATGCCGCATCGAGCGCGGCTTCGGCATCGACATCTCCGGCGATGACGATCGAGCCGTTGTTAGGCAGGTAGTGCGTGGCGTAATACCGGCGAACGTCGTCGACGGTGATCCGCGCGACCGACTCGGGGTTGCCGATGACCGTGTTGCCGTAGGCACCATTTCCGTAGATGAGATTGGAGAAGCGCTTGCTGGCGATCGAGCCCGCCTCGTCGCGCTGCTGGAGCAGCTCCATCAGCCGCTCGCTCTGAACGCGCTCCAGCGATGCCTGCGGGAGCAGCGGCTGGCGATTCACGTCAGCGAAGATGGCGAAGGCCTCGGCGAAGGTACGCGAGAGCGAGTCGACCGAGACGTACGATGCGTCCCAGTCGGCGCCGCTGCCGAGCGATGCGCCCAACAGCCCGAGATCCTCGGCGAGGCGGACGGCGTCACGGGTGCCGGCCCCTTCGTCGAGCAGCTCCCCGGTGAGCGAAGCCAGTCCGGCCAGCTCGGGAGTGTCGTAATCGGCACCGGAACGGACGAGCGACCGCAAGGAGACGAGCGGCGCGTTGTGATTCTCGGCCACGAGCAGGCGCAGGCCGTTGTCGAGCGAGCGGCGCGCCACGTGCGGGAAGTGATACGGCCGCGGCGGACCCGGTTGCGGCGCTGTAGTGCGGTCGATGGTCATGCATTCTCCGGGACAAAGAGGCTGGTCACGCGGTTGTCGGCGACGAGGTACTGCCGCGCCACGCGCTGCAGATCATCACCTGTCGCCGCTCGATATGGGTCAAGCCATGTATGGATCAGGGCAGGGTCGCCGAAGTAGGTCGACATCATGCCGATCAGATCAGCGCGGGAGTCGTAGTTCTCGACCTGGTGCGCGTACTCGACTTCCGCCCGGTTCTTCGCCCGCGTCAGCTCGTCCGCGGTGACGCCTTCGTTCGCGATCCTCATCAGCTCGGCGTCGATGGCGCTCTCAATCGCTTCCACCGAGACTCCCTCGTTGGCCGTTGCCTGCATCATGAAGATGCCGGTGGCCTCGGTGGGCAAGACGTACGCGGCGACGTCGGTAGCGATCTGCTGCTCCAGAACGAGGGCCTTCTCCAGCCGGCTGGCCTTGTCGCCGCTGAGCACCGACGTCAGCAGGTCGCCAGCGATCCAGTCGGGGTGACCCATCTTCGGCAGGTGATAGAGGCGGTAGGCGCGCGGAAGCTGCACCGGAGAGGGAAAGACATCGCGACGTTCGCCGTTCAGCGGCCGGCGCTCCAGAGAGAAGGATGGGAATGGGCCGCCCGAGGGGATGGGGCCGAAGTACTGCTCGACGAGCCGCTTCGCCTCATCGGGAACGAAGTCTCCGATCAAAGTCAGGGTGGCGTTGTCGGGGCGATACCAGGTGGCGAAGAATTCGCGGATATCGTCGAGCGAAGCCGCGCCGAGGTCTTCCATCGAGCCGATCGTCGGCCAGTGGTAGGAGTAATCGGGGTCGAAGCCCAGGTTGAGCAGCCGCTCGAAGGCGGTACCGTAAGGGACGTTGTCGTAGCGCTGCCGGCGCTCTTCCTTCACCACCTCGCGCTGGATGTCGAGCTTCTCCTGCGTCAGGGCCGGGAGGAAGTAGCCCATCCGGTCCGACTCCAGCCAGAGGCCGAGGGCCAGATAATTCGACGGCAGCGTCTCGAAGTAATTCGTGCGATCGAAAAACGTCGTCCCGTTCAACACGCCGCCCACCGATTGCACATAGCGGAAGTGCTCGTTGTTTCCGACATGCTCCGAGCCGGAGAAGAGCATGTGCTCGAAGAGATGCGCAAAGCCGGTCCGCCCCGGCCGCTCGTTCTTCGAGCCGACGTGGTACCAGAGGTTGACCGCCACAAGTGGCGCGGAATGGTCTTCGTTGAGGACGACGCGGAGTCCGTTGTTCAGCGTGTATGTATCGAGTTGGAGCATCGGGGCGCCTTGTATCACGCGGAGGATAAAGGCGGAAGGATGAAGGATGCGGTTGCGCGGTCTCGGGGTTACGCGGTCTCGCAGCAATCCTGAGATCCGCGCGACCCCGTAACTGCGCGACCGCGCGACAACGCCCCCCGACAACGATTCCTTCATCCTTCATCCTTCATCCCTTATCCTTCCCCCGTGCCGCCTCTGCCGTTTCGTCATATCGCCGTGGAAGGGCCGATTGGCGCCGGGAAGACGTCGCTGGTGAATCTGCTGGCGAAACGGTTCCGCGGAACGAAGATCCTCGAGGACGTCGACAACCCGTTCCTGACCGACTTCTACAAAGACAAGCGTGGAGCGGCCTTCCGCTGCCAGCTCTTCTTTCTGCTCTCGCGCTACGATCAGCAGAGGTCGATCGCGCAGCGGGACCTCTTTACCGAGCTGATCCTGACCGACTACACGTTCCCCAAAGACAAGATCTTCGCCTACCTGACCTTGGAAGACTCCGAGCTGATGATCTACAACCGGCTCTACGAAATGCTGCGGGAGAATGTGCCGAGGCCGGACCTCGTTATCTACCTGCAAGCATCCCTTGATACACTACTCAAGCGCGTGAAGAAG
Organism: Thermoanaerobaculia bacterium; assembly: GCA_035482045.1. Classification (GTDB taxonomy): domain Bacteria; phylum Acidobacteriota; class Thermoanaerobaculia; order Gp7-AA8; family Gp7-AA8; genus JADGNZ01. Next base: position 8,206 of record DATHRD010000088.1, read on the forward strand.
CGCGGAAAGGCATACGAGAAGTCGCTCTCGCAGGAATACTTAAAAGAGATCAGTGAGGCGTACTCGCACTATTTTTACCGGTACGACGAGACGCCATTGCTGGTTGTGAACACGAACGAGATCGATTTCGTGAACACCCCTGAGCATTTCGATCAGCTCATCGAGCAGATCCGCAATGCGAAAAAGGGGACGCAGTACTACGTACCGCTTGGATCCTGAGTCAACGGACCGAGACGGGGCGATGAAGAGTGAAGGGTGAGGAGTGAAGAGTGAAGGTTTTTCTTTCACTCTTCACCCTTCACTCTTCGCCCTTCTACCTCCTCCTCCCGGCCCAACAAGGAGGAGCAAATGGCAGACAAACGCATCACAGTCCCGGCCATCCGCGCCATGAAGGGCGCGAAGCGCATCGGGATGATCACCGCCTATGACTACCCGAGCGCGAAGGTGGCCGATGCCGCCGGCAGCGACGTCATCCTGGTCGGCGACTCGCTGGCCATGGTCGTGCTCGGTTATCCCGACACCCTGAGCGTGACCGTCGACGATATGGTCCACCATACCCGGGCGGTCGCGCGCGGGACGACGCATGCGCTTCTTGTCGGCGACATGCCGTACCTTTCGTACCACGTGACCGTCGAGGAGTCGGTGCGCAACGCCGGCCGCTTCATCCAGGCGGGAGCGCAGGCGGTCAAGGTGGAGGGAGGGAAGCCCTCGCGCATTCGGGCCATCGAGGCCATCCTCGACGCCGAGATTCCGGTGATGGGCCACATCGGCCTGACACCACAGTCGGTCAACGCCCTGGGCGGGTTCAAGCTCCAGGGGAAGAATCTCGACGACGCACACCGTCTCGTCGACGAGGCGCAGGCGTTGGATCAGGCCGGCTGTTTCTCGATCGTCCTGGAGTGCGTTCCCTCCGAGCTGGCGGCGATGATCACCGAGCGGGTGTCGGTGCCGACGATCGGCATCGGCGCCGGTCCCGCCTGCGACGGGCAGGTTCTCGTCTTCCACGATCTCCTCGGTATGTACGACGGCCACACCGCGAAGTTCGTCCGCCGCTACGCGAGTATCGCGGACGACATGCGCACCGCCATCGAGCACTATCTCGCGGACGTGCGCGACGGCAATTTCCCCGACGAGGAGAAGGAGTCGTTTCATGCCGCCAGCGCAGACGAGCTCCGCGCGCTGTACGGGGAGGGTGTCGTGATCGAGATGCCGAAGGCCCAGTGAGTGTGAGCCGTGTAGCGCCGGCGGCTCGCCGGCTGGACCGCCAGCGGCTCGCTGGCGATTGCGAGAGAGAACCGCCGCCGAGCCGGCAGCGGTCCAGCCGGCGAGCCGCCGGCGCTACGAAGGTTGCGGCTAGTCGTACTCCAAACGGGGTCGTGCTGTGATCGTCGCGGCTACCATCGACGAAACCGCTGCCGCGATCGCAGCCGCGCGAGCCTCCGACCGCACTATCGGCTTCGTTCCGACGATGGGCTTCCTCCACGAAGGCCACCTGTCTCTGATCGACGCCGCGCGCGCCGCCGGTGCCAGCTTCATCGTCGTGTCGATGTTCGTGAACCCTAAGCAGTTCGGGCCGAATGAAGACCTCGCGCGCTATCCGCGCGACGAGGCCCGCGATCAGCGGCTGCTGGCGGAGAGGAATGTGGATCTGCTTTTTCTCCCGTCAGCTCTGGTCATGTATCCGCCCGGCTCGCAGACAACGGTGTCTGTTGGGGGAGTGTCTGCGCCGCTCGAAGGTGAGCGGCGGCCTGGGCACTTTGACGGCGTGGCCACGGTGGTCCTGAAGCTGTTCAACATCGTCCAGCCCGATCTGGCTGTCTTCGGGAGAAAAGACGCACAGCAGTGCGCGGTGATCGAGCGGATGGTTCGAGATCTCGATGTTCCCGTGCGGCTCATCTTTGCGGACACGGCACGCGAGCACGACGGCCTTGCGCGATCATCGCGAAACAGCTATCTCACAGCCGAGGAGCGCGCGCTCGCGCCGGCGCTGTATCGAGCGCTGCGGGCAGGGGTGGAGGCCGTCACGAACGGCATCCGTGATGTCCGCGCCGTCGAAACATTGATGCGCACGATGATCGATCAGACGCCGGGCATCGAGATCGACTATCTGGCCGTCGTCGATCCGGAGACGTTCCTCCGTCCCGCGGGCTTCCTGCGCGATGTTCTCGTCGCCGGCGCGGTCCGCATCGGGCCGACGCGATTGATTGACAACATCCGGATCGCACGGGCCTGAGGTGGGAGCGTTGCTGGTTCCCGGTTGATTGTGGCGCTGAGCGCCGCGTACGATGACCACTACGCGCTGCCGAAGGCCGCGCAGTGCAAACCATGAACAATCAGGTCGTCTGGGCCGGCGAAGGATGAGCACACGTTCGTTGCTCCCACGCATTGCCGGCGCGTTGCTGTTTCTGTCGCTCGCTGCGACGACTCTGCCCAGACTGGTGTTGATCGTCGATACAGCCCGTACCCTGTTGCCGCTGCCTTACGAGGCGCGGCGCGAGCGGCAGATGGGGCCGTGGTATCCGTCCGTCGAGACGCTCCGGCGCGAGCAGCCGCGGCACGAGCCGGTCGCGCTCGTTGTCGCACCGCGCGACTTCGATTCGGCCGTCTTCGCGAATTACTACCTCTATCCGATCCGCACCCGGCTCTTCGTCGGCCGGGACAACTACCGCAACGCCGCCCCCGACCCGACCCGGCCGAAGACGATCGTCGCAGTCACTGCCGATCGTGTCGAGCGGACAGCGTATGACGTTCTCCGCGACCGCGATCTGCGCGCCGGGAGGCGGGTCGTCCTGGCGCCGGAGCTCAGCGAACCGTTGACGGATTTCGTCCTGCCCATCGCCGCATCGCTCGACGGCCCGGCTCCGGAGACATTCGTGATCGAGGCAACGCTCGTCAATACGAGCGCGCAACCGGCACTCGTGCAATCGGTCTTCTTCCCGAAGGGAACCGTGCGGAAGTTGACGATTGCGCCAGGCGCGACCGTTTCCTACTACGACCTGGTCCACCAGCTCTTCGACGTGATGGATATGGGGTGGATGCGCATCGACTCAACGGCTCCTCTGCGCGCTGCGTTCTATTTCGCGAATCGCGGACGGGGCGACGCAACACGGCTCACGAATGCGACAGAAGGTGGGACGCGCATTTCTCCTTCTCAACTTCATCGCGACAGCAAGCTGTTCATCCTCAACCCTTACACAATCCCGACGGTCGCAATCGTCGATGATGAAGAGATTCCGCTGGCCGCCGGCGGTCTTCTGATTCGCCCAATCACATCGATACCAAGCCTCGGCGGTGACGTCTATGCCTTCGTCACCACGCGCGAGCTGAACGGCCACACCGACTTTTTCTGGCCGGCGAAATGATCGGAGTCCTCGTCACAGTCATCCTCTTCCCGCTCGTTGGCTGGAGCATCGGACGCCGAAGCATCGGCGAAGCATTCCTCTTCGGCGCCGGTCTCATCGGGTCGATCCTGTTCCTCGCCGGCGTGTTGCATCTGCCCCTGGTTGCCGCGCTGGTTGTTGTCGGGGTGTGGGGTGTGGGGTGTGGGGTGTGGAAGTTTACGCGAGCCTCGCGAGCTGCTCGGTCTCAGCAACCCAGCAACTCAGCAACCGGGCAACACAGTGACCCAGCAACTCAGCAACCCAGCAACCAACTCCCACGCCCCACCCCCCACCTCCCACTTCCCACCATCCTGATGCTCATCCCACTCGTAGCCCTGACCTTCGTCGCCGCCATCACTCCGCTCAGCGACTTCGACGGTCGCGCATTCTGGGTGCTGAAAGCGAAGGGAATCGCAGACGAGCGATCGATTGATGGGCCGTTTTTCCGAGGAGCGACCCTCGATCCTCGCAATCACTATCCACTCCTGATTCCGCTCGACGGCGCGGTGATCTTCGGTATCGCCCACGACCTCGACGATCGCCAGGTCCGCTGGCTGTACCTCGGTTTTCTGGTCGCGCTTGCGCTCCTGGTGCGCGAACGGATCGGCCGCCTCGTATCCCCATCCGCAGGCGCCTGGTGTGCCGCGCTGCTCGTATGGATCCCGCAGTTCGCGGTGCAGCCGGAGGGCGGCGTGCTCTCGGCGTACAGCGACATTGCAATCGCCGCGTTTGCGGCGGGCGCATTCTTCGAGATGGTTGCGTGGTCTCGCGGTCTCGCGGTCTCGGGGCGCGCGGACACGGTGCAACCGCGAGACCCCGCGACCTCGCAACCGCGAGACCTCGCTGTCATCCGCTTCGGCCTCTGGCTCGCCTTTCTTGTCCTCACGAAAAGCGAAGGACTGCCGTTCGCGCTCGTTTTCCTTGCCATCGGCGCGTTCGTTTTTCGCAAACGTATTGCTGTGCCGGCGATCATGGCCGGGGTGGCGGCAGGGGCGCTTCTGTTCTGGCGCATGCGCATTCCGGCTGGCGACGAAGAGGACATCGTCCGGATGCTGCCGACGATTCCAGAAAAGCTTCAACGCCTCGGCGTCGCACTCGTCGCGTTCCCGCGGCACATGCTGCTCATGCCGCACTGGGGCGTTTTCTGGATTGCTGTCGTCATTGCGGCGTTATTGGCGGTACGCGTCGATCGCCTTACCTCGAAGATCGCGATCAGCGTCATCGTGTCGATGCTCGCTGTCTATGGGGCCGTATACGTCGCCACGGCATGGGTCGTGTCCGATCTCATCGCCGTCACGGCTGACCGGCTTCTGATGCACGTCATCGCGCCTTCGCTGTTTCTGCTGGCGTTGAGCGTCAGCGGCGCGGAACGCCAAGGCACAAATCCTGGCTGAGCCTTGGGCAACCGACGCCGCCGGCCGTGCCGGCTCAGCGAACGAAGTCGATATAGCCGCGCTCGACGTTCACATCGACCAACTTCACATTCACGCGATCGCCCACGTCGACTCCGTGAGCACCGTGGATGACCTTTCCTTCGACGGGCGGATGGAAGACGCGCACCCATGTGCCCTTCTCCGATGCGCCGGTGACGATACCGTCGAAGCGCTGGCCGACGCGCGGCTCGAGGATGCAGGCCGCGGCTGACTTCCGCACCTGCCGCTCCACCTTGTTCGCCGCATCTTCGGCCTCGGTGCAGTGCTGCGCCAGCGCCGAGAGCTCGTCATCCGTGTATCCCGCCTTTCCGCCCGCGAGAGCGGGCTTGATCAGGCGGTGCGTGATCAGATCCGGAAAGCGCCGGTTCGGCGCCGTCGAGTGCGTGTAATCGCGAACAGCCAGACCGAAGTGACCGATCGACGCCTCTCCCGGCCGTTCGACGATGTACTCGCCCGCCCCCATCGCCTTGACGATGGCCAGCGAAAGATCCGGAAAGCGCAGCGGATCCGCTTTGCGGCGGCGGACCAGAAACTCCTCGAGGGCGACGGAGTCAGGATCAGCCGGCAGCTTCTCGCCATACTTCGCCGCGATCGCCTCGATGCGGTCCCACCGTTCCGGGGAGCGAACCACCCGGCGCAGACCGGAGAAACCCTTGGCCGTGAGGAACCGTGCGGTCACCCCGTTGGCGGCGATCATGAAGTCCTCGATCAGGTTCTTGGCGTTGTTTCGCGCCTCCGCCTCAAGATCGACGACGTGCCCATCTTTCATGACTGCTCGAGCCTCGATCGTATCGAGGTCGAGCGCGCCGTGCTCATGCCGCAGCTCGCGCATCGCATCCGCGACGTGATCCTGCAGTTTCAGGTTTTCGGCCAGGCCGGGAACCGCCTTCACTTTCGCCGGCATGTCGCCCTTGCCCTCGAGCCACATGCCGACGGCGTTGTACGCAAGCTGCGCTTTGTTGTGGACGCGGGCGCGATAGACATCGCCCTTGGTCACCGAGCCATCGGCGGCGATCACCATGTCCATGACGATGGCGATCCGCTCTTCGTGCTCGTTGAGCGACGTCAGATTGGTCGAGAGATTCTCCGGCAGCATCGGGAAGATGCGGGCGGCCGTGTAGACGGAGGTCGTGTTCTGGCGCGCGTGATCGTCGATCGGCGAGCCCTTCCTGACGATGGCGTCGACGTCGGCGACGGCCACCATGGCGCGAGTGTTTCCGCCGCCGAGGTCCTCGGCGACCGTGAGTTGATCGAGATCGCGCGAATCATCGTTGTCGATCGAGCACCAGATGAGGTTGCGGAGGTCCTTGATCGATGCGTCGGTGTCGTGGGCGGAGTCCGTGATTGCCTCGGCCTGCTTCTCCGCCTCGGCGGAGAAGTCGGGAGCGAGGCCGCGGTCGATCATCGCCTGGCGGGCCACGTCCTGAAGGATCGCGCTGTGGTTACAACCGTCGTGTACATGATCGTTTGCCATCGTGGGGCGGCACGTTACCATCAGGCCGCATGCAGCCGAAAGTGACGCGTGCCGGCGATCGCGGCGTCCTTGCCGACTTCGGCGCCGAGGTAACGGCGGCGGAGTTGCACGCTCGCGCGGCCGCGCTGCGCGGACGGGAGCATGTCGTCGCCTGCATCGCCGGCCAGCAGTCGCTCTACATCGTCTTCGATGGCGAGACGGCGATCGATTTCGATGACGTGCCTCCCATTGCATTCACGCCGCGCACCCACGTCATCGACGTCGACTTCTCCGGGCCCGATCTCGACGAGCTCCTCGCTCATGCACACGTCACGCGCGAGGATTTTCTGACGCGCGTCCCCTCGCTGCGTCTCGTTGCCCGTTACCTGGGGTTTCGCGCGGGCTTTGCCTATCTCGAAGGCTGGCCTTCGGAATGGCGGATGCCGCGCAGGCCCACGTCGCGCAATCTCGTACCGCGCGGCAGCTTCGCCATTGCAGGCGTCATGGCCGGCTTCTATCCCGTCGATTCGCCGGGCGGCTGGAACCTCCTCGGCCGAACGAACGCGATCTTGTGGGATGCGAACGCGGAACCTCCGAATCGATTTGTTCCCGGTGACATCATTGAGCTTCGCCCAGCGTCGATCTCTCGGTTCGACACGCCTGCGGCGGCGAGCGTCGAGTTCGGCGGCCCTGCCGTGGCCGAGGTCGTCGCGCCTGGGCAGCTCACGACGATCGTTGGCGCGCGCGATTGGCAGCGCGCCGACCACGGCGTTTCTCCGGGCGGCCCGTTCGATGCGGCCGCGGCGGCATGCGCGAACCGGGCCGCCGGCAACGGCGCTCACGCGCCGCTGCTTGAGTGTGTGCTGGTCGCTCCCAGGCTGCGTTTCCTTCTGCCGAGGCGAGTCGCGTTTTGCGATGGCACCGGGAACGTACAAACGTTCGCACTCGCCGCCGGCGAGGAGCTCAACCTCGGCCGCTTTCACGGAGGATTGCGAGGCTATCTGGCGATCGAGGGAGGCATCGACGAGATGCGGGCCAGATCTGCGGAAGCGCCGACGGTTGTCCGGGCGGGCATGGGGCTTCGGCATGGCGCTGATGGTCCAGATGATCGCGTAGCGCCCAGCGACGCTGGAACACCCCCCCGTGTGAACCGAAACGACATCCGCATCATCTCTGGCCCCCACGATGCGCCTCTTCCCGAGGATTGGGAGGTCACATCGCAACTCAACCGGGTTGGGATACGCCTTCGCCGCCCAGCCCCTTCGGCTCCGCTCAGGGCAGGCGGCGGCGGCCCGGCCGGCGAGCCGCCGGCGCTACGAGAGCTGCCCTCTTGTGGCATGCAGTTCGGCACGCTGCAGTGGCATCCGGACGGTAGCCTCGTGGCGATGGGGCCGGACCATCCTGTTACAGGCGGCTATCTGCAGCCGGCGACAGTGGTGTCGGAAGACCTGTGGAAGCTGGCCCAGATTGCGCCGGGCGAGCGGGTCAGGCTGGTCATCGCGACGTCATGATCGGCGCGGCCGAGCCTTCGAGCGGCGAATCGTGAGGGTAGAACGCAGAGCGGGTGGCGTCGCTCCGGACCCGATTTACCGTGCGCTCCAGATGACGTACTGGGCAGAGGAACGGCGTCCGCTGGAAGAGGAACCGCGTCCTCCGGCAGAGGAACGGCGCCCTCGGGAAGAGGAACCGCCCCCTCTGACCGAGGAACGGCTCCCTCTGGATGAGGAACCGTCCCCTCTGACCGAGGAACCGTCCCCTCTGACCGAGGAACGGCCCCCTCTGGATGAGGAACTGCCCCCTCTGACCGAGGCACTGCGGCCTCTGGGACAGGAAGGGCGCCCTCTGGAAGAGGGACCGTCCCCCCTCGGGAAGGAATCGCACCCTCCGGCGGAGGAACCGTGTCCTCCGGCAGAGGCACGGTGCTCGGTCAGTGCCGGCCTGTTAATCGCCGAATGAATACCCTGACCGCGCGGTGATCTTGAACTCGGGGTTGCGCAAGGCGACGTCGACCTTCTGGAAGCCACGCTCACCGGGACGCTTCTTCGTGTAGTAGCTGATCAGGTAGTACCCGGCGGTCTGCTTCTCGATCTGCCTCAGCGGCGTGGCGTAGCTGGCGTGAAGACGGTAGAACTGCCCGTTCGTGTCGCTGGCCATCGTCGCGAGATTCTGGTTCACGAACTCCGGCACACCGATGGCGTTCTGCAGCGAGACCGTGTTGAGCGTGACGTCGGCGCTGTTGAGTGACTCGATCATCGGGCCGTAGTAGCGGCTGCGGCTCATGACCAGGCCGCCGCGCACCTCTTCATCCGGGGCGATGATGCCGTTCGAAAAGAGAACGACGTCCTTTCGCGCCCGAATCGGCCGCAAGGCATCGCCGAGAAGCTCGAGAGCCTCGAAAACCGTTCCGGTGTGGTTCATCATCCGATACATGTCCATGTTGCGAAGGAGAGACGGGCCGGTGGAGGCCGCGCTCTTCGAGCGAATGCCGAGACCGTAAGCGGTGACATCGTTCAGAGCGCGCTGGATTTGTGCTTTGTCCGACGTGAAATCGGTGTAGACCTTGAGCCTCACGTCGTGGCCGACGACGGCGATGCGATCCTCGGGGCGCAGATGATCGTCGAGAAAGCGGGACACGTCGCTGCGTGCGCGAACCATCTCGCTCTGAAATCCCGAGTCCGCGCTGGCCTTGTCGAAGAAGAAGATGAGGTAGCGCTCTTCGTGAACCCGCTCCACCTTGAAGTTGGCGGCCGACTCAGGCGCATCGAGGAGGCGGCGGTTCGTAAAGTAATCGACCGAGTCGACTGTCTGCGGCGAACCATTTTCGCGGACGATGAAGTCGTCCTTGCCGAGGCCGAGCATCTGGTTGCCGTGGGAATCGGTCACGATCGCGTCGAGCTGCACCAGATTGACGTCGACCTTCTCCGCGAGGGCCGGTGGGGTTTGCTGCACCTGCTGCGCGAGAAGCGGTGCGGCCGCCAACAGCGGAGTCGCGGCGACGATCAGTAAGGTGATGAAACGCTTGGACATAAAGTCCCCCTTCACCGTCGCAAACGAGAATGCCAGGAGAGGGGATTCCGTCCGGCTGGGCCGGCCCATGGTTTCCGCCGCATTGTCACTGCTACGTACACGCCGGTGATTGCGTCTCGCGGTTCCCGGAATGAACCCCGGAGGGGGCCGGTTTGACCCGGCGGCGTGGTTCCCCTAGAATCCGCGTCTCTTTTTCGCGCCGCTTCCGGCGCGATCCGACTCCCCGGGGCATAGCTCAGCCTGGTTAGAGCGCACGGTTCGGGACCGTGAGGTCGGAGGTTCAAATCCTCTTGCCCCGACCAACTTCATATCCCCGCAACCCCAGTGGCTTAGCCGCTGGGAGTCCTGCGCCGTGTACTTGATACATACTTGTGGCCTTCTGGGAGAACTTGCGCTAAGCCTCAGCGCGGGAAAGGAAGCGTTTCGGGGCGGACAGGAGTGAGTTCAGTGAAGGGACACTACGTACCCGAGTTCTACTTGAAGCGGTTTAGAAATCCGGCCGGGAAACTGTGGGTCTACTTCCACGATGAGGGCTGGAAGCTTCGCTCGAGCGGAGACACAGCCTCTGAGCAGGATTACTACTCGCCGGAACTAGAAAACGCATACAACAAGATCGAGACACCTGCCGCAAATATCCTGGACAAGACTGTCTTCAGGAAGGAAAAGTTGACGCAGGAGAGACGCGAGGTATTGGCGTATTTCTTCGCCCTCCTGCAACTCAGGACACCTATGTTCTTCAACAGCTTGGAGCAGCCGCTTTCCGAACTCATGTACATGCTGACGTCCACCTATCACCAGTTCTACTCCGAGAACCCGACCGCGTTCGAAGAAACCAAGAAGGAGATGGCCGCCGATGGCGAACCACTCCCTGATTGGTTCAAACCCGAGCACATAGATCCGAAGGCTTTCAAGATCTCACCGACAAAGGATCTGATCTTCGGAACCGGTCTAGAATCGGCGGAAACTTCTGCGGGACTTCTGAATGGGATGACTTGGAACTTCTTGACCACGACCGAAGAGAAACCGTTCATCACGTCGGACAACCCGTTGTGCGACTTGACATTCGAAAACGGTCAGCTGGTCAACGCCGGTCTTGGACACCCGAACGTCCGAGTGTTTGTCCCGCTGTCATCAACGATGGCGCTATCTGCAGAGTGGGAGAAGGGGCACGAATACTTCTACCTTGAGGTCGAGGAGTCCTTGGTTGAGCAGGTGAATCTTCGAGTGATGGCGAACTCAGGCAGATTTATCGTGGCCTCGCGCCAAGATTTCCCCGGCGTCCCGCACCTTACGACCATGGTTCGAGAGTAGCGTTTTCGTTTTCACTACAATGCGCCCTCCGTGAAACGACTCCTTCTCTGCATCCTCCTTCTACTCACCGCTGTCCCCGCCTTCTCCTGGGGACAGGCCGGCCACCTGATTGCCAACGAGGCAGCCACGTTCGGGCTGCCGACCGACATGCCGCCGTTCTTTTATCGCGAGTTCCCGCAACTCATCTGGCTCGGTCCAAATCCCGATCGCTGGCGCGGCGGCGGACAGGCAATCGACGCCGCGAACGGACCCGACCACATCATGAACTACGAGTACATCGCCGCGCTGAAACTGCCGGCTGACCGATATTCGTTCCTGACGCTGCTGGTTACCTCGGGCACGCTGCGGCGTCACGGCATCCGAAACAGCGACCCGGGATTTCTGCCCTGGCGTATCGCCGAGATGTGCGAGCAGCTCACGGTGGAGTGGCGTCTCTGGCGCGCCGCGGCGCCCGGCTCGCCCGATCGCGTCTTCCTGGAGCGGGACATCGTCCGCGACTCCGGCGTCCTCGGGCACTTCGTCGCGGACGCATCGAACCCATTGCACGACACGATCGACTACAACGGCTGGACCAGACCGAACCCGAATGGCTACGCGAACGATTGCCAGATCCACGCACGTTTCGAATCCGACTTCGTCTCTCATGCCATCGTCACCGGCGACATCGTGGCGAAGATGACCGCGCCACGGTTGCGTACCGACTACTTCGACACGGCCATCACCTTCGTGCGCGAATCGAACCAGCTGGTCGAACAGGTCTACCGCGTCGACAAAGCCGGAGGCTTCGACATCTTCCACAACCCGCCGTCGCCGGAAGGAAAGGCTTTCGCCGCCGAACGTCTCGCCGCCGGCGCGTCGCTGCTGCGCGATCTCTGGTGGTCAGCCTGGCGCAACTCCGCGAACCGGCCGAAGAAAAAGGACGCCGGGGATTAGTTTCTATCGTAGCGCCGACGGCTCGTCGGCGGTTATTAGAGAATCGCCGGCGAGGCGGCCGGCGCTACGATCGTAGCCCGCGCTATGTGCGCACCCACGGCACGTCCGGTACCCCCTGCTGGTGGTTCGCGAACCGCGCCGCCACGAAGAGGAAATCCGAAAGCCTGTTCAGGTAGGTGATCGACGCCTTCGTTGCCTCATCATCATCGCGGAGCGCAACGACGAGGCGCTCGGCCCGACGGCAGACCGTGCGGGCGACGTGAAACTGCGCGGCGGCGAGGCTGCCGCCGGGAAGGATGAACGTCTTGAGGGGAGCCAGCTCCGACTCCATGGCATCGATAGCCTGCTCCAACGCTGAGACCCGTGCCACCTCGGGACCTGCAAAACGCGACGTGCCGGGCGATGCCAGATGCGCACCGATATCGAACAGATCCGATTGGATGGCGTGCAATTGGCTGTCGAGCGACGACGACGGCCAGCTCGCCCGGGCAACACCGAGGAACGAATTCAGTTCGTCGATCGTGCCGTAAGCCTCGATACGCGCATCATCTTTCCGGACACGGGCGCCGCCGAATAGCGAGGTCTCGCCGGTATCGCCGGTGCGGGTGTAGATCTTCATGACGCGGTTGCGGGGTTTCGCGGTCGCGAGGTCGCGCGGTTACTTCGAGATTGAGCCAGCCGCGAGACCTCGCAACCGCGATCACGCCTCCGCTTCGAGCTGCCGGATCCGCTCCTTCACCACCATCTCAGCGAGGTCAGGGATGACTTCCCAGGCGATGTTGCGGACGACCTGTTCGGACATCAGTTGCACCACCCGGCGGGCGATCCGGTCAACCTGCTCGTCGGTCAGGTCCGTGATCTGAGGATTGACGTCGGTGATCTGCGAATTGACGTCCGTGACCTGGTTATTGACGTCGGTGATCTGGCTATTGACGAGCGGCTCCTCGCTGACCGCTTCGACCGCCGGCGCGGCCATCGACCACGCCGGCTCTTCCGCCGCCGGTTCCGGCGTCTCCGGGGCGCTGAATGGCGACTCGCTGTGCGTCGGTTCGGCAAAGGGATCGGCCGTTGCCGCGGACGCCGATGCCATCTGCTGCATCTCCTCGAAACTCATGCGCGGGAAGGCGCGCGTTTCTCCCGCGAATGCCGCGGGCTGCTCATCCCATGGCGACGCCTCCGGCTCAGGCGGAGCGGCCGGTATTTCGAACAGAGTCGGCTCCGGCTGGGAGGCCGCGGCCATCTGGCGCATCTCTTCGAAGCTGATTTTTGGGATCGCTCTCGTCGAGGCGTCATCCTGCGGCGCCGGCGTATCCCATGGTGAGGGCTCAGGAGCCGGAGGGGCGGGCGGCTGTGCTTCGAACGGTGTCATCGTCTCGGGCGCGGGACGCGATTCCGTAGCCATCTGCTGCATCTCCTCGAAACTCATGCGCGGAAAGGCGCGCGTTTCGCCGCCAAATGCTGCCGGCGGCTCGTCCCAGGGTGAGGCTTCGGGTTCCGGCATGGCCGGCTGTGGGGCGGTGGTTGGCGTGCTCGGTTCGCTTTCCATCCGCTGCATCTCTTCGAACGTCATCCTCGAGAAGGCTCGTGTCTCCCCGCCGAACTCCTCGGACGGTGAATCGAACGGCATGTCCGCGGCGCTCGATGGTGGCGGCGCCGGGGCGGCGGCGAAGATGTCGTTGTCATGCCCGAATGGATCGGCGCTTGGCGCAGCCGGAGGCGGTTCGACGGCGACCGGGACCGACTGGCTCTGCTGGATCAGTTCTTCGACCTTGTGGATGAGGCTTTGCGACTCGAATGGCTTGGTCACAACGGCATCGCAGCCGGCCTTGTCGGCGCGGTCGGGATCGAACGGCTCGAAGGTGCCGGTCAGCAGGATCACAGGGATATTGCGGTACTCGGGATGCGACTTCACGTACTCGCACACCTCGTAGCCGTTCTTCTCCGGCATGATGATGTCCGAGAGGATGATGTCGGGCCGCATCTCGGCAAGTCTGGCGATCGCCTTGGCCCCGTTGTTGACCGCTGTCACCTCGTAGTCGCCGTCCGAGAACGTGAGCTCGACGACTTTCTGAATGGTGATGCTGTCATCCGCGAGGAGGATTTTCTTGGGCATGGGGTGTCACTCCGATTGGATTACCAGTAACTGTAGCAGTTACGCGGGGTGCTGTTGCTTCTCGCGTTTGAAAACCATGCCGATGTGATCGGTTGCGCCCGTCTTGAAATTGATGGACGTGATGCTGACGAGCTCCCAACCGTCATCACCGAGCCGGTTCAACTCCTCGGCGCGCCGCGGATCCATCGAGTAGTTCTCCGACCGGACATTGATGATCTTGTACTCCCAGGTCTTCATGGGTCCGCCCCCTCCCGCGGTGCTGAATGCTAGTAGTCAAAGTGTAGCAGGGTTCGCGGATCTGCGGTTTTGCCGCGTTGTCGGTTGTCGGTTCTCGGGAGTCGGGGGTCGGGGGTCGGAGCAACTCCGACTGGCGACCCTTGTCGCAAATCCGCGAAGCATTGTTGATGGTCACGCTCCGCGATTCTGGAACCGGAGTCGCGAGTCGGAGCCAGCTCACCTGCTCCGACTCCCGACCCCCGACTCCCGACTCCCGCGTTCCGCCCATGTCCGGCCGCCCCTTCCTGAGCGTTTTTGATATGGTCGCGCCCCGCGCTTCTGGAGCCGGAGTCGCGAGTCGGGGACAGCTCACCTGCTCCGACTCCCGACCCCGACTTCCGACCCCCGCGTTCCGCCATGTCCGACCGTCCCTTTCTGATCCTCATCGTCATCGACGGCTTCGGTTGTCGCGGCGAATCGGAGTTCAACGCCATCGCCCAGGCGGAGACCCCGACCTTCGACCGGCTGTTTCACGACTCATCGTGGACGACCCTCGAAGCCTCGGGCCTCGCCGTCGGTTTGCCACGGGGCCAGATGGGCAACTCCGAGGTCGGGCATCTCAACATCGGCGCAGGCCGCATCGTCGATCAGGACATCGTCCGTATCAGCAAAGCGGTGTCCGATCATCAATTGGAAGCGAATCCGACTCTTGTCGATGCCGTTGCGCACGGCGGCGCGATTCACTTCGCGGGTCTGTTGTCCGACGGCGGCGTCCACTCGATGCAGACGCATCTTCACGGCCTCATCGACGCCGCGATCGCCCTCGGGGCGAGGGATATTTTCGTTCACGCCATTCTCGACGGCCGCGACACACCGCCGCGGTCCGCCGAGAAGTACCTCGGCGATCTTGCCGCACACATCGACGGCAAGCCCCAGGTCCACATCGCCACGGTCATCGGCCGCTACTTCACGATGGACCGCGACAAACGCTGGGACCGCGTGCAGCGTGGTTATGACTTGATGACCCTCGGTGTCGGCACAGAGACAAAGGACCCGCTGGAGACGCTGCGCCGCTTCTACGAGCAGGGCGTGACGGACGAGTTCGTCGAACCGATCTCGGTGCTGGCCGCGGACGGGGCCCATCGCGGACGCATCGAAGACGGCGACGCCCTCGTCTTCTTCAACTTCCGCGCGGACCGGATGCGCCAGATCGTCAGTGCTTTTAAGGACGCCGATTTCGGCGGCTTTCACCGCGCCGTGAGGCCGAAGGTTCACCTCGCGACGATGAACTCCTATCGCGAAGACTGGACGCTGCCGGTGCTCTTCCCTCCGCAGGAAGTGAAAAACCACCTCGGCGAAGTGCTCTCGCACGCGGGCCTGAAACAGCTCCGGATCGCTGAAACGGAAAAGTACGCACACGTCACCTTCTTCTTCAACGGCGGCTCCGACACGAAATCGCCGGGCGAAGAGCGCATCCTTGTCCC
This sequence comes from Thermoanaerobaculia bacterium, assembly GCA_035482045.1. Classification (GTDB taxonomy): domain Bacteria; phylum Acidobacteriota; class Thermoanaerobaculia; order Gp7-AA8; family Gp7-AA8; genus JADGNZ01. The sequence continues at coordinate 23,556 of DATHRD010000088.1, forward strand.
GTCGCCGAAAGTGGCCACGTACGATCTCAAACCGGAGATGTCCATCTCCGAGCTGACGGACAAAGTCGTCGAAGCGATCGCATCGAAGACGTTCGACGTCATCATCATGAACATCGCCAATCCCGACATGGTCGGCCACACCGGCGTGATGAGCGCGGCGGTCGAAGCCGTCCACGACACCGACGGCGCGATCCATCGAATCCTAGCCGCGGTCGAGAAAGTCGATGGCGTGGCTCTAATCACCGCCGACCACGGCAATGCCGAGCTGATGTTCGATCCGGCAACAGGCCAGCCGCACACCGCGCATACGACGAACCCGGTGCCGCTCATCCTCGTCGATCCGCACAAACGCTTCGGCTCACTGCGTGGCGGCGGCGCTTTGCAGAATGTCGCGCCGACCATCCTGGCCATCCTCGGCATCGAGCAACCGAAAGAAATGACAGGCCAGTCGCTGCTGGAACGGAGTAACGCTTGATCCTGGAACAGATTACCGAGCAACTCACAGAAACCCTCACCACGCGCGTGCTGATGCTTTTCGGTCACGCCGCCGGCCGTATCGTGCTGCAGGCGCCGCCTCGGCTGGCCATGGGCGATCTGGCCACGCCGCTCTGCCTGGAGCTGGCCAAAGCGCTGAGGCGGAAGCCACGCGAGATCGCCGAGACGATGGTGGAAGGCTTCGACCTTCCGATGTTCGTTCAGTCGGTGACGATCGAAGGGGCCGGCTATCTCAACTTCCGCTTCGACCGCGGCGCGTTCACGGCCGCGCATATCCGCAACGTCATGGCGCCGGGATCTCCCACCGGCGAGCGCGTCATCGTCGAGCATACGAATATCAATCCGAACAAGGCCGCCCATATCGGCCACCTGCGCAACGCCGTTCTCGGCGACACATACGTCCGTTGCATGAAGTGGCTCGGCCACCGCGTCGAGACCCAGAACTACATCGACGACACCGGCGTACAGGTCGCCGACGTCGTCGTCGCCTTCCAGCATCTCGAGCCGAAGTCGTTGGCCGGCGTGAGAGCGATGATTGACGACCCCGGCGTCCGCTTCGACTACTACTGCTGGGACGTCTATTCGAAGATGTCCAGTTACTACGCCGCGCATCCCGAGGCGCAGCAGTGGCGCCGCGACACCCTGCACGACATCGAGCGCCACGAGGGGGACACCTTCGAGTTTGCCTCGATGATCGCCCGAGCAATCGTGAAGCTCCACATCGCCACCATGCTGCGGCTCGGCATCACCTACGATCTGCTGCCGAAGGAGAGCGACATCATCGCTCTCCACTTCTGGGACCGCGCCTTCGAGCTGTTGAAGGCGAGCGGCGCTGTCGTTCAGGAGACGGAAGGGAAGCACAAGGACTGCTGGGTCATGAAGCTCGAGGAAGCCGCCGAGTTCGAAGGGATGAACGAGCCGGACAAGATCCTCGTCCGCTCCAACGGCACGGTCACCTATACGGGGAAAGACATCGCCTATCAGCTCTGGAAGTTCGGCCTGCTCGACCGCACCTTCAATTTCCGCGAATTCTCGACGTACCCCGACGGCCACGTGTTGTGGGAGACCACGAGCGGCGATGGCTCACCCGAGGCGCCGCGCTTCGGCGGCGCTCAAAAGGTGGTCAACGTCATCGACGTGCGGCAGGCCTACCTGCAGAAGGTGGTCAAGGAAGGCGTACGGCAGCTCGGCCATGTCCGCGAGGCTGAGAATTCGATCCACTTTTCCTACGAGATGGTGGCGCTCACGCCGGCGACGGCAAAAGCGCTCGGGATCGACGTCTCCGACGAAGACGCGAAGAAGCCGTATCTGGAGATGTCGGGCCGGAAAGGGCTCGGCGTCAAGGCGGACGATCTCCTCGACGCGCTGCAGGCAAAGGCGGCCGAGGCGGTGCGCGAAGGGAGGGGCGAAGGGCTGACCGGCGAAGAGTTGGAGCAGCTCGGCCGCCAGATAGCCGTCGCGGCGCTTCGCTACTTCATGCTCAAGTACAGCCGGAACAAGGTCATCGCCTTCGACTTCAACGAAGCGCTGGCCTTCGAAGGTGATTCGGGTCCGTACCTGCAGTACTCGACTGTCCGTGTGGAGAACATCTTCCGCAAGATGGCTGAGCGGGGCGTCGATGCAAGGCTCGACGATGCCTCACTCGACGAGCTGACGCTCACCGAAGGGCTCACCGACGAGATGTGGGAGCTGGTACGGCTGAGCGCCGAGCTGCCCGCCGCGATCCGCCGCGCCACCGACGCCCTTGAGCTATCGATCATCACGCACGACCTGTTCGTCCTGGCCCAGAAGTTCAACAGCTTCTACCATAAGTACCCGATCCTCAATGAGAAGGACCCCGCCGAACGCCAGCGCCGCGCGGTGTGCGCCGAGGTCTTCCGGAAGACAATGACCGCGACGCTCGATCTGCTTGGGATTCCGGTGCCGGAGAGGATGTAGGCGCTTTTCACATCATGCGATTCAATCTACAAGACGTAGCGTTGCGCACGCTGATCCTCGTCGCCGGTGGAGTCGCGGCGCTGCTGCTCGCGCTCAAGGGGCAAGGGCAGGCCCTTCCCGCGCTCGCCGTGGGCGGCACGCTCGGAGCCTGCGTGATGGCGCGTTTCGGGCCCAGCGAACGGTAGTCAGGCCGTCCGCGCTTCGTCCGCACGGCGCACGTTCTCGGCCTGCAAGCCCTTCGGGCCCTGCTTGACGTCGAACTCCACGCGCTCGCCTTCGTTCAGCGTCCGGTAGCCCTGCGCCTGGATGGCGCTGTGGTGTACGAACACGTCTTCGCCGGTATCGCGTTTGATGAAGCCGTAGCCTTTATCGTTGTTGAACCACTTGACCGTGCCAACTTCCGCCATTTCAACCTCCGGCCTGGTACGCGGTCCCCTGGCCGCCTGAATCCGGGCTCCCGGTTGAATTGTGCAATGTTCAGGCCTTTTCCGTCACGTCTCACCAGATCAGCGCGCGATTCATGCCGATGCGCCGAAACCCGAGGTTCTCGTACAACGTGATGGCCGGCAGGTTGAAATCGTTCACGAACAGCGTGACCGTCTTCCCTTTCCGGGCGCAGTGGCCGCAGACCTCGCGCAGGAGGGCACGGGCCTGGCCGCCGCGGCGGAAGCGCGGATTCGTCCAGACCCCCATGAGCTGCACGGTGTCGTTCGTGACCGCCGAGTACTCGCACTTCGCGGCGATTACCCCGTCGACGACCCGGATGACGGAGCGCTTCTGCTCGACGAGCTCCCGGACGCGCTCGCGATAACCGGCGGCATCGCGCTCCATCGGGTCGATGCCCACTTCTTCCCGGTGCATGGCCGCGCAGGCGGGGATGAGCGCTTCCAGGTCGTGCATCGCGGCGTAGCGCGACTCCTTCAGATCGGGGTAGTCAAGCCGCCCCCGGATGGCGTAAACGGGCTGATTCATGCGCACGACGGTCGGCGGATCGAGCCGCGTCCTCAGCCGAGACCAGAGCATCTCCACCAGATGCGCCGGCGAGATGATCGCGCGCACGGGCAGCATGCGCGTGAGGATGCGCTCGGCGATGACGGCGATGGCCGTCTCTGTAACATCCGCCGGCAGTTCGCTGTCACCGGCCAGCACGATGTTCGTCGCCAGAGAGGCCACGAGGACGACTTCGCGGTTGTGCCGCACCTCGACAGTCTGCGTCGAGGAAGCAAAACGCTCCTCGAGGATGCGCGAGATGAGGTAGACGTTGATGAGCGGATCGCGACGCAGGAACGTCAGAGCAGTGGCCACATCGTCGTTCGAGATCGATTTGATCGACCAGCGTCCTTCGGCGGGGAGAGTGGCCATGTATTCGTGGACAGGTAGAGTAGTGGATTCGTGGATCGGATTCATCTTCCTGATCGACTCCTGCATCAGCCCATCTCAGGCCGTCAACACCGTCACGTCAGGGTGTCTCCACAGCGCGCTCGCGGGGAACTCCTCCGTGATCTCTCCATTTCGCAGCCGTTCGATGGCGTGACGTTTTTTGTCACCGCTGGCCAGGAGAACGATCGACTTCGACTCCAGAATCGTGGCGATGCCCATCGTGATGGCATGTGTCGGGACGCTTTCGCCGAAGAGCGCGGCGTTGGCCGCACGCGTCGACTCGGTGAGGGTGACGGCGCGGGTGCGCGAGTCGAACGGCGTGCCTGGCTCGTTGAAGGCGATGTGGCCGTTGCTGCCGAGGCCGAGGAAAGTCAGGTCGAGGCCGCCGGCAGCGGCGATGCCGCGCTCGTAGCGCGCGCATTCGGCGACGATATCGGCTGCGGCGCTGTTTGGCAGATGCGCGTTTGCGGGATCGATGTCGACGAAGTCGAAGAGGTGTCCCTTCATGAAGCTGTAGTAACTGCCGGGATGTGTCCGATCAATGCCGACGTACTCGTCGAGATTGAACGTCACCACGTCACGGAAGCAGTGGTACGCGCGGCCGCAAGCGGCGACTACCCGCTCGTACATGCGCACGGGCGTCCGCCCGGTGGGCAGGCCAAGGACAACTCGCGGGTCGCGGAGGATCGCCGCGAGGAAAACCTCGGCGGCACGATCGGAGAGAACGTCGTAGGAGGGGAGCGTTTCCCAATTCATGTCGATTGATTGGCGTCGCGAGACCTCGCAATCACGAGACCCCGCGACCGCGACCTACACCCTCTCCCCTCGCAAGTACGTTGCCGTAATCTCGAACCGGTCCGTGAGGACGACGATGTCGGCGTCATATCCGGGCGCGAGCTTTCCCTTGCGGTTTCCGACGCCGAGAATGCGCGCTGGGACCTCGGTTGCCAGTGGGAGCACAAGCTCGAGCGGCAGCCCGGCCAGCTCGACCATGTTCTGCACGGCGCGGCGCATCGTCAGCACGCTGCCGGCGAGCGTGCCGTCGGCGAGGCGGGCCGCACCGTCGGAGACGGTGATCTCGTGTTCATAGAGTCTGTATTTCCCGTCCGGCATCCCACAAGCGCGGACGGCGTCGGTGACGAGCGCGATCCGGTGCGGCATCGCCAACGCGGCGATCCGAAGAACGGCGGGATGGACGTGGATTCCATCCGCGATCAGCTCCGCCGTGGCGTCGACCGAGGTCAGCGCCGCGCCGACCGCGCCGGGCTTGCGGTGCTCCAGCCCCGTCATGGCGTTGAAGAGATGTGTGAAATGCGATGCTCCCCACCCCAGAGCCGCGACGCAATCAGCGTAATCGGCCGCGGTGTGGCCGATCGAGAAGAGGATCCGATCACGGAAGTGTTCGATGAGGGCGCGCACGCCTTCGATCTCCGGCGCCACCGTCATCATCCATCGCAGGTGCGGCGCCTCCGCAAGGAGCGCGGCCAGCTCGAGGATTTCCGCGGGACGGATCGAGCCGACGTCCTGCGCCCCGGCCCGCGTGACGCTGATGTACGGTCCCTCGAGATGGATGCCACAGATCGCCGCGCCATCGAAGCGTGACGCGCGCGCGAGCCTGGTTACGGCCTCGTGCAGATGTTGCCGTGAGGCAGAGAGGGTCGTTGCCGCCAGCGCGGTGGTCCCCTCGGTGGCGTGAAAGCGTCTCACGCGCGACACCGCCTCATCCTCGGCATCCATGAAGTCGGCGCCATTCCCGCCGTGAACGTGGATGTCGATGAATCCTGGGACGATGAAGCCCTCGGCCACGTCGCTGCCGGCCGGCGGATGGCCGGCGTCGCGAACGTCGGTGATTCGCCCGTCGTCGATCGTGAGGAGTGTCCCCTCGCGCAACTCGCCGCCGACAAAGGCCCGGCCGAAAATCTTTCCGTCAGTCATAAGACGCGATTCACGTTTCGAACACCTCGCGGAGGTTGCCGTGGTGCGCTTCGAGCAAGGCCACGGCATCGTCGCGTGTGAGTCTTTTCCTGGCCATGACGCTGGCGAGCTTCACGTTGCCGCCGGCATCCCGGATCGCCTGCACCGCGATCGGGCGCGGTACGCCAGCCGCGAGCTCGACCATGCGCACGGCGCGGCTGCGCAGCTTTTCATTCGTGGCGGGCATGTCGATCATCAGGTTCGAGTACACATGGCCGAGGAGAACCATCACGCCGGTGGAGAGCGTGTTGAGAACCAGCTTCTGCGCGGTTCCGCTCTTCATCCGCGACGAGCCCATGATGACCTCGGGTCCCGTCTGAGGAGCGATGGCGATGTCCGCGTCACTGGCCAGCGGTGAATCCGGATTCGAGGTCACGGCAACGGTAAGGGCACCGAGCATGTTGGCGCGGCGAATGGCGGCGACCGTGTACGGCGTCGTCCCCGACGCGGCGACGCCGACGACGGCGTCCTCCGCTTTCACCTCGGCGTTGACAGCTTCGATGGCGGCCTCTTCGTCGTCCTCGGCTCCTTCGACAGCGTGAAGGAAGGCGTGATCGCCGCCGGCCATGAGCACGCGGACCAGGGATGGATCGATCCCGTAAGTTGGCGGCAGCTCCGAGACGTCGAGCATGGCGATGCGGCCGCTCGTGCCGGCGCCGATGTAGAAAAGCCGCCCGCCATGCCCGATGCGATCGGCGATCTGGTCGATGGCGTGAGCGATCCGGTCCGCCTCCGCGGCAACAGCCGCGGCCACGAGTGCGTCCTGCTCCTGAATGATCCGCACGATCTCGCGCGCCGATCGCTGGTCGATGTCGAGACTCGTTTCGAGCCGCTCCTGGCTCATGGCGTTGGAAGATATCATCCGAACATGCCCACTCTCATGCAGAAGATCCGGCTCGTCTTTCGCGGCTGGCAACGCCGGCGCGAGGAACGCGACAAGGAGTTCCTGACGCGTAACGCGGCCTGGGGCGTGACGGCACCAAGCGCCGCGGCGGCCGCGCCGGTGAAGCCGCGCTCGTTCACGATCGACACCGAGGGGCTGACCGTTGCCTATCTCGACGACTCGGGCCAACTCGCGCATTTTCTCAATACCGAGGACGGAGAGATCATCGATCTTCGGGTCGCGGAGATCAATGCTCATCCGGAGCTGCGCGAGCCACGATACCGGCGTGTGCCGTCGCGCAGCGAAAAGTCGGAGGTGGAGGACCGTCGCGCGTTCCTGGCCTCGCTCGATCCTTCGCCCGAGTGCGACGCACTCGCCAGGTGCGCGGACGCCGCCGCCTTCCGCCGCGCTCTCGCCTCCAACCGTACGATCGAGCGCGCCTGGTACAACTTGCGAAATGATCGCGCCATCGCGGCCATCGAGGCATGGCTGGAGACTTTCTGAGCAAAACAAAAGCCGCGCCCTGAGGCGCGGCTGGTTGTTGACGCGATCAGGAGCTCCGCTATGGATGCGGATAGTGTGGAACGTAGTTCGTCTGTGGAACCGGTACGATCTCGACTTCCACGACACTCAGTTCGGGATACATCTCCTCGCCGTGTCGCGGCATGATCGACTCCGGACGTTGTTTGCCGGTTTCGGTCGCGCCCTCCTCGATCCATTGGTCACCGTCGTAAGTCCACATTGGGTTGTCCTTTCCGCGTTTCCCTCGGCATCTCCGAGTTGGCAATCAGTACTTCAATTGGCCTGCCAGGAGCGCACACGGACAAACGCACTACTTTCAACAGGTTCTACGGATGGACCCGGCGAAGGGTTTGGGCGGGCTGTCCTCGCCAGGACTCAGTGCGTCCAGATCGCTGGTCAGCCGCTCCCCGCTTTGAGGTGAGCGGAAAGCTTCCGGTAGGCGTCGCCACGATGGGAGACCTGGTCCTTTTCCTCCGGCGTCATCTCGGCGAACGTCTTTTTCGAGCCGCGCGGCTGGAACCACGCATCCCAGCCGAAGTGAAAGTCGCCTCGCGGCTCGACGAGGATTTCTCCCTCGGCGAGGCCACAGAAGATCTCGCCTTTGGTGCCGTCCCAGTAGGCCACGCAGCACTCGGCTCAACGCTGAACGGTTGTTGAGGGCGTAGGCGATGGCGGCCAGCCCCTTGCCGCCGGCCGCTTCGAGCAGCCAGCGCACGTAGGGCCCCGGGAAGTTGCCGAGCTCGTCGAACCCGAGCGAGACATCTTCGACGATGAGGCGGCTATATCCTTTCGTGCGAGCCACTTCGAGCTTGTTTCGGGTGATCTCTTCCACTCCGGCAGCCTGGATCTCCGGCAGGACGATGGAGACGCGAAGCAGCGGCACGCCCAGAATGCGTTCGGCCTCGATGGCCTTGTTGGGATTCGACGAAACGAAGATCAGCTTGTCGCGGTCGGACACTCGGGCGATTCTAAGACGAGAGCTCGCCGCGTAAGGCGCGGAAGCTGCGCGTGAGGCGCTGCCGCAGGGTTGGCGGCGCCGTGTAGCGTCCGAGGCGTTTGCAGATGAACAAGCGCAGCCGGCGATGGATGCTGACGCGCTGTTCGCACTCGGGACAGATGCTGACGTGAGTTTTGAAGTCCGTCTGTTTGCGTTCGCCGAGGTTTCCGTCGAGGAAGAAGTAGGCAACCCGTTTCACATCGTCACAGATCATTCCTGCGGTTCTCCTTGGGCCATCGTGGTGACGACTCTGCAACGATTCGGAACTGAGGCGCGCGTGGGTGAATTCCGGAGGATCAGTGGATTGGTCGATCAGTGGATCAGAATCAGAGAGCAGGACCAGGGCTGCTCGAATCCGTCCCTCAGCGATCTGATCCACTGATCTACGAATCCACTGATCGGCGCAAACACTACGGGCGGCCGAAACAACCGGCCGCCCGACTCGTGAAATGCGAAAAAACGTTGATTACTCGATCTCGAACTGCTCGGGCTCTTCTTCCTCGATCTCGAGCTCGAGGTCTTCGTCGTCCGCGAAGAGAATGGCTTCCTCGTCGGCTTCCGGCTCCTGAACCTCGACCTCATCGCCGGACTCGGCATCCTTCTTCTTGCGGCCCTTCGTCTCGTCTTTGCGCGAGCGCATCTTGGCCGGCTCGGCGCCGCCCCGGATGTAGCCGTACTTGCGCGCATACTCGAGCAGCGTCCGCTCCAGCATCTTGCGGCCGCGGTAGAGGCGCGACATGACGGTGCCGACCGGGCAGTCGAGGATCTCGGCGATCTCCTTGTAGGAGAAGCCTTCGATGTCGGCCAGGAGGACGACCATCTTGTAGTCGTGCGGAAGCGAGTCGAGGGCACGCTTGACGTCGGCGTCCATCATGTCCTGGAAGATCTCGCTCTCCGGGTCCTTGATCAGGTCGGGAGCGTTCTTCTGGATGACGCGCTCGTACGACTCTTCGATCTCGGAGAAGTCGATCTTGTGGGGCGTGAGCTTCTTCTTCCGGTAGTTGTTGATGAACGTGTTCTTCATGATCTTGAAGAGCCACGCCTTGAAGTTCGTGCCTTCCTCGAACTTGTCGTAGTACTTGTAGGCTTTGAGGTACGTCTCCTGAACGAGATCCTCCGCGTCTTCGGAGTTCCTCGTCATGCGATATGCAGTGTTGTAGAGGGAGTCGACGTAGGGCATCGCTGCCTTCTCGAAGTCCCATCCCTGCTCGTGGTCGGTCGCTACCGCGCTCTTCATCGTGTCTCCTGTACGTCTACTTCTGCGTAACTCGTGCCGCTATCGTGTTAGATGCGGCAGCGAAGAAAATGGTTACCGAGGGGCGTGAAAATCTCCGGGTTGAGCTGCCGAAGTCGTTGCCAACGTAGGGCTTACGAATTCGTGCGGCGATTGCTGAAGTGGCCTTTTCGGCCCGTGAACTCACCCGCGCCCGCGTCACCGCGACCGGACACGTCCGTCCTCTATGTTCGTTTCGTCGAGATTTACTACGGTCTACGGAGGGGAAGTGCCGGTGAACAATCAGTGAACTACCCGAATTCCCGAAATGCCATTATACATGGTCCGTGGCGAAGGGCAAGCCCTTCGTCATTCACCGTAGATGACGAGGAGCATTTCGTAGGCACGAGTGATCTCGATGAATCGCGCGGCCGCGGCGGTCTGGACCTCCTCAGCCTCGCCGAACACCTTGTCAGGATGGTGCTGCGCCGCGAGTTTGCGGTAGGCGGCGATGATCACAGCCCGCGAGGCCGGACCCTCCACGCCGAGGATCCGGAGCAGCTCGGATGTCTCGCGCTGATCGCGGACGTAAAGGGGCGTTGATACCCCCGCGCGATCGGCGCTGCGCGGCCGCGCGTCCTTGGCGTGATCGACGTAGTCGAAACCGTAGACGTCGCGCAGCCTGGCCAGGGCGTCCGTCTGAAAGCCAAGGGCGAAGCTGAGGTCGAGCAGAGCCGAGTACTGACGAAGCGGTACGGGGGTCGTCCGGTCGGCGACGAGCCGCACCGCCGTGTCGAGGAGCCAGTTCCGCTGTTCCGGCGTAGCCAGCTTCGCGAAGCGCTCGCTCCAACTGACGATGTCGATCGCCGATGTGACCGGAGCAGCCAGTCCGGCTCCGTGCCGGATGGTACGCATGGCCAGGTCCGGCGGCGTACCGCCCGCGACCAGCAGGTTGAAGAGGAGCGATGCCGCGATGTGGTTGCGGTCGGGGGTGACGCTGGCGCGCGCCGCGCCGCTCATCTCAGCCTCGCGCTGCGCCGCCGCAAAGGTGATGATGACCGAGGCCGCCAGCCCGACTCCGACAGCGAGCATGATGATGACGACCGTCAGCTCCACCCGCGAATGGTACGGCCTGTGCGCTCGTAGCGCCGCGCACGGTAGCGCCGCCGGCTCGGCGGCTGGACCGCCGGCGGCTCGCCGGCGACCAGGGAGAACCCCGCCGGGCCGGCAGGGGTCCAGCCGGCGGGCCGCCATCCGCTACGAGTGCAACGCACTTACGGGTGTCAGCAACCCATCGATCATGTCGATACGGGCTTGCACCTCGTGGTCGCCCAACGCCGGGATCGAGCCGCTGATGTCGATCTCTTCATCGACGCTGACCCAGCTCCTGCATCCCGCGTATTCGGGCTTCATGACGACTTCGGCTGGCCCGGCCAGCCGGTATGCCCGAACGGCGATGACGTTGATGGCCTGATCGGGCCGAAAGCGGTAACGAGTGTCGATCACGTCTCGGTCCAGGATGGTGAGCTGCTCGATACGGTTCAGCAGTTCGCTATCGCGGATCTGCCAAGTCTTCAGCGCCTCGGCCCAGTGCGTGATGCTCACGTGGGTGGGCTCGCCGCCGCCGGCGTCGTGATAGTTGGTCGGGAAGAGGTAGAAGCGGTCGGCCTCGACACCGAAGGATCGATCGGCGAGTCCGCCCTTGCGAATGAGGACGACCTGTTCGCCGCTTCCAAGAGCATCGATGACGGAGGCCCATTCTTTGAGGGCCGTGTGATTCGGGATCTTGTTCATCATCTACGGCCGGAACGTCACGGAGTTGACCGGACCTTCCCAGATCGTTACCGCTCGCACGACGGCATCCTCTTCCGCAACCGTGGCCCCAAGCTCGCGCGCGAACCATTCGGCGATGTTCTCGGCCGAGGGGTTGATCTGGTCGAACGGTGGGACGTCGTTGATGCAGACGTAGTCGAGTGTTTTCGCAAGCGCTTCCAGCTTGCGCCGGGCGCTGACGAAATCGACGGCGATGGCATCGGAGTCGACGCCCCCCGCCCGCGCCGCCAGGTCGGCCTCGACTTTGTACGAATGCCCATGCAGCGGCTCGGAGATCCCTCGGTATTCGCGAAGAAAGTGAGCGGCCTCGAAGCGGGCGGAGACGCGGACGGTGAATGATGGGGAGTGGGGGGTGGGGAGTGGGGAGTGGGAGAGGGCTGCGGGACGCTCTGACTCCGGACTCTTCGTTCCCCGACTCTCCGATCCTCGACCCCCGACTCCCGTTGAGGATGGGGAGTGGGGGGTGGGGAGTTGGGGGTGGGAGAGGGTTGAGGGACGCTCTGACTCCGGACTCTTCGATCCCAGACTCTCCGATCCCTGACCGACTCCCGTTGAGGATGGCGAGTGACGGATACCAGTCTTTATAGTCTCCCACTCCCCACTCCCCACCCCCCACTCCCCAAACACCCGATCGATCATTTCTTCGCTCATCCCTAACTCGCGCACCTCTTCGGGTGTCGCTTGTGAGCGGAGCAGATCCTCGGCGCGCGTGTCGTCCCAGCAGGCGGACGGGGTTGACCCTCCGGCCAGTTCGATCAGCGTCAGCAGCGTTTTGCGGCGCGCCGTGTCGTCCCTGGGGTCCATGGCCGGAAGTGTACAATGCGCCCCGCCCGACAATGCCGCTGCCGAAAAGCATTCTTTGCAGCTCCTGCAGGAAGACCTACCCCGAAGGTTGGAAACGCTGTCCGTACTGCGGTTTCGACGAGATGCGGGCCCGTCAGGATGGACCGATCCGCAAGTACATGCAGCGGAAGGTGCAGGAGTTCGAGCAGCGGACGGGGAAGAAGGACGAGCGCCGCGCGGGCGGCGGTGGACGCCCTCCGCGTCCCGAGGGAAGGCCGCAACAACCTCAGCGCCAGCGTGGCCGCGACGGTCGTCCGCAAAGACCGCAGCAAGGCTCGCAGCAACGTCCTCAGCAGGGCTCGCAGCATCGCGATGGCCAGCAACCGCAACGCCCTCCACAGCAGCAGGCCGCGCCGCAAACGGACGGACAGCGTATAGGACGGCGTCGCCGGAAGCGTCGCGGCGGTGGCCGAGGCGAGTCTGGTCCCGACCAGAACGCTCCTCAGAGCCAGAATGCCACGGTCCAGCAACCGAGGCCGCCGCGCGAGCAGCGACCTCAGCATCCGCCACAGGCGGCGCGCCCAAATCAGCCGCAACAACCCGAGGAGGGCGGAATCCCTCGTCCCGAGGGAGACGGTCCAAAACGGCGGAGACGTTTCCGGCGCCGGCGCGGCGGGGGTGGTGGATCGCCGGGCGGGCCGCCGTCAACCTGATTGCGGAGAGGCCGGGACCTACGTTGTTTCGAGCGTTGCCGTGGCTGATGCCTGCGAAACAACCTTTGGGCGGTTGAGCCGGAGGTGGCGGGCCGTACACTCGGCGAACCCCTCACAGCGGATGCAATAGCGGTCCGAGTGCTCCGGCTTGAAGTCGACCGGCTCGCAAATGTTCACGCCGCTCACTTTCTCGCGCTCCGCGAGGTCGATCAGCCGGCGGATGTCGGAATCGGAGCCTGTGGTCAGCGCTCTCTTCACCGCCGCGACTCTGGTGATGTTTCGGGTTGCGGCAATCACGGCGGCATCCTCGGATTCGAGTCTCGGCGGCACAGGGCCGAAATCGCGCGAGGCGACAGCTAGCACGCGCACCCGCTGTGAGATGTAATACCCGAAACCAACCACCGCTCCCGCCAGCGCAGCCAGATTGGCCTTGCTGCCCAAAAAGACTCCTGTGAGCAGCGCTGCCAGCGCCAGCCAGGCGAGGAACGTCACGCGAATGGGCAGGATCGTTGAGAGATAAAAGGTCTGATCGCGGTTCAGCGCGGCGTAGACGAACAGCAGGGTGAAGTTGATGAAGAAGGAGCCCATCAGCGGCGTGTTGAACCATGCAGCGACAAGTGCCGTGGTGAGCGTCGACATCAGATAGAAGCGTAGAAAGTTACCCGTCCCCCACTGTTCCTCGACGGCAAATCCCATCAGAGCGAGGAGCACGAGATTGAGAAACAGCGTCAGAATCGGGGGGATCGTGAAGAGGCCCACGTGACCGGCCTGCGCGAACTGGTACGTGAACAGGCGCCAGATCTGGCCGGTGGCCACGGCGTTTCGGTCAAATCCAAAGAGATGCGCAAACTTCTGGCCGTCCTGAAACTGCAGCATGAAGAACGCGACATTCAGGAACAGCAGAATGTACGTCGAGCGCAGATTCTCACCGCGGCTGCGGAACATGACGGTCCGAACGTAGCCCCTGGAATGGATAATTCAAAGCCCCCAACCGTGTTCGTTACGGATAGGACGCACGAAGTGTTGAATTCGTTTGCATCCGGGCTTGCGATCGCGCCGTAGTCGCGGTTTCTGGCATCCATACGAGCGGTTCTGGTCGGGGGAATCAGGGTTCTGGTGCCACGAAACGAGCTTTCTGGTTCGAGAGGACCAGGTTTCTGGTATCGGGGCACCAGGTTTCTGGTTCCGGGAACGAGTTATCTCGTTCCGAGAACGAGTTATCTGGTCCAGGCAACGAGTTTTCTCGTTTGCGGAACGAGTTCTCTGGTTCGAGGGAACGAGCTTTCTGGTCCGAGGGAACGAGTTTTCTGGTCCGAGGGAACGAGTTTTCTCGTTCGATGGACGAGTTCTTTGGTTCGCGGTACCAGTTAACAGCGTCTTAGTTTCCAAATTCAGACCATCCGCGCTGATCATCGGCGGGAGAAGGTCCTCGTCAGTGCCCTACGTGACGCTCGTTGAAATCTTTAGTGCACGACGACGCTGTCCAGACCTTCGAAACGCAGCACGTTTCCGTCGGCCAGATGATGCCTGGTTGCAACGCCGGCGGCCAATTCGAGCACGGAAGCAGCCTTCGCGTCGGGCGGATAGCTGGGGCAGGGGTCGGCCTTGCACGGCGGAACGTCGCGGGCGATGTGGACGACACGGTGCTGTCCGTCCATCCAGATCATGTCGAGCGGAATGAGGGTGTTCTTCATCCAGAACGGATAATCGCCCGCCTGCGGGAAGAGGAAGATCATCCCGCGATCGTCAGCGAGGTGATCGCGGTACATCAGGCCCTGCTCGCGGGTCGGATCGTCAGACGCTACTTCGACCGCGACGGCGTAGTTGTCGGGGAGAACGATCCTCTGCGCTGCTGCCGTGGTCGTCGTGGCCGTATTGGGAACCGGCGTCCGCTGTGCGCAGGCCAGCGCGAGAATCAATACAGCGCTACTCTTCATTCTCCACCTCCACCTCATCCTCCAGCGGACTGTCGCGGGGGATGAGGTCATATTTCTTGGCGTAGTAGCGGAAGGAGCGGAACGACATGCGCAGCAACTCCGCTGCCTGCGTCTGGATGCCACCGGTGCGGTCCAGTGCCTTCAGCATGAAGATTTTTCCGATTCCCTCGAGCTTGTTCTCGAGCGACATCCCCTCGGGCGGAATGTCGAAGGTCATGTCCGGAATCGAGCCGCCGAGGAGCACGTGCTCCGGGAGAGACTTCGTCGTCAGGACCTCCGACGTCTCCAGCGCGATCATTCGTTCGACGACGTTCTCCAACTCGCGGACGTTGCCCGGCCAGTGATACTTCTCGATCGATCGCATGGCGTCGGTCGAAATCCTCTTTTGCGGTACTCCCATCGACTTGGAGTACTTGGCGATGAAATGCTCCACGAGCAGAGCGATGTCTTCACGGCGTTGCCGCAGCGGCGGAAGAGCGATCGGGATGACGTTGATGCGATAGAAGAGATCCTCGCGGAACGTTCCGGCGCGGATCGACTCCGCGAGATCGCGGTTGGTGGCCGCGATGACGCGAACCTCGACCTGCGTCTCGCTGTTCGAACCAACGCGGCGGACGACGTGGTCCTGAAGCACGCGCAGAAGCTTGATCTGCATGGCCGTGGACGTCTCGCCGATTTCGTCCAGGAAGATTGTTCCCCGGTCGGCCTCGTGAAAGAGCCCCTTCTTCTCGCGGATCGCTCCCGTGAACGCGCCGCGCTCGTGGCCGAAGAGCTCCGATTCCAGCAGAGTCTCGGGCAATGCGCCGCAGTTGATGGAGACGAACTTTCCGCGCCGGCCCGAATTGTAGTGAATGGCCCGGGCGATCAGTTCCTTGCCGGTGCCGGAGTCACCGGAGATCAGCACCGTCGACGTCGTCTTGGCGATGCGCTGCACGATGGAGAAGATCTCCTGCATGCGCGCGCTGCGGCCGATGATGTTGGAGAAGGTGAAACGCTCCTCGAGCGCCGTGCGGAGGTGGATGTTCTCGTCCTCCAGCTCCTTCCGCTCCACGGCCTTACGGACGATGAACTTGAGCTCGTCGATGTCGAATGGTTTGGCGATGTAGTCGAAGGCACCGGCCTTGAGCGCCTCGACGGCTGATTTCGTCGAGGTGTGGGCAGTGATCATGACCACGGCGATCGACGGCGCGGCCGCTTTGACCTCGCGCAGCAGGTCGATACCCGAACCGTCCGGCAGCATGAGGTCGCAGAGGATGAGCTCGGGCTCCTGCTTTGCCAGGGCTGCTCGCGATTGGGCAAGCGAGCCGGCCGTCTCCACGTGCCAGCCTTCTTCCTCAAAAACGATGGAGAGAAAATCACGCAGAGATGCCTCGTCATCAACGATCAGCACGTTCACAGCGCCGGATTATAGATGTGGCACAGACAGGCACAGACACTCTTGTCTGTGCTCCTGCCGGCCGAGATCCAGCACAGACAAGAATGTCTGTGCCACATCGGTCTCCCGAGGATTACTCCCGGGTGGCGCCCGCGGCTCCGGCCACGATGACCTGCCCGATCAGAAACAGCGTCGACATTCCGTGCAACATCCCGAACCGCAGCCGCACCGGATCGTCGTGCGGCAGGCTGCTGATCGGGATGATGGAGTCGCCGCGCATGATCCGGATGCGCGTGTCGAGCAACGACTGGAAAGAAGCGAGGAAGATGGCGATGAAGAGGATGACCAGCATGACCGGCCGGCTGCGTCGCCACTCCAGAAACAGCAGGAGGAGCGGTGCCAGAAGGGCGATGTAGTGCCAGCGCGTGAGGATGGCTCCGACGACATTGGCGGCGTCGGTCGTGTTGCTTGCCGCGCTGAATGCGGCGGAGGCGGTGAGCATGAGGAACACGCCGCTGCCGAACCATAGCGCCTGGATCAGGCGGGTCACAGCAAGGGATGACTTGCGGGGAGCAACCTCCCGGACGTTCGGGGGAGGGCTGCTACCATCGCCGGCCGGTTCCTCGGCGGTTGGCTGTTGCGGAGTCGCCGAGGGCGGCAACCCGGCGCTCTGCTGCTCCCTCATCGGCTCCTCGGTCATCGAAACACCTCCCGAATGGATTCGTCGTACGGCGCGCGCAGCACGCCTCGGTCGGTGATGATGGCGCTGATCAGCCGCGCCGGCGTGACGTCGAACGCCGGGTGGCGAACGCCGATGCCGTCCGGCGCGATCGACACGCCGCCGATCGACGTCACCTCTGCCGCGCTCCGCTCCTCGATCGGGATGCCGGCACCGGTCGGGCAGTTCCGATCGATCGTCGAGAGCGGAGCGGCGATGTAGAACGGCACGTTGTGGGCGTTTGCGAGCACGGCCACCGTGTATGTCCCGATCTTGTTCGCCGTGTCGCCGTTGGCGGCGATGCGGTCCGCGCCGACGATGACCGCGTCGAAGCGGCCCTGCTGGAAGAAGTGCCCGGCCATGCTGTCGGTGATGAGTGTGACGTCGATGTTCTCCTGCTTGAGCTCCCACGCCGTCAGCCGGGCGCCTTGAAGGTAAGGCCTGGTCTCGTCCGCGAAGACGGCTACGCGCTTGCCGCCCTCAACCGCGGCTCGGATCACCCCGAGGGCGGTTCCGTAACCGGCCGTGGCCAATGCGCCGGCGTTGCAGTGGGTGAGGACGGTCGCTGAGTCGCCCAGGAGCTCGGCGCCGTACCGGCCGATGCGCTTGTTCGCCTCGACGTCCTCGCGAAACATCGACTCGGCTTCGGCGGTCAGGTCGCGGCCGGCATCGCGCGCCCGGAGCATCCGGTCGAGCGCCCACATCAGATTGACGGCGGTCGGACGAGAGGCGCGCAACTCTGCCGCGGCGGCATCGATGGCATCGCCCCGTTGTGCCGCCAGCGCCACACCGAACGCGGCTGATACCCCGATGGCCGGAGCGCCGCGGACGATCATGTCGCGGATGGCCTCGGCGACCTCATGCGCATTGCGGCACGAGACGTAGTGAACCTCTCGTGGCAAAAGGCGTTGATCAAGTAGCTCCAGGGCGTCGCCGCGCCAGCGGATGGGTTCAACGTGCATGGCCTTCGCAGGTGAAAACGCGTCGTTATACTACGCGGCAGTCGCAAACCCGTTCTGGAGGATCAATGGTCAGGGTAGGAGTCAATGGTTTCGGGCGCATCGGACGCAACGTGCTCCGCGCCGCGCTCGAGCGCAATCTGGACATCGAATTCGTCGCCGTCAATGATCTTACCGACGCCGCGACGCTGGCGTATCTGCTGAAGTACGACTCGGTTCATCACACGATTCCGAACGATGTCGGTCACTCCGAGGGCAGCATCACGGTCGACCGAAAGGAGATGCGCGTCTATTCGTCGCCCGATCCAAGAGAGATCCCGTGGGGCGACCATGGCGTTGAGATCGTGGTCGAGTCGTCTGGCCGTTTTACATCCAAAGCCAAAGCGTCACTGCACCTGCGCAATTCGGTCGAGCACGTGATCATCTCTGCCCCCTCGAAGGACGCCGACGTCACCGTCTGCATCGGAGTCAACGAGCAGGATTTCGATCCCGCCGCGCACAAGATCGTGTCGAATGCCTCGTGTACGACCAACTGCCTTGCGCCTGTGGCCAAGGTGCTTCACGAGAAGTTTCGCATCGAGATGGGCATCATGACGACGATTCACTCCTACACGAACGATCAGGAGATTCTCGACCTCCCGCACAAGGATGTGCGGCGCGGGCGGGCCGCGGCCTTGTCGATGATTCCGACGACCACGGGGGCGGCCAAGGCAGTCGGGCTCGTGCTGCCGGAGTTGAAGGGGAAGTTCGACGGCATTTCCGTCCGCGTGCCCACTCCCAATGTTTCCCTGGTCGATCTGACGTTCCGCACGGAGAAAGCGACCAGCGCTGACGAGATCAATCAGGTGCTCCGGGACGCCGCAAACGGTGCCTTGAAAGGCATCCTGACCTACTCCGACGAACAACTGGTCTCGGTCGACTTCAATCACAACCCGTACTCGTCGATCATCGACACGACCTTCACCCGCTCCGTCGACCCGCATATGCACAAAGTGCTGGCGTGGTACGACAACGAGTGGGGCTATTCGAACCGCATCCTCGACCTCATCGCCCACGTGGTGCGCGTGAAGAGGGAGTCGTTGCAGCACGCATGATCACCATACGAACGCTTGACGACCTGTCGCTTTCCCGGGGCGCGCGCGTCTTCTATCGCGTCGATTACAACGTGCCGCTCGATGGCACACGGATCACGGACGCAACTCGCATTGAAGAAACATTGCCGACTCTTCGCCGCCTGCGCGAATCCGGCGCCGCGGTCGTGATGGCCAGCCACCTGGGAAGGCCGAAGGGGGAGCGAAAGCCAAAGTACTCGCTGGAGCCGATCCGCGCGAAGCTGGCCGGCCTCCTCGGCGTCGAGGTGCTATGGGCCGATGACTGCATTGGCGATGACGCCGACGCAAAAGCGTCCGCTCTCGAGCCGGGTCACGTTCTACTGCTCGAGAACCTTCGCTTCCATGCCGGCGAGGAGGCGAATGACCACACCTTCGCCGAGCAGTTGAGCATGCTTGCCGACTACTACGTGAACGATGCTTTCGGTGCGTGCCACCGCGCGCATGCGTCGATCGACGCGCTGCCGCGACTCTTTGACAAATCGCGTACTGCCGGCGGTCTCCTTCTGGCGAAAGAAATCGAGTTCCTGCAGAAGATCACGAATGTTTCCGACCGTCCCTTCGTCGCCCTCCTCGGCGGAGCGAAGATCGCCGGCAAGATCGAGCCGCTCGAGGCGCTCGTCAAACTGGCAGACACCGTCCTGATCGGCGGCGGGATGGCGAACACGTTCCTTGCAGCACGCGGCATCGCCATGGGCGGCTCGCTCGTCGACAAGGACTCGATCGAGGTGGCGAAACGGATCACGAAGGTGTCGCTGCCGATCGATCTGGTCGTCGCCGACGATCTCGAACAGCCGAAGGCGATCGAGACCGTCGATGTCTCGGGCGGCCTCACGGAGGCTCAAAAGGCGTTCGATATCGGTCCGAAGACGATCGCCGCGTACGACACGATACTCAAAGGCGCACGCACCGTCTTCTGGAACGGACCGATGGGTGTGTTCGAGAAAGAGGCGTTCGCGAAGGGCACGATGGCCATGGCACGATCCGTCGCCGAGTCCGAGGGGACCACCGTAGTCGGCGGCGGCGAATCGGTCGAGGCCGTTAAAGCGTCCGGATATGCCGGCCGCATCAGCCACATCTCCACCGGCGGCGGCGCGTCTCTGGAGTTCATTTCAGGTGAAGCGCTTCCGGGAGTGGAGGTGCTGCGGGCGTAGGGTTACGCGGTCGCGCGGTTGCGGGGTCTCGCAGTGCTCCGCTCCGCCGCGAGACCGCGCAACCTCGCGACCCGCGAGACCGCATGGCCCAGGAAATCGAAGTCAAATTCGCCCTCAAAGACCGCAACGAGCTCGTGCGCAGGTTGCACGACATCGGCGCGAAGCGCCTCTATCCCGAAACGTTTGAGGACAACATCGTTCTCGACCGGCGCGGCGAGCTTCGTACGAAAGGCTCACTGCTGCGGGTGCGCAAGTTCGGCAAGTACTCGATCGCCACGTACAAGGGTCCGATGTCGATCGAGGGCGGCGTGAAGTCGCGCGAAGAAGTGCAGACAGGTGTGGAGAGTTTCGAATTGGCCATCCAGCTCTTCGACTCCCTCGGATACAAGCCGGTCTTCCGCTACCAGAAGTTCCGCGAGGTCTGGCGGATCAACGAGGTCGAAGTCGTTCTCGACCGCACCCCGATCGGCGACTATTTCGAGATTGAGGGGCCGATGGACGTCATCCGCACCATCACCACCGAGCTGGGGATGGCGATGGAGCAAGCCATTCGGCAGACCTACGCCGACCTCTATCGTCTGGCGCGGAGGACGAGGCCGGATCTTGGGGAGAACATGATCTTTACGCCGGAGGCGCTTTGAAGGATGAAGGCGGAAGGATGAGGGATGAACTGGCTCCTTCATCCTTCATCCTTCATCCTTCATCCTTCTCATGAAGGCCATGATCCTCGCCGCCGGCTACGGCACCCGCCTCCGGCCGGTGACGTACACGCTGCCGAAACCGATCATGCCGCTCTGCGGGCGGCCACTCATCGCCTGGGCGATTGAATCGCTCCTCGGTGCCGGCATCCGCGACTTCATCGTCAACCTGCACCACCTCCCTGACCCGATTGAGCGCTATCTGCGCGAACGATACGCGGCGGAGGGACGGTTTGAGGTCTCGTACGAACCGGAAATTCTGGGAACGGGTGGCGGAGTGCGGAAGGTGCAAAAACTGCTGGAACGCGATCCCGAGTTTTTGCTCGTCAACGGTGACACGGTGCAATTCCCCCCTTACGACGCCTTGCGGGCGGCGCGGAACAAGCTGGACGCGCTGGCAGCGCTTACGCTTCGCCATTCGCCGCGGGAGGACCGTTTCACGCCGGTTTACTTTGACGACGGTCTCGTCACAGGTTTCGGAAAAGGGACCGGCCAGGCCGTGATGTTTTCCGGCACTCACCTCATCTCGAAGCGTCTGTTCGACTACTTTCCGGACAAGGCCTTCTCCGGCATCGTCGACGAGGTCTATCAGCCTCTCATCGACAGTGGCCGCGAACGGATCGCGGGAGTGGTCGATGACGGTCTCTGGTTCGACATCGGCACGCCGCGGCGCTACGTGGACGCGTCGCGCACGCTGCTCGATCTCACCGTCCGCGGGCAGCTCGCTCCAGCGAGCGGAACGCGCGTTGCCGGCGATTCGCTGATCGACAACACGGCAATCGTGAACGGCGCGATGACGCGCAGCATCGCCGGCCGGCGGAGCGTCGTCGAAGGGACGCTTCGCAAGAGCGTCGTCTGGGACGATTGCCGCATCGCGCCCGGCGTCAGCCTTGACTCCTGCGTCGTCGCGCACGGCGTCGAAATTGCCGCGCCGGCCAATCTGCGCAATGTCCTGATCTGCCGCGACAGTGAGGCGATCCCACGGAAAGGAGAGCATCGTTTCGAGCACGGCTTGGTTCTCCGGGACATTTGACGTTCGATCGCCCTGTTCTAGACTCCGCTTATGCCCATTCGCACGCGCGTCGACGCGCTCCTGAAGCGGCTCGCCTCCGAGCCGCAGTTCCCCACGCAGGGGCAGACGATCTTCGTCGATCTCGAGCGGCAGGAAGTGCATCGCGCCTGGATTCCGCGCCGCGTCGTCACCTCCCTCCTCGGCGGACGCGGCGTGAACATGTTCCTGCTGCACAACCTGCTCGACGAGACCCTGGAGCCGATTCATCCCGACATCCCGCTCATCTTCGGCACCGGCATCCTGACGTCGATGGTACCGTCCGCCTCGCGAGGCAATGTCACATCGTGGTCCCCCGAGTCGCGGGTGTTGATGGACTCGAACGCCGGCGACTATTTCCCGTCGTTCATGAAGCTCAACGGCATCGACCATCTGGTGTTGTACGGAAAGGCGCCGCGGTGGACGCTGCTCCATTTCGAGGGAAGCGAGGTCACGTTCGTCGATGCCGCGCCGTGGGTGGGGCTGGATAACATCGACCTGCGGGCCAGGATCGCCGAGGACTTTCACGGCGTCGAGGGGAAAGACTACGGGCTTGCGGCCATCACTACCGCCGGCGAGAACCTCGTTCTCTGCTCCGGCATCATGGCCGGCCCCAAAGCGATCTACGCGCGCGGCGGCCCCGGCGCCAAGATGGGAGCGCTCAACCTGAAGGCGGTGCTCATCCAGGGACGCGCCGCGGACCTCACGCCGTTTCGTCCGCACAAGTTGCGCAACCGCGAAGTGGCGGTGAAGCTCCTGTCGACATCCGTCGTCAAGAACGCGCTGAAAAAACGCGGCACGCCGTTCCTCTACAAGCCGTCGCGCATGCTCGGGGCCATGGGGACGAAGAACAATCAGGAGACGACCTGGACCGACAAGCTCGACGCCGAGAACATCGATCCATATCGCCCCGGCATGGAGGGCTGTTTTGCCTGCCCCGTCGACTGCCGACCGATGAACGACATGTCGGGCGATCGGGAGCCGGGAGTCGGGAGTCGGGAGTCGGAGAAAGCAGCTGGCGCGGTGCATTCCGCTCCGACCACCGACCCCCGACCCCCGACTCCCGACAAATACATCAAAGGCGACGGCCCCGAGTACGTGACTCTCGGCAAGTTCGGACCAAATGTCGGCATCAGCGAAGTGACGCAGGTGCTGCGACTGAACAACATCTGCAACGACCTCGGTCTCGATACCGCCTCCGCAGGCTCGGCGATCGCCTGGGCCATGGAGCTCTATCAGCGCGGCATCATCAACCGCGAGCAGACACAGCTTGACCTGACGTGGGGCAACTACGACTCCATCGAGCAACTCCTCTTCATGACGGCAAAGCGCGAGTGTTTCGGCGACGCCATCGCCGATTCGTCCCAGGCGGTTGCCACCGGCAAATACCCGGCCCAATCACTCGATTACCTGATGGCGGTAAAGGGGCTCACGCAGAGCGATCCACACGATGCCCGCATCCTGAAGGCTTTCGCCCTCGGGCTGGCTGTTGCCACCCGCGGCATGGACCACCTCCGCAACCGGGTGACGCTCGAGATCAACGCCAAGATCAACGATTCCCCCGATTTCAAAGCCGAGCTTTACGGCGGGCAGGTGTCCGCGGAGCCGAACAGCTACGAGGGCAAAGAGATCGCCGTCCGCCGCTGCGAGAACATTTTCGCCGTCGGCGACTCGGTCGGCATGTGCCGCTTCACCACGAAGCTCTTCAACTCGCCGTCGCTGCCGGGCTACGAGGAGTTCGCGGACCAGGTGGCCAATGTCACCGGTATTTCCCTGACCAAAGACGCGATCGACCACATCGGGCTCAATGTGATGGGCGTCGAGCGTCTCATCAACGCCCGTATCGGCGTGACACGCGCCGACGACACCCTGCCAAAACGCTGGTTCGAGGAGGCGATCGGTGTCGGCCCCTACAAAGGCGAGAAGATCGATCGCGGCGAGTTCGACAAGATGCTGTCGCGCTTCTACGAGGTCTCCAACCTAACCGAGGAGGGCATTCCGAAGCCGGAGTGGCGTGAGGAGCTGGAGAGAGTGCTGACAGGATGACTACGTTCGCCTAGGTGAGGCCAGCGACGAAAAATCGCGTACCAGCCAAAGCCGACCAAGGTCGCAGTCCGAGTGCGACTAACGCGGGCCGTGATCGCGGCGTTCGCCTAGGTGTGGCCAGCGGCGACCGATGAAAAAGACGCTCAGGCCGGCGATCGTCGCCGGTATCAGAGCGATCAGAAAGGCCTGAAAGACGATGTTCATCGGGTTACCTCCGTGAGCAACAAAAGACAGGGGATGGCGACTGCCAGAACACCGAGGGTGACTGAAAATGATCCCCCGGCAGGTGAAAACCTTCGATATTTCTTCAGCGCCAGAACGACGAGCGCAAAAAACAAGTCAATCCCCAGTACGAAACTGGTGGCGACGACCGCCATCGAGCCACCGGTCTGTGCCACGAAATCCCGGTCGGTGAAAAGACCTGCAGCCAGCCCAAGGCCAAGAATGCACATGTCCCATCCCGTCTGAACCGCCACTTGCCAGAACGGTTTCGGATCGACGAGCCACTCCGCGAATGTCATGATGACCAGGAACAATAGAGGCAGCGCTGCCGCTGCAATCACGACCGTGACATGAGATCCGTTCACCTTGCTGAAAGATTAGCACGCAAGATTCCGTACTGTTGTCTATGCTTCGTCCTTCATCCCGAGTCACCGTCCTCCTTCCTGAACCCCTGCGCGAGGGTCGCGGCTCCGTGATGACGATCGACGCCTCCTCCCTGGGCGACATCATCGTCAGCCTCAATCTCTCCGACGAACGCGATGAGCTGTTCAACTTCGCCGTCAACGGCGAGCTCGTCCTGCATGGCGAGAAGAACGTCGTGCTGAAGAATGGCGACGAGGTCGAGATCGTCGTGGCCTTCGCCGGCGGTTGATGCGGTCGCGGAGGGTCGCCCGATTACGCGGTCGCGAGGCTTTACGCGCCGGCCCACCGCGGGACCGCGAAACTTCGAAACCGCAAACCCCACTCCAGCTAAACTTCCCCCATGACCACCTTCCAGACACCCCGCGCCGGCGAGCGGATGATCTCCGTCGAAGAGGCGCAGGAGCGGGTGCTGGCGGAGGTGCCGCGGCTGGGCGTCGAGCGGGTCGCGTTCACCGATGCGCTCGGGCGCGTGCTGCGCGAAAACATACACGCCAGTGCCGACGTGCCGCAGGGCGACAACACGGCGATGGACGGCTACGCCGTGCGGGCCGATGACATCGCGAACGCACCGGTATTGCTTCGCGTGATCGAAGACCTGCCGGCGGGGACCGTGGCCACGAAGCGAGTCGAGTCCGGCACCGCCATCCGGATCATGACTGGCGCCCTCATGCCGGAAGGCGCCGACACGGTCGCACACGTCGAAATCACCGATGCAGGGTCGGACAGCATGACCGTGTTCGAGCCGCTGCGCCGCGGGACGAACGTTCGCAAGCGCGGCGAGGACATGTGCGCGGGCGACATCGTTCTCGCGGACGGTACGCCGGTGCATGCCGCGGAAGTCGGCGTCCTGGCAGGTGTTCAGAAGGTTGTCGTCGGCGTCGGTCGGAGACCTACCGTGGCAATCCTTTCCACCGGCGACGAGATCATCGACGTCGGGGACGAGATGGCGCCCGGGAAGGTCGTCAACTCGAATTCCTACTCGCTGGCGGCGCTCGTTCGCGAAGCCGGCGCGATCCCGCGCATGATCGGCATCGTCCCCGATACGCCGGAGGCGACGATCGCCGCCATCGAATCCGCGCTCGAATCCGACTTCGTCATCTCCTCCGGCGGCGTCTCGGTCGGGGCCTACGATTTCGTCAAAGACGCGCTCGATGCCCTGGGCGCGGAGACGAAGTTCTGGCAGGTGGCGATGAAACCGGGGAAGCCGGTCGTCCTCTCCCGCATCCGCGGCAGGCTCTACTTCGGACTGCCCGGCAATCCGGTGTCGTGCATGGTCTCGTTCCTGCTCTTCATCGCCCCGGCCATCCGGAAGGCGATGGGACAGACCATCAATCTGCTGCCGCCGATCGTGCGGACGCGCATCGCCGCTCCGCTGAAATCGCGCGGCGACCGGCGCAACTACATGCGCGCCCGGGTCGTTGCGCGCGACGGTGAGCTCGTCTCACAGCCGATGATCTCGCAGGGCTCCGGCGTGTCGACGTCGATGGTGCAGGCCAACGGCCTCGTGATCGTCGAGTCCGGCATCACCGCCATCGAGGCCGGGTCGATGGTGCAGACCGTGCTCGTCGGTCCGGTGCTTTAAACCCGGGGGTCGGGAGTCGGGGGTCGGGGGTCGGAAAGAGTCAATCAGGACAACTCCGTCACTCCCACTCCCAGCTCGCGCGACCCCCGACCCCGACTCCCGACCCCCGACCCCCGATCCCCATTCAACGAACCCAAGACTCACTCGTAACCAACCATCTGGCGTAAATCGCGCAGCAGGGGGGCTAGCGAGATGCGTTCTGTTGGAATTGTCTGTGGCTACGATCTCAACGAAGACCTGCCCGGGTACATGAGGTCGGTGGCGCCGCTCATCGCCCGAGAGAATCTGGACTTCGTGATCCTATCGGGCGGCCGCACGTCGCCGCGTTCGGATCATTCCGAGGCCTGGGTCATGGCCGGCCACTTGCGCGAGATACTTCCGAATCTTCCGCAGCCGGAGCTCGTCCTGGAAGAGCACGCCATGACGACGCTGGAGAACCTCATCTTCGCGCGCGGGCTGGCCGAACGGTATGCCGGTGTCGTGGCGCGTTTCGTTGTCTTCTGCGACCGCGTTCACCGGCGCAAGGTGGCCGCGCTGGCGAAGCTGATCCTCGGCGCGCGCGCCGTCGTTCACTGCGTGGACCACAACGTGGCCATAGGGGTTCGTCTGTTCGAGCCGCTCTCTCATGTCATCGAGACGCTGGTCGCGCGCGCGCCCCGACTGCGCAAGTACCTCCGCGCCGCGGCCATCCGCCTGAAAGGGGTCAGCGGGATGCCGTCGCACGCGGCGCTGCCCGAGATCGCCGCGGACGACAAACCCCAGCACCGGCGTCTGCCGAAGGTTGCCAGGGAGTCGTTTTCGCGGCCGTGATCCGGACGTTTCGGTCTATCCTCGCGGCCTATTGAAGTCCGCCACCGCCACCAAGCTCGCCATCGTCGCCATCATCGCACTCCTCTTCGGCGGCCTGGCGCTGCGTGCGGCGATGCGGCTGGTCAGCACCGCCACGCATTCGCTTTTCTTCGGCGTGCTGCTGTTGGTTCTGGTGGTGTGGATCTTCGCGAAGAGAAAGGTCGAGTAGTGGATTAGTAGATTAGTAGATTAGAAAGCCGGATCCGACCGACCCTCCGACCTACCAATCCACTAATCTACTAATCCACTAATCTACTAATCCACTAATCTACTAAGGCGTCGGCTGCGCGAAGCCGGTGATCACGTACGAACCGCTCTTCACGTCTTTCTTGATCTTGATGATGTCGTTCTTCTGCGCGTCTTCGAGCAGGTCGCTGAAAGTGTTGTAGCCGTAGTACTCCTCGTTGAAGGTCGGCTTCTTGCGCTGCATCGTCTGCTTCACCATCGAGCCCCAGAGGATCTCTTTGTTCTCGCGCATCAGCGCCTTGATCGAGTCGATCAGGAGTTTGAAGACCTCACCCTGTTTCTTGTCCTTGAAGGTCACGTTCGGCGCCTTCGTGCCCCGCACGAGGTCTTCGTAGAAGATGAACTCGTCGCAGTTGTCGATCAGGAGATCGCTCGACGAGTTCTTCACGCCGACGCCGATGACGTGCTTGTCGTTCTCCTTCAGCTTCGACACGAGCGGCGAGAAATCGGAATCGCCGGACGCCACCACGAAGATGTTGATGTGATCCTTCGACCAGGCCATGTCCATGGCGTCGACGACCATGCGGATGTCGGCCGAGTTCTTTCCCGAATAGACGCGGCCAGGGATCTCGATCAGCTCGATGGCGGCCTCGTGCAGCTCCCGCTTGTAGTCGGGAAACTTGTCCCAGTCGGAGTAAGCGCGCTTGACGACGATCTTCCCCTTCTCCAGCAGCCGCTCGAGGAGGAGGTTGACCTCGAATTTCTTGTACTTGGCGTCGGTCACGCCGATGGCGATGTTCTCAAAGTCGATGAAAAGGGCGATTTTGCTTTCGTTCATGCTGCTTCTTGATAGGGGCGGTCCGGTATTCGAATCGTCATCCGCCGCATCGTTGTCGTGGTTTGGTTTGGGGCTCATCGGTGATCAATCGCGCAGCCTAACACCGAACGGTGGCGGCTAAACGCGGTCGCGGGGTCTCGCGGTCTCGCGGTCAGCCGGCGGCGCGGCATTGTCGCATGCCAAGGTTCTCACCGCGATGCGCTCCACCTCGCCGAAACCGCGCAACCACGAGACCGCGCAACCGCATACACTTCCCATCCTTGAAGCACTACGTCGCCCTGGCCCGTCCATTCACACTCCTCCCGCCACTCCTGGGAATCGTTTCCGGGGCCGTCTGCGCGTGGGGGTCGGCCCACAACCCCGATCCGACGCGGACGCTGACCTCCTCGGTCATCTGGACGATCGTCCTCGGCTCGCTCTGCGCGTCGTTTCTCAACGCCGCGAACAACTCGCTCAACCAGATCTACGACCTCGAGATCGATCGGATCAACAAGCCGAAGCGGCCGCTCGTGACTGGTGCGCTGTCGATCCACGGCGCATGGACCTTCACTTGGATCATGTACGCGCTCGGCCTCGTGCCGACATGGCTCGTCGTGGTCTACCCCTACACGACGTGGCACGCCAAGTTCCTCGCCCCGATGGCGTGGCACGAGTGCATCGCCATCTATCTCATCGCCTTCATCTCCACCTTCGTCTACTCCGTTCCGGCGCTTGGGCGGACCAAGGCCCATCCGATCGGCGCCAACCTCACCATCGCCATCCCGCGCGGTTGTCTCCTGAAAGTGGCCGGCTGGACGATGGTGGCGCACTTCACGACGCTCGAGCCATGGTTCATCGGCTCGGTCTTCATGCTCTTCCTCCTGGGCGCGGCGTCGACGAAAGACTTCAGCGACATCGAAGGCGACCGCGCCGGCGGCTGCCGCACGTTGCCAATCACCTTCGGAGTGAAGCGCGCTGCCTGGATGATCGCGCCGTTCTTCGTCCTCCCCTGGCTGCTGATGCCGCTCGGCGCGGCCACGCATGTCCTCACGGGCAACGGCAGGTTCCTCACGATCCTCGGAATCGCCCTCTCGCTCTGGGGCGTCTACACCGTCTGGCTCATCGTCCGCAATCCCGACGAGCTCACGGCGACCGAGAACCATCCATCGTGGCGCCACATGTATCTGATGATGATGGCCGCACAGGTGGGATTCGCGGTCGCGTACGTGGTGTGACCAAACTGCCATCCTCCGCATTACCATCGGCGTCTTGAACCCTACCTGGCTCTATGTAGGCGCGATCTATGCCATCGCGGTCGCGCTGGCGCGGCGCGGCGGGAATCCGCTTCCGAAGCGAATCGCGCTGTTGTTTTACCTGCTGGTCGTCACCTTTTTTTTCAGGGCGATGACCGGCCCCTACGTCGCGATCGCGACCGACATCCCGAAGCTCATCGCTCCCTGGTCGGCGTCCGCGCCTGGGATGACGAAATACACCGTGCTGAATATGGAGACGCACGATGTGGTGATGCAACTTGTGCCGTGGGCGCATCAGGTACGGGAGGCGTGGCGGTCGGGCCATGTGCCGCTCTGGAATGCGCTGGCGGGATGCGGGTACCCCCTGCTGGCGAACGCGCAGAGCGCGGCGCTCTCTCCTTTGCGAATTCTCGCACTGCCGCTGCCGCTGGGGTTCGCGATGATGGCCGAGGCCGCGACGAAGATCCTCGTCGCGCTCACGTTCACCTTTCTCTACTGCCGGCGGCGATACGGCACGCTGCCGAGCAGCATCGCCGCGATCGCATACGGCTTCGGCCCGTTCGTCGTGGCGTGGCTGCACTTCGCGCAGAGCACGGCGGCCTGTTTCCTTCCGGCGGTGCTCTATCAGATCGATCTTCTCAGCGAGAGCCGAACGCAAGCGCGCTTCATGACGACTGCCGCGCTCGGAGCGGCGGTCGTCTTCTGCGGCCATCCGGAGACGGCCGTCCACATCCTCCTCTTCGCGATGGCCTACGTTCTCTGGATCGTTCTCGTCGAGAAGCGTCGCGACTTTCTCGTGGCGCTTGCCGGTGCCGGCGCCGTGGCCGTCCTCTTGTCGCTGCCGTTGATCGTGCCGTTTGCGGAGAACGTCCGCGAATCGACCCGCTTCGAATCGCAGAAAGCGGCGAGCAGCGAGATGCCGTACTCCGACGCGCGGTCGCTCGCCCTTCTCGTACAACCGCGGCTCTACGGCACGCGGCCGGGGAATCCGTGGGGCCCTGCCTTCGCCGAGGCGGTGACGGGATTTGCCGGCATCCTCGGCTTCGCGGCCATGATTGCCGTCGCATTCGATGCGATTGTGCGACGTCGTTTTCGCGAGCTGGAAGTGTTTTTCGTTCTCGCGGCGGCCGGCATCTTTACTCTCCTCGCGAATGTAAAACCAGCCGTCGCCGCGCTTCACGCGGTGGTCGGTCTTGCCGCCAACGCCCGGCTAAGATTCGTTTTCGCCTGGCTCCTGGCAGTGCTTACCGCGGCGGCGTTGGATCGTCTCTCGCGCGGCCGCGCCGTAGCGCTCGCAGTCGGGCTGGTATCGGCTGCTGCGCTGATCGGGCTGATCGTCATGACGACGCCGTTTCCGAGCGACCTTGCGCGCCAGGACGGTCTCATCTCCGTCATTCCAACCCTCATCGTTCTGGCGGTTGCGGCGCTCGCGCTCATACCCCGCGCCCGAGGCGTCGCCTCCCTCCTGCTCGTCGCCGCGGTCATTGCGGAGATGTGGCCGCTCACGATCGGCTGGAACACGGCGTTTCCGAAGGCACCGTTTTATCCGCGCACGCCGCTGATCGAGGCGGTGCTGCGCAATCACCACCCGGGTTTCGATCGCGTCGCAGGCATCGGTGGCGTTCTCTTCCCGAATACGAACGCCATGTTCGGGATCGAAGACGCTCGCATTCATGACCCGATGGAGCCGGCGCGGTACGTTCATCTTCTCGATGGCTCGATTACTCACGACTATTACAAGAAGTGGCTCGACGAATCGACGCCGCTGCTCGACCGGCTGAACGTGCGGTGGGTGATGACCGAGCCTGGGCATGAGCTGATCGACAAGGCTCGCTACGTTCTGCGTTACGCCGGTTCTGACGGGCGGCTTTACGAGAACCTTCACGTGATGCCGCGTTTCTTTGCCTCGGGTGCGAACGTGCGCATCGTCGCCGCGAGCGGCGACGCGTATACGCTGGAGATCGATGCCCCGAAACCTGCGCTCGTTCTCAGCAGCGTGGGGTGGTCGCGGTGGTGGAAAGAGGACGGCGCCGGCGTTGACCTTCATTCCATGCTCGTCGACGGCGCCTTCCTTGGCTTTCCCATCCCGGCGGGCCACACCATCGTTCGTGTGCGCTACGTCCCGGTCTCCTTCTACATCGCGGCGTTGATCTCGTTTCTGACCGCCGCCGTACTCGCCGGCTTGATGATCCGCACCCGTTCAACGCCGCATTGATCTGCGACGGCGCGCTCTATCCGATTACGGCTCGGCCGTTGATTTCGCGGCCAGTCTCGCGAGCACGAAGCCTGCGCCGAGGATGATGAGTGCGATCGGAATCAGCGAGCGGACGTCGCCCGGGCCGGTTGCGAGCTCGCCAATGTTGAAGCTCGTCCACTCGGAGGCCTCGCTGCCGGGTGCGTGACGCGCGAAGACAATTGCCTCGTCGAGGGTCAACCGATTGACGGAGGTGTGGCCGGTGAAGGTCGCCGCCGACCATGGCGGCGTGATCGGCACGGACGGCGCGAAATGGCCGTGCAGGAGCAGCGGCACGATGTACTGTGTCAGCGGGCGAGTGATGGTGCCTGAGGGTTGCGGATCGACGGCAACGGCGGCGAAATTGATCGCAAATGAGATCGCCGCCGCGACGCCGGCAAGCGCGCGCCATCGAGCGTGCAGCAGGGCGATGCCGAAGAGCGGGATAAGCGGAACGAGATAGCGCCCGCCAATGCCGAAGCCCCCTTCCCATCCGTTGAAACTGATGTTGAACGAAACGAAGGCGACGATCACCGCAATTGCCGCCGCACAGACGATGCGTTCCCGACGCCACCAGGCCAGGAAGCCCGCGATGGCGACGATGAGCAGCGGTGCAAAGAAGAAGAAACCGCGATACGGCGAGAGCGTGATCGCGTAGAGCACGGCCAGTGACGGCCGCTGCAAGACGCCGAGCGGAGCTCCGTGCGTGAGAAACCGAGGATCGGTAACGGCGACGCTCGTCGTGAAGAAGCCTCCGAAACAGAGGCGCTGGTAGGCGAGGAGCCCTGCAAGCGGAGCCAGCGAACCTGCCGCGTAACGAAGCCAGCTCTTGCGCGGCCCAACGAGTGCAAAGAGGACCAGCGCGGGCGCGCAGAGGTAGTTCATCGCCACCGCCAGCGCCGCGGCGAAGCCCCCTAGCGATCGATGAGGCGTAATCAAAGCAAACAGCAGCAGGGCGGCGCTCGGAACGGCCACCATCGGGATGGTCGCGTACGGCAGGAGCTGTGTGGCTAGCGCGACGGAGAGCGACGCCAGCGCGGACCAGCGCGCCTCGAAGCCGCGTCGCCGCGCGTAGAGAAAGAGCATCGAAGGGATGAATGCTCCCGGCAGTGCCACGCAGAAGAGCGAGCAGATGTACGCGTTGATCGTCAGGAGTTGCACGTTGCCGGTATCGGCGCCGCGGGCGTGCTCGAACGCGTAGAGCGGCGCGTACGGAATGGCCATAAGCCACGACAGCGCCGGAGCTTTGTTCGCGTAGATGTGGCCATGGCCGAACGACACATCGCCGGTGTTTCCGGCGTAGGCATCGATCGCGAGCGTGTGCCGCTCGACGATGGCCCGGGTCAGATCGAACGTGGCGTTCTGGTTCCAGCCGCCGCCGGCGAAGAAGTAGGCGTAGGTGGCCAGGGTGAGCAGAATGAGCCACTCGGCGACGCGGCGGTCGTTCAGAGAGGCAAAGTTGAGTGTTGAATGTTGAATGTTCAATGGTAAATGGTTGCACGACCGAACAATGAAGACATTCAGCATCCAACATTGAACATTCAACATTCAGCACTCGCCGCCCGCCGGGGAGAACAACTAGCGATTGTCGCTGTGTGGGCGGCCGCCATCGCCTTCATCAACCCTCGCGGGAACTTCCCCATCGACGACGATTGGGACTTTGCCCTTGCCACCTGGCGCTACGCCGAGACGGGCCACTTTCATTTCACCGCGTTCACCGCGGCCAGTTTGAGAGCCCAGGTGTTGT
Organism: Thermoanaerobaculia bacterium; assembly: GCA_035482045.1. Taxonomy (GTDB): domain Bacteria; phylum Acidobacteriota; class Thermoanaerobaculia; order Gp7-AA8; family Gp7-AA8; genus JADGNZ01. Next base: position 56,643 of record DATHRD010000088.1, read on the forward strand.
GGGGGGCGCTTTGGACGCGGCTGTTCGGAGAGTCGTTCGACGTCCTGCGCCTGTCGACACTCGTGCTGGGCGCGGCCACGCTCGTCGTTGTCTATCGGATGCTGCGGCGGGCAGACGTCCCGCGCTTCGGCTGCGTCGTAGCCGTGCTCGCCCTCGGATTTCACCCGATCTTTCTCTGGTCGTCGTGCACCTTCATGACCGAGGTGCCGTTCCTGTTCGCGTCGGCGGTCGCGTTGGCGTGCTTCATTCGGGGTTTTGACGACGACCGCGTCGCGTGGGTCCTCGCCGGATGCGCCGCCGCGATGACGGCATGCTTCGTCCGGCAGACCGGAATCACGCTTCTGGCCGCCCCGATGCTTCTGGCCATGGTGCGGCGCCGCTGGCGGGACGCCGCCGTCATCGGCGGAACGATCGCGCTCTTCGGCGCGATCTATCTGGTGAACCCCGAATGGTTGACCGGCTCGCCCGCGGAGTTCGCGGTCCATTTCAGGATGTGGACGGAATCGACCTTCCGGCTGCCGGAGCAGATCGCGGTATTCGATCACTACGCTACATTCAACGCGCAGAACTGCGCGCTGTTCTTTCTCCCGCTCGTGGTGCCGCTGGCGCTCGTCTTCGTGGACAACAGGCGCCGTATCGATTTCGTCATCGCCGCCTTGCTCGCCGTGGTGCTGTTCGTCCGCGTGCAATCGCTGGTCGCGGCCGGTCTGCCGATGCCGTATTTCGTCTCGCCGTACTGCTGCGACGTATTCGCCGGCAACATCTTCGCCGACTTTGGCCTCGGTCCGCTGGCTCTTCCAGGCCTCTTTCCGTTCCGCTTGCCGTATGCGGCACGGCTCGCCATCACGTACGGCAGCGTCCTGTTGGCCGTGTGTCTGCTCTGGGCCGTGTTACGCCGCGCGGCCACTACCAATGCCTCGATCCTGGCGTTGGGCGCGGCGCTCTTCGGATCTCTGGCGCTCTTCGGTTCAGGACTATACGTCGATCGCTACTCGCTCGACTCCGCATGGCCGCTCGTCATCGCGCTGCCGCTCATGCTGCCGTGGCAATCGCGGACCGTGCGCGGCGCGGCATTGCCGCGCTCATCGTCGTTGCCACGTTCTCGACGTTCGCGGTACAGGAGTACTTCTCGTGGAATCGCGCCCGCTGGGCGGCGATCAACGATCTGCGGGCGCACGGCGTCGCCATCACGTCGATCAACGCCGGCGCGGAGCCGTTTTACCTTTACGAGCTGTCGAAAGGCGATCAACGGATGCGACGGATACACCAGTTCGGTGTTCCTGACCGCCCGTACACGGTGGCTTTCGAGCCACTCGCCGGCCAGCGCGTCATTGCGCGCTATCCCTATAGCGGCTGGCTCGGTCTGCACCGGGGCGAGGTCTTTGTGCTCGTCACACGCCGGGAGCCTGCGCTGTAGATCTGACGAAGCTGGTGGCGCAGCCTTGGGCAACTAACGGCGCTGGCCGTGCAGGCTAGCGGAACTTCCGGTTGAGCCGTTCGCGCGCCAGGGCGTCGACGCGCGTAAGCGTCGGCTCGAGAATCTCGCGCTGCTTCTCCACGAGCGAGGCGATCCCTTCCTTGGCCAGACCGAGCATCGCCGTCATCTCTTCTTCGCTGAAGGTGGCGCCCTCGGCGGTGCCCTGCAGCTCGACGAAGCGCCCTTTGTCGGTGGCCACGACGTTCATGTCGACGCCCGCCTTGGAGTCTTCCTCGTAGTTGAGATCGAGAGCCGGGACGCCGTTGATGATGCCGACCGAAACAGCGGCCACGAACGAAGTGATCGGCCAGGTCGTCATCTTTCCGTCGATGTAAAGCCTGCCGAGCGCCAGCGCCAACGCCACGAAAGACCCGGTGATCGAGGCTGTGCGTGTGCCGCCGTCGGCCTGAATGACGTCGCAGTCGAGCCAGATCGTCCGTTCGCTGAGGAGCTCGGTGTTCACCGCCGCGCGAAGAGAGCGGCCGATCAGGCGCTGAATCTCCATCGTCCGCCCGCCCTGCTTGCCGCGCGCGGCCTCGCGATCGGTCCGTTCAGTCGTGGCGCGGGGCAGCATGCCGTACTCCGCCGTCACCCATCCCTTGCCCGTGCGATAGAGAAACGGCGGCACCTTCTCCTGAATCGACGCCGTGCAGATCACGCGCGTGTCGCCGATCTCGATCAACGCCGAGCCCTCCGCGTGCTTGCTGAAGTTGGGCGTGATGAGGACGCGTCGCATCTCGTTCGCGGCGCGTCCGTCGGTGCGGGGTTTGGTGGGGGTGACGGTCATTGGATGGCGAAGATACCGCAACGCGGGTCGCGCGGTTACGCGGTTTCGAGGTCTCGCGGCGGGGCACGGCGGAACCGCGCGACCGCGCGACCGCGCTAAGCCGTCACCGTCTCCGCGATCTCCGCTCCCTTCGGCACGACCACGATTCCCGTATCCGTCACGGTGAAGCGCTGGCGGTCGGCCTCCACGTCGTAGCCGATCGTCGTGTTGGGTGGGATCTTCACGCCTTTGTCTATGATCGTGCGGCGGATCTTCGAGTGGCGGCCGATCTCCACCCCGTCCATCAGGATCGATTCGTCGACGTCCGTGTACGAATGGATGCGCACCCGGGGATGGAGCACGCTGCGATTGATCGTTCCGCCGGAGATGATGACGCCGGCCGAGACCAGCGAATCGGTGGCGATTCCGATGCGCTGCGACTTGGAGTCGGCGAAGACGAACTTCGCCGGGGGCAGGTTCAGCGGCGCAGAGACCATCGGCCACTGCGCGTTGTAAAGGTTGAAAAGCGGTGTAACGGCGACCAGATCGAGCGACGCAGCGAAGTACGAGTCGATCGTGCCGACGTCGCGCCAGTAGCCCTTGTTGATCTCCGCCTCGCCCGGCACATAGTTCTGCGCGAAGTCGTAGGCATACACCTTCATCTTCGGGTACATGGCCGGGATGATCTCCTTGCCGAAATCGTGCGCCGCGTCGCGCAGGGCGTTGCGCTGCAGCACGTCGATCATCACGTTGGCCTTGAAGATGTAGTTCCCCATCGATGCCAGGACCATGTCCGGCCTTCCGGGAATCGTTTTGGCCCCCTCTTTCGGCTTCTCCACGAAGCCGGTGACGCGCCAGTCGCCGTCCACTTCGACGATGCCGAAGTGATGGGCCTCTTCCACGGGCACTGGGATCGTTGCGATGGTCAGGTCCGCGTCGTTCGTCAGGTGCTCCTGCAGCATCTGGTTCACATCCATCTTGTAGATGTGATCGCCGCCGAAGACGCAGACGAACTCCGGCTGTTCGTCGAAGATCAGCTCGAGGTTCTGGAAGACCGCGTCCGCCGTGCCGCGGAACCAGAACGGCCCCTTGCGCATCTGCGCCGGCACGATGTCGACGTACTGGCCGATCTCGGGCACCAGGCGCCACGTGCGCGTGATGTGCTCGATGAGCGAGTTCGACTTGAACTGCGTCATCACCTTGATCTTGAAGAAGCCGGAGTTGATGAAGTTGTTGATGACGAAGTCGATGATGCGATAGCGCCCGCCGAACGGCACGGCCGGTTTGGCCCGGTCGCGCGTCAGCGGGTACAGCCGCTCGCCCATGCCACCGGCGAGGATCATCGTCAGGATGTTGCGGCGTGCCAGTGATCCGTACATGTGAGGTGGATTCTTTCTCCAACCGGCTCACGAAGCAATTCATGTGCTAAAAAGCCTTGGACCATGGCGGAGAAGGACTACTACGACATCCTCGGCGTGAAGAAGGCCGCCGGCGCGGATGAGATCAAGAAGGCCTACCGCGGCCTGGCCAAGAAGTTCCATCCCGACAAGAACAAGGGGAACAAGGACGCCGAGAACAAGTTCAAGGAGATCTCCGAGGCCTACGCCGTCCTCTCCGACAAAGAGAAGCGCGAGCAGTACGACCGACTGGGGAAGGAAGCGTTCCATTTCGGAGGCCAGGGTGGCGCGAATCCGTTCCAGGGGGGAGGCAGCCCGTTCGGCGGATTCGACTTCTCCCAATTCAGCGGCGGCGCGCGAGCGCGTGGCGGGCGTCGCTCGACGGGCGGAGGCGGAGCCGGAGGGTTCACCGACATCTTCTCAGACCTTTTCGGCGGCGGCGTCAGCTTCGAGCAGGGGCCCGAGCGCGGCTCCGATCTCGAAGCGGAGCTGACGATCGACTTTCGCGACGCCATCCTCGGCACGACGATGGACCTGGTCATCAACGGCAAGGGCGTGAAAGTCAAGATCCCCGAGGCCGTGTCGGACGGACAGAAGATCCGCCTACGCGGCAAAGGCGCTCCCGGCGGGAATGGCGGTCCGGCCGGCGATCTGAACGTGCTGATACACGTCCGCCCGCATCCGCTATTCGAGCGCCGAGGCGACGACGTCTACATCGACCTGCCTATTAAGGTCGGCGAAGCGATCCGCGGCAGTGAGGTGGAAGTCCCGACGATCCACGGCCCCGTGCGCGCCCGCATCCCCGCGGGAACGCAGGGTGGCCAGACCTTCCGTCTCCGTGGCAAGGGCCTGAAAAAGAAGGCCGGTGCCTACGGCGATCACTACTACCGGGTCGTAATCACGGTCCCGAAGAGCACCGCGGCCGAGGTCCTCGAAGCCGGGGACACAATCGACGCCGCATATTCCGAGGATCCGCGGGCGAAGCTGACCACGGCCCTCTGACCATGAATATCGAGCTCCTCCGCGCCGACATCTCCTCCCTCAAGGTCGACGCCATCATCAACCCGGCCTCGGCCAGCAAGCCGGTGGCGGAGTTCGGGCCGGTGCCGGTCGGTCATGCCGTGGTCACCAGCGGCGGCAACGTGCTCTGCAAATTCGTCATCCACGCCATCGTCCCGCGCCAGGGTGACGGCGACGAGGACGCGAAGCTGCGCAATGCCATGTGGGCGGCGCTCAAACGCGCCGAGGAGCTGGCCATCGCCTCCGTGGCCATGCCGCCCGTGCCGGCGCTCTTCGGCTTCGAGGCCGGACACTGCTTCCGTGTGCTGGTGTCGACCGCGCTGGATTTCCGTCCCCACGCACGCTCGTTGCAACGGGTCGTCTTCTGCGCTTTCAACGAGGAATCGTATTGCGATCTGCGGCGTGCTATCGAGGAGCTATCGGCTTGATTCCAGCAGGACAAATCTACGTCATCGGTGATTCACACATCGGACTCTCGGAAGGGAACGAGGCTCCGATCCTGGCATGGCTCGATCGCCTGGTCGCCCTCCAGCCGAGCGCGCTCTACCTCAATGGGGATCTTTTCCACTACCTCATCGCTCATCCGAAGTTCTACACGCAATCGGTCGCGAACGTCTTCGCCCGCTTCCGCGAGCTGCGCGACGGCGGCCTCCCCATCCACTACGTCGAAGGGAATCGCGACTTTTTCCTGCGAGGCTCATTCGCCGAGGAATCCGTTACCGACGTGGCCATGGAGTACGCCATCGAAGCGGGAGATCGGAAATACCTGATCGTCCACGGCGACATGATCAACGATCACGACATCCCCTACCGCTTCTGGCGGTTTGCCTCGAAGAACGCCGCGTCCCGATTCTCTCTGCGGTTCATCCCGAAGAAAACCGCGAAGCGGTTCGTCGACAGCATCGAGGGGCGCCTGTCCAGCTCGAACTTCAAACACAAGGCGCGGCTTCCGGTCGAGCAGATGGAAGCCTACGGCCGTTCGCGCAGCGCGGAGGGATTCACACACGTCGTCCTCGGCCACTTCCACGACAAGCTCATTCTGCCTGGGGCAACCACGGTCACCGTTCTGCCGCCGTGGTACGAGACGGGCGAGGCGATGGCGATCGATCCGGACTCCGGCTCGTTTGAGTGGGTGAAGGTTTGAGAGATCAACGAACGAATAGCAATGTTGAATGTTGAATGTTCAGTGTTGAATGTTGAATGCAGAAGACCGGTCCCGTTTTCAACCCAACATCCAACATTCAACACTGAACATTCAACATTTCGCTTTTGACATCCGAACAACCATGCGAATCACCTTCCTCGGCTCCGGCACTTCCACCGGCGTCCCCGTCGTCGGCTGCTCCTGCCGTGTCTGCACGTCCAGCGATCCGCGCAACAAGCGGCTGCGGCAGTCCGTGAAGATCGAGATGGGCGGGAAGTACTTTCTGATCGACACGTCGCCCGATCTGCGCTTGCAGCTTCTGAAGTTCCCCATCCCGCGCCTCGACTTCGTCCTCTTTACACACTCGCACTCCGATCACCTCATGGGGCTCGACGACATCCGCCCCTTCAACTTCCGGCAGCGCGAGGCCATCCAGGCCTTCGCCAATCCGATGACCGCGGCGGCGATCCGACGCGCCTTCAGCTACATCTGGTCCGACTCGCAGGTCGGCGGTGGCAAGCCGCAGCTCGATCTGATCGAGATCGACGGCCCGTTCGTCCACGAAGGGATCGCCGTCACGCCGCTGCCGGTCGCGCACGGGGATTGGACCATCCTCGGTTTTCGCATCGGCGGTTTCGCCTACATCACCGACACCAACGGCATCCCCGACGCGACGATGTGCCTCCTGGAAGGCGTCGAGATCCTGGCGCTCGACGGCCTCCGCATCGCCCCGCGCCATCCGACACACTTCGTCATCGAGGAAGCGGTCGCCGCCGCACAGCGGATCAAGGCCAGGGAGACGTGGCTGATCCACCTTACACATGAAGTGGATCATGAGACAGTGGAGGCGACGCTGCCTGAAGGGATACGGTTGGCGTATGACGGGTTGGTGCTGGATGTGTGAGGTTGCAGCCGGAGCGCTGGCCGTCATCCCTCCTGTCATCCTGAGGCTGCCGCAGCCGCGGTATGACTTTCGATGCTTGCCCGAATCCAGTCCCGCGGCGGAGGACGCCGAAGGACCCCCTCACTACCTGCCGGGAGGTTGGGGGAAGATGACAGCTAATGGCATTCGAACCCCCCGCCCTTTCCGGCCTGTAGGTGGGGGGTCCTTCGGCGTCCTTCGCCGCGACGTTTCACCGGTGCAAGCATCGACATTCGAGGCGCGACTGCGGCAGCCTCAGGATGACAGCGGGCCCACCATTCAACACCTATGAAACCCATCCCCCAACGCCACCACCTCAACGCCACCGTCACGGCGCCTCCCTCCAAGTCGTACTCCGTCCGCGCCCTTCTCCTCGGGGCGATGTCCGAGGGGACGACCATCATCACCAACTGCCTCGATGCCGACGATACCCGCTACGCGCTGGAGGCACTGCGGACCATCGGCTTCAAGGTCGATGGCACGTTCAAGAGCGGCGTCTCCATCGGGCCGCGCGTGAGCATGTCGGCCAACGAGGTCACGGTCTACATCGGCAATGCCGGGACGGCCATGCGCTTTCTGACGGGATGGCTGGCCTTTACACCGGGACGATTCATCCTCGACGGTGAAGCGAGGATGCACGAGCGGCCGATCGGCGACCTGGTCGAAGTGTTGCTGTCGATCGGCGCCGAGGTCGAGTACGTCGAGCGCGAGGGATACCCGCCGCTGCGCATCCGCGGGAAAAAGATGCGCGGCGGTTTTGACGTCGCCATCGCCGCTGATATCTCCAGCCAGTTCGCCTCCTCGCTGATGATGGCCGGGGCCACGCTGCCGGACGGGATCACCCTGACTCTGACGTCGCTGGCGTCGGCCTCCTACGTCGACATCACCGCCTCCATCCTGACGGCGTTCGGCGCCGGCGTGCAGCGGCGCGGGAATGTCGTCCATGTGAGCGCCACGAAGCTCCGGCGCGACGAGTACCGCGTCGAAGGCGACTACTCTTCCGCCTCCTACTGGTTCGCCGCCGCCGCGGCAACGCGCGGCACGGTGCGCGTGCGCGGCCTCGTTCATCCCAGCGCCCAGGGCGACGCAGCCTTTCTCGACATCCTGGCCGCGATGGGGTGCGAAGTCCGCGTCGAGGACGAGATCACCGTCACCGGCCCGGAGACGCTGCGGGGCGGCCGCTTCGACTGCAACTCCTCTCCCGACCTTGTACCGACGCTGGCCGCCATCGCGCCGCTTGCCTCATCGCCGGTCGAGATCGTCAACGTGGCCAACCTCCGCGTCAAAGAGTCGGACCGCCTGGCGACCGTCACCTCCGAGCTGCGCCGCCTCGGCGCCACGGTCGAGGAACGTCCCGACTCCCTTCTCATCCAGCCCGGCTGGTCGTCCGATCCGGTGACGGTCGAGACGCACAACGATCATCGCATCGCCATGGCCTTCGCCATCGCCGGCCTCGCCCGCGGCAACGTCACCATCGCCGACGAGCAGGTGGTGTCGAAGTCGTATCCGCGATTCTGGCGGACGCTGGACGAGGTGATTGGGTAGGGCAGTGTCCGGCGTTTCTCACCATCTGAGTGGAATCGCGGACACTGCGTATCGTCGAGAGCCTGTGCGAACGGGGACATCGTGGACACTAACCGGAGACATCGCGGACGGTTTTGAGAACACTATCAAGTTGCGGTTGGTGTTGGTTTGGTTCTGCTCCAT
>DATHRD010000089.1:0-20100 GCA_035482045.1 Thermoanaerobaculia bacterium
AAGCCGAGGTACCATTAAGGGCGTCATGAAACAGCGGCCCGCGGAGGTTGAGGAAAAAGTCGAGCTGACAGCCGAGGAGCTAGCCGAACTCGACGAACGTGCCGACGCGGTCGAGCGCGGCGAGTTCGTCGACGGAGACGAAGTAATCCGGCGTCTTCGCAGCGGCTACGAGTTCCCCGTCACCTTTGACCTCTCACCGGAGGAAGAAGGTGAGCTGGACGCGGCGATCGCCGAGGCGGATGCCGGCTTACTGACTCCTCTGGAGGAAGTGCTGCGGCGGATGCACGAGAACAATTGAGGCGAATCATGAGCGAAAGGCTGATTGAGACCGAAGAAGAGGTTGAGCTCTCCGCCGAAGAACTGGCAGAGCTCGACGCAGCGATGGAGGAGGCCGAACGCGGCGAAGGAACGGACGCGTTCGAGTTCCTTAAACAGCTTCGCGAAGGAACGTGGCGCGAAGGGCTCTGATCACGATCTCGCGTGCGAAGCGCGAGATCGCCGCTGCGCGGGCATGGTGGCGAGACAACCGCGATAAAGCTCCATTCGCATTCGATGAGGATCTTGAGCGCACCTTCGCCCTGATTCTCGAACGCCCGGCAATCGGCGGCATTGTCCGCGGCACGCGACGCAGAGGAGCACGCCGCATCTATATCGACCGTATTCGTTACTACCTCTACTACGAGGTTACTGACGGTGCAATTTTCCTCCTTTCGCTCAGCCACTCAGCGCGAGGCCGCCTTCCTCGGTTATGACATCTCCCAGGCCCGTAGCGGTGGCGAGGAAGGATCGAAACCTCGTTGAGGGGTCACGCTCCCTCCCATACGTGCCACAATTCCCCCGTGCTCACCCTTCCGCCTGACTCCTACCAAGTCATCCTCCGTCTCTCGGCGGCCACGCTTATCGGAGGCTGCATCGGGCTCGATCGGGAAGCGCGGCGGAAGCCGGCCGGGATGCGCACACACGCGCTGGTCTCGCTCGGGGCGGCGGTGGTCACGCTCGTCGTGGTCCGTTCCTCTGTCGCCGGTGACTTCACGGCCGTGAGCCGTGCCGTTCAGGGGATCATCGCCGGCGTCGGTTTCCTCGGCGGCGGCGTCATCATCAAAGCCGAACACGAGATGGTGCATGGGCTTACCACCGCGGCCTCGGTCTGGCTCGTGGCCTCGCTCGGAATCGCCTGCGGGATCGGCCAGTGGGCACCGGCGCTCGTTGCACTCGCCCTGGCCATGGTCATCCTCATCCTCGGCGAGCCGGTCGATGCTTTCGTACACCGCATCGTCCGCAGGCGCGAAGAGCCTCCACCCGACGACGGCACGCCGCGGTGACTGGCCGCTTACCGCCGCAAGCGTCCCTCTTCGACCATCAGGCAACGGTCCTGAACGACTTTGATGCCGGCCTCGGCCAGTATCTGCGCGGCCTCATCATTGCGGATGCCGAGCTGAAACCAGACGCTCTTCGGCTTTGCAGCGAGGATATCGTCGACATGCGGGGGGATATCCGAGGGACGGCGGAAGACGTTGACCATATCGATGGGCCGGCCGATGTCGGCAAGCTTGCGGAAAACGGGGTTGCCGAGAATCTCGGTCACCTCGGGATAATAGACAGGAACGGGGATAATGTCGTAACCGGCCGCAGCCATATGGGCGGGGACGTAGAAACCGGCCTGATCGGCGTGCGACTCCGGCTTGATCCCGAGAACGGCGATGGTTTTGGTATCGCGAAGGAGTATCTCGATGCCGGCGGCATCGTTAACGAGGTTTGTTTTCCAGTCTGTCATGGCGGCGCAGAGTAGCAAAAAGTAGGCTGGCCGGTGGCGGTTGCGTGGTCTCGCGGTTGCGCGGTCTCGCGGGTAGGTTGCTGGGTTGCTGAGTTGCTGAAGTGGAGAATCGCGCCAGACCGCGAGGCCCCGAGACCGCGAGACCGCGCAACCGCATTACACGGAATAACCAATCAGCACGTCTGTTTTTTGCTGTTACTTCAACCCACTCCAAAACGAGGTACATGACCGGATGAAACGACTCGCTTTCGCCGCACTGCTATTCATTGCTCCGTTCACCGCGTTCGCCGCCTCCGCGCCGACGCAGGCCGTCCTCGTCATGACGAAGGGAAGCGGCCACCTCACGGCGAAGTCGCTCTCGGCGAGCTTCGATCCGAACATCTCCGCCGACGAGCGCGACGTGCGTGAGTTCACGGCCATCAACGGATTCGCCGCGAACCTGACGGCGGACGAGATCGCCTCGCTGAAGGCCTCGGGTCAGGTCGTCTCGATCGAGCCCGACCTCGAGCGTCACGCGCTGACCGACACGGTCGTGGCCGGCCAGCAGACGACACCGTACGGCGTGACGGACATCGACGCCCCCGCGGTCTGGCCAGTCACACGCGGCAAATCGCTCTCGAACGGTCCGGCCATCCACGTGGCCACCATCGACACCGGCATCGATTACAACAACCCTGAGCTGTCCGGCGCCTTCAAGGGCGGCTTCAATTTCGTTGCACGAACCAGCGATCCTCTGGACGACAACGGACACGGCACGCATGTCGCGGGCACGATCGTCGCGGCTAACGACGGCGCCGGCGTGGTCGGCATCGCATCGGACGTCGACATCTATTCGCTGAAGATGCTCGATACATGCGGCAGCGGGGCAATCAGCAACGAGATCCAGGCTGTCGACTGGATCATCCAGAAGAAGCAAGCGATCGGCGGCAACTGGATCATCAATCTCTCGCTCGGCTCCGACACCGCATCCACCGCCGAGCAGGCCGAATTCCAGGCTGCCGCGAACGCCGGGATTCTCGTCTTCGCCGCGGCCGGCAACAGTTTTGATGGGACGACCCTGGGGTTGTCCTACCCGGCCGGCTACTCGACGGTCGTCTCCGTCGGCGCGGTTGATTCGACCAACACCATCGCCGACTTCTCGCAACGCGGTCCCGATCTGAAGCTCGTTGCGCCCGGGGTCGACGTTCTTTCGACCTACGTCTCGCCCATGGTGTCAACCAATGACGGACGAAAGATCGCCGCCGTGCGCGCCGATTATCGGGACGCCACGACCATGCAAGGCTTGACGTTCGGCGCCTGCCCTCCAGCCACGACCGGGATCAGTGGTACGTTTGTCAGTTGCGGCTTTGGCGCGGCGACTGACTATCCCCCGGCCGTAAAGGGAAAGATCGCGCTCGTCCAGCGTGGCCCGCTGGGTGCCAATGGCATCACCTTCTTCGACAAAGCGCAGAACGCCTTCAAGGCGGGAGCAAGCGGCATCATCGTGTACGACAATGCTCCGGTCGACCCCAACAACCCATTCTTCCCTGGCTTTTTCACGACCGCCACAACCGCGGCCACGATTCCGGCCACCGCACCATTCCTTGGAATCAGCCAGGCCGACGGACAGGCTCTGCTGGCCACGCCGAACGTCACCGTCAGCATGACCAGTGGTTTCGAGCAGTTCGCCCTCCTGGCCGGGACGTCGATGGCCTGCCCGCACGCCGTCGGCGCCGCGGCGCTGGTCTGGGCTTCATCACCAAACTCCACGGCCGGCAACGTCACGACGGCGCTCGAGCAGGCGGCCAAAGACCTCGGCGATCCGGGCCAGGACAACACATACGGCTACGGGCTCGTGGACGCGTACGCCGCGGCCAAACTGCTCAATCCCTCCGCGTTCGGTCCGGCCACCGGTCCCGTGAAGGCACGAATGGCAGGGCGGCGCGGGCACTGACCGAACGCTTCCTCGTCTCCTGATCCAATATGAACGCGGCGCCCCAGGGCGCCGCGTTTCGTCTGCTAGAATCCAGCAATGAAACGCCTGCTGCTGGTTCTCTCGCTTCTCGCCTCGCACGCCCTGTTCGCCGCGGACACGCATCGTTACATCGTCCTCACGACGCCGGAAGCACGTGCCTCCAGGATCCGCGCCCTGAACACCGCGGGTGGGACCGAACGAAACCTGCGCACATTCGAATCGATCACTGGATTCGCCGCCGGTCTGACGGACGACGAAGCAGCGGCCATGCGCAAGTCAGCCGGCGTGCGTTCCGTCGGCCAGACGATCCCGGTTTACGCGGTCGGCGGTGGTAACGTCCAGCCGGCATCGATCACGACGCGGCCGGCAAGCGGACCCCTGGCCACGATGCAGGTCGTCCCGCCGAACATCGACCTCGTTCATGCCCGCGACGTCTGGCGCCTCACCCGGGGAGGCGGCGTCAACATCGTCATTTTCGATACCGGAGTCGACATCGCGCATGCCGATCTGGCGGCGAATATCTCCGGCGGCTACAACACCTTCACGGGTCTGAACGACTTCAACGATGACAATTTTCACGGCACGCACGTCTTCGGCATCATCGGCGCGCTCGACAACAATATCGGCGTGGTCGGAGTCTCGCCGGAAGCGCGCATCTATTCCGTGAAAGCGCTGGACCGGACCGGGTCCGGCACCGACGAGAACCTCGTGGCGGCGGCCGACTGGGTCATTGCCAAGAAGCACACCGACGGCGGCAACTGGATCGTCAGCATGTCGCTCGGATCGATCGGGATCACGGATGCCGAGGCCGCGGCCTTCCAACGGCTGATCGATGAAGGCGTTCTGTGCGTCGCCGCGGCCGGCAACGACGGATGGAACCAGCTTCTCTATCCTGCCGCGCTGCCGGGCGTCGTCTCCGTCGGCGCCGTCGACAACTCGAAGGTCATCGCCAGTTTCTCGAACTCGGCGTCGACGCTCAACGTCGTCGCGCCGGGCGTCTCGGTTCTCTCCACCTTGCCCATGGGCTCGGTACACCGGGCGGAAACCAGGATCGCCGACAGCACCGTCGTGGCAGCGGCACAGGTCACCGGCGCCCCGCTCAGCACGGTCACAGGGCAGTGGGTCTACTGCAACTACGGCGCAGCGAGCGACTTTCCGGCCGAAACGGCCGGCAGGATCGCTGTGATCATGCGCGGCAATTCGATCACGTTCTCCGAAAAGGTGCGGAATGCCCGCACCGCCGGAGCCATCGGCGCCGTGATCATCAACAACAACCCGGAAATCGGCGACACAGGCTGGACCCTCATCAACTTCGCGTGCGATGCGACGGGCTGCCATAGTGATCCGAGCGACCTTTCCTATGACTGGCCTGTCGTGGTGGCAATGTCCGCCGCGGATGGCGCCACTCTGATGGCCGGCGCGAAGGACCAGGCCATCACCGTCTCCGCATGGCAGGACGACTACGGGATCCTCAGCGGAACGTCGATGGCGACACCGCACGTCACCGGCGTGGCCGCGTTGATCTGGTCGCTCGCGCCGTCAGCCACAGCGAGACAGGTTGCCGGCGCGCTACGCGCCACGGCCATCGACCTCGGCCCGCCGGGAGTCGACGATGTCTACGGCTACGGATTCATCGATGCCCGCGCCGCGGCGCAATGGCTCTCTCCGGCCGTCTTCGGCCTTCCGCCGCATCCCGACGTGCGCCAGCGCGGCGTACGCCCCTGACACGCCGCGCAAACGCCCGCGTTGCCGTTCGGAGCTAGAATGCGCCCGCCGCGCGGAGCCCGCGCGTGGGATCACATCTGACGGAGAACGAAGCCAATGCGCATCGGCGTGCCGACCGAGATCAAGAACAACGAATACCGCGTGGGGATGACACCCTCGGGCGCGCAGGACCTCACATCTGACGGCCACAACGTCTATGTGCAGTCCGGAGCCGGCAGCGGAAGCGGTTTCGGCGACGACGAATACGCCGCCGCCGGCGCCACAATCCTCCCCGACGCCGATGCCGTCTACGCGCAGGCCGAGATGATCGTGAAGGTCAAGGAACCGGTCGATGCGGACCTGGCGCGCCTCAAAGAGGGGCAGCTCCTTTTCACCTACCTTCATCTCGCGCCAGTGCCTGACCTCACCGCGGCGCTGTTGAAAAAGAAGATCACCGGCATCGCTTACGAAACCATCACCGACGAGCGGAAACGCACGCTGCCTCTGCTCACGCCGATGTCCGAGGTGGCCGGCCGCATGTCGATCCACGTCGGCGCGTATTACCTGCACAAGCCCAACAACGGCCGGGGCGTCCTCCTCGGCGGCGTCCCGGGAACCCTGCCCAGCGATGTGGTGATCATCGGCGGCGGCGTGGTCGGCACGAACGCCGCGAAGATGGCCGCCGGCCTCGGTGCGCGCGTCACCATCCTCGACACGAACCTCGACCGGCTCCGCCAGCTCGACGACATTTTCCGCGGCACCGTGCAGACGCTGGCCTCGAACAAAGCGCATCTGGCCGACGCCTGCCGCCGCGCCGATCTCCTGATCGGAGGCGTTCTCATCCCCGGGGCCTCTGCGCCGAAGCTCGTGACCCACGAGATGGTGCGCAGCATGAAAAAAGGCTCCGTCATCGTCGACGTGGCCATCGATCAGGGCGGCTGCGTCGAGACGGCCCATGCCACGACGCACTCCGATCCCGTCTACGAGGTCTACGGCGTAATTCACTACTGTGTCGCCAACATGCCAGGCGCGGTACCGCGAACATCGACGATCGCGCTGACGAACGCCACCTTGCCGTACACCCGCAAGCTGGCCTCCCTCGGCTTCAAGAGCGCGATTGCCGCCGATTCCGGCCTGGCTGAGGGTGTCAATGTTTATGGCGGGAAGATCACCTACAAAGCGGTGGCCGATTCACAGGGTCGGGAGTTCACAGTACTCGATAAGTTGCTATAGTCTTAGCCAGTGAAACAGCGAACGATCATCCTTTCTCTCGCCGCCGGCATCGCAGTTCTGGGACTCGTCCCCGCCGCCTTCGCGCAACCTGACATCGCGGTTACAAAAAGTTGCCAGTCGACCGCAGCTGCCGGCAGCGACGTGCCGTTCGATGTAACCATCCTCAACGTCGGCAATAGCGACGCCAGCACCGTCTCGCTCACGGACCCGCTGCCGGCGGGGATGACCTTCGTTTCCGCGACTCAGAACAACGGTCCGGCGTTCGACTGCAGCAGCCAGCCCGCGGTCGGCACGAACGGAACAATCACCTGCACTATCGCCACACTCACCGCGGGATCGAGCGCGGACTTCACCTTCATCGCCAACATCCCCCCGGCCACCCCGCAGGGCACGACCTTCACCAACATCGCTACCGGCTCGTGTGTGCCCCCTGACTCCAATAGCGAGAACGATTCCGGCTCAGCCTCGGTGACGGTTCCCATTCCCCAGGCCGACATCGGAGTCCAAAAGACCGGCCCGTCAAGCGCGGCGCCCAATACCGATGTGCCGTATGCGATCTCCGTGAACAACGCCGGCCCCGACCCGGCCACCAGCTTCTCACTCACGGACACGTTGCCGGGCACGATGACGTTTGTCTCGATCGCGCAGAACAGCGGGCCGGCCTTCGACTGCAGCAGCCACCCCAGCGTCGGCTCCGGGGGCACGATCACCTGCACCATCGCATCCCTCGCCTCCGGCGCGAGCGCGACATTCACGCTCACCGGCCACATTCCGTCCGGGACCGCCTCGGGCACCACGTTCTCGAATACCGCCAACGTGTCGTCATCAACAACCGACCCTGATCCCGACAACAACAGCAGCCTCTTCGCCCTCGTCGTAAGCTCGAGCGATCTGGCCATTACGAAGACCGGACCGGCTACCGCTGCCTCGGGCGGCACGATCTCCTGGACCATCACCGCCTCGAACAACGGTCCCGACACCTCAGCACCCACCACCTTCAACGACCCGCTGCCGGCAGGGACGACATTCGTCTCGATTGTGCAGAACACCGGTCCGACGTTTGTCTGTAGTAACCCGGGTGTGGGCAACAACGGCGCCGTGAGCTGCTCAATCGGCACAATCGGCCAGTTTGCCTCGGGAGCGAGCGCGCAGTTCACGCTGACGGCAAAAACCGATCCGAACGCCACCGGGACCCTGAGCAACACTGCCACCATTTCCGGCCCGAACGCCGATACGAACCCCGCCAACAACAGCGCGACCGCGTCGACGACCGTTCAATCAATGGCTGACCTGTCGGTGAATAAGACCGGAGCCGCGAGCGCGAATGCCGGTACCAACGTCACGTACACCATCACGCTGGCGAACGGCGGTCCGTCTTCCGCACTGAGCGTTTCACTCACCGATGCCGTGCCGGCGAACACGACGTTTGTCTCCGAGTCGCAGACCACCGGTCCGGTCTTCTCCTGCACCACACCCGCGGCGGGAGGCACCGGCACCATCAATTGTTCGCTGGCGTCGTTCGCAAACGGGGCGTCCGCAACGTTCAGCGTCACGGTCAACATCAATCCGGGCGCGGCCGGCATGACCATCACGAACACGGCCAACGTCGCGACGGCGTCCACCGATTCGAACCCGGGAAACAACACCTCTACCGCCAACACGACCGCCACGACGAGCGCCGACATCGCGGTCGTCAAGACCGCGGCGGCCACGGCGGCCGCGACCACGAACCTCACCTACAACGTCACCGTCACGAATAACGGCCCATCCGATTCGGCCGTTGTGACCATGAACGACACGCTCCCGCCGAACACGACGTTCGTCTCCGAGTCACAGACGGCGGGACCGGCATTCATCTGCGCGAACCCGCCCTCCGGCGGAACCGGGACCGTCTCCTGTTCCATCGCTTCTCTCACATCCGGCACGTCGGCCACATTCGCGATCGTCGTCAATATTTCGGCCGGGGCGCCGCAAGGACCCAGCAGCAACACGGCCACGGTGACCTCAGCCAACGATCCAAACGCCGGCAACAACAGCTCGACGGCCGTCACGACGATCACGCCGGCGCCCGTCCCGATGGTGTCGCCGCTGGCACTGCTGCTCCTCGCCGTCATCCTGGCCGCTGCCGGGGCGGTGGTTCCGAAACAATAAACCGGCCCGACGCGTATTGCTTTCTGACCACGGCGCCATCCTCACGGATGGCGCCGTTTTTTGATCGAGACCTGTTTCACATCGAACGCCACAGCTTTGTAACGAGCCGCGGCATGACTCACGTGTATAAAAAGTTGACCGGAGAGTCATTCCGCACACCCAACCCGCTCCGTTCATCACATTCTTCGATGAGCGCGGCGAAATCGCCCGAACCCCGCTCTACGATCGCCATTCAATGCTGAATCCGAAACTCATCGCAGCGACACTGCTTCTCCTCGCCGTCTCATGCGCGAGCATCCGTGACATGAGCAGCGTGGCCGATCCGGCCATGCACGGCGTTGGAACGCCTGCAACACCCGCGGCAAGCTGGACACCGCCGGCGAACGCGGCGCCTCCACCCGTGCCGCGTCCGAACGATCTGGCTCTCCCACCGGCCGGCGCGCCGCTCGAACTGGCGCAAATCGTCGATCTGGCCCTGTCGAATAATCCGCTGACGCGAGCGACGTGGCTTGAGGCACGCATCTCCGAGGCGAGCCTCGGCAGCGCCCGCGCGGCGTACCTGCCGACCGCCGCTCTCGACGCCTCGCTCTCGCGCGCCCGTACCTCGCCGACCACCAGCGCGGTGACGGCACTCAACGGCCCGGTGCTCTCGCTCGACTATCTCCTGTTCGATTTTGGCGGCCGCAACGCCGCGGCCGAAACAGCGCGGCAGACGCTCATCGCCGCCGACTACGCCCACAATCAATCGATCCAGGACATCATTCTCGCGGTCGAGCAGGCGTATTACGACTACCTCGACGCGAAGGCCCTTCTGACCGCGCAAGCGGCGACGATCAAAGAACGGCAGACCAGCCTCGACTCCGCCGACGCCCGGCACCGGGCTGGCGTGGCCACGATCGCCGACGTGCTCCAGGCGCGAACAGCGTTCGCGCAAGCGCAGCTCACCTACGAGACGATCGAGGGCAACCTGCGCCGGTTGCAGGGAAACATCGCCACGGAGATGGGGCTGCCGGCGTCGACACCGTTCGAGGTCGGCGAACTGCCCGAGGACGTGCCGGCGCAGAAGGTGAACGAGGCGGTCGAGTCGCTGATGGCCCACGCGGTCACCGACCGTCCGGATCTCGCCGCCGCGCGTGCCGCGGTGGAGAGCGCTCGCGCGCACGTGCAGGCCGTGCGCGCTCAGGGACTGCCTTCCGTCGGCATCGGTGCCAGCGTGGGACCCTACTTCACGAACGGATTGAGCCAGCGAACCTCGCTCTACTCGGCCGGCATCTCGGTCCACGTGCCGCTCTTCACCGGCTTCCGCACCACGTACGACGTTCGGGCCGCGGAACTGGAGACGAAACTTGCGGGCGAAAACGCGCGTGGCCTGGAGCAGCAGATCGATCTGCAGGTCTGGACCAGTTACTACGCGCTGCAGACCGCCCTGCAGCGGCTGACGACAAGCCGCGCTCTCCTGCGTGACGCCAGCGAATCGGCCGACGTGGCCACGGGGCGATATCGCGCCGGCATCGGCAGCATTCTCGACCTTCTCACCGCCGAGTCCGCACTCGAAAATGCGCGCGCGGAGGAAGTTCAGGCACGCGCCGACTGGTTCCTTTCAGTTGCACAGCTCGGACACGACACTGGCACGCTGACGCGGGCCGTGGCATCGCAAGGAAAGTGATCACGATGATTCCAATGAAGTCGTTAGGCCTTCGGGCCATCGCCGGCGCCGCGATCGCGGTCAGCCTCTTCGGCTGCGGCGAACAGAAACAAAAGGCGCCCGACGAGCGCGTGCCCGTCACGGTTGCCGTGGCGGAGCAGAAAGACATCCCCCTTCAGGTCCGCGTCATCGGCAACGTGCAGCCCATCGCCACCGTGGCGGTCCGGGCGCTCGTGGCCGGGCAACTGCAGCGCGTCTGGTTCAAGGAAGGGGACGACGTCAGCAAGGGCCAGCTCCTTTTCACCATCGATCCCCGGCCATATCAGGCCGCGCTCTCGCAGGCAGAGGCGAACCTGGCCCGCGATGAAGCGCAACTGCGGAACGCCGAGTCCGAGGCGAAGCGCTACGATGAACTGGTCAAAAAGGACTACGTCACGCGCGAGGACTACGAGAAGTTCGTTTCCGGCGCCGAGGCCGCGCGCGCCGTCGCCACGGCAGACCGCGCCGCCGTCGAGAACGCCCGCCTGCAGCTCGAGTACTGCGAGATCCGCTCCCCGATGGACGGCCGCACGGGCAGCCTGCAGGTGCAGGCCGGCAACCTCGTCAAAGCAAACGACACCACATCGCTGGTGACGATCAACCAGATCACGCCCGTGTACGTGACCTTCGCGGTTCCGGAATCGCAGCTCGGCGAGGTCCGCCTCCGCGGCCTCGGCAACGTCCCGGTCGCGGCCCTCCCGCAGAACGGCGGCCCCCAGATCGCCACCGGCTTCCTGACCTTCATCGACAACAACGTCAACACCACCACGGGCACGATCAACCTCAAAGCGACCTTCGCCAATCAGAACCGTGCTCTCTGGCCCGGCCAGTTCGTCAATGTGGCCATGACGCTGGCTGACCGCCCCAACGCAATCGTCATCCCCACACAGGCTGTGCAGGTTGGGCAGCGGGGACAATACGTTTATGTAGTGAAGAACGGAGGCGTCGAGATGCGGCCGGTAACCGTGTTCCGCGCCGTCGATCAGCAGTCGATCATCGATCGCGGTATCTCTGCCGGCGAGACGGTCGTCACCGACGGCCAACTCCGGCTGTCACCAACCAGTAAGGTGGATGTGAAGAAACAGGGGGTGGGGAGTAGGGGGTAGGGAGTGGGAGCTAGAGCTGCGCGTCCTATGCGAAGCTGCTCTCCCGCACCGCACACCCCACCTCCCCACAAGCGAATCGAGCCCACATGAACATTTCCGCCATCTTCATCCGCCGCCCGGTCATGACGACGTTGGTCATGATGGCCATCGTCCTCTTCGGCATCATGGCCTACCGTCAACTGCCGGTCAGCGATCTGCCGAACGTCGACTTCCCGACGATCAACGTCAATGCCTCGCTGCCCGGCGCAAGCCCGGAGACGATGGCGGCCTCGGTGGCCACTCCGCTGGAGCGGCAGTTCTCGACAATCGCCGGCCTGGACTCGATGACGTCGGCCTCGTACCTCGGCTCGACCTCGGTCACTCTGCAGTTCAATCTCAGCCGCAACATCGACGCCGCCGCGCAGGATGTGCAGTCTGCCATCGCCGCGGCCGCCCGGCAGCTTCCGCCGAACATGCCGACGCCGCCGTCGTACAACAAGGTCAATCCGGCTGACACCCCCGTCTTCTTCCTTGCCCTCACCTCGGACACGATGCCACTCAACGATCTCGATGAGTACGGCGAGACGCAGATGGCCCAGCGCATCTCCATGGTGCCAGGCGTGGCGCAGGTTTCGGTGTATGGCGCGCAGAAGTACGCCGTGCGCATCCAGCTCGATCCGCGGCAGCTCGCCGCGCGGGGCCTCGGCATCGACGAGGTCGTCGGCGCCGTCCAGAACGGCAACGTGAATCTCCCCACCGGCGTCATGAACGGTCCGCACACCGCCTACACCGTTCAGTCGAATGGGCAGCTCATGCACGCCGCGGACTACCGGCCGATGACCGTGGCCTACCGGAACGGAGCGCCGGTCAAGCTCGAGGAGCTCGGCAACGTTCTGGATGACGTCGAGAACAATCAGACCGCCGCATGGTTCAAAGACAAACGCGGTCTCATTCTGGCCATCCAGAAGCAGCCGGGCACGAACACCGTCGAGGTTGCCAACAGCATCCGCGACCTGCTGCCGACGTTCCGCAAAGAGCTGCCGGCCTCGGTGAATCTGGAGATCCACCGTGACCGGGCCCAGTCGATCCGTGAATCTGTTGCCGACGTGAAGTTCACCCTGCTGCTCACGCTCTTCCTGGTCATCCTGGTCATCTTCCTCTTCCTGCGCAACGTCTCCGCGACGGTCATCCCCAGCCTGGCGCTGCCGCTGTCGATCCTCGGCACGTTCGCGGTGATGTATATCTTCGATTACTCCCTCGACAACCTCTCGCTCATGGCCATCACGCTGTCAGTCGGCTTCGTCGTCGATGACGCCATCGTCGTGCTCGAGAACATCGTCCGGCACATGGAGATGGGAGAGAAACCCTTCGAGGCCGCGTTCAAAGGATCGAAGGAGATCGGTTTCACGATCGTCTCCATGACCATCTCTCTTTCGGCCGTCTTCATCCCGGTCCTCTTCATGGGCGGCATCCTCGGACGGCTCTTCCACGAGTTCGCCGTGACGATTGGCGCGGCGATCCTCGTCTCCGGCTTCGTCTCGCTCTCCCTCACGCCGCTCCTCAGCGGCATGTTCCTTCGCCCGCACGCCGGCCAGCACCACGGAAAGCTGTATCAGATGTCGGAGCGCTTCTTCGACGGGATGCTCCATATTTACGAGCGCGGTCTGCGCGTGTCGCTGCGCCACCGTGCCACGACGCTCCTATTCTCGATCATCATTCTCGCGGCGACGGTAGCCCTCTTCATGATCATTCCCAAGGGCTTCATCCCGAATGAAGACCAGGGCCAGATATTCATCAACATCGAGGCGCAGCAGGGAATCAGCTTCCCCGACCTCGTGCAGCACCAGTTGGCCGCCGCCGCGATCGTGGCCAAAGAGCCGGGCGTAGCCACGTTCTTCTCCACCTGCGGCAACCGCGGCGCCAGCAACACCGGCATCATTTCAATCCGCACCACGCCGAAGAGCGAGCGCAACGTCACGATCGACGACATGATCGCTTCGCTCCGTCCGAAGTTGAACGCCATCCCCGGGATCCGGGCCTACGTACAGAACCCGCCACCCATCCGCCTCGGCGGCCGCAGCGGCAACGCGAACTATCAGTACACGATGCAGGGACCGGACACGGCGCAGCTTTATACAGGGGGCGACGCGATGTTGCGGAAGATGCGCACGTTACCCGACCTCACCGACGTCGCCACCGACCTGCAGCTCAAGAATCCAACGCTCGTTCTCACCGTCGACCGCGACAAGGCCTCCGCACTCGGCCTGGACATGGCCAAGGTTCAGGACGCGCTCTACTCCGCCTACGGCACGCGGCAGATCTCGACTATCTACGCCCCGAACAACGAGTACCAGGTCATCATGCAGCTCGAACCGGAGTTCGAAGGAACGCCGGCGGCGCTGTCGATGCTCTACGTCCGCGCCAACGGCGGTGCGCTCGTGCCGCTCGACACTCTGACCAAGCGCGTTCCGTCATTCGGCCCGCTCGCCGTCAACCACTCCGGCCAGCTCCCCTCGGTCACGATCTCCTTCAACACCAAGCCCGGCATCTCCCTCGGCCAGGCGGTCGACGAGATCAACGGCGTAGCCAAGCAGACCCTCCCGGCCTCCATCTCCACCTCATTCCAGGGCACCGCGCAGGCCTTCCAGTCGTCCCTGCAGGGGCTGGGCATCCTGCTGATCGTGGCCATCGCCGTGATCTACATGGTCCTGGGCATTCTCTACGAGAGTTTCATCCACCCGTTGACGATCCTCTCGGCACTTCCGTTCGCCGGCTTCGGCGCACTCCTGACGCTGCTCGTCTTCCACGTCGATCTCTCGATCTACGCCTTCGTCGGCATCATCATGCTGGTCGGGTTGGTGAAGAAGAACGGCATCATGATGGTCGATTTCGCCCTCGAGAGGCAGAAAGAGGGGAAGAGTCCCGACGAGTCGATCTACGAAGCCTGCGTCGTCCGCTTCCGTCCGATCATGATGACAACGATGGCGGCGCTGATGGGCACTCTGCCGATCGCGCTCGGCTACGGGGCCGGCGCGGAGTCACGGCGGCCGCTCGGCCTCGCCGTCGTCGGCGGTCTCCTCTTCTCGCAGACGCTCACCCTCTTCGTGACGCCGGTCTTCTACGTCTACCTGGACAAGCTGCGCAAGAAACCGAAGGGAAGCACAGACGGCAGCGACGCGATCGAGGACGAATTCGCCGCGCTGCAGCCGGCCGTCGAGGAACAACCGGTCGGGGCGATGTTCACGGCCAAACCGGAACCAGCCGTTTAGCCCTCGGTTAGCCCACGGTTAGCCCCCGGTTAGCCCTCGGTTAGCCCCCGGTTAGCCCGCATTTCTCACAAAGGTCACCGAGGGTACCTATCGACAATACACAGCGTCACTTGACTGTGTACGCCGGCCTCACTGATAGAGCAATGGAATGGTCGCCGTCCGCTGATCGGCGTCGCCTCGCTTGCGAACGGTGACGTTCAGAGCCGAGGCTTTCTCGGAATCGGCCGGAAGCTCCAGAACCACCTTCGTGCCCTCAGTGCTCTTCAACACGGAGACGACCGTCGTCTTCGGAAAGCTCCCGAACAACAGGTCGTCCGGCGCTGCGTTTCGCACGAAGAGGACAAACTTCCGCGAGCCGCCGGTCCGAAGGTGAGCGGACGCCGACGGGATGAACGGCTCCCCGTTCATCTGAAACGGATACGCGGCGTTCGTCGCGTCGTGTGAGCCGCCCTTGATCGTCAGCCACTGTCCCGCGTCTTCGAAAAAGAACGGTTGCGATACCGCCAAGTCGCTACCGGCCGGTACGAGCACGTCATTGCGCTTGAAACCGTTCCTGCCGCTCTCGCGCACATGGACCAGCGTCTTGATCGCGTACGAACCGGCGGGAAGGCTGAGCGTGGCGTAGTACTTCACCCCATTGTTGCGAATCTTGTCGCCCACCTTGGAGAGATCGAGCGCAACCCGCTGGTAAAGCGCATCGCGAACGATCCCATCGTGGTCGAACGCGTAGATGAAAATGTCGGTCGTGGCATGCTGATCACGAGCCGCCGCCAGGAGGTCACCACCATCGATTTCCAGGATCACGGGAACCTGCGCATTCGCTTTCGCAGTCGGGAACGGCGCCGCCAGCGCGGCGATGTGGACCGCGTCCTGCGGGATATCGTTCATGATGATCTCCGCGTTGGAGAGAGACCGTTCGATCTCGTTCCCGAGTCCCGTCTCGTAATAACCGGTGCGATAGGAGACATGGCCCCCGGGAACGTTCACCAGCCGGACATTGATCGGGTGAAAGCTGCCGGGTTGCGACGTGGGGACCGTGAACCCGAGCACATAGACGACCTCCTGCATCTTCAGCTCGCGCGCGAAATCGTCGGTAAGGTCGTTCGAATTCTTGATGACCGCTCCGCCGGTCGCGTTTGCGAGCAGGTGCAACCCTTCGTTGGACGCCGGGCCGGTGGTACCTGCCTTCGCCGAAATCTGGGGGCGAATACCGCTGATGTCGACGGCATCGAGGATCACGTCGGACTTACGCGCCGCCTCCGTGAGCTTGGCCAGAATGGTGAGGCTTGTCGACGAGCCGTAACGGTTATCGGTGTCGGGGATCCTCCAGATCTGACCGGACTCGACGGCGGCGGCCTCATTGAGCTGGTCCGGAGTCGAACGGGCATCCCGCCCTTGAATGAGCCGCGGATCGAATCCTTCCGAGAGAAAGACGATGTGCTTCCGTCCGGACACGGCGCGAAGCGTCGTGGCCAGTCCGGTGAGCATCCCCACTTGTTTATCGATCTTGTCGCGGTTGTATTGGTCTTCGAGGCGGTCGGCGCCTCGCAGGATGTCTTTGAAATCCTCCGCGAATTTATCGGTGTTGCCGGGAAGGTCCGGCAAATCCGACTGCGTGACGAAGGCGGAGTCGCCGGCAAGCTGCAGAGGGTCAAAGCCGTGGAAGGACCGGGGCTCGGCGATCGCGGCGTTGAGCAGCTTTCGATCGGTCGTGAACGCGGTCAGAAGCCGGAAGCCGTGCGCGACGTCGATTGTAGCCACACCGACGCGGTCCCGTGGGTGCACCTGCTTCGTGACGAAGTCGCGGGCGGCCGCCTGCGCTTTGACGATCTTGATCGGTGACGAGTAGCTCAGATCGAACAGGATCAGAAAATTGCGGCGGGCGATCGGGTTGAGCGGGGAGATCGCACTGATGGCGTTGCCCGAGCCGGAATCAGCCGAGCCGAAATCGGCCACGTCGAGCGACCGGACCGACCGCGGCTTCCCCTCGCTGACGACCTCGAAGTTCTCCGCCTTCAGCCCGCGGATCGGGGCGCCGTCGCGATCGACCACCGTCACCGGGATCTCGACGTAATTGACGGTGATCTTTTCCGATACCTGTGCCTGGGCAACTGCCGCGAGCGCGACAAGCAGCATCGCAAGGCGGGTGATCGATGGCATGGGACCTCCAATAACTGCGGCCGCATGGTAGCCCGATGTCCCCTCCAAATGACCCGGATCGCTACAGGAACCTGTGACGATCCTGATGAAAACCGGGCCCGTGGACCCGTTTTCTCACAGTGTTGAATCGCGGACCTGTGAAACGCCGAGAGCCTTCTCCCCCGCGCTTTTCAGCGGGGGAGAAGAGCCTGCCCTGAGCGAGCGAAGCGAGTCGAAGGG
This sequence comes from Thermoanaerobaculia bacterium, assembly GCA_035482045.1. Taxonomy (GTDB): domain Bacteria; phylum Acidobacteriota; class Thermoanaerobaculia; order Gp7-AA8; family Gp7-AA8; genus JADGNZ01. Next base: position 17,234 of record DATHRD010000089.1, read on the forward strand.
TGCCGACAGGCGGATGAGGGAGCGGTTCTCGCGCTTAAGTCAATTGTTTTCATGAGTTTCCAACGCCAGTTTATCAAACCAGTCCACTGTTTGGCTAGCTCCAACGGCCCCTCATCCGCCTTCGGCACCTTCTCCCCCCCGCTGAAAAACGCGGTGGGGAGAAGGGACGCTCGATGAACACTCTGCCTGCGATTCCACTCAGATCGTGTTCGACGACGGTGAGGCCCTTTCTCGGGATGAGAGGAGGCCCTCTTGACAGAATAAACCCTCGCACATATTGTTAGCACTCACGAGGCTTGAGTGCTAAACGCTCACCTCAGGATCAGCGATGATCTCGCGGCGTTCTGCCGCGGAACAAATCCACGAATCGGGTGAAAGGAGAGTCACAGATGGCTATGAAACTTCGTCCGCTGTATGACCGCATCGTCGTCACGCGCAAAGAAACGGGAGAGCAGGTGCGCGGCGGCATCATCATTCCGGACACGGCCAAAGAGAAGCCTCAGCAGGCAGAGGTGATCGCGGTCGGAGACGGTAAGTTTTCCGACGACGGCAAGCGTATGAAGCTTGACGTCAAGAAGGGCGACACCGTCCTCATCGGCAAGTACTCCGGCACCGACATCAAGATCGATGACGTCGAGTACACCATCCTCCGCGAAGACGAAGTCCTCGCGGTGGTCGAGTAAGCAAGATCAATTAAGGAGAAACAACTCATGGCAAAGCGTATTACGTACGGAGAAGATGCCCGTCAGGCCATTCTTCGCGGCGTCAACAAGCTCGCCGACGCGGTCAAGGTGACGCTCGGCCCCCGCGGCCGCAACGTCGTCATCGAGAAGAAGTTCGGCTCGCCCACGATCACCAAGGACGGCGTCACCGTCGCCAAGGAGATCGAGCTCAAGGATGAGCTCGAGAACGCCGGCGCCCAGATGGTCCGCGAGGTCGCATCGAAGACTTCCGACACCGCCGGAGACGGCACCACCACGGCCACTGTGCTGGCCCAGGCCATCTACCGCGAAGGCATCAAGAACGTCACCGCCGGCGCGAACCCGATGGACGTCAAGCGCGGCATCGAGCTCGCCGTGAAGGCCGCTGTCGAGTCGATCGACAAGCTGGCTAAGCCGGTCGAGGGCAAGGACATCGCCCACATCGGAACCATTTCCGCCAACAGTGACGACGAGATCGGCACCATCATCGCCCAGGCCATGGAGAAGGTCGGCAAAGACGGCGTCATCACCGTCGAAGAGGCGCGCGGCCTCGACACGGTCCTCGAAGTCGTCGAGGGCATGCAGTTCGACCGCGGCTATCTCTCGCCGTACTTCGTCACCGACCCGGAGCGGATGGAATCGATCCTCGAGAACGCCAAGATCCTCATCTACGAGAAGAAAGTCTCCTCGATGAAGGACCTGCTGCCGATCCTCGAGCAGACCGCCCGCCAGGGCAAGCCGCTCCTCATCATCGCCGAGGACGTCGAGGGCGAGGCTCTGGCCACGCTCGTCGTCAACAAGCTCCGCGGCACGCTGAACGTCGCCGCCGTCAAGGCGCCGGGCTTCGGCGACCGCCGCAAAGCCATGCTCGAAGACATCGCCATCCTCACCGGCGGAAAGCTGATCTCCGAGGACATCGGCGTGAAGCTCGAGAACGTGAAGTGGGAAGACCTCGGCGACGCCAAGCGGGTGGCCATCGATAAGGACAACACCACGCTCGTCACCGACACCGACGACAAGGGTCACAAGGAAGCGATCGCCGGCCGCGTCAAGCAGATTCGTACACTCATCGACGACACGACCTCGGACTACGACCGCGAGAAGCTCCAGGAGCGCCTGGCCAAGCTCGTCGGCGGCGTTGCCGTCATCAAGGTCGGCGCCGCGACCGAGACCGAGATGAAAGAGAAGAAGGCGCGCGTCGAGGATGCCATGCACGCCACCAAGGCTGCCGTCGAAGAGGGCATCGTCCCAGGCGGCGGCGTCGCTCTGCTGCACGCCATCGCCGCGGTGGAAGCCGTCAAGGCCGATGGCGACACCAAGGTTGGCGTCAACGTCATCCGCCGTGCGCTCGAAGAGCCGTTCCGGCAGATCGTCTTCAACGCCGGCAAGGAAGCCTCGGTTCTGCTCAATGAGATCCGCATCAAGAACAAAGGCGGCGGCTCGTGGGGCTATGACGCCCGCAACGACGAAGTCGTCGACATGCTCGGCGCCGGCATCATCGACCCGGCCAAGGTGACGAAGCAGGCGCTCCAGAACGCTTCCTCGATCGCCGGCCTCATGCTCACCACCGAAGCTCTCGTCTCCGAGATCAAGGAAGAAGAGAAGCCGCAGCCGGGTGGCGGCGGCGGTGGAATGGGCGGCGGTATGGGCGGAATGTACTAAGCCTCATCAACCACGCAGTCATGGGACGGGCGAGCCGAAAGGCTCGCCCGTTTCACGTAGGTTATGGCCGTGATGGCACGACGAGGCTTCAAAACCACCATTCCTGGAGGATTGCCTCACTCCCGGACTGCGTTGGCGGACTCGCGGGGTGTTCTTTTGACTCGGTTCGGGGCCGCATTCTTCATGACAATGGAGTCGCGGAGTCCACCGGTGACCTCGTGGAGTCCACGTAGTGACCTTTTGGAGCCACCTAGTGACCTCGCGGAGTCCACCTAGTGAGCTTTCTTAGCCACCTAGTGGCCTCGTGGAGTCCACCTAGTGACCTCGTGGAGCCACCTAGTGGCCTCGCGGAGTCCACCTAGTGACCTTTTCTAGCCACCTAGTGGCCTTGTGGAGTCCACCTAGTGACCTTTTTAGCCACCTAGTGGCCTCGCGGAGTCCACCTAGTGACCTTTTTTAGCCACCTAGTGGCCTCGCGGAGTCCACCTAGTGACCTTTTTTAGC
>DATHRD010000090.1:0-52620 GCA_035482045.1 Thermoanaerobaculia bacterium
TAGGTGGCTCCACGAGACCACTAGGTGGCTCCAAAAGCTCACTAGGTGGACTCCACGAGGTCACTAGGTGGCTCCAAAAGCTCACTAGGTGGACTCCGCGAGGTCACTAGGTGGCTCCACGAGGTCACCAGGTGGACTCCAGGATTCCACTAGTCGACTCCACGGGTCCACCAGTGGACTCCGGGAGTCCGCCCCGCACTCGGCCTCACCCGAGAGTCAGTTCTCGGGTGACTCGTTGGTATCCGATGGCCGTAACTTGATTAACACCGCAACGAACGGCTTGAACCCACGCGAAGGACGAATCCGCAGATGACGCAGATGTACGCAGATAAAGCTGCCAATCCGTTCTCCTTCTGCGTAAATCTGCGTCCATCTGCGGATAATCAGGTCTCGCGCCGAACGAACCTTGCAGAGGCGCAGAGGATATGACCAGGGACTTCTCTCTCCGCGGTCGAAATCCTGGCGGGCAACGGATACCGGTAGTCGCTCGCTGATGCTCGCACCACCGGCTGCCATCCGTGACGCCTCCGGCGTACTATCGCGGATCCGACCGCCGACGGTTACATCTTCAGTCACCGAACCGCACTCCCCACGGCTGTTCTTGTCTCATCAGGGTTTAACCGATCCCCGTTTACCGTGTCAGAACTACGGCTTATGGCTAAGGATCTGCTGCAAATGGTGTTCAAGGTGATCGACATAGTCGTTCATGAAGTACCCGAGCGTCGCCGGCTCATCCTCGGGGACGGCGCGCCACGCGAGCTGGTGCAGGTTATGACCGGGCCGGAGCACGTTCTTCACCTCGTCCGGCGTGGCCGCCATCACGCGGGCAATCTGGAGGTTGAACTCACGCCACAGAGTCAGCAGCGACAGCCATGGAGCCTCGGCGTAACGCCCGAGCGTCACCCAACGCTCCTGGTCGTAGCCGGGAAAGATCAGATCGTCCGTGAAGTTGGCGCGCACGAAGCGCTGGTGATTGTTCGAGGCGGAGTCGATCAGATGGCCGATGACCTGTTTGGCCGACCATTTGCCGGCGGCCAGCGGCCGGGCCGCATCGGCATCAGTCATGGCCTCGAGGCGCGGGCCGGCCTCGGCGAGGGAGTTGCGGAGACGTTCGTGAGGCGGAATCATGGGGCGGCCTTGCGAAGCGTGTCGGTGGCGAACGGTTTCCAGTTTCCGGCGGCGTCCTTGCCTTCCATTCGGAACTGCCAGTGCTTGTCGGACGGGTCCCAGACGAATTTGTTGTGAAACGGTCCGTCGGGGTATTCGAAGGTGAAGGTGATCGAATTGCCGCTGCGCCGGCCATAGCCGAGGGTCTCGCTGAAACGCCCGCCGTAGATATCGAGCCAATGAGCGACATACCGTTCGCTCGTGTTGTCGTAGCCGATGAAGACCATCACCTCGTACGTGGGAGGCGTTGCCACGTCCTTCATATGGATGCGCAGGAACTGATGATTGAACATCCATTCGGCATCGACGGCATTCTCGACGGTCTTGCCGCGGATCTCCCGCGTCAGGGCCCACTTCCCGGTCAGGTTGTCGAGCAGGTCATCGTGGAAGATCCGTTTCGGCCCGTCGAGCGGGTCGTCGGCTGCCGCCGTAACGGCAGCGCTGGAGAAGGAGCAGAAAGGCGGGAAGGAGTCGTTTCAAAATCATCGCGCGAGCTCGTTCGCATCAGCGGTGGTCATGGGGCGATGATATGACGCTTGCCGGGTCCGGAATCCGCTTGATCTAACCTGCACTTCTCACGACCTGAGTGAGCCTCCCTGCCTGCCGCCGCAAGCCAGGGACCGATGTGGCATGGCACAGACACTCTTGTCTGTGCTCTGGCCGAAGCCGCTGGCCGCGAGGGCTTGCAATCTCTCGAGTCGGGCGAGCTCCCAGCACAGACAAGAGTGTCTGTGCCACATCGGTCCTGCTCATCGGCAGACAGGCGGGCAGTTCCACTCCTCGTGTGAGAAATGCGACGTAATTGCGATGCTAGAATGACCCGCCCGATGCACCTTTGAAGTCCGCAACGGCCCGTTTCTCCGAGAGCAGGAGCCAACATGAGCACTGTTGAACAGGAGTACCCCGACGTCGTCGGTATCAAAGCCGTCCCTGTACCAGCGCCCTTCGAGCCCTATATCCCGGCGGGCACGAAGATGCGGGAACTGACCTGGCTGCCGGTGGTCGTAGGAACGATCCTCGGCATGGTCTTCGGGGCCTCGTCTCTGTACCTGGTGCTGAAGGTCGGCCTCACGGTCAGCGCCTCCATCCCGGTGGCGGTCATCTCCATCACGCTCTTCCGCATCCTCTCCAAGCTGGGAGGCCGCGACGCCACGATCCTCGAGAACAACATCGTGCAGACGGCCGGGTCGGCGGGCGAATCGATCGCCTTCGGCGTGGGCGTGACGATGCCCGCGATCCTGATCCTGGGCTTCGACCTCGAGATCACGCGGGTGATGCTGGTGGCCATCCTCGGCGGCCTGCTGGGCATCCTGATGATGATCCCGCTCCGGCGCGCGCTCATCGTGCAGCAGCACGGCCTGCTCAAGTATCCCGAGGGGACGGCGTGCGCGGAAGTGCTCAAGGCGGGAGCGTCGGATGAATCGATGGCCGCCGCCTCGGAGTCCGCCAAGCGGGAGATGGAAAAGCTCGGCGGCGCCAGCACGAGCGCGAAGACGATCTTCGCCGGCTTCGGCATCGGCCTCCTCTACAAAGCGCTGAATGTGGCCTTCCGAGGATGGAAAGACACACCGGAGCGCGTCTTCGGCGCGCCGTTCGCGGCGGGATCGGTCTCCGCCGAGATCTCGCCGGAGCTCCTCGGCGTCGGCTACATCATCGGACCGCGCATCGGCTCCATCATGTGCGCCGGCGGTGTGCTGGCCTACCTCGTCCTCATCCCCGCCATCAAGTTCTTCGGAGCCGGCCTGCTGTCACCGCTGGCGCCGGAGACGACGCGTCTCATCCGGGACATGTCGCCCGGACAGATCCGCAATGCCTACATCCTCTATATCGGTGCAGGCGCCGTGGCCGCCGGCGGCATCATCAGTCTGGGCCGTTCGCTGCCGACGATCTGGCACGGGATGAAAGAAGGGCTCAAGGACCTCCGCGGAGGCGCTGCCGCGCGCGAGGGGATGGAGCGCACCGATCGCGATCTGTCCATGAAGTTCGTGCTCATCGGCAGCTTCGCGCTCGTGGCCGTGATCGCCCTGGCCAATCCGCTCTACGTCGGCGGAACCGGAGCGGCGGCGCGCATCATGGGGGCGTTTCTCATCGTCATCCTCGGTTTTCTCTTCGTGACGGTATCGTCGCGGCTAACGGGCGAGATCGGCTCATCGTCAAATCCGATCTCGGGGATGACCGTGGCCACGCTGCTGATCACCTGCCTGGTCTTCCTCGTGATCGGCTGGACCGGCTCGACCTACTACGTGACGGCGCTCTCGATCGGCGCCATCGTCTGCATCGCCTCGTCGAACGGCGGGACGACTTCGCAGGATCTGAAGACCGGCTTCCTGGTGGGCGCCACGCCGAGGAATCAGCAGGTGGCCATCCTCATTGGCGCCCTGGCCTCGGCGCTCATCCTCGGACCGATTCTCCTCAAGCTCAATTCCGCCGCCAGCGTCTACGTGCCGCGCGTGAGCATGGAGCCGGCACGCGGCGAAGTGGGCGGCGCGCTCAAGCAGATCGAGAACTGGCCGGCCGGGCTGCACACCGAAGCGTCAGAAATGGCCAAGCTGACGCACGAGACCTACGAGGGGAAGGACTACCTGGTGTGGCATCACGCCCCGCCGGGCGGCGCGGCCGCTACGCAGTACCTCGTCGATTCGACCGGCACACCGCAGTATCTGGTCGACCCCGGCATCAACGGCACGCACAAGTTCCTGGCTGACGGGAAGCCGGCGCCGAAGAAGTTCGACGCTCCCAAAGCGACGCTGATGTCGTACATCATCAAGGGAATCCTCAACCGGCAGCTTCCATGGGGGCTCGTGCTCCTGGGCGTGATGATCTCGCTGGTGCTGGAGATGTCGGGCATTCCGTCGCTGGCGTTTGCGGTCGGTGTTTACCTGCCGCTGTCGTCATCGAGTCCGATCTTCATCGGCGGCATGGTGCGCTACCTGTCGGACCTTTACGTGAGGAAGAAGTACCGCGACGCGAACCTCACGGAAGAACAGCTCGTGGCCGAGGGCGACAAGAGCCCCGGAGTGCTGATGGCGTCCGGCTACATCGCCGGCGGCGCGATCGCGGGCATCCTGATCGCCTTCATGGCCGGTGTGCCGTTCATGCAGGCCTTCAACGACAAGCTCGACGGCTTCGCGGCGAAGAATCCGTTCGCGACCGACCTCGCTCATTGGCCCGGCTCGGACCTGTTGTCGTGCATCCCATTCGTCATTCTGATTCTGCTGCTCTATCTCGTCGGCAGGGAAGTGCTGCTGGCTCCGAAGCCGCGGAAAACGTGAGGGATCAGTGGGTTCGTAGGTCAGTAGGTCAGTACATTGGGTCCTGACCTTATTCTGCCGGCGAAGCTGGCTTAAGGTCCGCAGCCCCCGGCTTCAGCCGGGGGAAATGCGGTCATTAATTCTCCCGAGCCCGCTTTAGCGGGCGATAGAGGTGCCGTCGATGAGCGCTCTTCTGTCGCCCGCTAAAGCGGGCTGCAACTTGGGATGCTCGTTTTCCCCCGCCTGAAGCCGGGGGCTACGGATCTCAAGCCGGGCTTCGCCGGCCAAGTAGGTCAAGACATTGGGTCCTGGACCTACTGACCTGATCCCTGAATCGTCGCGCGCGCTGTATCCTTTGCCGATCGATGCAATTCGTTGGCTGCGTGGTTTTTGTGGTGGCCATCTTCGCCGTGATCGCCTTTGTCATGGCGATGCGGGCGTCGGACCGTGCCAGTCAGGCCGTTTCGGAAGTCGCGGAGCTGCGGCGGCGCATCGAGTGGATGTCGAAGACGTATGCGAGGGCGGCGACGCCAGAAGCGCACGAGACAGTTCCGTCTGCGCCGGTCGCCGAGGAGCGCAGACCCACGGAAGAAGCCGAGGAGCACAGAACCACGCAAGAAACAGCACCAGAACCCGCACCGGTGATCACCGTCCCTCGTCCGGAGCCCCAACTTGCACCGATCGCAGCGTTCGTGCCCGAGCCACCTCCGCCGCCTGAACCCCAAATCCAGCCGATGGCGGCATCCGTGTCCGTACCACAGCCCGAGCCGATCGCTCTCCCTCCCACCCCCCACCCCCTACCCCCCACTCCCCACCCAAGCAAACCCTTCGACTGGGAGTCGCTGATCGGGGTGAAACTCTTCTCCTGGATCGCCGGCATCACGCTCGTGCTGGCGGCTCTCTTTTTTCTCAACTACACGGTCGAGCACGGTTGGCTCAGCCCGCCGGTGCGCGCGACGCTCGGAATGGTGACCGGCATCGTGCTCCTGCTGGCTTGCGAGTTGCGCGTGGCGCGCGACTACACGTTCACCGCAAACGCGATGGACGGCGCGGGCATCGCCATCCTCTACGCCACCCTCTTCGCAATTCACGCGCTCTGGCATCTGTGGCCGGTAACCGCGGTCTTTGCGCTGATGCTGGTCGTCACTGCAGTGGCCGTGTATCTGTCGATCCGGCGGGACTCGGTCTTCATCGCGCTGCTCGGCCTGGTCGGCGGCTTTGCCACGCCGGCACTGCTGTCGACCGGCGAAAACAAACCGGTCGCGCTTTTCTCCTACCTGCTGCTGCTCAACATCGGCCTGCTCTGGGTGGCCATTCAGCGCCGTTGGCCGCTCCTGACGGCGCTCAGCGTCGTCTTCACGGTGATCTACGAGTGGGGATGGATCAGCAAGTTCCTGACCGTTTCGCAGTTGCCGCTTGCGGTGTCGATCTTCATCCTCCTGGCCGCCGCGGCCGGGGCAGCGCTTTTTCTGCGGCGCCGCGCGGACAAAGCGCAACAAACCTTCGATTTCGCGGCCATCTCGGCGTCCGGCCTTCCGCTCCTTTTCGCCATCTACGTCGCTGCCGTGTCGAGCTACGGCGTGCAGTACAACGTCCTTTTCACGTTTCTGCTCTTCATCAGCACCGGTCTTTCGGTGATTGCGATCTTTCGAGGTCCGGTCTGGCTGCACCTCCTCGGCGGCGCGACGATCGCACTCGTGCTCGTCGTCTGGAAGGTTTCGTCCTACACGCCGGCGGCGTGGCCGGGGATCCTGGCCTGGATCGCGGCATTCGTCGTCGTGCAGCTTGTGCTGTCGCACTTCACGTCGATGCCGCGCTACGTCATCGCGCCGCTGTTTCTTGTGCTCTTCGCGACTCTGGCGGTGATGCCGATCCCGGCGTCGGCGCCGATGATGCTCTTCGGCGCACTCTTCGTGGTAGTCGCGCTCATCGCGGCCTATGCGATCTGGCACGAGGCGGGACCGGTGTATGCAATCGCGGCGTTCCTGGCCATCGTGACCGAAGGGGTCTGGTCGGCGGATAACGTGACACCGGCGCGGCTGACGACCGCTCTGACGATCTACGCCGTCTTCGCGCTGTTGTTCCTGGCGGTTCCGATCATCGCGCGCCGGCTTGGCCGGAACGTGGTCTCGCGGTGGACGATGCTGCTCCTCGTTCTCGGATCCATCGGGATTCTTCTCTTCCTGACGACGGGCCCAGTGGCGCAGTACGGGCTATGGGCGCTGGCGATCCTGCTGGCGATCATCAACGCCGGTGCGATCGCCGAGGCGAAATCGAGCCAGCACCCGATCCTCGCGGCGTCCGCCGTTTTGTTCTCGTGGATCGTCATTACCGTCTGGTGCGCCAACGCCATGCACCCGGCGAACCTCGTGGCCGCGCTGACCGTGATCAGCGGCTTCGCTCTGCTGGCCGTCGCCGGCGGAGTGTTGATCAGCCGCTCCGAAGACGGCGATGGCACCACAACCTACCTCGGCCTCATCGGCCACTTGTTCCTGCTGGCCATCGCCGCCCAGCCCGCACTGGCGTTTCCACCCTGGCCGTTGTTTGCGGCGCTGTTCGTGCTGGACCTCGCCATCGGCGCGGCTGCTCTCTACCTCCGCCGTACGGCGCTCATGACAGCGGCAATGGCCGCGTCGCAGGTCGTGCTGATCATGTGGGCCACGGAGGCGAAGGCGGCGCCATGGCCCATGGTTGCCTTCGGCGCGGCAATCTCCGTCTGCGCCATGGCCCTGGTCTGGTTCCGGATCGACCGGCGCTTCCATGTTGCCGCGATCGTGGCGCTGTTCGCGGGAGACATCGTCGTCATCATCGCCGGCAGCGTGTCTACGATCCCGCTCTTCGCGTTACTGCTCGAATCACACATCGCCATCGGGATCGCCATCCTCGCCGTGGCGTGGGTGATCGAGGGACACGACATCGTGGTGGCGGCCGTGCTGCTCTTTGCTCTCGCCACCGCGGTGTTCCGGCCGGCGACGCCGGCACAGCAACTGAGCTTCTCAGGTGCCATCTACGCCCTTTTCGTGGCGTATCCGCTGCTTCTCGGCGCCAGAGCGAAGCAGTTTGCGCAGCCGTATCTCGCGGCGGTAATGGCCGGGATCCCCTTCTTCGTCTACGCACGGATGGCGATCAAAGACGCGGGGTACGGTTACGCCATCGGTCTTCTTCCGCTCTTTCAGGCCGCACTGATGCTGTTGCTCGTGTGGCGCCTGCTCCGCATCGAGCCACCAGGAGAGCGGCTTCTTTCTCGTCTGGCGCTGACGGCCGCGGCGGCGCTGGCATTCATCACCGTCGCCATTCCTCTGCAACTGGAGAAGCAATGGATCACGATCGGATGGGCTCTGGAGGGGGCCGCACTTGTCTGGCTCTTCCGCCGCATTCGGCATCGCGGCCTTCTGGCCTGGTCCGGAGCGCTTCTCGCGGCGGCGTTTGTGCGTCTCACCGCCAATCCGGCGGTGTTCTCCTATCACCCGGCCAGCCACTCGCCGATCGTGAACTGGTATCTCTACACATACCTCGTCAGCGCTGCCGCCTTCTTCACCGCGGTGTATCTATTGCCGGATGAAGAGTCGCTGCGATACAAGATGCCGCGGGCGATCGCGAACGCGTGCGGGACGATCCTTCTCTTCTTTCTGGTCAACATCGAGATCGCCGATTTTTACTCGGCGGGGCCGACGCTGACGTTCAACTTTTTCTCGTCATCGCTGGCGCAGGATCTGACCTACACGATCGGTTGGGCGCTGTTCGCCGTGTCGATGCTCGTGGCGGGGCTGCTGCTGCACAGCCGCGCGGCGCGCGTGGCGGCCATCATTCTGCTACTCGTGACGGTGTTGAAGTGCTTCCTGCACGATCTGGCCCGGCTCGGTGGGCTCTATCGCGTCGGGTCGCTCCTCGGGTTGACCATCTCGCTCCTTCTCGTGGGTGTGCTCCTGCAGAGATTCGTGATCAGGAAGGCGAGCCCGCCGACCGAGACCGCGGCCTGATCGAGCTCAGCGCAACGAGCTTCCGAAGAAGCGCGCGCGTTCGGCCATGCACCACGTCGTCGCCACACGGCGCGCCGCCCATCGCGGCATGGCCCGCACCAGCCAGACGTAGACGACCAGCATGGCGTTGAGACCTAGGAGAACGAGCAACGAGTCGTAACGATCCAGGAACGGCACGTGTGCGAGTGGCCAGCGTAGGAAAAGCCCGTCGACGCTCACCAGGAGAGAGAGATCGATGACATCGCGGACGATCGCACGCCGCCGTGCTCTGGCGACGACAGCGCGCGAGTCGATGAGGACGAGAGGAGAGACCCCGGCGTCGGTTACGCCGGGGAGCAGTGTGCGCCGAACGGGCCTTTCCATCGCAATCTGTTCGACGTGTATGGGAGGTGAGTTATTCCAAATAACAACTGACGCGGGGGTCGGGAGTCGGGGGTCGGGAGTCGGAGCTATGACAGCAACAACGTTCTCTCCAATCTCCGACCCCCGACCCCCGCGTGGCATGGCAAACTCATCGAATCCTAATCGTCTGCGCGATGTAGTTGCCGTCGCCGTCCCGGTACGCCTTGATGATGACCGGTTCGTTCACGTGCAACTGGACAGCTGTCGTGTACGTGCCAGTCCGGGTGCGAACGGCAAGATCCTCCAGTGCATAGACACGAATGGCTCGCCCACCGTTCTGGGTGTCGCGCAAGACGAGTTGCGGCCCTTCCGCGAGCGTCTGGCTTACCGTGCCGTAAATGGTCACAACGCCCAGGTCGCTGAGGGCAGCGGCCGACACCGTCGTCGAGGAACCGGACGTAACCGGCGCTCCGTTGTCATCGGTGAACCGAAGCGTCGAGGCGACGAAGGTGGCGCCGCTGTACGAGCCGCTCAGCTCGACGTGGTCGCTTGCCTGCACATCACGCCCGCGTACAGGCTGCCCGGCAGGGTCGGTCGCGGAACGAAGGTCCACCGAGATGGTGCCGCGGCCGGTGTCGACCTGGATGATGTTGTTGGCCCTGTCGACCCGGATGACGCGTCCGTTGAGCGCGCCGACGCCGCGCGACGCGGATGCCGTTTCCTGAGCGCTCTGCAGCACCTCGATCGAGCGCGACCTTACTTCTGTTCCGTTGACCGCTCCGCCTCCCTCCGGTTCGACTCGGACGCGATCGCCGATCTCGAGGTTCGAAACGCGATAGAGATCGCCGCGATAGCGAACCGATGTCCCTTGCTCGGTGCGGATGGTCAATATTTTCCGTTGGTCGGTGACGACGACGAGCCGGCCTTCCTCCGGGTTGATCTGCTGGACGATGCCCTCGATGCGCCCGGTGCGATCCGGCGCCGTGCTCGGCGTCGTGCCGTACGCGGTGGGCGTGGAGACCGACGTCAGCGGGCGGGTCTGCCCGACGCCTGTCTGTGGCGCGTCGACAGCCCGGCCGAGGAGAGTGACGCGCTCGGCGCGCACGACATTGCCGCCGGTTGCCGTTCCCCGAATCTCCACCCGGTCGCCGGTGCGCACGTTGTTGAAACCGTTCGACCCGAGGAAGATCTCCGGCGAGCCGTTGATCGTCCCGCCGAACCCGTTGTATTGCGTGGAAACGGCGTCGGTATCCACGGTGACTTGATCATTCAGGTCGCCGTCCGGTATGACGGTCAGGCGGTTTCGCGCGGTATCGGCATCCGCGACGGTACCGACGACGCTTCCGCGGCTACCTTCCTGCACGTCAGCGCTCGTCCGCCAAACAGTACGGTCCTGTCCCCAAGCGGCGACAGAAGCGAGCGCCGCGATCACGAAGATCGCTCGTATTTTGTTCATGGAAGCCTCCTGTGGCTCAAGGGGCGCAAGAGCGCTGCCAACGCGGTCGCGGGGAGTGTCTTGGTTGCGCGGTCTCGCGGTCTCGCGGTGGCGCGGTCTCGCGGTGGCGCGGTCTCGCGGAGCGGCCGATAGTGCGGCGTGGTGCCGATGAGCAGGACCGATGTGGCACAGAACAGACACTCTTGTTTATCGGGTCTCGCCTGACTCAATAGACTGCAAGCGCTCACGGCACGCGGCTTCGGCCGGAGCACAGACAAGAGTGTCTGTGCCACATCGGTCCCTGGCTTGCGGTGGCAGGCAGCATGGCTACAGTCTCGCGGGAGCGGATCCCAGGGCACTGCGAGACCGCCTAACCGCGCTACCGCGCTACCGTTTAGCTACCATCTGCCCTGCGATCCAGCACTCGCGGACGACACGGTCGTCGCCGGTGAAGATCAGGCCGGCAAGGAGGTCTTCGATCGAAAAGGCCCGCTCGCTGCGAAGGGCTACGAGAGGCGTCGATTTCAGATCGAGCAGGAGGAAGTCGGCGGACTTTCCGACCTCGAGGCTGCCGCATTCGCCGTCGAGCGAGAGCGCGTGGGCACCGCCGAGGGTGGCCAGGTACCAGAGGTGGAACGGGGTAAGCGACACACCCTGGACCTGCTGCACTTTGTACGCGTCCGCCATCGTCGTGAACATCGACGGCGTCGTCCCAGCGCCGATGTCTGTACCGAGGCCGACTGTGACGCCCGCACGCAGCGTGTGGTGCAGCCGAAAAAGGCCGCTGCCCAGGAAGAGGTTCGAGTTTGGACAGTGAGCGATGCGCGTGCCGCGACGTGCCAGCAGGTCGAGCTCTTCCTCGCTCAGGTAGACGCCGTGCGCAAGCACCGTCCGCTCTCCGAGGAGGCCATAGCGCTCGTAAACGTCCGCGTACTCCGCCTCGGGGAAGAGGTCGTGAACCCATTGGACCTCGTTACGGTTCTCGGAGATGTGCGAATGAACGTAGGCGTCAGGGAACTCCCGTCTGAGTTGACCGGCCGCTTCGAGCAGCTCGGGCGTAGACGTCGGCGCGAAGCGCGGCGTGATGGCGTAGCGCAGCAGACCGCGCTTGTGCCATTTCTGCAGCAAGGCCCGGCTTTCGTCGAAGGCCTGCCGCGGCGTCTCCAGCAAAGCTTCCGGCGCGTTGCGGTCCATCATCGTCTTCCCGATGATTGCCCGGAAGCCGCGCCGTTCGGCTTCGGCGAAGAAGATGTCCGTGGCACGATGGTGGATCGTCGAGAAGATCAGCGCGCAAAGCGTGCCGTTGCGCAACAGCTCATCGAAGAAGATCCCCGCCACCATTTCGGCGTGCTTCGGGTCGCTGAACTTTGCCTCGGTGGGAAAGGTGTATCGGTTCAGCCATTCGAGGAGATCGCCGCCGTATGACCCGATCATTTCGAGCTGCGGCGCGTGAAGGTGTGTGTCGACGAACCCCGGTGCGATGATGATGTCGCGCCCGAGTTGCGTGAGCGTCGAGCTCCGTCGCGGTACGTCGCGCCAGTCGCCGACGCTAACGATGCGATCGCCGTCGACGGCCAGATAGCCGTCGTCGTAGTAGACGTACGACTTCGCCGGGTCCGTCGCGAACGGATCATCGACCGGCGAGAAGACCCGCGCCCGGAACAGCTTCACGCGCGCATTGTCTCACTCATCAAATCCCCGTCGGGATGTCTTCTTCCGCTTCCGATTTCTGCACCAGCTTCTCGAGAACGATCGCGCGCGTCATCGACGAAACAGCGGCCGCTTCTTCCGGTGTCGCGTCGAGCGCGGGCATCAACTCCAGCGAGCTTTGGGTCACCGATTCGATGAATGACGCTTCACTCGATGGGAGGAGCGGTGCCACGTCGTCGATCAGCGGGTACCGCCGCCGTGAGCGCTCCTCCGCCTCGCGAAACTCCTTGTTGAAGATGAGCAGCGACGGGGCCACCTTCTCGTACAGCTCGCAGGTTGCCCGTACGTCGTCGAGGCAGTAGTCGGCGATCTCGCGATGCCGGCCGGCGCGATACCAGGTCTCCACGGAGCGTCCATCGAGCCCTTCGCCCTTCGACGTCTCGACCCCGAAGACCTTGCAGGCCAGATCGAGGTTGAACTTGAACTGACGGGCGTTGGTGGTTCCGAAGAAGTTGAGCGCCTCGCGCAGATCGCAGTTCGGGTGGTAGCCGTAGCGGTAGCCGACGAGGTCCCGTTTCGGCACGATGCCATTGATCGCCGAACGGATCATCAGGAAGGGCCCGTCGAACTGCCGGCCGTTGAAGGTGATGAAGCGGGAGTCGCCTTCGAAGAACTCCCAGAATTTCTCCAGGATCTGCTTTTCACTGCCGGACATGTAGGTGCGCTGACCGGCCTTCTCGATCGCGAGTTGGGTCTGTCCCGGCACCTCGTACATGGCGCAGGATCGGCCGTCTTCGATGTTGATGACGCCGATGGCGATGATGCGGCCGCGGAAGGGGGAGAGTCCGCCGGCGCGGCGTGTTTCTTCCGCGTCACCGTCGTTGAGACCCTTGATCAGGTACTCCCGGACGTACGCGTCGAGCTCTTCCCACGGCGTACCGACGGTTTCGATATCGATGACGAGCTTTTTCATGAGAAATGGTTAGTGTCCGAAACCACCACCAGCCTCACTGTATTTTCAGCTTGTCGAACAGTTCCTTCACGGCATCGGCCGACTTCTGCAGCGCGGCCCGCTCATCGTCGGACAGCGTGATCTCGATGATCTGTTCGATGCCGTTCCTGCCGAGCTTGACCGGAACTCCGACGTAAAGGTTCTGGAAGCCGTACTCGCCGGTCAGGTATGCGGCACACGGAAGGATCTTGCGCTTGTCCTTGAGGATGGCCTCGACCATCTCAACGGCCGCTGCGCCCGGTGCGTACCACGCCGAGGTCTTGAGGAGATTGACGATCTCCGCGCCGCCGTTGCGGGTGCGGTCGACGATGGCATCGATCCGCTCCTTTGAGAGCAGCTCCGTGATGGGGATGCCGGCGACCGTCGAGTAGCGCGGCAGCGGAACCATCGTGTCGCCGTGTCCGCCGAGGACGAAGGCGTGGGTGTTCTCGACCGAGACATTCAACTCCATGGCGATGAAGGCACGCATGCGCGCGGAGTCGAGTACGCCGGCCATGCCGAACACGCGCTCCCGCGGGAAGCCGGAGACGCGGCGGGCGACCTCGCACATGGCATCGAGCGGGTTGGAAACGATGACCAGGATCGAATTCGGCGATCGCTTCACGATTTCGCGGGTGACCCCGGCGACGATCTCTTCGTTCTTCCACAGAAGGTCGTCGCGGCTCATGCCCGGCTTGCGCGGCAGGCCGGCGGTGATGACGACGACGTCGGAGCCGGCGGTCTCGTCGTAGCCGTTCGACCCTCGAAGGATGGAGTCGAAGGTCTCGACCGGCGCGGTCTCCATCAGGTCGAGCGCTTTCCCCTGCGGGACCCCTTCGACGATGTCGACGATGATGACGTCTGCAAGCTCTTTGCGCGCGATTCCATGCGCAACGGTCGCGCCGACATTGCCGCCGCCGACCACGGTAACTTTCGTTTTCATCTCAGCCCCTTGGGTGTGATCGTTTTCGGCGCGGATCATATACCGCCGGGTATCGCGGTCTCGCGGTTGCGGGGTCTCGCGGCGGATGTGATCCAGTCTGCGATTGACACATCGAGACCGCGCAACCGCGAGACCCAGTACAAGCGCTCTTCGGCTTTGCAGAACATCTTACGAAAGACAGTTGAAGCGCGAGCGTCAGGAGTGACATCCTTCGCGGTCCCGATGCCGACCCTCCTCAACAGCACTTTCCTGGCCGCTCCGCCGAAGGTGCTCACGCTTGCGGAAGGCTTTCGCTTTGCGCACGGACAGACGATCGCGCCCTTTTCGATTCAGTACGAAACCTTCGGTGAGTTGAACGCGGACAAGTCGAACGCCATCCTGGTCTGCCATGCGCTCTCGGCGAGTGCACACGCCGCCGGCAAGTACACGAACGATCCGGACGAACGGCCCGGCTGGTGGGACGGCCTCATCGGCTACGGGAAGGGGATCGATCTCGATCGGTACTTCGTCGTCTGCGCGAATCTCCCAGGCTCATGTTACGGGACCACGGCGCCGTCTTCGATCGACCCGGTCAGCGGCAAGCCCTACGGCTCCCGATATCCGTGGCCGGCGATCGAGGACATGGTGCATTCGCAGAAGATTCTGCTCGAACGGCTTGGCATTTCCCGTCTCCGCGCCGTCGCCGGCGGGTCGCTTGGAGGGATGCAGGTGCTGATGTGGGCGGCCTGCTATCCCGAGCTCATGGACTCGATCATCACGATGGCGGCGGGTGCGGCGGTGCCGGTCCAGGGGATCGCCTGGCACATCATCGGGAGGAAGATGATCGAGAGCGATTCCCACTTCAACGGCGGCGATTACTACGACCACCCTGAGCCGCTGCGCGGCCTGCAGGTGGCGCGGATGGTCGGCCACATGACGTACCTGTCCGCGCGGTCGCTGCAATCCAAGTTCGGCCGGCGCCGCAGAGGAAACACGCGCCAGTTCGAGATCGACTCCTATTTCGAGTATCAGGGCAGAAAGTTCGCGGCGCAGTACGACGCCAACTCCTACATCCGCGTGCAGGCAGCGATGGATGAGATGGACCTCGAGGAGCAGCACGGCTCACTGCAGGAGGCCTTCGCCAGATGGCACGGCCGGACGCTGCTCGTCTCGTTCGACACGGATTGGCTTTTCCCCGTCGGCGAGGTGGAGCGCGTCGAGAGCGCCATGGTCGCGAACGGCACGCCCGTCCGCCACGAACGGATCGCGTCGCCGAATGGCCACGACACGTTTCTCATCGACTACGACCTGATCACGGCTCCGGTGACGGAGTTCCTGTCACTTCCAAGAGGCGTCGAACTCCCGTAACCGCTGCTCCAGCCTCCATTCGATGCGTGCCTTCGTGTTGGCCGCGAGGAACGCCGCGCAGTGGTCCGACGGCGTCGATGACGGCGTCTCATCCACGCATGCGGTGCCGAATCGCTCGTAACTACGGTTCGCCCACAGCGACTGCCCCTCGGCAAAAGAGTATTCGAGGCTGTTGCGGGCGATGCGTTTGAGCGTGGCGTAGTCGAGCCCCTGGTCCTCTACCGCGCGCATGTACTGGTTCGTCATGTCGTCGCGCGAGACACCGGGATCGTCCGTGGCCAGGGCCACAGGGACACCCGCGGCGAGGTAGAGGCGAAGCGGATGGGCCTTTCCGGAAACGCCGAGGATTATGTCGTTGCTGGTCAGGCAAACCTCCACGGCCACGCCACGGCCGGCCATGACTTTCAGCAGTCCCGCGGGGTCATCTTCGTATGCGAGATCGACTCCGTGACCGATGCGCTCCGCGCCGGCGATCATGACCGAATCGCGGATGTGATGGCGCAGCCCCTCGGGCTCGACGAATCCCGGCGCCAGCTCGCCGGCATGGGTCGTGAGATGAATCTTCGGATAGATCTGGTGGAAGAAGGCAAACATCTTCATCTGATCGTCGAAGTCGTGCATGGAGATGTAGCTATCCTCCGGCATGACCGGATTGAGGCCGACGACGCGTGGATCGGCACTGGCAAGCTCGTAGCCAACCACCATCTCCGCAAATAGTTGCGACAGCGGCACGCCTCGATGCAACTCGTAGAGGTAGCGGACGGTGGACTGGCACCCCGGCTGCGCGTCCGGCGTACCGCAATGAAGATCTCTGCGCATCCGCGCTTCGGCATTGTCGATCACCGCCCGCGCGCCGGCGATGATCGGCGGCACTTGCCCGCTCTGCATGATCGCCGTGCGCATCTCGGTGAAGCTCTGGCCGGTCTTGACGAAGCTCAGGAGCTCGCGAGCCTTGCCAAAGTCGGGGGCGAAAATCGTCTCCACGTAGTCAACATTCTCGCTGGCCAGCCGTCGCACATCCTCCGTGAGCATTTCGGCCACATGGGTGCGGGAGACTGCACTGAACTTCCCGAACGTATTGAAGAAGTGATCGTGCCCCGACTCGAGAACCGGCCGGAACTGCCGCATGGAGAGCGCGTCCTGCATCTGCCCATAAAGTGAGGAGTAGGGCTCGAGAAGTGTCGATGCCAGCACGATCGACGTAGCCGTGGAAGGTTTGGCCGCGAGCTGCTGCGGAGTAGGGCACGGGGTAATCGTGAGCTTCACCGAATCGACGCAGAGCCCGTCGGCGGCCGCGTACCGAAGATAGGATTCGGCGTAGACGGATCCTGAGAGGTGGTTGTGGAGGTCACCGCCCTTCGGCATGGCCTGGAGCACCTGCCTCTGCACGGCGCGGTCGGACGTGTTCAGCGCGGGCTGCGCAAACGACGCCGTGGCAATAAGGAGCAGCAGCAGGGCGAGGCGAGGCCACGCGCGCGATGAGAAGCTCTTCATGGCTGGACCTCCGTCGATGGAGTGTAACGCGGCGACGTGGCGCGGTAATATGCGTTGTTAATACAGAGCAAACACAGACGATATCGGTACAGAATAGGAATCATTAAATGCAGTGAATGAGCACTGTAATACGTGCTGCTATTCGTTTGCCGCGTTGGGCCGAGGGGCCAGCGCCGCACGGTAGTCACATTCCGCGTTGTTGCAGTACTCGATGTGACCCTCGCGCTTCGTCTCCTTCTCCAGGAGGTACGGCGCGGCGCATTTCGGGCAGGGCCGCGGCACGGGACGGTTGTTCAGGGCGAAATCGCACTTGGGGTAGCGCGAGCAGGAGAAGAAGATGCCTCGCCGCGAACGGCGCTCGACGAGCTCTCCCTCTTTGCAGTTCGGGCAGGCAACGCCGGTCGGCTTCGGAGGAGTGCCTTTCCCTCCGCCGATCTTGCGGATCGTCTTGCAGTCGGGATAACCGGAGCAGGAGAAGAACGGGCCATACCGGCCGGACTTGAGCACCATCTCCTTTCCGCAGTTCTCGCAGGGCGGCTGCGGCTCGGTGGGGATGTCGGCCTTCAGCAGGCGAGGATCCTTTGTGTTCTTGCAGTCCGGGTAGCCGGTGCAGGCATAGAACTGTCCGAAGCGCGAGCGCTTGAGTTGCATCGGCTTCCCGCACTTGTCGCAGATGATCGTCTCGCCCTCAGGCTGTTCGGCGACGTCTCCGCGCGCGGTCTCCTTCGTGTTCTTGCACTCGGGATAATTCGAGCAGGCCAGGAACTCTCCGAAACGCCCGAACTTGATGGCCATCGGCGAGCCGCATTTCTCGCACACCTCGTCGGTCTCAACGCCGGTGCGCTTCACCTCGACCATCTCCTTGCCGGCGCGCGCGAGATCCTTGTTGAATTTCAACGAGAAGTCCTTCATGGCCTCGTGCCACTCCACGCGGCCTTCTTCGATCTCGTCGAGCTTTCCCTCCAGCTCGGCCGTGTACCCTTCGTCGATGATGTCGCCGAAGGATTGCTTGAGGAGCTTCGTGACCAGCATGCCGAGCTGCGTCGGGAAGAACTTGCCCTCCGACTTGTAGGTGTAATCGCGGGTCTGGATCGTGGTCATGATCGATCCGTAGGTGGACGGACGGCCGATGCCGTTCTCTTCCAGGGCCTTCACGAGCGTTGCTTCGGTGTAGCGCGGCGGCGGCTGGGTGAAGTTCTGTTTCGTGTCGAGTTTCACGAGCGCGAGCGGCTCGCCCTCGTTCATCGCCGGAAGGGCCTTGCTGTTGTCCGGCTTTTCGTCGTCGTCCTCGGCACCATCGACAGATGCATCCTGAAACACGGCCAGGAAGCCGGCGAACTTGAGAACTTCACCGGAAGCCCGCAGCGTGTAAGCACCGTTGCGGATGTCGACGTCGGTGACGTCGAACAAGGCGGGCTTCATCTGCGAGGCGACGAAGCGGTCCCAGATCAACTTATAGAGGTTGTACTCCTCGCGGGTCAGGTGGTCTTTGATAGCCTCGGGCTCGAATTCGAGCGAGGTTGGGCGGACGGCCTCGTGAGCCTCCTGCGCCTGTGCAGCTTTCTTGACACGATATACGTTCGGCTTTTCCGGGATGATATCCGCGCCATATTTTGTGCTGATATATTGTCGCACCTCGGCGATGGCATCGTCACTGATGCGGACCGAGTCGGTGCGCATGTACGTGATGAGACCGACGTGACCGAAGGCGCCCAACTCTTTGCCCTCGTATAGCTTCTGGGCGATCTGCATCGTGCGCTTGACCGGATACTTGAAGCGGTTGTACGCGGTGCGCTGCAGCGTCGAGGTGATGAATGGCGCGGCGGCAGTCTGGCGCTTTTCCTTGCGGACGATCGTCTCAACCGCGTAACTGCCGGACTTCAGCGCTGTCTCGATGACCCGCGCCTGCTCTTCGTTGGTAACGTCTGCTTTCTTCCCGTCGACCTTCGTCAGTTTGGCGATGAACTGCGGCGGAACGCCGGCGGCGAGCTGGGCCGCGAATGTCCAGTACTCCTCGGGGACAAACGCTTTGATCGACTCCTCGCGGTCGACGATCATCTTCATCGCCACCGACTGCACGCGACCGGCGGACAGACCGCGGCGGACTTTGTCCCAGAGCAGAGGGGAGAGTTTGTAGCCGACCAGGCGGTCGAGAACGCGGCGTGCCTGCTGCGCGTTCACCTTGTTCATGTCGATCTCGGTAGGCTGGTCGATCGCCTTCCGGACGGCGTTCTTTGTGATCTCATGAAAGAGGATGCGGCGGACTTTCGTAGCGTCGTTGCCGAGCAGCTTCATGACGTGCCAGCCGATCGCTTCCCCTTCGCGATCAGGGTCGGAGGCGATGTAGACGACGGTGGCCTTCTTGGCGGCTGCCCGGAGCTCGCTGACGACTTTCTCTTTGCCTTCGAGCACCTCGTAGGTCGGCTCGAACGTTTCCTCATCGACGCCGAGCTCGCTCTTCGGCAGATCGCGGACGTGGCCAACCGAAGCTTTGACGATGTAGTCGCTGCCGATGAACTTGTTGATCGTCTTTGCTTTCGCAGGAGACTCGACGATGACGAGGTTTTTGGCCATTGCGGAACGCCCCAAACTTCCACGTCGACGCCGGAATTCCTCGCGGGCGCATCATGCGCGCGCGTACGCGGGTGACGGGATGATCCAGGCGGGGGACGATAACACCGCACCGCGAGAAGGCCAAAATAACTACGGATCGTAGAGTCCGGCCAGCGTTCTGCGGTTGGGTTGGTCCGCGAAAATGGTGGCCGAGCCCTGGGCGACCAGCGCTGCCGGCCGTGCCGGCGCTACTCTTCTTCTTCGTCGTCTCCGCCGCCGGCGGCCTTGTACTTCTTCGTCTTGTTGTAGAGCGTCTTGTACGAGATGCCGAGGATCTCTGCCGTTTTGCGGCGGTCGCCGTCGGTCATCGTGAGCGTCTCTTCGATGACGATGCGCTCCACCTCTTCCATCGGCTGCCCCAGCGGGATCGTCACCCCGTTCTTCACGCGCCGCTTGCGCGCGCTAAGGAGCTTGTCCGGAAGGCACTCCACGGTCAGGCTGTTGCCCCGGGCCATGATGAAGGCACGGTTGATCACGTTGCGCAGCTCACGCACGTTGCCGGGCCACTCGTACTGCTGCAGCGCCTCGACGAAGTCCGCCTCGATGTTCTCGACCTTCTTTTCCTCGGTTTCGTTCAACTTCTGCAGGAAGAAGTGCGAGAAAAGCGGGATGTCTTCCAAGCGCTCGCGCAGCGGCGGGACCTCGATGGGAAAGACGTTGAGCCGGTAGTACAGGTCCTCGCGCATCTTTCCGTCGATGATGGCCTTCTGCGGATCGCGATTCGACGCGGCGATGACGCGAGCCTCGATGTAGATCTCCTCGTTGCCGCCCACGCGCCGGAACTTCCCTTCTTCGAGCACGCGAAGGAGCTTGACCTGCAACTCGATCGGCATCTCTGTGATCTCGTCGAGAAAGACCGTGCCACCCTTGGCCACCTCGAAGTAGCCCTCGCGCCGTTTGATGGCGTTGGTGAACGCACCCTTCTCGTGACCGAAGATCTCCGACTCGATGAGGGTGGGCGAGATCGCTCCGCAGTTGAAGGCGATGAACGGCTTGAGGCGCCGGCGCGACAGGGAGTGAATCGTGTTGGCGACGACTTCCTTTCCGGATCCGGACTCGCCGACGATGAACACGTTCGCGTCAGTGTTCGCGACCATCTCAATCTCTTCGAACAACTTCTGCATCCGCAGCGACTTGCCGACGAGATGGCCGAGTGCGCCCATCTTCTGGAGCTGACGACGAAGCTCGAGAATCTCCTGCTTCATCATCTGCTTGTCTTCGACCGACTTGAGGATGACCTGAAGGCGGGGGAGATCCACCGGTTTGGTGACGTAGTCCTCAGCGCCGACTTTCAGCGCCTTGACCGCTGAATCGACCGTGGCGTGCCCGGTGAGGATGACCACCGAAACGTCGGGATACGTTTCCTTGATGCGGTGCAACAGATCGAGGCCCGAACCATCGGGGAGCTTCAGATCGACGATGGCGACGTCAGGGACCATCTTGGAAACGGAGCTCCAGCCAGCCTTCACCGTATCGGCGACCTCGGCTTCGTAGCCCCATTCCTCGACCACGTCGGCCATTCCGGCGCTGGTCGCGCGGTCATCATCAACGATCAGCACTTTCTTCATTTATCCAACCCTGGAAAGGTGAGCCTGATTGAAACCTTATCACGATCCTCCACGGCGTTCAGCTCACCCCCATACGTTTCGGCGATGAGCCGCGCGGCCGCCAGCGAGAGGTCCGCATGGCCGAGCATATCCGTGTAGTAGAACTTGAAGATCTTTGTCACCTCAAAGTCTGCCGATGCCGGAGCTCCGGTGACCGCGACGGTGAAACGTCCAGAAGCTTTTTCGACGGTAACGACGCGCCCGTCCTCGATCAATACCTGTGACGCGCCCTCGAAAAACAGTTTGAAGGCCTGACGAATTCTTGAGTCGTGAGCCTGAACGTTGAATGCATCGCCGCTACCGTCGGTCTTCAATGCGACGCCCGCGGCGGCCTCGGAGCAGAGCCGGCAGAGGTCCACTTCCTGCGGCTCGCCTTCTCCCTTCGGCGGCGTCGAGAGAACGAAGAACGTGTCGAGGATGCGTGCCATGCGCCGCAACTCCAGCTCGATCGACTTCGCGTAGGCATTCACTTTCTCGTCTTCACCGCCGGCGAGCTTCGAGACCCGCATGCGCAGAAGCTCGAGGTTCAGCACAGCCACATTCAACGGCGTCTTGAGGTCGTGCGCCGTATCGGCGCTACGACGAAAGTTCGTCGAGGCAAAGCTCTCGAGCCAGGATTCCATAATCACCACAGGGATACGGCGCAAAGCGATGCAAGCTTGGCGCCGCTGCTCAAAGTACGATCAGTGGTCGCGGCTGATGCCGATCATCGCCACCGATTCCTCGAGGCGCGCCTGTGCACGATTGAACTCGGGATCGTGCGAGGAGAGGAATAGCAGCTCTTTCTCCGCCGCGATCCGCTCCGCTTCCGCGGCGGCAGGATCGATCTCGCTGGCCAGAACACCGCGTTCCGCCAGGACGATGACGCGATCGGGCAACACCTCGGCAAACCCCCACGAGAGAATGAGACGATGCACGACACCGCCGCTTCGATAGCGCATCTGGCCGATCTTCAACGTCGTCAACAAAGGCGTGTGGCCGGGCAGCACACCGATCTCGCCGTCGCTGGCAGGCAGAACGACCTCATCGACCTCAATGTCGATGATCTTCCGCTCGCGGGTAACGACGGTGAGATTGATCTTCGTCGGAAGAGCGTCGGCCATCTGGTTTCCTTACGCCGCCTCTTTCGTCATCTGCTCGGCTCGCTCGAGCACCTGCTCGATCGTCCCCATGAGCAGGAAGGCCTGCTCCGGGATGTCGTCGTGCTTTCCTTCCACGATCTCGCGGAAGCCTTTGATCGTATCGGCGATCTTGACGTACTGGCCCTTAATACCGGTGAACTGCTCGGCAACGTGAAAAGGCTGCGACAGGAACCGCTGAATCTTGCGCGCGCGGTTGACGATGACGCGGTCCTCTTCCGACAGCTCGTCGATGCCCATGATGGCGATGATGTCCTGCAGGTCCTTGTACTTCTGGAGAACGGCCTGCACGGCGCGGGCGGTGTTGTAGTGCTCGTCGCCGAGGATGCGCGGATCGAGAATCTTCGAAGTCGAGGCCAGCGGATCGACGGCCGGGTAAATCCCGAGCTCTGCGATCTGACGCGAGAGAACCGATGTGGCGTCGAGATGGGCAAAGGCGGTAGCCGGTGCGGGATCGGTGAGATCGTCCGCGGGAACGTAAATGGCCTGCACCGAAGTGATCGAGCCGCGCTTGGTGGACGTGATGCGCTCCTGCAGCTCGCCCATTTCCGTAGCGAGGTTGGGCTGATAGCCGACGGCGCTGGGCATACGGCCGAGGAGTGCCGACACTTCCGAGCCCGCCTGTGTGAAGCGGAAGATGTTGTCGATGAAGAGCAGCACGTCCTGACCTTCGGCGTCGCGGAAGTACTCGGCGACGGTCAGGCCGGTCAAACCGACCCGAAGTCGCGCACCCGGCGGCTCGGTCATCTGTCCGTAGATCAGCGCGGCCTTTGATTTCGAAGGATCGCCCGGAACGATGACACCGGTTTCCGCGAATTCCAGCCAGAGGTCGTTTCCTTCGCGCGTCCGTTCACCGACGCCCGCAAACACGGAGAAGCCGCCGTGCTCCTTGGCGACGTTGTTGATCAACTCCATGATCAGAACGGTCTTGCCGACGCCGGCACCGCCGAACAAACCCGTCTTGCCGCCCTTGGTGTACGGCTCGAGGAGGTCGATGACTTTGATGCCGGTCTCGAACATCTCAATGTTGGTGGACTGCTCGTCGAAGCGCGGCGGCTGGCGATGGATGGAAAGCTTCGTCTCGGAATTGACCGGGCCCTTGTTGTCGACCGGCTCCCCGAGGACGTTGAGAATGCGACCGAGCGTCTCGCGTCCGACCGGCACCATGATCGGGCCTCCGGTGTCGATGGCCTTCATGCCGCGGACCATTCCGTCGGTCGGCTTCATGGCGATACAGCGGACCTGATTCTCGCCGATGTGGTTGGCAACCTCGGCGACGACATCGATTGACACTTTCCCGAGCTCGCCATTGTCGACGATGCGGATTGCGTTGTAGATCGCCGGAAGGTGCCCGTCTTCGAATTCGATGTCGAGTGCCGGTCCGATGACCTGGATCACTTTGCCGACGTTCTGGGTCTTGGTGTCTTGGTTTGCCATGTCTTCTCCGTTGCCTATTGCGCGGCGGACGCGCCCGAGACAATCTCGATGATCTCTTTGGTGATGGCGGCCTGGCGGATGCGGTTGTAGGTCAGCGTCAGGTGATCGATCATGTCCGACGCGTTCTTCGTGGCCGCTTCCATCGCCGTCATGCGCGCTCCCTGTTCGGCGGCAGCCGACTCCAGGAGAACGCGATAAAGCTGAAACTCGATGTGCTTCGGCAGGAGGTCTGAAAGGATCTGCTCCGGCCCTGGTTCGTAGAGGTAGTCGATGGCGGGGCGGTTCGGGTCGACCTCGAACTCAGGCGCGATCGGAAGAAGCCGTTCCGCACGAACGTGCTGCGCGATGAGAGACTTGAATTCGTTGTAGACGACGTAGACGCCGTCGATCTTCTCGTCGACGAAGTCTTTGATCAGGCTGTCTGCGATCTCGTGCGCCACCTCGACTGACAGTGCCTGGGCGACGAAGACGTTGCGGCGGATGGGAATCGTACGCCGGCGGAAAAAATCGCCCGCCTTGCGGCCGATCGTCAGCAATTCCACACCCTCGAACGCGCTTTCGCGAATGAAGTTCTGCGCGGCGCGGATGACGTTGGCGTTGAACGCGCCGCACAGTCCGCGATCGGACGTGACGACCACCACGACGACGTTTCGCTCCGGCTCACGCGACTGCAACAGCGGATGCGCGTTGATGTCGACACGCGCCGCCACCGACGCCAATACCTGACGCAGTCCGCCCGCGTATGGGCGCGCGGCAAACATCCGCTCCTGTGCGCGACGCAGCTTCGCCGCCGCCACCATCTTCATGGCCTTGGTGATCTGCTGTGTGTTCTTGACGCTGCGGATCCGGCGCCGGATATCGATCGTGCTGGGCATGAGTGGTTAGGCCGCGAGAGCGTTCGCGTTGTCCTTGACGTACTGCGTTTTGAACTCGGTGATGGCGGTACGGATCGCTTGTTCGAGGTCGGCGTCGAACTTCGAGGCGGTCTCGAGGCGGTCGATCACGTCCTGTTTTTCATCGCTCAGGTATTGGTGCAACGCCGCTTCGAACGGAAGGACAGCGTTGACGGCCAGGTTGTCGAGGAACCCCTTGACGCCGGCGTAGACCGAAGCGGTCTGCAGGCCGATGCGCATCGGACGATACTGCCCCTGCTTGAGGATCTCGACGAGCCGACGGCCGCGGTTGAGCTGGGACTGCGTCGCTTTGTCGAGGTCGGAGCCAAACTGCGCGAACGCCGCCAGCTCGCGGTACTGCGCGAGATCAAGACGAAGCGTACCGGAGACGGATCGCATCGACCGCACCTGCGCCGAGCCGCCGACGCGCGAGACGGAGATGCCGACGTTGATGGCCGGCCGGACGCCGGAGTGGAAGAGATCCGTCTCCAGGAAGATCTGGCCGTCGGTGATGGAGATGACGTTGGTCGGAATGTAGGCGGAGACGTCGCCGGCTTGCGTCTCGATGATCGGGAGCGCCGTCAGCGAACCGCCGCCTTTCTCGTCTGCCATCTTCGAAGCGCGCTCCAGAAGCCGCGAGTGAAGATAGAAAACGTCGCCGGGATAGGCCTCGCGGCCGGGCGGACGGCGAAGCAGCAGAGAGATCTCGCGATAGGCCGCGGCGTGTTTGGAGAGATCGTCGTAGATGATCAGCGCGTGCTGCCCGTTGTAGAGAAAGTACTCGGCCATCGCACATCCGCCGTACGGCGCGAGGTATTGCATCGGCGCCGGGTCCGAGGCGGAGGCGTTCACGACGATCGTGTACTCCATCGCGCCGTTCTCTTCGAGCGTCCGCACGACCTGAGCGACGGTCGATTTCTTCTGACCGACGGCGACGTAAATGCAGGTTACGTTCTTGCCCTTTTGGTTGATGATCGTGTCGACGGCGACGGCGGTCTTGCCGGTCTGGCGGTCGCCGATGATCAGCTCGCGCTGGCCGCGGCCGATCGGGATCATGGCGTCGACCGCTTTGATGCCGGTCTGCAGAGGCTCTTTGACCGGCTTGCGGTCGACCACGCCGGGAGCGAGCCGTTCAATCGGGTAGAACTCGGTGGTGTTGATCGGCCCCTTCCCGTCGATGGGAACGCCCAGGGGATTGACGACCCGGCCGATCAGGGCCGCCCCGACCGGAACCGACATGATCTTGCCGGTACGTTTAACCTCGTCGCCTTCTTTGATGGCCGAGGCTTCGCCGAGGAGCACGACCCCGACATTGTCTTCCTCGAGATTGAGAGCCAGACCGGCGATGTCGTGCGGGAACTGGACGAGCTCACCAGCCATGACGCGATCGAGGCCGTAAACGCGGGCGATCCCGTCACCCACGGAGACGACGGTACCGACTTCAGAGACGTCGACGCCGCGGCCAATCCCGCTTAATTGCTGCCGAATAATCTCTGTGATTTCTTCTGCTTTCAAATCCACAGCCATAAAATCTCCCGAAAATGAATCATGCTAATGATTCGCGGAACTTCCCAATCTTCCCGGACACCGAAGCGTCGTAGACCTCGCTGCCGATCCTGGCCACAAACCCGCCGATGAGCTCAGGATCGACCGTGATGTCGACGTCGACCTTCGCGCCGACTTTGCGCTCCAGCATGGCGCGCAAATCAGCCTCTTCCTGCGATGAGAGCGGGCTGGCGGAGCGCACCTCGGCGGAAACGGTACCGGTGGCCTCGCGAATCATCGTGGTCAGACCGGCGACGATGTCCTTCAAGTTGTTTATACGGCGGTTGCGAATGAGCACATCGAGCAACCGTACGGCGAGCTCCGATAGCCCGAGACGTGTGGTGATCGCGGTCGTGACCTTGTTCTTCGAATCGAAGTCGATGCCGGGATTCGCGTACATCTCCTGCAGATCCGTCGACGACTTGCGCACCTGCTCAAAGCTGGTCAGCTCGTCTCGAAGTGCCGCCGCTCTCACAGGCGTCTGAGCGACGTCCATGATCGCGCGGGCGTAGGGTCTGGCGAATCTTCGGATCATGACTGCGCCTCGGCCACTTCGCGGACGCTTTCATCGAAAAGCCGCTCGCGGTCTTTGTCCGTGACAGTCTCCCGGAGAATCTGCTCGGCCCGCTGTGTGGCGAGTTGACCGGCGTATTCGGTCAGTTCATGCCGGGCACGCTTGAGGCGATTGTCCACCTCGTTGCGTGCCGACTGCAGGATCCTCTGCGCCTCAGCCTCGGCGGCGGCAATCAGCTCACGCTTCTGTTTTTCGCCTTCAGCCTGAGCACGTTCGTGAATCGAGCGGACGTCCGTTTCGATCTGGGTCAGCCGCGCCTGGATGTCGGCCGCCAGTTGGTCGGCCTTGGCGCGCCGCGCGCGCGCCTCCTCGGCGTCTGTCTGGATCTGGATTCGCCGGTTGACGAGAGCCTTCTTGATCGGTCCGCCGAGCGCCCAGGTGAGGACGCCGAGGAAGAGGATCATGTTGGCCAGCTTGAGTACCCAGCCCGGTATGAAGCCGAAGTAGGTCTTCGCAGCTTCGTGCTCCTCCCCGTGAGCCTCAGTCGCGTGCGTTTCCTGCGAGACCTTTTCCGCGCCTTGCGCGGCCGTGCTCGGGTTCGTCTGCGCAAAAAGGAGTACCGGAACGATCAGGAGAATAAGGATGAGGAGTCCATGTCGCATCAGACCGGCCTCCCCAGAATCCGCTCCGCGGCCAGCCGCGCCAGCGCTTCCGATTCGGTGGCGATTTTCGTACGTGCCGCGGCCACATCGCCCTTAAGTTTCTCGTCAGCTTCGTCGATGATGCTTCCGGCTTCGGTATGAGTCTTCTCGACGATCGACGTGCGATATGCGGAGGCTTCCCTTCGAAAATGGTCGCGCACGTCCGCGGCCGCGTGTCGGGCCGCGTGAAGTTTCTCTTCCATCAACGTCGTCGCTTCGCTGAAGCGCGCCATCGATTGTTCGTAGACCTCGTTCGCCGAACGCACTTCGTTCTCACGGGCCTCGATCACCTGATTGATCGGCCGGAGGAAGAACTTGCTCACGATCAGGTAGTTCAGGATGAAAATCACCATGATCGCGAGCAGAGAGTAATCGGGCGTTAGATTGATTTGCATAGACTGTTTGGAGCCGGAAAAAGAGGGCGCGCAGAACCGACGCCCAACCCCGAGGCGGCGGTTGTATACCACAAGGGAAAGAAGGTTGTCACCTCACCGGTTACCCTTTCCGTGTCAGAAAGAACGCAGGATGAAACATACACGCGCATCCTCGATCGCGCGGATGATTTCTTTCGTTCCGTCGCCGAGGTCCAGCCGCGGAACCTGCTGTGCGGTAAGGGTTGTTCCCTCTGCTGCTACGGTCTCTTCGAGATCGGGTCCGGCGACGTTCCCCTGATTGCCGAAGGACTGGAGAGGCTGCATCCCAAGCGCCGTAAGATGATCATCCGGCGCGCCCAGGAGATCGTTGCTTCGTCGAGCCATCCCGACCTTCGCCAGTGTTCCGCGGCGGAAAAGGAATCGTTTTTCACACGAACGGCATCGACTCCGTGCCCGAACCTGAACGAGCGCGGCGAATGTCTGATGTACGAGCATCGCCCGCTCGTTTGCCGTACATTCGGCCTTCCGCTGCGCGATGCCGAAAACTACATCGGCGACATCTGCGAGCTGAATTTTCGCGAGGCGCCGCAGACCGACCGCGAGACCGCCGCTTGGGACCTTCAGTGGGAAGACGCGCTCGGCGTCGAGGACGAATACACCATCCCCGAGGCCATCGTGCTGGTCGCTCGGCTGCGGGGCTGGTGAGGAAAGTTACTGGGTTGCTAGGTTGCTTCGTTACTGAGCAGGTGTGGCTGAGTGACTCAGCAAGTCAGCAACCTTGCGACTTAGCAACTACGCTTACGCCTTTGCCGCGATGTTCGTCACCGTGGCAGGCTTCTTCTCACCCATCACGCAGTTGCCCTGGAAGATCGCCCCTTCCTCGATGATCAGGGCTGGCGTTTCGATATCGCTGTAGACCTTGCCGTTGCGATGGATCTCGACCCGCTGCGCGGCGACGATCTTGCCGACGATGGTGCCGCTGATGGCGATCCGTCCAACGTGAACGTCGCCTTCGATGTGTGCGCTTTCCCCTACGATCAGCTCGTTCTTCGACATGATCTTGCCGTTGAAACGGCCGTCGATGCGCATCGTGTCCTCGAACTCCAACTCGCCGCGAAACGACGAGCCGTGATCGAGAAAGCCGTTCAATTCACCGCTCTTATTCTTCATCTGTTCACCCATGCCTTTCTTCTGCCGGCCGCGCACGAGGAGCACCACGGCGATCGCCGCCACGATCATCATCGCCGCGGCCGCGATCAGCGTTCCGTTAACGGCGTCTCCCCATCAATTCGTCGACGACACGAATCAACTCGTCTTCGCTGCCGTAGCGGATGTGGATCACGCCTCCGCGCCGTCTGCGGTCGATTTCAACTTTTGTACGTAAAGTCCTTTGAAGCTTGTCTTCCGCATCGCGCGTGAAGACATCTTTCTCTTTCTCTTTCTTCTCCACCGCCTTCGGCGAGCTCTCCGACGCCAGCATCTCCGTCTGTCTGACGTTCAGGTTTTTCCGGACAACACGATCCGCAAGTTGCTCCTGTTTTTTCGGCGAGTCGATCGCCAGGAGCGCTCTTGCGTGCCCCATGGAGAGCTGTCCGGACGCCAGAAGCTTCTTCACAGGGTCGGGCAACTTGAGGAGACGCAGGAAGTTAGCGACGGTCGATCGTTCCTTGCCGACGCGCTGGGAAATCTCCTCCTGTGTGAGCTGGAAATCGTCGTGAAGCTGGTGATAGGCAAGCGCCTCTTCAATGGGATTGAGGTCTTCGCGTTGGATGTTCTCAATGAGAGCGATCTGTAGTGCGTCGCCTTCCTGCATCATCTCTTTGATGAGAGCAGGAACGGTGGTCAGACCGGCTTTTTGGGCGGCGCGGAATCGGCGCTCGCCGGCGATCAGCTTGTATTTGTCGCCGGCTCGCGTGACGACGAGCGGCTGAACGATTCCATGCTGGCGGACGCTTCGCGCAAGCTCTTCGATCGACGCCTCGTTGAACGTCTTGCGCGGCTGAAAGGGATTCGGCTGGATCTGCGAGATCGGGATTTCAGCGAGGCCGGGCGTCACCTGAGCCTCAAGCGGTTCCTGCCGCTGAGGAATGAGAGCGCCGAGACCACGTCCGAGCACTTTCTTGTGGTTCATCAGATCACGTTCTCCGCGCGCTGAATGAATTCCCGGGCCAGACTGACGTACGCTTCGCTTCCGCGCGACCGGATGTCGTACAGAATAATCGGTTTACCGAACGACGGTGCCTCGCTGAGGCGGACATTCCGCGGGATGACCGTCTTGTAGACCTTGTCGCCAAAGTGCGTACGCACCTCTTCGGCGACCTGGCGAGTGAGGTTCATCCGCTCGTCGTACATCGTCAGGACGATCCCTTCGATCTCCAGATCGCGGTTGACGGCGCCACGCACGCGCTCGATCGTGGCCAGGAGCTGGGAGACTCCTTCGAGCGCGAAGTACTCGGCCTGCAGAGGAACGAGAACGGAGTTCGCGGCGGTCAGGCCGTTGACCGTCAGCAGTCCAAGTGACGGCGGCGAGTCGATGAGGACATAGTCGTAGTCGGCGGCTACCGGATCGAGAATTCGTTTGAGGTAATACTCGCGCCCGATGGCGTCGCGCAGCTCCACCTCAGCGCCCACAAGGTCGACCGATGAAGGCGCCAGAAACAGCGTCGGGATCTCGGTCGGACGGATGATCTCTCGCAACGGCGTGTTGTCGATGAGCACGTCGTACATCGAGGGCTCCGCATCGGTCACGCCGATACCCGAGCTTGCATTTGCCTGCGGATCGAGATCGACGAGCAGCACGCGCCGCTCACAAGCGGCGACCGATGCGCCGAGGTTGATCGCGGTCGTCGTCTTGCCGACACCGCCCTTCTGGTTCGCCAGAGCGACGATCTTCGTCATCAGTCCGTCTGTTCCACGTGGAACGTGAGAGTCACGAGGTAATTCGAGGTACCGCGAGGCAGGGCGAAGATCTCTCCTTTTTTAAAACTGGAAATCGGCGGAAGGTCAGGCATACCCTGAAAGAGAGCGATGCGCCCACCCCGATCCATCCAAGGCGCGAGCATCGGCACCCATTCCTCCGGATTTCCAACTGCGCGCGAAGTGACGAGAGAGAATCGAAGCTCAGGCGGGAACCGGGTCACGGCGCGCGCCAATCTATCACCGTAAACCACAGCGTTCAATTCGCACTCCCGAACGATGTGTTTCAGGAAGGCCCACTTTTTCCGGTCGGCTTCGACGAGGTGAACGCGCGCTCCCGGCGAAACGATCGCCATCGGAATCGCTGGCAGCCCTCCCCCGCTGCCAAAGTCGAGGATGTCGCCGCTAGGCTTGAGAATCACGGCAGCGGCGAGAGCCTCGGCAATATGGTCGTCTAGGTTTGCCTTCGCTTCGGGACCGACGAGGTTGATGCGTTCGTTCCAGCGGAGGAGCTCGCGCTTGTACGTCTCGATCATCGCGTTCATGCGATTCGAGCGGCGCCACGCCTGAGGTGCATCCGGACGATCGAGATCGCCGCAGGGGTCACGCCCGGGATGCGGCTGGCCTGCCCGAGGGACACAGGCCGGACAAAACTCAGCTTCTCGACCATCTCGCGGGAGAGACCGGGAAGCCGGTACGACATGTCCAGCGGAATCCGTAACCCATCCTCGCCCGCCTGACGCGCTGCTTCTCGCTGCTGCCGATCGATATAACCGGCGTAGCGAGCCTGGCTGACCACGCCGTCCGACTCCTCCTCGCTCAGGGCCCGGAACGCGTCCGCGACCTCGGGCAAAACGGATTCGCAGACATCCGTGAAGCGCTCGATATCAAAATCTGACCGCTGCATTAGATGGGCGATCGTCGCTTTCTCGTGCAGCGGGACATTCGCGGCGGAAAGCCACGCAAGCGTCTCGCGGTCGGGCGTCAGGCCGGCCGATTCGGCAACTTCTCGCGCCCGCTGCATGCGCGCGACCCTCGTGTCAATCCTCCGTTCGCGCGCGCCGTCAAGAATACCGAGACGGGAAGCGACCGGCGAAAGGCGCTCGTAAACTGAGTCACAGCCAAGAAGGAGGCGATGCTCCGCGCGCGATGTGAACATCCGGTACGGCTCCTCCGTGCCTTGCGTGACCAGATCGTCGATCATCACCGCGGCATACGCCTGATCGCGGCGGAGGATGACCGGCTCTCCTCCTCGGACCTTCTGAAGTGCGTTGATTCCGGCAAGCAGCCCCTGCGCTGCCGCTTCCTCGTAGCCGGAAGTGCCGTTGATCTGCCCTGCGAGGAAGAGGCCTTCGACGCCGCGAACCTGTAGCGTCGGATCGAGCTGTTCAGGATTGACGAAGTCGTATTCGACCGCATATCCGTAACGGGCGATGACCGCATTTTCGAATCCCGCGAGCGAGCGAACGACGCCATCCTGTACGTCGGCGGGAAGCGATGTTGAGATGCCGTTGAGGTAGAGCCACGGATGCTCGAGGCCTTCCGGCTCGACAAAGACCTGATGGCGCTCCTTCTCCGCGAATCGGACCACCTTGTCTTCGATCGACGGGCAATACCGTGGACCGGTGGCGTGGATCTGGCCGGAGTACATCGGGGCGCGGTGGAGATTCGCACGGATCAGGTCATGCGCAACAGAACCCGTATAAGTGAGATGGCAGAGCACCTGCGGGAGCGCAAGCTGATCGGTCAGGATCGAAAACGGCCGCGGCTTCGCATCGCCCGGCGCCTCTTCCAGTTTCGAGAAGTCGACGGAGTTGCGGTCGACGCGCGGAGGTGTTCCTGTCTTGAGCCGGCCCAACTTGAGGCCGAGGTCGCGAAGCGAATCCGAAAGCGTTTCTGAAGCCGGTTCGCCGAAACGGCCGCCGGCGGTCTGTACCTCGCCGGAGTGCATCAACGCGCGGAGAAACGTACCGGTGGTAACGATGACGGCCCGCGCGGCGAGCCGCGTGCCGTCTTTGAGCGTGACACCTCGAACCGCCGCGCCATCACGAAGAAGGGAGGCAACGGAGCCCTCCACGATCGTCACGTTCGGCTCGTCGGCCAGGATCTGCTGGACCGCCGAGGCGTATAGGTCACGGTCGCACTGAGCGCGGGGACCTTGAACGGCCGGACCTTTGGAGCGGTTCAGAACCTTGAACTGGATACCAGCGCGGTCGGTCGCCTCCCCCATCAACCCGCCGAGGGCATCGATTTCCTTGACCAGATTCCCTTTGGCTAGTCCGCCGATTGCCGGGTTGCACGACATCCGTCCGATGGCATCCCGCAACATCGTCACGAGCGCAACGCGCACTCCACCGCGGGCGCAGACGCGCGCCGCCTCTGCGCCGGCATGGCCACCACCGATGACGATCACGTCGAACATGTTTCACGTGGAACAGCCGCGAGAGAGTGCTCACTTCCCGATGCAGAACTTGGAGAAGATCTCCGCAAAAACCTCATCGCACGTGATTGCTCCCGTGAGAAGTCCGAGGGAGGTCGCGGCACGGTAGAGATCGACGAGGATCACCTGCTCCTCGAGTCCGCCATCCAGCGCGGCCAGAGCCATCTTAAGTGCCTCCCTGCAACCAAGCACAGCCTGATGCTGGCGCTCGTTGACCAGGCTCCCCTCCGGCGCAGCGAACTCTTCGCGAACCAGTCCATCGAGCCTCCCCATCAACTCGTTGATCCCGCGCTCCGCACTGACACTGATGCCGATTTCGCCGGGCGGAGCAGGAGCAAGATCGGTTTTCGTATAGACGACAATCGCTCCAGGAAAGGCGTCCAGTTCGTCTTCCGCGTTGAGACCCGCGGCCGAATCGACTAGGTAAAGAACAATGTCGGCGGTCGATGCCGCATCGCGGGCGCGCGCGATGCCGATCTCCTCGACCGCGTCGCCACTCGTTCGCAACCCCGCGGTGTCCGCGATCGTCACCGGCAGTCCGCCGATCTCGATCGTCTCGCGAACGATGTCCCGGGTCGTCCCAGGAATGGGGGTGACGATCGCGCGGTCGCCGCCAACCAGCCGGTTGAGCAGCGTCGACTTGCCCGCGTTCGGCCGCCCCAGGATCACCAACATGAGACCGGATGTCGTAGCTCTGCCGCGACTGTACGTCTCTGCAAGCGCATCCGTCTCCGTGATCGATCGCTCGATTTCGCGACGCGCATCGTCGCGGGAAATGAACTCGTACCCTTCCTCTGAAAAGTCGAGCGCAGCCTCAAGGCGGGAGATGACGAAAAGGAGCGTTTCGCGAACAGTCACCGCGCGACGGCTCAGGACTCCGTGCAGATTGCCAAGCGACAGCTTTGCCTGCAGCGCGGTGCGCGAGTTGATGAGGTCACCAATCGACTCCGCCTGTACGAGATCGAGCTTGCCGTTCAACACGGCGCGCTCCGTAAACTCCCCCGGCTCGGCCAGCCTCGCGCCCAACCCCATCACCGCGACGATCACACGCCCCACGAGCAGTGGGCTTCCGTGCAGCGTCAACTCGACGAGATCGTTGCCCGTGAATGAATGCGGCGCCGCGTAGCGGACGGCAATGCATTCGTCGAGCGGTTCGCCATCAAGCATTAATTGCGTCAAGGTGGCAATCCTCGGCTCCGGCGCGACACACCCGAGTGTCCCCAGGATCGCAGCGCTGCGAGGTCCGTCAATCCGGACGATGGCCAGCGCTCCCCTGCCGAGCGGCGTGGCGGGAGCGACGATCGTGTCGAGCTCTGTTTGCAGTGTTACCAAGTTGCCGGGTTACCGATCCATGCCCGAGGCAACTCGGCAACCGGGCAACCCGCCAACTACTCTGCCGCTTTCTCGCGCGTGACGATCGCCACCCGTTTGTAGAAGCCGTCGCCGCGCGATTCTGTCGTCACATCTGCATCTTCCTGAAGCGCGAGGTGAACGATGCGCCGTTCGATCGGAGTCATTGCCGGCAGGAGTTGCTCGCGCCCGCTGGCGCGGACACGGTCGGCCAGATCCCGGGCCTTCTCCGCGAGCTGCTCGGCCCGGCGCTCCTTGAACGCTTCGCAATTCAGCTCGATCTCTTTCTCGACCTTGCGGCCGACCAAAGCCTTGTTTCCGAGAACCTGCATCGCATCGAGCAGTTCGCCGTGTTGTTCGGTCAGAAGCCGCGAGTCGCTGCCGAAGAGCCGGACGATGATCTGCGTCTCGTTCTCCTCGGTGCGGATCTCGAGCTGCAGTGTTGCAAGCTCCAGCACGCGCGCATACCAGGCCCGCACGACGCCGGCCTGCTCCGACTCCGGCCCCTGCTCCGGGATTTCTCCGGCGAAGCGCTCGAAGTCGCCGGTCTGGAAGTCGTCTTCATGCTCTCGCCGCGGCCCGCGTCCACGGTTTTCTCCGGAAGAACGCCCACCGCGATCGCGGCCATCTCCACGTCGGCCGCGGCCACGGTCGCCGCGTCCCCGTCCGGCTCCGCTCGCATGCCGCGACGACGTTCCGGGAATTGAGACAGCGGCCGGCTGCTGCGCTGGTTTCTCTACCGCGGCATCGTTTACCTCGGCTTCGACAACGATGCGTTTGAAGCCACCGAGAAAGCCCCGTTTCTCGAGAACGACGTGATACGTCAGTTGCACACGTTCGACGCCAAGCGCTTCCGACGCCATCGTCAGTGCTTCATCGAGACTCTTGCCTTCGAATCGTTGGGCCATGGCCAGTTTCGCTCCCAATCACGCCGGCTGCGGACCGTCGGACGGATCCTTGAACTTGTTCATGATGAGCTGTTGCGCAATCGTCAGGAGATTCTGCATCAGCCAGTAAAGCACGACGCCCGTCGGGAACTCCTTGAAAATCCAACCCATGACCAGCGGCATGATCAGGAACATCCGCTTCTGGGCCGGGTCCGCCGTCGACGGCGTGATGGCCTGCTGGACGAACATGGTAATCGTCATCAGAACCGGGGTGATGTAGTAGGGGTCCTTCATCGACAGATCGTGAATCCACAGCATGAACGGCGCACCGCGCAACTCGATCGCGTGGGTAAGGAGGCCGTAGAAACCCCAGAGGATCGGGATCTGCAGCACGAACGGGAGACAGCCGCCGGCAGGATTGATTCCCTCCTGCTGATACAGCTTCATCATCTCCGTGTTCATCTTCTGCCGCTGGTCCGGATCGGTCTTGGCCTTCTTGTAGCGCGCCTTGATGGCTTCCATCTTCGGCTGCAGCTTCTGCATCTTCTTCATCGAGACGATCCACTTGTGCTGCAGCGGATAGAGCACGACTTTGATGATGATCGTCAGGGCGATGATGGAGAAGCCGTAGTTTCCAATGAAGCGGTTCAGCCAGAGCAGCGCGGCCAGGAAGAAGCGGGCGATGATGCCGAAGTACCCTAGCTGCAGCGTCTTCTCGAAGCCGTAGCGATCGACGACGGAGGCTTCCTTCGGACCGAAGAACGCTGCGCCGGAAACGACACCGTCCGGCGCCGCGTTCACGGCGGCATACAGCTCACGGCGCTTCTCGTTGTTGGCGCCGGCGGGGACGTCGATGGCGCGCAGAATCGCTCCGGATGATTTCTCCGGCCGCAGCACCGCGAGGAAATAGTTGTCTTCGATTCCGACGTACTGAACCGTCGGGAAGATGCTCAGCGTGTCCGCTTTTTCACGGCGAACATTCTTGAGGCTGTCGTCGCGCTGGACGACGCCATTCCCCGTGATGATGAATTGGTTGTCCTTCTCTTCCGGTGCCAGGGTCCTGATTCCAGGACCGATGGCGACGCGGTAGGCAATCGGTGGCGCCACGGAGACAGAGAAGTTAAAGAGGTACTCGTTAGTGAAGCGGAACGTCTTCGTGACGGTGTGAGCGCCGTCGGACCAGCGGTACTCGATGACGTGCGCTCCCTTCTCATCGAATTCACGAACGGCGTAAAGCGCCCCGTTCGCGAGCCTGGTGAACTTCGCGTCGGTAGCCTCAATCGCGAACGGGAAGTCGGTTCGGTTCGGCTCGCGGTCTTTGACCAGCTCGACTCTCGTCTGATCGGTCTTCGAGCTCGGTTTCGCTTTGTAATGCGCGAGTTGAAACGAAATCATCTCCGCGCCGTGGTTTGAGAAACGAGCGACGAAATCGCGTCTCTCGATCGTTGAGATCGTCTGTGCCGAGGCCACGATCGGCTCGGAGGGCGGAACGACGGCGGGGGTCTCGGTCGTGGCCGGCGCTGCCGTCGTCGTTGTCGAAGGAGCCGCGGACTCGGCCGCGGTTGCCGTGGACGTCGTCGGTGGAACCGCCGTGGATGTCGTCCCCGTTACCGCCTCGTTCGCAGGCAGTGGTTTCTTCATCAGATCGGGGAAAAGCTTCGGAGCGACCGCTGCCCAAAGCCAGAGGAAGCCGATCGAGATCAGAACTGCTACAAAGATTCGTTTTTCCATCTCAAGGGACCGGGTCCCAACCTCCAGGGTTGAACGGGTGACAGCGGGCTAGCCGCCGCAGGCCTAGCCAGACGCCGCGCAGTGTGCCGTGCTTTTCGATCGCTTGCATCATGTAAATCGAGCAGGTGGGATCGAAGCGGCACATCGGCGGCAGCAGCGGCGAGAGAAATCGCTTGTAGAAACGGAGCGGTGCGAGAGCGAGTGCGCGCATAGCTCATCGGGAGGTGCCGTTCTCATTCGCGACGCGGTGCAGGGCGCGCTGGAGGTCGAGACTGTATTCCGCCCAGGCTGCCTTGGCAGCGTTCGGTTTGATGTTCACGACGAAGTCCAACCCGCGGCCGTCGAGGCCGAGCGGCCCTCGTTGCCGGCGGTAGACCTCGCGAGTCCACCGTTTCAGCCGGTTGCGTACGTTTGCCTTGCCGCTCTTTCTGGTCGCGGTGATCCCGACCCGCGAATAGGCAAGGCTGTTGGCGGCAAAAAAGAGAACGCTGTAGCGGGAAAAGAGTTTGCGGCCGGCTTCGTAGACGCGAAGGAACTCGCGACGTTTCGCCAATCGTTTCTCTTTCGGCAGAGCCTCGGAGCTGGCGGAGAGTCCGCCGGCATCGGATGGCAAAGGGTTAGACCGCCAGGCGCTTGCGGCCCTTGCGGCGGCGGCGCGAAAGCACCGCCTGCCCGTCTTTGGTCCGCATCCGGACCAGGAAGCCGTGGGTGCGCTTGCGGCGGTGATTGTTCGGCTGAAATGTACGCTTCATGATTTCCTTAACCTTCTGAAAAGAAAGCGGGGAGTATAGCGACGGGTCGGAGGGTCGTCAAACCAGCCAGCGTCCGGGCGGAACGTGGGGTGGTAGTGGGCTATTCCTCTCGATGTCTGGCGTTTACGCGGTTGCGGGTCTCGCGGCAGCGATGTTCCGGGAGGCTTAGCAGGCGGAAACAGCGTACCCACCCGGACCGTGTAACCCCAGACCGCGAGACGTGTAACCACGCAACGCGACTCCGCGCGATGGTGTGCTATATTCGCTCCCCTTTTTCAGGTCCAGATTTTCCACAGATGTGGAAAAGTTGTGGATTATCAGAAAGATAGGTCCCCGTTCTTTCCGCTAAGAGCTCGCCATGAATCTCTGGAAGCAAGTCCTCGATCGGCTGGAGCAAACCATTGACAGCACTCAGTATGAGGCTTGGTTTGCCCCGACCCGCTTCCTGGCCCAGAAGGGAGACACGATCGATGTCAGCGTGCCGTCACAGCGCTTCGTCAGCGAGATCCGCCAGAACTACGCGCAGCAGATCCGGGTCATCCTCGACGAGCTATCGACCGATCATCTGAACCTCCATCTGGTTGCGGACACCGAGGCTGGCGGTGAGACCCTCGTTCCGCTGGGTCCACCGCCGACCGTCGACCTTCCGGTTTCGATCTTTAACCCTCGCTATCGATTCGAGACATTCGTCGTCGGCAAATCGAATGAGCTGGCCTTTGCCGCGTCGAAGTCGATCGCCGAAAACCCCGCCGGCTCGTTCAATCCGCTCTTCATCTACGGTGGCGCAGGCCTCGGTAAGACACATCTGATCCAGGCCATCGGCCAACAACTTCGGGATGGTGGCCGTTCAAAAGTCGTCTACATGTCTGCCGATTCGTTCGTCACCGAGCTCATCACATCAATCCGCTACGACCGCATGCAGCAGTTCCGTGACCGTTACCGCAAGGTTGACGCACTGCTTCTCGACGACATCCAGTTCATGGCTGGCAAGGAACGGACGCAGGAGGAGTTCTTTCACACGTTCAACGCGCTGTATGAATCGCAGAGGCAGATCGTCTTCACCTCCGACGCGCCGCCGAAGGAGATCCCCACTCTCGAGGATCGTTTGCGTTCCCGCTTTGAGTGGGGCCTGATCGCCGATATCCAGCCGCCTGATCTCGAGACGAAGGTAGCGATCCTCCGCAGGAAGGCCGAAGAGAAGAAGATCGACCTGCCTCATGATGCCGCGCTGTTTGTCGCCGAACGTGTGCGGACGAACATCCGTGAGCTGGAAGGGCTTCTCAACCGCATCGCCGTGTATGCCTCGATGAGTGGGCACAAGCTTTCCCTCGAGCTCGTACGCGAGGCGCTGAAGGATCTCCTGTCGAAAGACAACAAGCCGATCACTCCGCCGGAGATCATTCGGGTTGTGGCCGCGCACTATGGCACCACGGTGACGAACCTGAAATCCAAATCCAACGCCCAGACCATCGCTTTCCCTCGGCAGGTGGCCATGTACATGTGCAAGCACCTCACGGATCTCTCGTACCCGGAGATCGGCCGCGTCTTCAACAACAAGCATCACTCCACCGTGATGTACTCCGTCGAGAAGATCGACGAGAAGATGCAGAATGACCCGCAGTTCACGCGCGTCATGGAAGGCTTGATGAAGCAGTTCCGATAATCGCGTGACCTCGCGGCCAACTCACGGGCAACCACTTTCCACAGTCTCTGCGGAAAGGTCCGCTGAAAACCTGCGGACAAAGCCGGCCACAACCTTCCGCCCCGTTGCACCTGCGGAAAACAGCCGCAATCTCCGTCGTTTCTCCGCATCGAAACCCGCAGTTCACCGCGGGAGGAACTGCTATACTTTCGAAACCTTTGCAGTCTGATGCCGAGTTTTTCCGCACGCATCTACTGCTTCCACTACTAAGAATAAAGACTTTATTTCGAAGGAAGAGACATGGAGCTGACCGTCGCGAAAGCTGATCTTCAGAAAGAGCTGCAGCTCTGCCAGGGAGTCGTCGAAAAGCGTTCGACGATCCCGATCCTCTCGAACGTACTGCTCCGCGCGGCGGACGGTCGTTTGCAGATGGCCGCGACCGACTTGGACGTCACGATTCTCAGCTCCTGTCCGGCGCGCATCACCACTCCAGGTGGCGTGACGATCGAAGCGAAGCGGCTCTTCGACATTGTCCGCTCGCTTCCCGATGATGATGTTCACATCACGTTGCAGGAGAACAACTCGCTTCTTCTCGATTCCGGGACCGCGAAATTTCGTCTTCTCGGTTTGCCCGCCGAAGACTATCCGACCTTGCCGACAGTCAACGTCACCGAGGCATACGACATCCCGCTCGACGAGCTCAAGACGATGGTGGCGAAAGTCAAGTTCGCGATCACGCATGAAGAGACGCGCTTTCAACTCAACGGCGCGCT
This sequence comes from Thermoanaerobaculia bacterium, assembly GCA_035482045.1. GTDB lineage: Bacteria > Acidobacteriota > Thermoanaerobaculia > Gp7-AA8 > Gp7-AA8 > JADGNZ01. The sequence continues at coordinate 39,915 of DATHRD010000090.1, forward strand.
TCTGAAAGTGATGCCGACGAAGATGGAGATGGTCGCTACCGACGGTCATCGCATGGCGCTGATCAACTTTCCGCAAGGAAGCAACGGGAAAGGCAAAGTCAACGAACTGACGATTCTCGTCCCACGTAAAGCGCTCGAAGAAATCCTCCGCCTGGAGGCGGGAGAAGATGGCACGGTACGTTTCGGCGTCTCGGAGAACCATCTCTTTTTCGAGGCGGCGGAGAGGCGGCTGTTGGCTCGCATGATCGACGTGAACTTTCCGAATTACATGGAAGTCATCGCGCGCGATAACGATCGTAAGGTGCTCGTCGATCGGGAGCGACTGCTCGCCACGATCCGGCGAATCTCCCTGGTTGCCAACGAGAGGACGCGAGCGGTCCGTTTCGATTTCGCGCCTGGGAAGCTGACGGTCTCGTCGACCAACCCGGAGCTTGGCGACGCGCGTGAGACTGTCCCCATCGACTACGCTGGCAATCCCTTCTTCGTCGGCCTCAATGCTGCCTACGTGACAGACTTTCTGAGCGCCGTCGACACGCAGCAGGTCTCTCTCGATCTGAAGGACGAGAACAGTCAGTGCATCGGCCGTCCGTCGTCGAACGACGCGGACCTGGCATACGAGTACCTCTACGTGGTCATGCCGATGCGTCTGACGGCGTGAGCCGGCACGGCCCAGACCGTGATTCTCCGTAGCCTGACAAACCAGAACTTCCGCAACCTCGCTTCCGAGGCCGTTGCCTTTCACGATCAGGTCAACATCGTCGTCGGACGCAACGGCCAGGGCAAGACGAACCTTCTCGAGGCGATTTACTTTCTGGCCACGACCAAATCGTTTCGCACCGCGCGCACCGGCAGCCTGTTCCGATTCAGTTCTTCGAGTGTCTTCGTCTCCGGGCTGCTGCATCGCTTTGGCGTGGACAAGACACTCTCCGTCGGCTTGGAGACCGGCGAAGCCAGACGCCGTGCGCTGATGATCAATGGCGAGCGCGTGGCGCTGGGGGCGTACGTCAACACGATCAGCGTCTTTGCCTACTCGTCCGCGCGCCTGGACATTCTTCGCGGATCACCGGAAGAACGCCGGCGTTTTCTCGATCGCGGCATCGCCAGCATCGACCCGGCGTATCTCGAAGCGGTCAGCCGATACGGCCGCGCACTACGGCAACGCAACGCGCTCCTTGCGAGCGGTGACACGTCATCGCTCAATGCCTGGGATGCCGAGCTCACCGCCGCCGCAGCCCCGCTCCGCGGCGGCCGTGCCGCGTACACGGAAGCGCTCCTCGGGGCCTTCGCCGAGATCGTTGCCGAGCACGGCTATCACATCCGCCACCTCTCGATCTCCTACCATCCCAGCACGGTCGACGATCTGGCGCGCATTCGCCGCGACGAGCTGCGGGCGCGGATGTCGCTGGTGGGGCCGCAGCGGGACGTGCTCGAGTTTTCAGTCGACGGAAGACCTGCGGCCGAGGTGTTGTCCGGGGGCGAGCAGAAGATGGTCGTTCTCTTCCTCAAATTCGCCAAACTGAACCTTTTCAGGCGTCGATTTGACGAGCCCGCCCTCTTTCTTCTCGACGACATCGATGCCGAGCTCGACCTCGAAATCCTCGAACGGCTCCTCCTCAAACTGCCCTCCCGGACGCAGGTTTTTGCAACGTCTGCAAAAGAGCGGTTCCTGCGGACACTCGAGGCCGGACCGCATCGACGGTTACTCATTGAAAACGGGCTAGTTACGTCGATATCCGATTTGCCGTGAAACGTTCCGTGGAACGCAATATTCGCGGTACAATTCGGCGTTCTCCGTGGTGGCGTGTTCCTCGCCCAAATGGCTCGTCGGGAGACGCGCCAACCTACCGCATAAACCAGCGCTGGAAAGCAATTGAATGGCAGACGACTACACCATCGATGAGAGTGATGCGCAGACCGAGTTTGACGCGTCCGAAATCACGCCTCAGACCCCCTCGATCGCCGGTGACTACACCGCGGAAGACATCAAGGTTCTCAAAGGACTGGACGCCGTCCGCAAGCGCCCGGGCATGTACATCGGCGACACCGATGACATCACCGGTCTGCACCACATGGTGTACGAGGTGGTCGACAACGCCATCGACGAAGCGCTCGCCGGCTACGCCAACAAAGTCCTCGTCACGATCCACACCGACAACTCGGTAACGGTGGAAGACAACGGCCGTGGTATCCCGGTCGATCTCCACAAGGAAGAGAACCGCTCCGCGGCCGAGGTCATCATGACCGAGCTGCATGCCGGCGGGAAGTTCGACAACAACTCGTACAAAGTCTCCGGCGGCCTGCACGGGGTCGGCGTCTCCGTCGTCAACTTCCTCTCCGAGTGGCTGGAGCTGGAGATCCATCGCGACGACTACGTCTGGCGCCAGCGCTACGAGGGCGGCGTGCCGACGAAGCCGATCGCCCGCGGCGAGAAGACCGCCCAGCGCGGCACGCTGGTCACATTCAAGGCCGATCCGGCGATCTTCTCCGTGACGGAGATGAACTTCGAAACACTCTCGCAGCGTCTTCGCGAGCTGGCCTTCCTCAACTCCGGCGTCTTCATCGCCATCGCCGACGACCGGACCGAGAAGAAGCACGAGTTCTGCTATCAGGGCGGCATCGTCTCGTTCGTCAAGGATCTGAACAAGAACAAAGTGCCGCTGCACGACGATCCGATCTTCATCCGCGACGAGAAAGATGGCGAAGCGGTCGAGATCGCGCTGCAGTGGAACGAGGGCTACACCGAGAACCTCTACTGCTTCACGAATACCATCAAGAACCTCGACGGCGGCACTCACCTCGTCGGGTTCAAGGCCGCGCTGACGCGGACGATGAACAAGTACATCGACGCCTCGGGCGTTCTCCAGAAGCTGAAGCTCAGCCTCGAAGGTGACGACATCCGCGAGGGTCTTAGCTGCGTCATCTCTGTCAAGATCCGCGACCCGAAGTTTTCATCGCAGACGAAGGACAAGCTGGTCTCCTCGCACGTGAAGACGTGGGTCGAACAGGTCGTCGGCGAGCGTCTCGGCGAGTTCCTGGAAGAGAACCCGAAGGAAGTGCGCCGTATCGTCGACAAGGTCATCGAGGCGGCGCGCGCCCGTGAGGCCGCCCGCAAGGCGCGCGACCTTACCCGCCGCAAAGGCGCGCTCGACTCCGCCTCCCTCCCCGGGAAGCTCGCTGATTGCCAGGAGCGCGATCCGCGCTTCTGCGAGATCTACTTCGTAGAGGGCGATTCGGCAGGCGGCTCGGCCAAGCAGGGACGCGACCGCCGCTTCCAGGCCATCCTTCCCCTCAAGGGCAAGATCCTCAACGTCGAGCGCGCGCGCCTCGACAAGATGCTCTCCTCCGAGGAGATCCGGCTGATGATCACGGCCCTCGGCACCGGCATCGGCGCCGGCGATTTCGACATCGCCAAGCTCCGCTATCACAAGATCATCATCATGACGGACGCCGACGTCGACGGATCGCACATTCGCACGCTGATCCTGACGTTCTTCTTCCGCTACATGCGCGAGATCATCGAACGCGGCTTTCTCTTCATCGCCCAGCCGCCGCTGTTCAAGGTCTCGCAGGGGAAGAAGGACACGTACATCAAGGACGAAGGCGAGCTGTCGCGCTTCCTCCTGACGCGCGTGTCGGAGAGCGTTGAGATTACGCCGCAGGCCGGCATTGCCATCAAGGGCGAAGCGCTGGTCAACATGCTCCAGCGTATGGAGGAGTATCAGGGTCACGCCCGTAAGCTGCAGTCGCGCGGTGTTCCGCGCGAAGCCCTCGACATTCTGTTCGCCGAGGACTTCCTCGACCGCGGCGCGATGGGCGATCCTGACAAGCTCGCCGCTCTGGCGAAGGCGCTCACGGCTCACGGCTTCGAGCACGTCCGCCTGATGACCGACGAAGAGACCGAAACGCCGACGATTCAGTTCTCGGTTGGCGGTAACGGTACCGGCAAGAAAGTACTGATCAACAGCGCACTGCTCTCGACGTACGAGTATCGCCAGATGGCGAAGTCGTTCGAGCTGCTTTCCGCGTTCGGCCTGCCACCGTACACGCTGAAGCACAACGACGCATCGGACGTCGTCGTCACCGTCGACGATCTGATCGAGCGCATCTACGATCTGGCGAAAAAAGGCCTCGCCATCAGCCGCTACAAGGGTCTCGGCGAAATGAACCCCGAGCAACTCTGGGAGACGACCATGGATCCCCAGAAGCGCCGGCTGTTGCAGGTGAAGATCGAAGACGGCGTCGGAGCCGAAGAGCTCTTCACGGTGCTCATGGGCGATCAGGTGGAGCCGCGACGCGTGTTCATTCAGGACAATGCCCTGGAAGTGAAGAACTTGGATATTTGAACCCACCTGTCATCCCACCTCCCGGCAGCAAGGGAGGGGGTCCTTCGCCGTCCTCGACCCTCCGGGTGTCGGCGGCTCAGGATGACAGGCTCCTAAAACTATGAGCGACGACTTCGACTACACGACTCACAACGAGCAGCGCTACCCGGTCAACATCGAAGACGAGATGCGCAAGTCGTATCTCGACTACGCGATGTCGGTCATCATCGGCCGCGCGCTGCCGGACGTTCGCGACGGCCTCAAGCCGGTACACCGCCGCATCCTCTACGGGATGTACGAGCAGGGGAACACCGCCGGCAAGGCGTACAAGAAATCCGCCCGCATCGTCGGCGACGTGATGGGCAAGTACCACCCGCACGGCGACTCCGCGATTTACGACTCCGTCGTCCGCATGGCGCAGGACTTCTCGATGCGCTATCAGCTCGTCGACGGGCAGGGGAACTTCGGATCGGTCGACGGCGACAACCCGGCGGCCATGCGTTACACCGAGGTCCGTCTCACGCGCCTGGCCGAAGAGCTGATGCGCGATGACATCGACAAGGAAACGGTCGATTTCATCCCGAACTACGACGGCACGGAGAGCGAGCCGTCCGTGTTGCCCGCCAAGTATCCCAATCTTCTGGTCAACGGCTCGTCAGGCATCGCCGTCGGCATGGCCACGAACATCCCGCCGCACAACCTCGGCGAGGTGATCGACGCCTGCCTCATGGTGATCGACAACCCGCACGCCTCGGTGAAGGAGCTGATGGGAGTGATGCCCGGGCCCGATTTCCCGACCGCCGGCTTCATCTTCGGCATCGAGGGGATCTACGAGGCCTACAAGACCGGCCGCGGCATCATCCAGGTGCGCGCTCGTGCCGCCATCGAAACGATGAAGAAGGGCGAACGGGAGCAGATCGTCGTGACGGAGATTCCGTACATGACGAACAAGAAGCGTCTCCTGGAGAAGATCGCCGAGCTGGTACACGACAAGCGTATCGACGGGATCTCCGATCTTCGCGACGAGTCGGATCGCGAAGGGATGCGCATCGTGATCGAGCTCAAGCGTGATGCCATCGCCGAGGTCGTGCTGAACAACCTGTACCGGAACACGCAGATGCAGACGACGTTCGGGATCATCTTCCTGGCCATCGTCAACAACCGGCCGGAGGTGATGGACCTCCCCACGCTGCTCAATCACTTCGTGGAGCACCGGAAGGAGATCGTCGTCCGCCGGACGCGCTTCGACCTGCGTAAGGCGGAAGAGCGTGCCCACATCCTGGAAGGTCTCGTCAAAGCGCTCGACGTCATCGACGCGCTGATCGCGCTCATCCGCGGCAGCCGCACGCCGCAGGAAGCAAAGAGCGGCCTGATCGAGCGCTGGCAGTTCAGCGACGTCCAGGCCCAGGCCATTCTCGACATGCGTCTGCAGCGTCTGACGGGCCTGGAGCGCGAGAAGATCGTCGCCGAGTACGAAGAGGTTCAGGCCACGATCCGCCGCCTTCGCGAGATCCTGGGATCCGAGAAACTCGTCCTCGAGATCATCGGCGCCGAGCTTCGCGAGATCAAGGAAGCCTACGGCGACGAGCGCCGCACGGAAATCGTCCCGCAGGCCAGCGACATCACGATCGAAGACATGATCGCCGACGAAGACATGGTCATCACCGTGTCCCGTGGCGGCTACATCAAGCGCTCGCCGTTGTCGCTTTATCGTGCGCAGCGCCGCGGCGGCAAAGGCCGCATCGGCATGCAGACGAAAGAAGAGGACATCGTCGAGCACCTCTTCGTCGCCAGCGCGCACGCATACGTTCTGGTCTTCACCGATCGGGGCCGGCTCTATTGGATCAAGGTCCATCAGATCCCCGAGGTGGCGTCGAACGCACGAGGCAAGGCCATCGTGAATCTTCTGACGGTGGAACAGGGCGAAAGCGTGCGCGCGCTGCTGACCGTGCGCGACTTCAACGATGCCAAGTACGTCGTGATGGTCACCCGCGCCGGCAAGATCAAGAAGACGGAGCTGACGTCGTTCTCGAACGTCCGCGCCTCCGGCATCATCGCCATCGACATCAACGAAGGCGACGATCTCTACGCCGTGCGCCTCTCGCAGGGCGACGACGAGATCTTCATCGGCACGCACGACGGCATGGCCATCCGCTTCAACGAGAACGGCGTCCGCCCCATGGGTCGCGGCGCTGCCGGCGTAAAGGGCATTTCTCTCCGCGAGGGCGACTACGTGGTCGAGATGGATGTGCTGCCCGCTTCCGGTGAGCCCGTGCCGGAGCCGCCGGCCGAAGGCGAGGAGCCGGAGATCGTCGAGAGTGAGCCGGACAGCGATCTCGACGCCGAGATCATCGCCTTCGACGAGCGCGGCCAGGTCCTGACGATCACGGAAAAGGGTTTCGGCAAGCGCACGCCCGTTTCCGCTTATCGCCTGCAGTCGCGCGGCGGCATCGGCGTGACCAACATCAAGACGACGGACAAGAACGGCAAAGTGGCCGGCATCTCGTATGTCTTCGAAGACGATCAGGTTCTGCTCATTACCGAGCAGGGGATGATCATCCGCACCAACGTCGCCGACATCCGCTCGATCGGCCGCAGCACGCAGGGTGTGCGCGTGATCAACATCGACGAGAACGATCTGGTCGTGGCCGCGGTGAAGCTGGTCGACAAAGAAGACGCGGACGAAGAGATCGTGGGTGGCGATTCGGAGACGCCAGACGAATCGCCAGACGAATCGCCTGATGACGACGACACGATTCATTGATGAATGCCGACGTACAATCAGGTATGCATAACATCTCGCGCGAGCGCGTGACGCAGCTCGCGCGCGACCTTCTCGAAGCGATGACGCGCACCAAGGCCGTCACGCTGCTGAAGGAGCGCGAAGTGGTCCGGCAGTCGATCGCTCACGCGCTGGCGGACGAGCTGAAGCGCGAGGAAGAGCGCGAGGAAAACGTCAAGCGCCGCATCGCCACGATGAGGAAAGGCCCGGCCTTACGTTCGCGCGAATACGAACTGCTCTTCCGCCAACTCATGGAGGAGGAGTACCTCCGCGAGGGACTGGATACGTGAGTCCTCCGGGCACCGGCCAGGGAGTGAGAGTTGCTGGGTTGCTGAGTTGCTAGGTTACTGGGCAGTAGCGCCAGCGCTCAGCAACGCAGCAACCCAGCAACCCAGCAACCCAGCAACTTAGCAACCTAGCAACCCGCCCCTACGCCCCCACTCCCAGCAGCGCCCGCAACCGCTCCGGGTCGGCCGTCGGTTCCGCGCACATGTAGGCCTCGCAGACGTACGCAAGCGTGCGATCCGCGGGCCGGTTCTGCATCAGCGGAAGATCGGCCGAGCCGCTTCCGGCGACGAGAACACGATGCGGGATAAATTCTTCGCCGGCGGCCTTGCGAAGCGCCCGGAAGGCAGCGTCGTCGATCGAACCGGTGATGGCGATCTCCTTCGGCTGCCCGGCGCGCCACTCGGCCACGCCGAGGAGCAGGCCGAAACCGGATGGGTACCGCTCGGCCAGCGGCGCGATTGCCGACAGCGTCTTCGTCGCTGCCTCGGCGTAACGTTCCTCGCCGAACAGCAGAGCCAGTCGCAGCAGCACGTCCGCGGCAACCGAGTTGCCGGACGGCGTGGCGTTATCGAACAAATCCTTCGGACGCGTGATCAACACTTCGTGATCAGCCGGGGTGTCGAAGAACCCACCGTTCTCGTGGTCGATGAAACGATCGAGGATCTGCTCGATCAGTTGGCGGGAAGCGTCCAGGTAGCGCCGCTCGTGCGTAGCCTCATAGGCGAGCGCGAGCCCCCAGGCCACGCCGCTGTAGTCCTCGAGCAGGCCTGGAATCTTCGGCGTACGCATCAACCGGCCGGTTGCGTCGATGCGAGTCAGCAGGAAATCGGCGTTGCGGCGAACGACATCGCGGTAGCCGTCGCGGTCGAATGCGACGGCGGCCTCGGCGAACGCGGCCAGCATCCAGCCGTTCCAGCCGGCCAAAACCTTCTCGTCGCGTGCCGGCCATACCCGTTGCGCGCGGACTCCGTAAAGTTTGCACTTGCCGCGCGCCGCGATATCGCCGAGCCGCTCCAGCGGGATGCCCAGATCGGCGGCCACCGACGCGGGATCACGCGGTACGTTGAGAATGTTGTGATCCTCCCAGTTGCCGCGGTCGGTGACGTCGTACAGCGCGCAGAAGATCCGCCCTTCCTCCTCGCCGAGGATCGACATCACCTCGGCGCGGGACCAGACATAGAACTTCCCCTCTTCGCCCTCGCTGTCCGCGTCCTGCGTCGAATAGAAGGCGCCGTCGGGCGAGGTCATCTCGCGCTGCACGTATCCGAGGACCTCGCTTACGACGCGGGCAAAAAACGGGTCCTTCGTCCATTGCCAGGCGCGGGTGTAGAGCCGGGCCAGGAGGGCGTTGTCATACAGCATCTTCTCGAAGTGCGGTACGAGCCAGCGGGCGTCTACCGAGTAGCGGTGAAAGCCTCCGCCGATCTGGTCGTACATCCCGCCGCGCGCCATTTTCGTCAGCGTGTTGACGATAATCTCGTGGAGCTCGCGATCCTGGGTTCGCCAAGCCACCTGCATCAGGAAGTCGAGCGACATCGACGGCGGAAACTTGGGTGCTCCGCCGAAGCCGCCGTGTACCGGGTCGTAACTCTGTGCGATGCGCGCGGCCGCGCGATCGAGTGCATCGTGCTCCAGCGATCCGCCGCCCTGAAACTTCACGGTGCTCAATCCCCGGATCACCTCGGCCGACGCCGCTTCAATGTCTGTTCGCCGTGAGTGGTAGGCGTGCGCGACCTGTTCGAGCACGCGCCGGAAGCCCGGCATGCCGTGCCGGTCCTCGGGCGGAAAGTACGTCCCGGCGTAGAACGGCGCGCCGGCCGGCGTGAGGAACATCGACATCGGCCAGCCGCCGTGGCCGGTCATCATCTGCACCGCTTCCATGTAGATCGAGTCGACGTCCGGCCGCTCCTCGCGATCGACCTTGATGGCGACGTAGTTGTCGTTGAGCACTTTCGCGATCTCGCCGTTCTCGAACGACTCCCGCTCCATCACATGGCACCAGTGGCACGCCGAGTAACCGATCGAAAGGAACACCGGCCTGTCCTCAACGCGAGCTTTGGCGAACGCTTCGTCGCCCCACGGATACCAGTCGACCGGGTTGTGCGCGTGTTGCAGAAGGTACGGGGAGGTTTCGTTGCCGAGGCGGTTCATGGTGTCCGCAGTCTATCTGGAGCACAGAGAGAAGTGTCCTGAAGCACCAGCCCTGAGCGAAGCCGAAGGGTCCCGCCCCAGACGGTTGCCCTGCATCGCCGTTCAGATTCCGGCCTCAGATCTCCAGAATATGGAGATCGATGTCCAAAATTCAAACACCACGTCCGAAAACCGTGCGATGCCGCACTAAATCAGTGCGATGCCGCACCAAATCAGTGCGATACCGCACTAAATCGGTGCGATGCCGCACTAAATCGGTGCGATGCCGCACTAAATCGGTGCGATACCGCACTAAATCGGTGCGATACCGCACTAAATCGGTGCGACGCCGCACAAAAACGGTGCGATGCCACACAAAAACGGTGCGATGCCGAGAAAAACGGTGCGATACCGCAGAGGATGTTTTCGGCGTTTCCCCTCCGAACATCAACGTTATTTTGAATTATCGTGAGCCGACGACCAAGCGAACCATCCCCCCAACCGGCGCTACCTGTCTTCTCTACGCCTTTGGGTGCGCTTTCCGGTACACCTCGATCAACTGCCAATCGTTGAGGTGAGTGTACTTCTGGGTCGTCGAAAGCGAGACGTGGCCGAGGAGCTCCTGGATGCCGCGGAGGTCGGCGCCGGCGTTGAGCAGGTGGGTGGCGAAGGAGTGGCGCATGGTGTGCGGGGAGATGCCGGCGCGGAGGGATGCCTTGCGCACGTAGCGGTCAAAGAGGCGTGCCACGCTGCGCGTGGTGATCCGCTGGCCGCGATAATTGACGAAGAGGGCCGGCTCCTCGATGTCAGAAACGAGCTCGCCGCGCACGGCGAGCCAGGCCCGAATCGCTTCCTCCGCTTTCGAGCCGAACGGCACGATGCGCTCCTTCGATCCCTTACCGCGAACCTTGACCAGCCGCGATTTCAGCTCGACATCCTCGATGTCGATGCCGGTCAGTTCACTGATTCGCAGTCCCGAGGCGTAGAGCACCTCGAGGAAGGCCCGGTCGCGAATGCCGAGCGTGATCGAGGTGTCGGGTTGTTCGAGGAGCAACACGACGTCGGAGGGCTGCAAAACCGACGGGAGGTGTTTCTCCTTCCTCGGAGTGGCCACGCTGCGCGCGGGATTCGCCTCCAGCACCCCTTCGCGCATCAGGTACTTGAAAAACGACCGCAACGCCGAGAGATGCCGGGCCGCCGAGGCTCGGGAGAGCTTGCGCCGGACCTGAAACGCGAGGTAGGAGCGGACGGCGAGGTAATCGACGCGCTTCAGATCGAGTTGATCGCGCCCCAGGGTGAGATAGTCGTTGCAAAGGAAGGAAACGAACGACTCCAAGTCGTCACGATATGCGTGGATGGTGTTGATCGAGGCGTTCCGCTCGTACGTGAGGTAGTCGAGGAAATCACCGATCTCGTTCTGCACGCGCCCACCCTCCCGAAAACCAGTGTACCGCGTTCAACGTGGAGTCGGGGGAAGCACACCACTTCGGCAACGAGGTTCGACAGGGCCAAAGGTCGGCGCGCACCGTGGAAGAAGCAGCGAGCGAGGTGCTTGGAGCAAGGTGCATGGTTCAAAACGAACCATGCGAGGATCAAAACGAACCAAGCGAGGATCGAAATGAAGCGTGCATGGGTTCAGGTGGACGGCTGCGGATCTACTCTCGCTGGATATGTGGTCGGAACGAGCCGCCGCTTGACGTTAGGCTCGGTGCCGGTCGATTCGGTAACCGGTTGATGTGCCGTGACTTACAGACGTTCCCGTCGCGATAGTCTGCATCTAGCACGGAATTCTATCTGTGTCAAGCATAGTTTCGTGCTATGGTGCAATCACATTGAAGGAGTGCGGCCCATGAGACTGCGATACAACTTCGATGTCGAGAAGCTGGTTCAGGCGATTGCGTACCTGTCTGAGCGGGGCGTGACCGGCCTCGACAAACTAAAGATACTCAAACTTCTCTTCCTCGCCGACAAACGACACCTCCTCGAAATCGGTCGGCCGATTCTGGGTGATGTCTATTCATGCATGGACTTGGGCCCAGTCCCGTCGCGGACGTATAACATAATTCGTAACGTCATCGACGCCGACCCCCGCAAGCGCGCTGCCGAAAACCTTTTTGCCGAATACTTCACGATCGAGCGGGACCGTGATCACCCGACTCTGGTTGCGAAGAAGCCCCCTGACCTCGACGTGTTTTCCGACTCCGAAATTGCGGCGCTCGATGAAGTGATCGCCAAGTATGGCCATCTCTCGGGCGCCGATCTGATCAACCTCACTCACGAAGATCCAATCTGGAAAACCGCAGATGAGAAGCGAAAGCCGGGGAGCAGCGTTGAGATCCCCTTCGAGGTCTTCTTCGAGGTCAATAACGCGGAGGACATGCTTGAGTTTGCACGTGGGCAGCAAGACAACCGGAACTTCGAGCTGGCTTTGGAGTACGAAGCCGGGATTACCGATTAACTTGGGTAGCGGCTGCCTAGGATAGATCGGCGATTGACCTTCGAGACGTATGTTGATGTCTCGACGATCGCATCCGCCCGTGCCAAGTGCTCCTGCTTCAACTGGCCGCAATACTCAAACATCCGAGCATCGAGGATTTCCCGCATCGGGCGCTTGAGGATGTCCGTGAGATCGAGGATCGTCGGCTCCGTACAAAAGGTGTAGTCACCGATCTCAATCTCAAGGTACACCGATGGCGGTATCTTCGCGCGCTTGAACCGATCCGCCTTTGTCGTGAAGAAGGCGTAAACGGCGACGCCGTCGTCGGGCGGCCATTTGTCGTTCAGAACGGCAATCCACTTTCCGTGTCCGACGAAGTGCACATACCCGTGGTAGATGCTTCCCCTGCCGAGCTTATTTGCAATTTGGGCCGCTAACGTACCTGATGGCATGATCGGTTGCTCTCCATCCGATGTACCACCAGCCGCACACACATGCAAGCCCAAGTCCACATTAAGTGAGTTGTTACAACTTCCACCTCAAACTAGACCACTACCTCAAAACGAACCAAGCTGAGGATCGAAATGAAGCGTGCATGGTTCAAAACGAACCACGCGAGGATCAAAACGATGCGTGCAACTATCAACATGAACGACGCTTAAACCGAAACGATGAGTGAGCGTTCTCAAAACCAGCCAATTTCGCCACGCCAACGTCGTACTTGCAGCGCTGCCACAGTTCCCCCAC
>DATHRD010000091.1:0-9614 GCA_035482045.1 Thermoanaerobaculia bacterium
GCCTCCGCGGCAAGCTGTTCCTGGGCAAACGAATCGGACTCGGGAGCCGAGGTGAGGGCGGCGTTGGCCTCCTGCATGGCGTCGGTGGCGCGTTCGATGAAATCGGCGGCTTCCGTGAGACTGTGCGCGGCTCGATTCAACCGTTCCGCGTTCGAGAGCGGGTCGCTCGCACCGAAGCTTCGGGAGTTGTCGATGGCGATCCAGGCGGAATAGATCAGAAATCTCGAGCAATCGAGGTTCCGGCGCATGCGGCGTAGCGGCCCGTATCCCGGCAGACTGCGCCTCATCGCGAGCAGACGGAAACGCACCCTCCGCGAAGAGATCGCGTTGGTTCCGAGGTGGTTCCGATCGTCTGCGTCGCTCAAGCGTCCTTTCCTCATCTCCTTTTGATATACGTAGCAAGCCGTATGCCAAGAAACACGGCAATTGAGTTGGAACGCATGCCGCGAATTGAGAATTCCACGATCTTCGTGATCTGGTAAGAATTTTCAGCTGATTCTTGCGATCACATGGCCCGGCCAGGGGCATTTGCCGGTCCGCGCGGCCATCTCCCGGCCTCCACGTTCGGCAACGTCAGTCGTTGATGAATTCCGCGCTCTCATCGATTGACAAAATTTGTCACGTCATGGCCATGTCGATTGACAACTCTTGTCAGTCTTGGTCTGGTTGAAGCCTGGAGAGGCCTACAACCCGAAGTCATGACGCGAGGAAGGTGGACGCAAACATAAGGGGAATAATGGCTTACGGGAACATTGGGGCGCTGTCACCACCGGCCGCTGGCCTGCTGCAAGGCTGCATTCGATGACTACAACGTTGTATCCGGCGACTGCAACGTTCCGTCGGACGACTGCAACGTTCCATCGGGCGACTGCAACGTTCCATCGGACGACTGCAACGTTCCATCGGACGACCGCAACGTTCCATCGGACGACCGCAACCTTCCATCGGACGACTGCAACGTTCCATCGGACGACTGCAACGTTCCGATGGCCCCAACGGAACGTTCCGTCGGGCGACTGCAACGTTCCGATGACCTCAACGGAACGTTCCGTCCGGCGGCCGCAACGTTCCGATGACCTCGACGGAACGTTCCGTCGGGCGACTACAACGTTCCGATGGCCTCAACGGAACGTTCCGTCGGGCGACTGCAACGTTCCGATGGCCTCGACGGAACGTTCCGATGAGGGAGATACAACGTTCCGATGGCCTCGACGGAACGTTCCGTCGGGCGACTGCAACGTTCCGATGAGTGGACTACAACGTTCCGATGACCTCGACGGAACGTTCCGTCGGGCGACTGCAACGTTCCGATGACCTCAACGGAACGTTCCGATGAGTGGACTGCAACGTTCCGATGGGTCCATCGGAAGCTGCGACCGGACGACTGGAAGGTTGAAGTCCGACGCCTGGGACGTCCTCAGCGGGCTCCCGGAATTCCGAGAAGCGACTCGAATCTCGCGGCGGTCACCCGAGGAGAGCAGGCGTCCCGCCGGCTCCCGCCGGGCGTCCTCGCCCGGCGGTGGTTCGTGACGAGGGAACGAATCGAACCTGATAACGAGAGCGACGTTGATTCGGGCAGTAAAGTCACACCTGAGTTGTTGCAAACGCGCCGCTTCTCCGCTCGAGCCAGACTTCGCGGGACAACACCGCGAATCGCGTCGGAGGCTGCAAGTCGTTCTGAGACTGAAACTTGCGCGAGAATGGTCCCGAGCGACCGAGGTGCGCAGATGGACCCATTCGCTCCTTATCAATGCTCGAGGGTAGGACTTTTCGCTTCGTGTCACTCTCTATATCAGAGATCGCGACTTCGGTCCGATGGCGCAATGATGTCGTCGCGAGGAGCCTCATGAAGACAACCCGAATCGTCCTGCTCATCCATGTTGCTCTGTTTGCTGGTGTCACCACCCTCGGTGCCGCGACCCGACCGACGTTCCAACCGTCCGGGTCCGGCGATGCGGGTATCGGCCGATACGTCGTCACGCTTACCGAAGGTGCCGGAGTGGAGGATCCTGTCGCGCTCAGGCAGGAACTGGCTGTGCTCTACGGAGCCAAGCTCGACGCCAATGCCTCCTCCGACATCAGACGATTTGCGGTGACCATGCCGCCGGCGCGCGCGCAGCTCCTCAGCGCTGACCCTCTGGTGAGCGAGGTCGCCGAGGCTCCGCTGACGACGACGGGATCGGCGCCAGGAACACCTACGGTCGCCTCCGCGCTCGTTAGCACCGCTACTGCGGAGTTCCTCGGCGTCGGGCGTGTTTACGGCACTATTCGAGGACTCATACGCCTTGTTCGCGGCGATCCCGAAGCAGTTCAGCAATCTGGCGAGCGATTCTTCAAGAAAGCACCGAAGGGTAGCGAAAACTTTCGAGTTGAGAAGCAAGCCGACGGCACAACGAAATACAGCTATGATACGCCGGGCAAGGTTCCAGGATCTAAGGCTGTTTACGAGAAACTTGTGGACAAGAGTGGTAATGCCGTTGCAGTCACAAAAACCACAGTGAGTCCGCAAGGAGAAGTCGTTCACGTCAAAGACAAGCTGGTACCTTAGGATCTTAACAATGACGAAGGTCCGATCTGATTTGAAACAATACCTACGCTTCGAGGTGTCACTCGCCGAACTACGAGCGCGACTTGGCCCCCACTGGCATTTTGAACGCGAGGGTCACAGCTTCAAGTTATCTGGCGACGTGAGCGCGGATAGGTCTATAGAAGTCGATTTCCAGCACGTCACAAATGCTGTAAATCTTGTGCTGCTCGAAAAGATTCCTTCAGGGGCCGTGGAAGAATGGGCGAACTTGCTGCTACTCTCCGACGCGTATTCCATAGCTCCGCACCGCGACGAAAACCAGCGTGAAAGGTTGCTGCAGTGTATCCACGAACTCGCATCGCCTTCGATATTCGGCGACCTTGACACCCAGCATCTCATTGAGATGAAATGCAGATGTCAGAGTTAACCAATTCTTTCTCACCTTGGTCTCCGCGAATACAATGCCTGGCGCACGTAACCGGGATGTCTTTGGGGGAATCGAAGCAAGTCGTGCACTGTAGCCGCGCGTGGAGTGATCTGCGCCCGCAATATGACGAACTGCACGACGAATTGGAAAAGATCGTCGATCGCGGCTGATTCCCTGGTACAGGCAAAGTCGACACTACTTCGCGTCTCCCCGAGTACCGGCCGCATCGAAAAAGAAGCTGCAAAGGGAAAACGTAGTGCTCACATCGCACGGTGGGATTACTGTTCGGTTACATCGCGATGCGCGCTTTTATCGCGGTGCGGCGGCAATTCTGGATGGCGATGGCACACGCGAACGCCCGCTTCACTTTGTTTTCATCGCATGCCACGCTGACATGGCTGACGAAGCGCCGATCGAGACAACAGAACGGCTCACGGAGGCGTTGGCGGAAGAAGTGCTGGCGCGGCTGCGAAATGTTCAAAGCGACGTAAGGGATGTTCTTCGCGCGTCGAACGCTGCGGCACTGGCGACGGACAGGTATTACTCGATCGCGGCAGGGCGCGTCACGCGGCCTAACGTCATCATCAGCGCGGTTGGGAAAGTTGTCGCGATGAAAGAATGGGCAGACGCGAGAAAAACGCCGGTCATCACGCCGAACGTCATTCGTGTGGGCGAACACGCAATCCTCAACGGAGTGTTCGGGATCGGCTTTCAAGAGGAAGCCGTGAGCACAAAGCAGTTCGATCTCGAGGACGGTGCGACTTTGCTCTTGATAGTCGGCGAAGAAGTTGCAACGATGGGTAGCATCGTGTGGCATCAGGACGCGGAATCGTTCATCGAAGATTTCGTGCGCACGGCGCGCATCTCTCCGCCGATCGTTGCCGTCGTTCGTTGACCAAACCTACCGCGCGGCTCAGATGTGGCGAGTGGGTTAGCACGAAGTATCAGGCCTTCGTTCTTCGGCCACGATCGGCCAAGACGGCCCAGCTTCGCCGGTTGCCTACGAGTTGAACGCCGAATGGGAACATTCAACATTAGCCTTTCCCGTTACCACCCCCGACCCCCTCACAAATGCGAGAAAACCCCCTTCGTATACTGCTCGGGGTTCGCGAGGAACGCGCGCTTGTGCTCATCCGTCGCGAAGTAGTAGAGCTTGTTCTTGTACTCCAGCGTGGGGATGGAGACGCGGATGGAGATCTTGCTGCCGTCGACCGGGTCCATGGCGATGGCGGGAGCGAAGGGCAGCGAGGCCCGCAGCGCCTCATCCTGGGGTGTCGGAGGCGGGGGCGCGTCCGTCTGGGCGACGATGTTGAGTTGCTTGAGCGGAGGCGCCTCGTCCGTCAGCACCGGCGGCGCTTCGATCGGTGCGGGCCGCAAGTTCGCGGAGTCGATCGTCCGCATGTCCGTGCTCGTCGGCGGCGGCGCTTCGACCGTCTGCGCCTTTCGGCTGCATCCGGCGGCCAGTGCCCAGGCGAGAAGGATGATTGAGAGAGGGCGGTGCATCGTTTCGGTTAGTGCAGATGGTAGGCCATGGTGGTCGGGTTGTCGGTTGTCGGGTTGTCGGTTGTCGGGGGATGGTGGACAGTGGTCAGACGTATCGTCAGGGCTCTCCAAAGTCGCAAGTCAGAACAACAGTATCCGCGTATCCCGACAACTGACAACCGATAACCGACAACTCGATGACAGCCAACCGACAACCCACGACAGCCAACCGACAACCGACAACTCCCCCACTCACATCTCCCCCAGCAACACATCCCGGCACAATTTCAGCCGCTGCCACACGATCCCCTCCACTGCCCCGGCATCGACGACGAGGACAAGGTAGTAGCCGTCCTTCAGATCACAGCAGAAGACGCCGCAGGCGGCAAAATCGATCTTGTATCGCCGCACGGCGCCGCTTTCGGCCGCCTCGGTGATGCGCCGGAGCCGGGAGAGGAAGATGCCGGCATAGGCACCGATGACGCGAAGAGCGTGGTCATCCGTGTCGAACGGCCGCGCCGATACGACCTCGACACTCTCCCCCTCGGAGTCGAGAAAGACGGCGCCGATCGCGCCGCCCGTCGACTGCAGCACCTCGGCCAGGATGTCGCGAAATACCACGCTACGCGGCGCCCCGCACTTGCTCGTCGATGCTGATGTCGCCGCGCTTGACCGCATTCGCGAATGCGTCCACCACGCGGGGATCGAAGCGCGTGCCGGCGAAGCTCTTGATCTTCTCGACGACGTAGTTGAGCTCCATCGCTTTCTGATAGGGGCGGTTCGTGGTCATGGCGTCGAACGTGTCGGCGATGGCCACGATGCGCGCCTGCATCGGAATCTCCTCGGCGGTGAGGCCGTCGGGATAGCCGCCTCCTCCCCACTTCTCGTGGTGGTATTTCATGCCCGGGATGATGTCGATGAGCTGCGCCACGCCGCTCATGATGGCCGCTCCCTTGGAAGGATGTCCCTTCATCACCTCGAACTCGTCCTCGCTCAGCGCGCCGGGTTTGCGCAGGATCCGGTCGTCGATACCGATCTTGCCGACGTCGTGCAGCAGGGCGCTGATGCGCAGGTTGCGCATCTCCTGTTCGCCGAGGCCGAGGTTTTTCCCGATGCCGATCGAGTAGCGCGCCACGCGCTCGGAATGGCCGCGTGTATACGGGTCCTTGGCGTCGATCGCCGCGGCCAGCATGCGCACGGAGTTGATGAAGAGGAGGTGATTCTCGTGCGCCGCCTTGCGGAGCTGCTCGATGGCGGTCTCGATCGCGCCCGACATGGCGTTGAAGTTCTCGGCCAGCTCGCCGATCTCGTTGTGCGTTTTCAGCTCGATGCGCTGGTGGTAGTTGCCGGTGGCGATCTCGCGCGACCGCTCGGCCAGGGCACGGATCGGTCCGGCGATCCCGGAGGCGAAGACGCTCGCGGCCAGAATGGCCAGGACCAGGGCGATGGAGATCCACGTCACCGTGGCCCGTACCATCTTCGTCACCGAGGCATAGGCCACCTTCTCCGGCTTCTGCACCACGACGCCCCAGTCGGGACGGCCCACGGGCGCCACCGTTCCGAGCAACCTCACCCGTTCGCCTCCGCGGTTGTCGTCATAGGCGATGGTCAGGTGGACCGGCGCCTTCGAAAACTCCTGCACGATTTTCAGATCGGAGAAGTCGGGATGCTGCACCTCGACCGCCGGCTCGCTGTGGAGCAGCACCTTGCCATTGCGGTCGACGAGAAACGCCGTCACGTCGCCTTTCCCCTCTTCGCGGATCCGCTCGCTGATCCTGCGCAGACCGACGATCCCTTCGACCGTGCCGATGACGGCGCCGCTGTCGACGACCGGCACGGCGATGACGACGGCCGGCTGATTCGCCGCCGTGACGAACTGGAACGTGCCGGTGTAAATCTGTCCCTTGAGCGCGGCCTGCAAGGCCAGGTCGAGCTCCTGCCTGATCCCGACATCGATCTGCGCGGGCATCGCCTCGGCCCCCTTGCCGTCACGGGGGAGAATGCGCAGGCCGAGAAGGTCGCTGTCCGGGGTGATGTAGTCCTTGATGATGCCGCTTTCGGCGGTGTAGAGGAACGGATCGGTACCCGGCGGCAGCGCACGTTTCATGGCCCGTACGCTGGCGGCCATCTTCGTCAGTTGCTGCGTGTTGTTCATCAGCAGGTTCTGGATGTCGGTGGCCACACCGATCGCCGAGCGGGTCAGATACTTCTTCTCCAGCGTCTCCAGCGAGTCCCGGTTGATGCGGATGAGGAAGTAGTGCGAAACGACGAGGGGCACGAGGCTGACGACAACCATGGCCCCGAGGAGCGTCCAGAGGAGACGCGGCCGGCGGGCGGGCTGGGCGGGAGGGTCGACTTCGGGCATTCGGGGCGATTATAGCGGCGCTGAGGATCGCGATCGGTGATCGCCAGGCATCAAATGGAGCGATAATCAAAAGCATGGCGCGCCTGATCGTGCGAAACGTCGAGGGTAACCTTGTGAAGGAGCTGGAGCTTCGCGCGGCACGAAACGGGCACTCCGCCGAGGAGGAACATCATCAGATTCTTCGGCGTGCCCTTGGATCCGAGTATTCCGGCTTGTCGTTCAAGGAGCTACTGGCGGCAATGCCGGAGATCGGCGATGACCGGGACTTCGAGCGGATACAGGATCAAGGACGAGCGGTCGACGTGTGAGGTGTCACTGTCATCCTGAGGCTGCCGGAGCCGCGCCCTTAATGTTGATGCGTGCTGAGATCAAACGTCGCGGCGGAGGACGCCGAAGGACCCCCAACCTCCCGGCAGGTAGTGAGGGGGTCCTTCGGCGTCCTCCGCCGCGACGATCATTTGCGCAAGCACCGACAGTAGCTGCGCGGCTCCGGCAGCCTCAGGATGACAGTGTAGCGGAGCTCCGCGCAAGCACTTCCACCCCTGATTTCAACGCGAACAGGACACTCGGCCTCTACGTCCACCTCCCCTTCTGCCGGGTTCACTGCACGTATTGCCCGTTCGCGGTATCGACCGACATCCGCCTGCAGGATCGGTACACCGATGCGCTGCTGGCCGAGGTCGATGCGCGGGGGGACGGCACGGCGGTCGACAGCATCTTCTTCGGAGGGGGGACACCGTCGCGCACATCGCGCGAGAACCTCGTGCGCATCGTGGCGCGCCTGCGCGAGCGGTTCGAGATCGAAGACGAGGCGGAGTTCTCGCTCGAGGCAAACCCGGAAGACGTGACCGAGGACGCGGTCGCTTTCTGGCGCTCCCTCGGCGTCAATCGCCTCAGCATCGGTGTGCAGTCGTTCCACGATGAGGAGCTCCGCCCCCTCGGGCGCGTACACGGGCGCGAGCAGGCGCTCGAGGCCATCCGGATTGCCGTGACTTCGGGGATCCGCACGAGTCTCGATCTGATGCTCGGCCTTCCCCGGCAGACCGCGCAGCACTTTCAGGAGACGTTGACGACGGCAATCGCCACCGGAGCGGGCCATGTGTCTCTCTACATGCTCGACCTCGAAGAAGGGACGTCGCTGGCGCGGCAGGTGGAGGGAGGCCGCGTGTCGTTGCCGGACGACGATCTGGTGGCGGATCTTTACACCGCCGCGATCGAGCGATTCGCCGCGGCCGGCTTCGCGCAGTACGAGATCAGCAACTTCGCCCGTCCCGGCGAGGAGTGCCGCCACAACCTGCGCTACTGGCGGCGCGAGGAGTACCTCGGCTTCGGCATCGCCGCGCATTCGTTCGCCGGTGATCGCCGTTTTGCCAATACGCGCGACATTCACCGCTACATCGAGGGCCAGTCCGAGCCGGAATTCGCCGAGGTCCTCGGGGACGGTGAAGTGCGCCGCGAGACCATCTTCCTCGGCCTGCGCCAGGCCGCGGGGATAAACTATGACGACGTCGTACGACTCTGTGGCGAGGAGGGAATCGAATGGATGAATCGAGGCTTGAGCGACGGGTGGCTGCGGCGGGTGGGCAATCGAGTGGCCTTCACCCCTTCCGGTTTCCTGCTGAGCAACGACTATATCTCGCGGCTCTTCTGATCCTGTTCGCGGCCTTGCCGCTGTGCGCGCAGGACGTCAAATTCGATCCGAACCTCGTCACTCAGGCGAACTTCGACCAGTTCTCCCGCATCGTCGGTCAGGCCATCTTCGCCACGCCCGTACAACCGGCGCGCGCCAGCGGCTTCCTGGGATTCGACGTCGGAGTGGCCGCGACGGTCGTCAATGTCGACGAGAGCTCCACCTACTGGCGCGCCGCGGTGCCGCCGGGCAGCAGCTTTACGACGCACGGTTACGTCGGCGTGCCCCGCCTCGTCGCGTCCAAGGGCTTCGGCTTCGGAACGATCTCCGGCACGTACGCGAAGATCTCCAACAGCGGCATCGGGACATGGGGCGGCGCGTTCGATATGCCTCTCCTGCGCGGCGGTGTGATCAACCCCGAGCTGGCGCTGCGGCTGTCGTACTCGACGCTCACGGGCCTCGACGTGTTCCGCGAGAAAACCTACGGAGGGGAAGTCTTCCTCAGCAAGGGCTTCGGCCCGATCATGCCGTATGCCGCCGTGGGCGTCATGCGCGTCAACGCGCAGGGCGACGTGCCGGCCACGGCGCACACGCAGGCCTTCACGCTGACCGACAAGAGCAACGGGAATCGTTACACGGTCGGCGTCCGCCTTTCGCTGCTCGTGCCGAAACTCGTGGTCGAAGCAACGCAGGGGACGGTGCGGAGCTACGCGGCGAAAGTGTCGATCGGGTTCTAACTGCGCCTGCGGCGCGTTGTCGGTTGTCAGTGGTCGGTTGACTGCGCGGCTTTGCCGGCGTCGTCGTCGTTTGTCTCCGAAGCGCCGCGCCGGCGGCGCATCCTGTGCGTTTGGACGTTACGACGCCGCGATAGCGGCTCAAGAAGGTAGCCAGGGGTGCGAGCGTTTTTTGCGAGCACCCCTGGTCTGCGTTGTTTGTTGAAAGCGTGCCGCGCCAGCGGCACTGGATGGAATCCCCGACTCGTCAAGTGCCGCTGACGCGGCACCGAACCAGGACGTCTCTTTACCAGGGGTCTCGCAAGAAACGCTCGCACCCCTGGCTGATATGGAGTGACCCTGTCAAGTTTGCGCTGCCGCGGTTTTGCCTTTGATTTTGTTTTTCCTTTGCTGCCGTCCTCCTGCTTTTGATTTTTCTATCGGTGCAGCAGAGCCGTCGGCCGAGAGAG
>DATHRD010000092.1:0-3306 GCA_035482045.1 Thermoanaerobaculia bacterium
GTTCTGGCCGGAGGCGTCATCGCGCTCTATTTCTCGCCGCTGCGCGCCTACATCACGAAGGCGCACGTGAAGGATCTCATCGCCTGGCTGCGCGGACTCTGGTACGGTCCGCTCGTGCTCATCGGCCTTTATGCCGTGGGCTGCGTCTTTGCCATTCCCGCCAGCATCTTCGTCATTTCCGCCGGCGTGATCTGGGGATGGAAGCTCGGCGCGGTCTATGCCATCACCGGCGGCATGCTCGGTGCCGTCGCCTCGTACTTCGTCGGCGGATTCCTCGGCGAAGGGCTGCTGGAGAAGTTCGGCAGCGCCGGCCACGCCGTCCGCCGGCAGGTGGAGTCGGCCGGCTTCACCTCCATGCTGATCGTCCGCCTTATCCCAGGCCCGCCATTCGCCGTCTGGAACTACGCCGCCGGCATCGCCCGCATGCGCTTTCGCGACTACTTCTGGGCCACGCTCCTCGGCGCCATCCCCGGACACATCGTCTTCACCTACTGCGCCGATTCCCTCGTCAACGGCACGATGACGCAGGGCGACGCCCTCCGCCGCCTGGCCATCGTCTGCGCCCTGCTCCTGGCATTGATCGCGATTCCCATCCTGATCAAGAAGAGCCTCGGCGCGAAGGTCCTACCACCCGAGGCGTGACGCGGAGCTGGATGCTCGGATGTCCGGGCCACCAGAACCCTCTGGTCGGCAACCAGAACCGTCTGATCGGGGACCAGAACCGTCTGATCGGGGACCAAAAGCAAACCGGCGTCGATGATTTCTTTCTGTCGCCCGCTAAAGCGGGCTGCAAACTTGGGATGCTCATTTTCCCCCGGATGGAAGCCGGGGGCTAGGGATCTCAAGCCAGCTTCGCCCGGCCATGCGCATTTGTCGAACCTACTGTTCACCTCGCACCCATCACATCTTCGGCAGGAGCACGGTCGGCCGCTGGAGTCGCAAGCCGATCCAGTCGGAATCCGCTAACCTTTCACGGCGGAGGAGCTCTTTATGAAGACCAACTCGCGGATGTCCATCGTCGCCGGTGTGTCTGGCGCACTCGTGCTGCTTGCCTTGGCAGCGTTTTCCACGCGCGCCCATGGGGCGACGGGGGCGGATGCGCCCGAGGTACGTATCGCGCGGATGTGGCACGGCCGCGTGCCCGATGCGAAGGCCGCCGAATACTACGAGTACTTGAATCGCGAGGGCGTCGACAGGATCGAGAAGATTCCGCACAACCTCGGCGCGGACGTCATGACCAGCAGCCACGACGGCATCACGGAGTTTCTGGTCATCAGCTACTGGCACTCTCTCGACGACATCAAGGCGTACGCCGGGGCCGACATCCAGAAGGTCCACAACCTTCCGCGCGACTCCGAGTTTCTCATTGAGCCGGAGACGAACGTGCGCCACTTCGTGGTGCGCCGCAGCGACCGGCACGCTCCCGTCGCATCGGCGAGTCAGTGAGGTTAGCGTTTTGGTTAGCTCGGTCAGCGCGAGAACCGCCCCCTCATCCGCCTTCGGCACCTTCTCCCCCGTTGAAAAGCGCGGGGGAGAAGGCTCTCGACGAAACACAGCCTCGGCGATTTCACTTAGATCGTGAGAAATGCGAGCCGGGGCCGTACCGTCCTTCCTTGCAAATCGTGCTTGCTATGATCGCGGCATGACCACCTTGCCGGAGCCCGATCGCCGCCGGGTCCCGGAGCTCGACGGTATCCGCGGCCTGGCCATCCTCCTCGTTCTCATCTGGCATTACCTTCTCTGCGAGGTCGGGGCACCCCCGCTGCTGTTCCGCTTTCTGAACATCACCAGCAGCGGCGTCGACCTCTTCTTCGTTCTCTCCGGGTTCCTCATCGGAGGAATCCTGCTCGACCAGAGGGATGCGCCGAACTACTTCTCCGTCTTCTACGGCCGGCGCATCTGCAGGATCTTCCCGATCTACTTTGCGTGGCTGCTGCTGTACGTCGTGCTGAGCCCCATTCGCTATCACCTTCACATCGGCACGGCCGCGGATTGGTCTCTGGGGCCGCAACTCCCTCTGTGGTCGTACGCCACCTTCGTTCAGAATTTTCTTCAGGCGAAGCGCGGCACGTTCGGGCCGTTCTGGCTGGCGCCGACGTGGTCGCTGGCCGTGGAGGAGCAGTTCTACCTTCTCCTGCCGCTGGTGATCCGATTCACCTCCCGGCGCTGGCTCCCTGTATTGCTCGGCGCCGCCGTGGTCGCCGCGCCGTTCGCGCGCGCCCTTGTCTACGATCCGGGGCAGGGAGGCATCGCCTCGACGGTATTGCTCTTCTGCCGGACGGACTCGCTGCTGCTCGGAGTCCTCAGCGCCAGGATGGTCCGGCAGGAAGGAGCTGTCGAGCGGATCATCCGCTGGATGCCCGCGCTGCGGATCCTCTTTCTGTCCGGTCTCGGCTTCGCGATGCTCACTGAGTATGTCCCGTGGACGCGGGCATCATGGGTCGCGCACGACTCCGCTCTGGCGGTCGCCTACACCTGCCTGGTGTTGCTATCGCTCCATGCGCCTCGGTCTCCATTGGCTCGAATGTCGCGCTGGGTGTGGCTGCGCCGGCTGGGGATCATCGCCTACGGCACCTACCTGATCCAGGAGGCCGTGGCCGGGTTCGTCTTCGGCTTTGCACGCGGCCGGTGGCCGAGCATCCTCACGGGGAGCGATCTCCTGCTCAACCTTCCGGCGCTCGCCGTCACGATCGGTCTGGCCGCGGTTTCCTGGCGATGGTTCGAGAAGCCGATCGTGAGCTTTGGAAGGCGACGGTGGAAGTACACAACGTCCGAGTCTGTCGCCGGGCCTGAATAGTCCGCATTTCGCACAAAGGCTCACCGAGGGTACCTATCGAGAACCCTCTCCCCGCGATCGAGCGGGGAGAGGGTGGGCCCATTCGTCGCTATCGCTCCTCAGGGCAGGCTCCGGCCGGGTGAGGGGACGCGCGTCTGCCGATCTGCGAAGTGACGGGCCGGGGGAAGTGTATGAAAACACTCAACTTCAGCGCGAGTATGCCCCCTCATCCGCCTGTCGGCACGAAGGTCTGGCCCTCAAGATTCTCACGAGTGCAGGCGGGCACCGCCTGGAAGGACGCGGTTCTTCACCCCGAGACCTTTCCGGTTGATGATTCCCCGAAGTGTGCACTCCGGGCGCCCACGGCAGGAGGAGTACAACTCGACTCCCGCAATTGACGAGCACCCGGCACTATCCAGCGCTCCGGCTCGTCAGTTGGCCGCTATCAGGAAGTTTAACGCGACACACCGGCGAAGGTACACGACACGCAGGCGAAGGCACACGACACGCAGGCGAAGGTACACGACACG
>DATHRD010000093.1:0-48384 GCA_035482045.1 Thermoanaerobaculia bacterium
GGCAGGTGCCGGTCGGATGCCGGCAAGTGCCGGTCGGATGCCGGCAAGTGCCGGTCGGATGCCGGCAAGTGCCGGTCCAATGCCGGCAGGTGCCGGTCGGATGCCGGCAGGCGCCGGTCCAATGCCGGCAG
This sequence comes from Thermoanaerobaculia bacterium, assembly GCA_035482045.1. GTDB lineage: Bacteria > Acidobacteriota > Thermoanaerobaculia > Gp7-AA8 > Gp7-AA8 > JADGNZ01. Next base: position 132 of record DATHRD010000093.1, read on the forward strand.
GTGCCGGTCGGATGCCGGCAGGCGCCGGTCCAATGCCGGCAGATGCCGTCCCAATGCCGGCAGGCGCCATCCCGATGCCGGCGACCGCCTTCGTGGCCACGCACCCTTTTCCCGGGAGTCCTTAGTCCAAGCCGTCGTAATTGAACGCCGTGCTTCGATTCACGGCTGCGCAAGCGCCGGTCGGACTGGAGAGTCCGACCTACGTCCTGCTGCGTTTTTGTGCCGCGCCTTCTTTGCGCCGCCGCTCACTTCCACTCGCAAAGGTACTCGCAGCACTCCGCGCCTTCGACGCGGCACTTCGTCTCGGTGACCTTTGCGTCCGTGGCGCCGCACATCTCGATGGCTTTGCGATGCCAGCCCACCACGGTCAGGCAATCGTGACGCGAGAACGTCGGGGCGTCGAATGTCTTCAGCACGGCCTTGTTGTCCGCCAGACGCTCGTAGGTGCGGCGTCCGCTGTCGTAATACATCTGATAGATCTGCGGCGTGCGCCGAAGCAGGCCGTGAGGATCGCCGGGGGAGAGCATGGCCCGGTGCGCGCCGGTCAGATTGTGTTCGGCCGACTTCCTGCCGATGAGCAGGAAAACGTCTTCGCCCATCCCCATTTCCGCGGCGATGGCCTCATCCAGGCTTTGGTTCAACGTGAATGGATACCAGCCGCCGGTGAGGATCGGGGAGCAGAGGCTGCGGTCGCTGTCGGACAGGCGTGCCAGAACGCGCTGAACGCCTTCCTCACCGCGTTCCTCTCTCACGAAGGCGAGCCGCGACAGCAGCGCCCCCCCTTTGACCTTGACCAGTCTTGCCTCATCCATATCTGGAGAGAATACCCTTTCATCCGCTCGATTTGTTGTGATCGACCTTAAGATTCCGATGCGATGAAAATGACGGCAATTACGCGCGAGGTCAGCGCGTCGATCAACGACTGCGAGCTGACGCACCTGTCGCGGACGCCGATCGATGTCGGGCGTGCGCGCGATCAGCACCGCGCCTACGAGACCTGTCTCGCTTCCGTGGGATGCGAGATCCGCCGGATTCCTGTCGACGACCGCTATCCCGACGCGGTCTTCATCGAGGATACCGCCGTCGTCCTGGACGAGCTGGCCATCCTGACGCGTCCCGGAGCGGAGTCGCGGCGTGGTGAGCTCGAAGCCGTGTCGGACGTGCTGCGCGAATACCGAACGCTGGCCCGCCTCGACGCTCCGGCCGCGCTCGACGGCGGCGACGTGTTGCAGCTCGACCGCGTTCTTTACGTCGGGCAGACGCCGCGCACGAACGCGCACGGCATCGCCATGTTGGCAGAGATCGTCGAGCCGCACGGCTATCGCGTCGTGGCCGTCGCGGTCGACGGCTGTCTGCACCTGAAATCAGCCGTCACACGCGTCGGCAACGAGACTCTATTGATGAACCGCCACTGGCTGTCGTCCGCCCCGTTCAACGATTGGCGCATCATCGACGTCCACGAATCCGAGCCGGCCGCCGCCAACGCCCTGCGCATCGGCGAGGCTGTCATCTTCCCCGAGGAGCTCGTCCGCACGCGCAGGCGGCTCGAAGCGGAACGGATCGACGTCCGTCCCGTCTCAGCCTCGGAACTGGCGCGGGCGGAGGGTGGGGTGACGTGTTGTAGTCTGCTCGTTCAGTGATTTGCGTAGCTGGGAAGGGGCGTCGAGAGGCAATGTTCAACGTTGAATGTTCAATGTTGAATGTTGAATGGGCGTCATGTCCGACTCCATTCAACACTCAACATTCAACATTGAACATTCAACATTTGCCGTGGGTTGGGCGGGCCTCGCTCACATGAACAGCAACGCAAACCTCACCCGCTCCATCGGCCTCCTCCGCGCCACGGCCATGGTGGTCGGGATCATCATCGGCGCCTCGATCTTCGTCCAGCCCTCCGAGATCAGCCGGCGTGTTCCCAGTGTCGGGGGGATGCTGCTCGTCTGGCTCCTGGCGGGCGTGCTCACCTTATTTGGGGCTCTCATCTGCGCCGAGCTGGCCTCCGCCTTTCCCCGCACCGGCGGCGTCTATGTCTTCCTCAAAGAGACCTTCCATCCCGCCGCCGGGTTCCTGTGGGGATGGGCGATGTTCTGGTGCATGCACTCCGGGATCGTGGCCGCCATCGCCGTCGTTACGGCCCGCTACATCGGCTTCTTCGTTCCGCTGAGCGACATCGGGACGCGCATCGTCGCCGTCGCCGCGATCTTCATCCTCTCCGCCGTCAACTACGTGGGTGTGCGGCAGGGGAGCGCGGTCCAGACGTTCTTCACGATCGTCAAGGTGCTGGCCATCGGACTGATGCTCATCATCGTCGTCGCCCTCGCGCCCGAGCGAGCCGGAACCGCGCGCGTGGCTACGGGATACTCGATCCACGAGTTCCTCCTGGCCCTGGTGGCAGGATTGTTCGCATATGGCGGCTGGCACATGGTCACTTATGTTGCCGAAGAGACCCGCGAGCCGCGAAAGACCATCCCGCGTGCTCTGATGATCGGGACGCTCATCGTCACTCTTTCCTACCTCGGGTTGAACGCCGCGTACGTGTACGTGCTCCCTCTCGATCAGGTCATCCACTCGGAGCGCATCGCCACCGATGTCGCCACCGCACTGGTCGGCTCACGCGGAGCGGCCGCGGTCGCGGGACTGGTGATCATCTCCGCGCTCGGCGCCCTCGGCGGGGTGATCCTGGCCGGACCGCGCGTCTACTTCGCCATGGCCCAGGACGGCCTCTTCTTCCGATCCGCGGGGGTGCCTCATCCCCGTTACCGCACCCCGTATCTCGCCATCGTGCTACAGGCCGTGTGGGCCTCGGTGCTCGTGGCCACGGGAACCTATCGCGACCTCTTTACGCGCGTCGTCTACACGGAATGGATCTTCTTCGCAGCACTCGCGGTAGCAATCTTCGTCCTTCGGCGGCGGCCGAATTACGCGCCGGCCTATCGCACCTTCGGCTATCCCTTCGTACCGCTCGCATTCATCGCCGCCACCGCCCTCATCGTCGTCAACCAGATCGTCGCCGAGCCGGCCGATAGCGCCATCGGATTGTTGATCGTCGCCGCCGGCCTTCCGGTATACGCTCTCTGGACTCGAACGACTTCGCGCAAAGGACCTGCCATCGATGCCCGTGATTGATTTTCACAACCACTTCTATCCCGCCCCGTACCTCGACGCCCTGCGCGCCGGTCCCAGCAATGTACAACTCTCCGTCGACGCCGAGGGGAACACGCTGCTGCACTATCCGGGCGACTACAACGTAGCCGTGCGTGGGCATCGCGATATCGCCTATCGCTCCGAGGTCATGCGCGAGATTGGCGTCGACACGCAGATCCTCAGCCTGACCACGCCGGGAACACACGTCGAAGAACCGCGCACAGCGGTGATTCTGGCGCGCATCGTCAACGACAGCTTTGCCTCGATCGCCGCTGACTATGGCGGGCAGTTCCTTGGGATCGGGACTCTTCCGCTGTGCGACCCGGCCGCCTCGGCGCGGGAGCTCGAGCGCGTGTACGCGCAACTCGGTTTCTGCGGCGCCATGATCTTCAGCAATATCAACGGTGTGGCGCTGTGCGATGACCGATTCCTTCCGGTGTGGGAGGCCGCGAACGACCTGGGCGCCGTCATTCATATCCATCCCACCGCACCCGTCGGTGTCGAGGCGATGACCGACTACTGGCTGACCGCGCTGGTCGGATTCCCACTCGATACGACGCTCGCCGCGGCCGGTCTCGTCTTCAGCGGAGTGGTGGAGCGTTTCCCGAAGATCCGCTGGGTTCTCGGCCACCTCGGCGGCGCGATTCCGTATCTCGTCGAGCGTCTGGACCGCGGTTTCTACGCCTACAAAGAGAACCGCGTCCATATCGACCGTCCTCCCAGCGAATACCTGAAGAACTTCTACTACGACTCCGTGAACTTCGACGTCCGCGCCCTGCGCCTGGCCATCGAATTCGCCGGTGCCGACCACATCCTCGCCGGCAGCGACTACCCCCACCTCATCGGCAGCCTGCGCCGGATGCTCGACAGCATCGCGGAGCTGGATCTCTCCGAGAGCGACCGGGCCGGTATCCTCGGGGGCAACACTGCGAGGCTGTTGAAGAGGGGGTGAGGCGTTGAGGAGCGTCTGTCATACTCGCACTGCATACCGCACCTGGGTTGAGGAGACGATATGGCAAAGATAACCTGTCCGAAGTGCAGCACGCTTGCCTCGCGTGGAGGGTTTCCCGCGTGGGCGATCATCGTTGCCATCTTCTTGTTCCCGGTCGGGCTTCTCGCGTTGCTCACGGGCAGAAAACCGACGCGTTGTCCCAGTTGCGGCTTCACGTGGCAGACGTAGCTCCTGCTGACGTGGGCCGGGTTCTCTAACCCGGCCGGACGCTGATGAGTGGTTCGCGCGAGAGGCCTGGCGGACGCCTGCGATCCCACGGTTCTCCCATTCCCCACCCCCCACACCCCACCCCCGGTTTTTTTTCCCCAAACTCCGGTGTCTCATTCCACGGAGGATGAAATGCGACACCGAATGATTCTGATGGCTGTGACACTGGTTGTTCTCGGACTCTCTTCCGGTCAATTGTTTGCGAAGGGGAGCCCCTCGGGCTTTTCCGTCGAGGTTCTCGTCGATGACGCAGCCCGAATGGAGTACCACCACAACGGCTCTGTCTACATCGAGGCCGTCCGCGGAGCGAGCTACAGCCTGCGGCTGACCAATCCGACTCCGTATCGCGTCGCCGTGGCCCTGTCCGTCGACGGGCTGAACACGATCGACGCGAAACACACCGACGCCCGAAAGGCCTCGAAGTGGGTGCTGGAGCCGTATGGGTCGACCGTGATCTCCGGCTGGCAGGTGAGCGACAGCGCCGCGCGCAGCTTCTTCTTCACCGGCGAGAGCCACTCCTACGGTGCCTCGCTGGGCCAGACGCAGAACCTTGGCGTGATCGAAGCCGTCTATTTCCGCGAGCGCCGTCACGAGGTGGAGATGGATCGCCCGTCGTCTGGCTTTAGCGAGGGTCGAGCCGCCGGCTCGGCAAGCGGACAGCCGATGCAGCCCGCCCCGCCGCCCGCGCCGTCCGCGAAGGCCCGTAAAGACTCGGCCGACGATTACGCGGCGACGGGAATGGGCGAGAAGGAGCGGCACGAGATCGAGATGGTGGACATGGACCTGGAGCCGAGTCCGGTAGCCTCCGTCCGCATCCGCTATGAGTTCCACCCGCAACTGGTGAAGCTGGGGATTCTGCCGGAACACATTTCCACGCTCGAACGCCGCGAGCACGCCAGCGGCTTCAGCGCGTTTTGTCCGGAGCGTTAGGTAGACTTGCAGGATGAAAACGATCAACGACCTGTTCGACGCTGTGCGTTCCGGCAACGTCGAACAGGTCCGCGAGATTCTGGAACGGAACCCGGAATCCGCGACTGCGCGCGATTCGGAAGGCGCGACCCCTCTTCACTACGCGGCCGAGATTGGCCATGACGCGATCGTGGCTTTGCTCCTCGATGCCGGCGCCGAGATCAATGCCCGTGATGCGCGGTTCCATGCAACGCCGGCCGGTTGGGCGATCGAGTATCTCCGGCAGCGCGGCGCTGTCCTCGGCATCGAGATCGAGGACGCCGCGTTTGCCATCGCCCGCGGCGACGCGGATCTGGTCAAGCGATATTTGACAAGGTTCCCAGCTCTCGTCGAGACAGTTGATGCCCGAGGCACGCCGCTGAAAAAGCTCGCGCAGGAGTCGGGGAACCAGGAGATCGCAAGGCTGTTCGCGTAGGACGCAAGGATGACCCGCTTGTCCCCCACCGAACGCCTCAATGGTGCTTGATCACCGTATGGTTGTCCACGACCTCCACGAGCTGCATCATGCCGCGATCTTCGTGGCCGAGGATGTGGCAATGCAGGACGAACTTGCCTGGGAAATCGACAAAACGGCTGCGGATCTTCACGTGTCCCGGTACCTGCCCCGGCCCGGGAGGCGTCAGGGCCGCGGGAATCGAGATCACGTCGCCCCATACCCACGGCTGCGGCATCTTTTTTGGCTCGGTCATCGTAGCAGGATCGAAGACTTCCGTGATCTGGAACGGGTTGATGTGGATATGGAACGGATGCGAGACTCCGCCCTGTGACGTGTTCTCCAGCGTCCACTCCTCGGCGGTGCCGAGCAGCATGACCTGATCGATCTTCCCCTCCTCGAACTGCTTACCGTCGATGAAAAACTGCGGCGGGTCGACCCTGGTCCCACCGCCTGGGCCGCTGCCCTTGCTCATGCTGAACGTCAGCGTGCGGTGCCGTCCGTGGATCTCGTTTTCTGTGATGTCGGCCAGGTCCTGCGGCAGTTTCGGATACTGCGCCTCGGTCGGCAGACTGGTGTTCTCGTTCGTCGGATCACCTTTGACGATGACTTTCAACACGAGATTCATGTTGATGTCCTCGAATGGGCCTGAGATCGTTTGAGGCCAGAAAACCAGATATGCCGTTCCGTCGTTGGCTGGCGCCTTGACGAGAAAATCGGCGCGATTGCCGGGAGCGAGATGGAAGGTCTTTGGATTCGGCGTCGCGTTCGGCGCCGTCGCCGACGGCGGCCATTGCGCGCGGAGCACGTAGTTCTTCCAATCGAACTGCACCCCGTCCTGCGCGGTCTGATTCAACGCCGGCACGCTCCCCTCGGCGGACGGCGGCGGGACGCCTTTCACCAGCAGCTTCGGGTCCTTCCGAAGGCGGTCCAGAACGTCCTGGCTGATGAAGAGGTACTGGTCGATGCCGTGCGCTTTCATGGCGGCGTCAGCGATGCGCCACCACTGCACCTCGCCTCGTTTCATACGAACGGTCGGGACGACCTGCCCGTTGACCTGAAGCAGCGCGTCCGGCGTGGAATTCACGAGGTTGGGCTGTTCGGAGAAGAGCTGGAAGATCATCACCTGCTCTTTGATCCTGGGCTTGGCCACTGTGCCGCCACCCAGCGCCAGCAGCTTGTCATCGTAGTCGCCGGTGATGATGAAGAGCCCGGCCATGCCGTTGAGAATCTGCATGGTCGTGGAGCCGTGCTGGTGGCAGTGATACCAATGCGTTCCGGGCGACTGCCCCATCACCGGGAACACGCCGGGCCGTCCGCTGGCAATCGGAAGCTCAAAGTTGTGGACATAAAAGCCCGGCCAGTACTGCGGCCATTCGCCCGCGGCGATATCCCTGCGGTTCGCGTCGATCGCGGCACCGATCTGTTCGGTGAGCTGGGTGTTGCCCGACCTCTTCGCACCTTCGAGCATCGACTCCCACGTCGCAGCCACCATTCTCCGCAGAAAATTGGTGCTCTCGGTCGACCACTTGAGTCGAGGCACATACCCATTCTCATGCGCCTTCTCAAACGCCTTTTCAAACGACTTCTCGATCACCTTCTTACTTGTTGCGATAGCGCTGGCCACGCTCATCTTCGGATTGGGAAGGACGCCGATCAGGACGTTGTCGCCGAAAGTACCCGGTGTCACGTGGGTACCGTGAAAGTGAAGGTTTGTCGTGTTCGAGGCGTGGAAGCAGTTCGGGAAAACCTCGTTCGCTCCCGGATAGCGCTTCCCGCCGACGACGACGAATGAGGTATCACATTGGTCTTTGACGCTCGTCACCGAGGTCTGGGGGAACTTCTGCGGATCGATGCGGTTGAGGAAGATGAGCTGCACGGTCTCGCCGACGCGCGCGCGAAGGGTTGGCCCTGGGTACGCCCGGCCGGCTGCTGTCACTCTATTCGTCAGATCGAAGCCCTGATACCCGTGATAGGCGCGAAGCGGATGTTCGCGGCATTTGTAGGCAGGGGCGTCGTTTTCGCCCGTGTATTCGATAACCTTCCGGAGTTCGTACTGCGTGTCGATGATGCCGCGGAGAAAGCCATCGACGCTCTTGATCTCGCCGACGGGGAGGAGATCCTCGTTGAACGGTGCCGGACAGGACGCGCCGTTCTGTGCCCAAGCCACGCCGGGGAAGAGCGGAGAGAGCACAACACCGCCGGCTGCGGCGAGGGCGAGGCCGAGAAACTCGCGCCGGTCGGGGTGTTCGATCAGGTCGAATTCGTCGTCGGACAAATCGATGGCTGTCATGGCAATCCTTTCTTTTACTTAGTGACTGTGATCGTGCCGGTCTCGTCCTTGTGGCAGGCGCATCGATAGGGATAGATGCCTTCATTCGGGACGTTGACCTGCATCGAGGATGCTTGGGGCGTGACCGGATCTCCCCAGTCGCCGGCGACACCCTTCTCTGGGTACATCTGATGCGTAGTTTGATGGTCGGCATTGAACCAGAAGACGGCGTCACCGGCCTTCGCTTCGAGATTGGCAGGATCGAATCCGTATGGCGGCGTCTCGCACTGAACCGTAATCTGAAAAGGCATAGGGACCTCCCAGGTGATCTTCTTGTGGATGTGAGGATAGCTGAAGCGCCGCAATAATGACGCAAAGTATATCGAAGATCAAGAAATCAATTTGTAGGTGTGGAAGGGAGGTGGTTGCTCTGAACTGTCAAGCCGGTCTTTCGACAGAATTTGGAAAGTTCGAATGAGCGTCAGCTCGATGAGCCCGCTTACTCGCTGGTCAATTGGTCCGCGTAAGTGGCGGCCTCCTGAAAGGCCGCCACTTGACGGGCTGAACGCGAATTACGGTTTCGGCGCCGCCGCAGCCTTGGCGAAGTCGCCGGCTTTCACGATCGAGATCTTCGACGGATCGATCCACTTGTGAACCGCGGCGTTCACCTGTTCTGGGGTGAGATCCGAGATCTTCTTGTCCATCGCGGCGTCCCAGGCCAGCGTTCGATTTGCGAAGAGCTCCGTCGCCAGTGTTCGCGAGAGGCCGGCATCCTGGGCGCGCTGCAGCTTGCGGTTTTCCAACAACCCCTTCTTCGCTTCCGCGATCTCCGCGGCGGTGAAGCCTTCCTTCACCGCCTTGTCCACCTCTTCCTTGAACGCTGTCTCCAGTTTCGCGGCGTTCTGCGGCGCGTAGATGGCAAAGGTCGTGAAGCTGCCGCTCTTGTCGAACGGGCCGGCCTGGATGTTCGATCCCACGCCGTAGCTCAAACCTTCCTTCTGACGGATGCGATTGCCGAGCCGCGAATAGAGCGTTCCGCCGCCGAGGATGTAATTGCCGAGGATGAGGGCGGGATAGTCGGGATCGTCATCGCGAAGGACGAGGTTCTGCCCGGCCACGAAGACGGCGTTGGCCTTATCCGGTGTCTCCAGCGACTGATTGGTGGCAGGCGTGTCGTTGTAGAGGCGCGGGACACGCACGAACGGCGTGCCGCTCTTCCACGAGCCGACGAGGTCCGTCAGTTGCGCGATCACCTGCTTCGGATCGAAGTCGCCTACCAGCGCGATCTCGGCGTTGGAGGCTCCATAGAACGTCGTATAGAAACTCTTCACGTCGTCGATCGTGAGCGCGTTGAGATCGGCGATGTCCTCCTCGGCAGTGGATACGTAGCGAATGTCACCCTTGGGATAGGGGTTCATGTGCCTCTGGAAGGCTGTGAAGCCGACCGATTGCGGATCGCTGCGCTGCTGTTCGGCCTGGGCCAGCTCCTCCTGTTTCCATTGGCTGAATTCCGGCGGAGGGAAGATCGGGTCGCGGAGAACCTCGCCGATCAGAGCCAGCACCGCCGGAAGATTCTCGCGTGTCGTCTCCACCGAGATGTTGGCTTGGGCACCGCCGGATACGTTCACGCGTGCCTTCAGGCGGTCGATCTCGTCCTTGATCTGTTGCCGCGTGTGTTTGCTCGTGCCGCGCATGAGCATGTCGGCTGCCGCTACGCCGGCGGTCGAGCGATTCATGAGGCTCTTCTCGTCGCCGAAGTGCAGCGTGGCCACCACGTTCACCGTCGAGCCTCGGGTCTTCTTCGGCAGCAAGGCCACCTTCAGACCGCCGGGCAAGGTCGTCCTGGTCGTGCGCGATTCGATGTTGGACGGTGATGGATCGAATGCTTCACCGGCGGCGATGGCCGCATCCCCCTTGTAGGTCTTGACCATCTCCGCCACATCCGGCGAAGGCGGGACCTCCGCGCGAGCCGGCGCTTTGTCCGGGATGAACTCGCCGACGGTCCGGTTCGACGGCAGGAAGTAGGCGTTGGCCACGCGCTGCACGTCTGTCGGTGTGACCTTGCGAATGCGATCGCGGTTGAGGAAGAAGAGCCGCCAGTCTCCCGCGGCGATCGACTCGCTCATGGCCAGCCCGACGCGGTCGGCGGCGTTGAGGGTGAGGTCGATGTTCTTGAGTAGGCCGGTGCGCGCGCGATCGACTTCCTCCTTCGTCGGCGGTGTGGCTTTCAGGTCATCGATGGTCTGCAAGAAGATCTTCTTTGCATCCTCCAGCGACTGCTCCTGCCGCACCTCGGCCTGGAGGATGACGAAGCCGGGATCGTGCAGCCCAGGGAGGAAGCTCGATACTGAGGTGGCCTTCTTCGTCTCCACCAGCGCCTTGTAGAGCCGGCCGGATGGTGTGTCCGTCAGAAGCCTGTCGAGAACCTCCACCGCGGCCGAATCAGGATGCGACTCCGCGGGAATGTGATAGGCGACGGCGAGCGCCTGGACGTCGCCGACGCGCCGCAGCGTGACCGAACGTTCGCCGTCCTGTGCCGGCTCGGCGGTGTACGGCTCCTCGAGCTTCCGCGTCGGGCGGGGAATGGACCCGTAGATCTTCTCGACCTCGGCCAGCGTCTTTGCTTCGTCGAACTTTCCGGCCACCAGCAGGACGACGTTGTCCGGCTGGTAGTACTTGCGCCAGAATGCCTGCAGGCGCTCGATGGGAACACGCTCGATGTCCGCACGCGAGCCGATGGTTGAGTGTCCGTAGTTGTGCCATAGATAGGCCGTGGAGAGAACTCGCTCCCCGAGGACGTTCTCCGGATCGTTCTCGCCCATCTCGAACTCGTTCCGCACGACCGTCATCTCGGAGTCGAGGTCCTTGCGGGCGATGAAGGAGTGGATCATCCGATCCGCTTCCAGCTCCAGAGCGAACCGAACATTCTCGGCAGTGGCCGGAAGGATCTCGAAGTAGTTCGTCCGGTCGTACCAGGTGGAGGCGTTGTAGTTGGCGCCGTGCTCCTTGAGCGCCTGGGGGATGTTCTTGTGGTCCGGCGTCCCCTTGAACATCATGTGCTCGAGGAGATGGGCCATGCCGGTCTCGCCGTAGCTCTCGTGGCGCGAGCCGACGAGGTAGGTGAGGTTGATGACCACCGTCGGTTTGGTCTGATCCGGGAAGAGGAGGACGCGCAAGCCGTTGGGCAGGTCGTACTCCGTAATCCCCTCGACGGATGTGACCTTCTCCGCCGCCGCCTTCGCTGTCGTCGTCGTTTTCTTCGCGGTCGCCGTTTCTTTCTTCGCGGTCGCCGGCGCGGCGAAGGTTGTCGTCGCGAATGCGACGAGGAACAGGCACCCCATCCACTGCTTTCTCATGGTTTCCCCCTGCTGCCGTTGTTTTCGGGAGGCATTCTGCAACGGGAGGGGGATGGATGCCACGAGGAAGTTGTGACGAATTTGGGGGAGGGGGGATAGGGACGCGTCGGTAGAGCACGAACGCTGTCATCCTGAGCCTGCCGCAGCCGCGCCCCGAATGATGACACTTGCTCAGATCAAACGTCGCGGCGGAGGACGGCGAAGGACCCCCTCCCTACGTGACGGGAGGTGGGTGGTGCGCGCTGAGTCAGCGTCTGCTCGCCACGCGCCAGATGAGAGAACTGGGAGGTTTGAAATGAGCACCTTGAGTCTGCGTTTGCCGCAGTCCCTTCATCGAAAGCTTGGCGAAGTCGCAGAGCGAGAGGGCATCTCGATCAACCAACTGATCAATTCGGCCGTTGCCGAGAAGATGTCGGCACTGATGACCGAAGAATACCTGCAAGCGCGGGCTGCACGGGGGACGCGCCGCAAGTTTGCCGCTGCGCTCGGAAAGGTTGCTGATGTTGAGCCTCGGATCGGCTGCTCGAGAGGAATACGAGGAAGACCCGGAGGAAGGCGGGAGCGTCCTGACCGTGAATACCGAGGAGAGTTACCGTGGGACGCTTCCCTGCCGATGCGGAAACAGCGCCGTTTACGTCACTGACGCGGGTGTCTGCACCCGTCGGTCTGTTCAGATGGTCTGAATTCGGAAACTGCGACCGTCATAACTGGTCCCTCGAACCCAAGAACTCGTCCGTCGAACGAGAAAACTGGTTCCCTTGAACGAGAAGACTCGTTCGGGATAACCAGAAAACTCGTTCCGAGGAGCGAGAAACTCGTTCGGGGAACGAGAAGACTCGTTCGGGAAACCGGAAAACTCGTTCCCGGAACCAGAAATCTGGTCCCTCGCCACCAGAAACCTGGTTCCTTCGAACCAGAACCCTCGTCTCCCCACACCAGAAACCTTGTTCCCCAGACAGAACGACGCGTGTGGATGGCAGACCGGCGACTCCGCCGTACCCTTTCCGCAGGATGACAGGCGATATGAGCCCGGCGCGAGCGCGCGCATAATCGACGTCATGTCGCCGCAACTCGTTTTCCTTTCACTCTTCCTGGGGCTGATCTCCGGACCACAGAGCGTGGAGCTGCAAGTGGGCCCGGCCATCAAGTCGGTTCGCATCCTGCTTGACGGACGTCAGGTCGCCGAGATGAAACAGGCGCCGTGGCAGGCGACCGTCGACTTCGGTCCGTCGATCGTTCCCGGTGACCTGGTGGCCATCGGCTATGACGGACGCGGACAGGAGATGGCGCGTGCGGAGCAGGCGGTGAATCTTCCGCGGCCGCTGGCTGAGTTTGTGATCGCGCTGAAGAGCGACGGCAAGGGGATGCAGGTATCGGCCGAGTTGCGGTGGGAACATCTTCTCGGCGCCAAGCCGGTCCGCTCGTCTCTCACCGTCGATGGAAAGTCGATCCCGCTCGACCAGACGTTCCATGGCCGCCTGCCGCGGCTCAGCATGGACCGCCCTCACCTGATCGCCGCTGAGATGCGGTTTGCCGGCGGCATCGTCTCGCGCCGCGAGCTCGTCGTCGGAGGTGCGGTCGGCTATGTGGCGGATTCAGAACTGACGCCGGTCGGCGTCAGACAGTGGACATCCGCGCCGCCGGCAACTCTCGGCGATTGCTTCGCCAGCGCCGGCTCGCCCGTGCGCGCGTCCGCCATCGAGAACAGCCCGGCGCTGGTGATCTTCATCCTCGATCCTGATCCCACCGAAGCGATCAGGATGCTCAACCCGAGGACGAGCCCGGGAGCGATTGGCCTTGGACCATTTGACGCGCAGCATGATGCCTCGCTTGATTCAGGCACGTGGATGCGCGTTTTATGGCCAGTCGGAGAGCCGTTCAAGTCAACGAGTAACGCGCCTGCTCTCCTGTTCCCGCCCTCGACGGACGTCGCGGCGGGTGACGCAGGTCTTGTGTGGCTTCTCTCACGCTCGTACGGCGACAATCGTGTCAAAGACGACACTCCGCGCCGAGCCGCGGACGCCGTCGGCGTTGCCGGCCTGAACGCGATCACCGGCTCGCACCGGCGCGCGGTGGTGCTGGTGCTCAGCCCGTTCAAGGACACCAGCACGCACAGCGGCGCGTCTATTCGGACCTATCTCGCGTCGATCGGCGTGCCGCTCTTCGTCTGGTCGCCTGCCGGACCGCGTCCGGAGCTGGAAGAAGAGTGGGGCCACATTCAAGACGTCTCATCGCTGCCGAAGTTGAGGGTCGCGGCCGGCCTGTTGCGGGCCGAGCTTTCCACACAGCGCGTGGCATGGGTGGCCGCGCGGCCGGTGAATGCGTTCAGGATTGAGTCGACGGGCAGGTGCGGGATCGTGCCGCTTGCGCGTGCCGCTCCTTAGGGCCAGGGCCGATCCCGCCTCCGATTCCATCTCATGATCGAGGCGCAGCTCGGGGAACGCGGAGCGTCTAGCCCGTCAGTTCAGTGACTCACCGCCCGCGCCCGCGCGATGTGGAACACCCACACTCCTCCGCTGGTGCCACCGGCGTAGAGGGTATTGCCGCCTGGGGCGACAACCAGGACGCCGATGTGTAGTTGTCCCAGTCCCGTCTGCATCGGGTACCAGCTCTTCCCTCCATCCAGGCTGCGGTCCATCGCGTCGCTGCTGTAGTTGTAGATCCGTCCGGGACCGGTTGAGTCGAACGCGAGAAAGATGGCTTGTCTGCCGTCAGCAACGGCGAAGGGAAGCCAGTTCGCGCCGCCGTCGGTCGATTCGTATCCCGATGAATTTGCCCAGGTGAGGAGATGTCTGGAGTCGAAGGGATCGATGGTGAGACCGGCCGGGTTGACTCCGGTGAGCCCGCCGCCGGCTGCGCTCCAGCTCGTGCCTCCGTCGGTACTCTTGAACAGCCCGGATCCGCCTCCGGTGTAGAGCGTAGAGGTGTTGTTTGGGTCGATCGCCAGGAACGAAAAGGAGCCGGTAGGTAAACCGGTATTGCTCTTCACCCACGGGTCGCTGCCCACCCTCTTGTACACAACGTTGCCGATGATGGTGTAGACCGTTCCCTGAACATGCGGGTCAGCGGCGATGAATTGCGCGGCGCCTGAAGGGAGCCCGGTCGCGAAGTCCTGCGAGGTTGCCCCGCCGTCGAGGCTTCGGCGGAGTTGTCCGAGAGTGATGAAGTAGACCGTCTGCGAATTCTGGGAATCGACGGCAAGTCCTTGCGTCAGGGTTGAGGTCAGCGATGCCCAGGTCTCACCGAGATCCGTGCTCTTGAACGCGCCCGCGGACCCGGAGGCGTAGACGATCGATGCGTTTCGCGGATCGACTGCGATGGCTTGCGTGTAGAAGGCGGTCAGGCCGGAGCTGGCGGTGAAGTTCACTCCGCCGTCGGAGCTTCTGGATGTAATGGAATTCGCGGTGAGGAGAATGTTGGCAGGGTTGACCGGGTCGATGGCAAGGGAGTTGATGGTGCTGCCGTTGAATGCGATCGGGCCGGTCCAGCTCGTCCCTCCGTTCGTCGACTTGAAGAGGCCTGAGTTGAGCCCGGCCACGATGGTGGAGGGCGAGCCCGGGCTGATCGAAAGCGAGTAGGTGAACTGGGATGCCGGCAGGCCATTGGTCAGAGGTATCCAGGAGTTGCCTCCGTCGGTGGTCTTGAAGAGCCCCGTCGTTCCGCCTGCATAAAGAGTCGAGCCATTCGACGGGTCGATGATCATCGAGAAGGTGACCGTCGCGGTCAGGCCGCTGTTCGCCGCCGTCCAGTGCGCTCCGCCGTCGATCGACTTGTACACGCCGGCGCTGGTCTGGAAGGACGCATAGACGGTGTCGGGCGTTTGCGGGTCGACTGCCAGGGCGCTGATCGCGGACGGGAACGAAGGGAGGCCGGTCCCGACGTTGCCGAAGGTGACCCCGCCGTCCGAGGAGCGGATCGGCCCACCAGAGGAGTCGCTGTAGACGATATCGGCGTTCGTCCGGCTGACGGCCACCGCGTACGACCCGAAGGAACCTGAAACCTTGAACCAGGTCACACCGCGGTCGGTACTCTCGTAGAGCGCGTAGACCGAGGATGCGAAGACCTTCTGCGGATCGCTGGCCGCCACCGCGACGTCGATGAACGGTGTCCCGACCAGTTCCGGGGCAGCGGTCCAATGCTGGCCGCCGTCGACGCTCCGGAAGATCCCGTTGGGGCTTGCCGCGTACGCGATGGACGGATTCACTGGATCGAAGGCGAGCTTGCTGACGGCGCCGCCGTAGGGCCCCTTGATGGTCCAGAAGTTGTCTCCGGCGATGACGGGAAGAGCGAACAGCATGAGGAGAATGACGAGGGAACGAGGGGATTTAGACGGGGGCATGGGCGAGGAGTCTACTGCGGCGCAGCCGGGGGCGAGGACGGCGTTCTATCCAGTTGTCAGGGATGGACCTGGGGAGGTCGGTGGATGTGAGAACAATGTTGAATTTGCAATGTTGGATGTTGAATGTTGAATGACCGAGGCGAACGATTGAAGGGTGTCCATTCCACATTGAACATTCAACACCGAACATTCACAATTCGTCTCTCCCGGCCCTGGCGCACTCCAGAAAGCACTTTGCGCTACCATGCCTCCGATGTCCGAGGCCCCTCTTCCGATGCGCGAGCATGCGCTCGACAACCTCCGCTTCATCCGCGAGGCCATGGAGAGGGCCGGATCGTTTACGTCGATTCCGGGGTGGGGCGGGATGGGCGTGGGAGTGACGGCGATCGCGGCGGCGGTGGTGGCGCAGCAGTTCCTGGGGCGCTCGCTGCGCATGTGGCTGGCCACGTGGCTGGCCGAGGCGGTCGTCGCGGCGGCGATCGGGTTCGGCGCGATGGCCATCAAGGCGCGGCGCTCGGAAGAAGCATTCATGTCGGGAGCGTCACGGCGGTTCTTCATCAGCTACTTCGCGCCGCTCGTGGCCGGGGCGGTATTGACCCTGGCCCTCGTCCGCGTGGAGAGCTACGCGGCCATCCCGGCGACGTGGCTGCTGCTCTACGGGACGGCCTTCGTCAGCAGCGGCGCGTTCTCGATCCGCGTGATTCCGGTGATGGGCATTGCCTTCATGCTCCTCGGCGCCGCCGCGGCCTTCCTGCCGCTCGGCGCCTCGAACATCCTCCTCGGCGCCGGCTTCGGCGGCCTGCACATCCTCTTCGGATTCATCATCGCAAGGAGCTACGGTGGCTAAATCAGCGGCAGCAAAGAAGAGCAACGAAGCATCGAAGGTCAGCCGGGTCATCGAGACGAAGATCCCGGATCTCGACCGCATCATCCACGAGAAGACGCGCCTGGCCATGGTCAGCGCCCTGGCCGTCAACCCAACGCTGACATTCAACGAGCTGAAAGCGATCCTGAAGACGACCGATGGCAACGTGAGCGTCCACGCCCGCAAGCTCGAGGAGGCGACGTACATCTCCTGCAGGAAGTCGTTCGCCGGCCGCGTCCCGCGGACTGAGTATTCACTCACCGCTGCCGGACGGCGGGCGCTGGAGAGGTATCTGAATCACATGGAGGCCTTGATCAAGGTGGCGCGGGGGTAGCTTCAACGCCTCGCCGAATTCACCTGATAACCTTCCCCTCGTGCCCGAGAAGATCCGCCGTTACTCGCTCAAGAAGCCGGCGAGACCCCAGAAACAATACCGCGTCCGCTACGAAGACGAGCTCAATCAGGAGCAGCTCGACGTGGTCATGGCCGGCGAGGGGCCGATGCTCGTCATCGCCGGTGCCGGCAGCGGCAAGACGCGGGCGTTGACCTATCGCGTGTCCCGTCTCATCGAAGACGGTGTCGATCCGTCGGAGATTCTTCTGGTCACGTTCACGAACAAGGCCGCGCGCGAGATGCTGAGCCGCGTCGAGCAGCTCGTCACGATCGATACCCGCCGCATCTGGGGAGGCACGTTTCACTCCATCGGCAACCGCCTCCTCCGCCAGCACGCTGCCACGATCGGGTACCGCTCCAGCTTCACGATCCTCGACGCCGAGGATGCGAAGGAGATGATGGAATCGGCCATCTCCTCTCTCGGAATCAAGACCCTGGAGAAGCGCTTCCCCAAGGGCGACGTCCTCATCGACATCTACTCGTACCTGATCAACACGCGCACGCCGCTGGAGATCCACCTCGAGCAGAACTACCCGCACTTCGGCATCTACCGGGACGAGATGATCAACGTGTTCCGCCGCTACAAGGAGCGGAAGCGCGAAGCGAATGCGATGGATTTCGACGATCTGCTCGTGAACTGGAAGCTGCTGCTCGATGATTACCCGGATGTCGGCGCGGCGTTGCAGCGCCGCTATCGATATATCCTCGTCGACGAGTATCAGGACACGAACAAACTGCAGGCCGAGGTCGTCGACGCCATGGCCGCGGTACGGCGCAACCTCATGGTCGTCGGCGACGACGCGCAATCGATCTACTCGTTTCGCGGCGCATCGTTCGAAAACATCATCACTTTTCCGCTCCGATTTCCCGAGGCGAAGATCTACAAGCTGGAGACTAACTACCGGTCGACGCGTCAGATCCTGACCCTCGCCAATGCCTCGATCGCGCAGAATCGGTTTCAGTTCCGCAAGGAGTTGCATGCGGTGCGAGGAGACGGACCCGATCCGGCGGTGGTCGGTGTCGACGACGTCTTCGAGCAGGCCTCGTTCATCGCCCAGCGCATCCTCGAGCTGCGCGACGAGGGCGAGCACCTCGGCGACATCGCCGTTCTCTATCGCTCGCACTACCAGTCACTCGAACTGCAGATGGAGCTGTCCCGCCGCCTCATCCCGTACGAGATCCGTTCCGGCGTCCGCTTCTTCGAGCAGGCCCACATCAAAGACGTGATCGCCTATCTGAAGATCGTCACGAACTCACGCGATGAATTGTCGTGGAAGCGGGTGATGAAGCTGTATCCGAAGGTTGGCGAGAAGACGGCCGCCGAGGTGTGGGCGAGGATCGGGACTGCGGCCGATCCACTGGATGTGTTCCTTCGGGGGTCGGGAGTCGGGAGTCGGGGGTCGGAGAAAGCAACAGGGGACCCCCGCAAAGCTACCTCCGCGAGCCTTCGAAATCTTCGCGAGGTCCTCGGCGTCATCAGCAGCGAGTCGATGCAGCACAACCCATCCGAATCGATCCGCCTCGTCGTCGAGCGCGGCTATGCGGACTACGCCCGCTCCAAGTTCGCCAACGCGCAGGCGCGGCTCGACGATCTCGAACAGCTCTCGCAATACGCGCTCCGCTACGACGATACGAACGCCTTCCTCGACGAGGTGGCCCTGGCCAATCCGATCGCCGGCGAAGACATCGCCGTCGTCGGTCCCGAGGATGAAAAGATCGTCCTGTCGTCGGTACATCAGGCCAAAGGTCTGGAGTGGCGCGTCGTCTTCGTCATCTGGCTGGCCGACGGCCGCTTCCCCTCTCAGCGCGCCCTGCGCGTCCCTGGCGGCATCGTCCGCGTGAAGCCGAAGGAACTGCACGAAGCGTTCGAGTTGACCGAGGCGTTGGTGCGCGGGACGACCGAGCTGGCCATCGAAGAGATGCCCGCCGAGATCGTCGACGACGCGGCGCCGTCCGAGCACGAGATCGTGATCCCCGGCGAGGAAGAGGAGCGACGCCTCTTCTACGTCGCCGTCACACGCGCCAAGCAGGAGCTCTACCTCGTCTTCCCGGTCATGGCCCGCGACCGCGGCGGCCTGGACGTCCTCATGGAGCCGTCGCGCTTCATCCGCGAGCTGCCGGGGGATTCATATGAGAAGTGGGTGATCGGAAGCGAGTGACGCTCCCCGATTATTCAACCGTCACTCTAGGCACGTCTGTATAGGCCTCTCCGGTCACGCGCACAGGCACGATGATGGTCGTCCGCTTTGAGCGAATTTCCATCGTGTACGTGCCTGCCGGAACGTTCTGCAGATAGAACCTGCCGTCGGCGTCCGTCAATGCGGGAGCAGAGCGGGCGTTGCCGGCCTGCAGTGTCACAGCGACGCCTGGATATGGCTGTCCGGTGTCGCTGCGTATGATCTGCCCGCGCACGGTCGCCTGGACGGCAACGGCGGCAAGCAGCAGAACAACGATTGTGGATGCGATGCGTCGAGTCATGGCTAACCTCCTGTTGATGGCGACGGGCCGGCCTCGACCACCGCGGCCGGCACCTTCTGGAACACGATCGGTTCGTCGTAGATGATGTTTCCGTCCATATCCGAATGGTGCTTGTAGTGCGGCGCACCAAATGGCAGTTCGCCGGTAAGGTAAAGGGTCTGTCCTTCGTAGCCGGCGGATTGGAGGATGACGTTGGCTTGATCTCCCTCAACCACCGGCACGAGCCAGTCGAAGTTGCGCCCGTCGCGCACTTCGAGATCCGGCGGGTACAACACGCACTTGATGTCGGGAGCAGTCGGTGCGGCACCCGATACGAATTGCATTGTGCCGCGCACGTGGACGAATCGCGCCGTAGGCGGGTAAAGATGCGGTCCCACCACATAGGCGAAGAATGCGGCCACGGCGAAGTAGCCGCCGATCGCACCACCGAGCTCCATCGGAATCCCGGCGATCGTCGCCTTGATCGTTGTGGTCGACAGCACCGTCGATTTCAACCATGGCGATTTCAAGACCCCAAAAAGCACGACAGCCGGAATCATCGGGACAAGCACGAGGATCGCGTAAATGAGAAGCTTTTCCAGCATGGATCACCTCTTATTGTCGAGTAGTGACACGAAAGGGCCGAGCGTTTCATCAAGGTCGCGCCTCATCCGCGAGTTGCCGGAGGACTCGTACGAGAAGCCGGTGATCGGGAGTGAGTGACGATCCCGATTGAGATTGGACCCTGCCGGGGTTATGATTCCCGGCGGAGCGGTGACCACGGGTCCAAATTCCGGCTGACTGAGATCTCGTGCCGGGGCGTCAGGACATGCTCTTCGGAGCCTTGAATCCCGTTTTCGGGAGCGCCTATCTCAATTGTCGGCACCGCTCCCTTTTTCTTTTTCGCTTAACCACGATGCGCCCCCTTGTGATCACCGTAGCCTTGCTCATCGCATCGAACGTCTTCATAAATATCCACAGCCTTGGCAACGTGCCCATTTCCGCTGCCAGGGGAATCGGCACCGAGTATCCTGCGCCGCCATGACCCTGACGACCCCCTACGGTGGCGCCCTGACTGACCTTCTCGTCGATCGCGATGAGCTCGCGGGCCTGGCCGCGTACGCGGCGACGCTGCCGTCGATTCAGGTTCCCACGCGGACGCAGTGCGATCTGGAGTTGCTGGCGACGGGAGCGTTCTCGCCGCTCGACCGCTTTCTGGGGCGGGGCGATTACGAGCGCGTTCTGGCCGAGATGCGGCTCGGCGACGGCACGCTCTGGCCGATGCCGATCACCCTTTCTGCCGATGGCGGTGCGTACGTCGCGCTCGATCGCGACGTCGTTCTTCGCAGCGCCAGGAACGAGATCCTGGCTATTGTGACGGTCGAGGAGATCTATGAGTGGGACCGCAACGAGGCGGCGGCTCGCATCGCCGGCACGACGGACCGCAAGCATCCGCTCGTGGCGGAGATGGAGCGGTGGGGGAGGTTCAACATCTCGGGCCGGCTGCGCGTGCTGGCGCTTCCGACGCCGCCTGATTTTCGCGAGTTGCGGCGGACGCCCGCCGAGGTGCGGGCGGCGCTCGAACAGCTTGGGCGGGAGAACGTCGTCGCGTTCCAGACGCGCAATCCCATGCACCGCGCGCACGAGGAGCTGACGAGGCGAGCGATCGATGCCGTCGACGGCTCGCTGCTGCTTCATCCCGTCGTCGGTCTCACCAAACCGGGCGACGTCGATCACTACACGCGCGTCCGCACGTACAAGGCCACCGAGCGTCACTTCCCGCGCGAGCGCGTGCTTCTCTCACTGCTGCCGCTGGCCATGCGCATGGCCGGGCCACGCGAGGCGCTGTGGCACGCCATCATCCGCCGCAACTACGGCGCGAGCCATTTCATCGTCGGCCGCGATCACGCCAGCCCCGGCGTCGATTCCGCGGGGATGCCGTTCTACGGACCGTACGACGCACAGGATCTCGTCGCGAAACATGGAGCCGAGATCGGCGTGCGCATGCTGCCGTTTCACGAGCTCGTCTACCTCGTCGAGGAGGATCGTTACGAGGAGGCGTCGAGCGTTCCCGCGGGCGCATCGACACGCTCGATCTCGGGTACACAGGTGCGCGACGTCTATCTCGCTGCGGGCGTGCCGTTGCCTTCATGGTTTACCAGTCCCGAGGTAGCGGCCATCCTCGGCGAGAGCCATCCGCCGCGGCACCGGCAGGGTGTCTGCGTCTGGTTTACCGGCCTCTCCGGTGCGGGCAAGTCGACGACGGCGGAGCTCCTCGTCGCGCTATTGATCGAGCACGGCCGGCAATCGACGCTGCTCGACGGCGACGTCGTCCGTACGCATCTCTCCAAAGGCCTCGGCTTCTCGAAAGAGGACCGCGACGCGAACATCCTGCGCATCGGGTTCGTCGCCTCCGAGGTCGTGCGGCACGGCGGCATTGCGGTGTGCGCGGCGGTCAGTCCCTATCGAGCGGCGCGGGACAGCGTCCGCGAGATGGTCGGAGCCGGACGCTTCATCGAAGTCCATGTCGCCACGCCGCTCGATGTCTGTGAGTCGCGCGATGTGAAAGGGATGTACGCCCAGGCGCGGCGTGGCGTGATCAAGAACTTCACCGGCATCGACGATCCCTACGAGGCACCCGAGGCGCCGGAGATCGTGCTGGATGCCACGAGCGTGAGCGCCGAGGAGAATGCGCGGCGCATCGTCGACGTGCTGCGGGAGCGCGGCTTCGTACCGGAGTAGCAACTCACGTGAACGCGAACGTGCGCATCGACAAATTGCCGTAGTGGAAACCTTCGTAGATCGTCGCCAGCTTGTCGGTCTCGCGCGCGGCGCCGAGGGTGATGAAGACAGGCTCGAAGTGCTCCGGCGTCGGTACGGCGAGGCTTGCGTGCGGCCCGAGGTCGCGGTAGCGCATCAGCGTGGCGAAGTCGCGCGCGGCGAGATTAGTGGCGAACCATTCGTCGAACTCATTGGCCCAGTCGTCGACCGGTGCGTCTTTGTCCGCGAGGTGAATGGCGCGCAGATTGTGGACGATACCGCCGCTGCCGATGATTGCGACGCCGCGGTCGCGCAGAGGAGCCAGTGTGCGCCCGATTCGCGTCAACTCGTCAGGGGTTGTCGGATACGGCTGGGCGATCTCGACGATCGGCACGCGCGCATCCGGCAGAAGGATGCGTAGCGGAACCCATAGGCCGTGGTCCCAGCCGCGCCGTTCTTCGAGTGCGGCCCCTCCGAGGAGCGCGGCAATCTCTCGCGCCAGCGTGGGATCGCCGGGGGCTTCGTAGCGGATCCGATAGAGAGCGTCGGAGAAACCGCCGAAATCGTAGATCGTCTCGGGACGCTCGACGGCATTGACGTGGAGGCCGCGGGCTTGCCAATGCGCGGAAACGACAGCGATGGCGCGCGCCCCGGAAAGCGCTGCGCCGTACGCCCCTACGGCGCGTGTGAAGTCATCCTGCTCAATGGCGATCGACGGAGCGCCGTGTGAGATGAAAAGGGCCGGCATCGAAGCGGTCATATCGATATCATCCGCTGAATGCGTGTCCGTTGCCTCATCCCCATCGTCCTCGTTGTTATTGGCAGCCAGAGCGGTGGCATGGCCGCGCCCATCCAGAGGCTGCCGACCGGCGTCGCGCTCGATCCTGTCGCGGAATCCCACCGGGTCGGCAACTTTCCGCTTGCGATGGCAGTGGCGCCGAAAGGGGATCGGATGGCGCTTCTGCTCTGCGGATGGCGCGAGCAGGGAGTGCAGATCGTCGACCGCAAGACGGGCGCGGTGGTGCAGACCCTGCCGCAGGTCGCCGCGTTCCTCGGGCTGGTGTTCGCTCCGGACGGGAAGAGGCTTTACGCCAGCGGCGGAAACGACGACTCGATCTTCGTCTATCGCTTTAATGGCAGCGAAGCCGTGGCCGACGGGAAGATCGATCTGGTCGAGCGGCCAAAGCCGTCGCCGGGAGACAAACCGAAGGACCCGGTGGGGACGCAATACCCGGCCGGTATCGCCATCTCCGGCAACGGCCGTTACCTGTATGTCGCCGAAAACCTCGCCGACACGCTGGCGGTTGTCGAGTTGGCAACGGGCCGGGTCATCCAACGCCTGCGCGCGGGGCGCTACCCATACGCGGTCGTCACCGGGCAGCGTGGTGAAGTCTACGTTTCCGCGTGGGGCGCCAACATCGTGAATGGCTTCCGCCTCGGTGCGGACGGAATGCTCCGCCACAACGCCCGGATCGTGGTTGGGCGCCACCCCTCGGCGATGGTGTTTCGCGGCGCCCGCCTCTACGTGGCCTCGTCGAGCACTGACTCGATCAGCATCGTCGACACGACCACAGCGAAAGTCATCGGGACGCTCGCGGATGCTCCGCCGGCTGGACCACACGAGGGGAGCACGCCGAACGCCCTCGCTCTCTCGCGCGACGGCAGCCGCCTCTTTGTCGCCGAGGCGGACAATAACGCCGTCGGCGTGTTCGACACAGCGTCACGCAAACTGATCGGGCGCGTGCCGGTGGAGTGGTATCCATCGGCGCTTGCCGCAGATGGCAGTGACTTGCTCGTCGTCAGCGCGAAGGGACGAGGCTCGCGCCCGAATCCGAACCGGCCACAGCCCGGGAAAGGGACCCCGCCCACTTCGCCCGACTACACGCTCGGGCAACTCGATGGGTCGCTGCTGTCGTTTCCGGCGAGCATGCCGCGCGCGACACTGGAAGCGCTCACGGGTCGCGTCGTGCGCGCAAACGGCTGGGATTCCAGACGCGGTGCCGGCCGCTATCCGCCGTTCAAGCACGTCGTCTACATCATCAAAGAAAACCGCACCTATGATCAAATCCTCGGCGATATGAAGGAAGGGGACGGTGACCGGTCATTAGTCTTCTTCGGCGAGGACGTTTCGCCGAACCACCATGCGCTGGCAAGGCGGTTCGGCCTCTTCGACCGCTTCTTTGTCAACGCCGAGGTGAGCGCGTCGGGGCACAACTGGTCGACGGCCGCGTACAGCTCGGACTATCTCGAGAAAACGATGCCTTCGGAGTACAGCAAGCGAGGCCGGACGTACGATTACGAGGGGACGAACCGCACGCATCAGGTCGACGACGATGACGATGTGAATGCGCCTGCCAGCGGCTACCTCTGGGATCTGGCTGTGCGAAAGAAGATCTCGCTCCGCAACTACGGCGAGTATGTCGCGAATGGTGAAGAGTTGCGCGACATCGTAGGCAAGCAGTACGTGGGCCTTCGCCGGGCACTGCGCAACACGACCTCGCCTGATTACCCCTCGTTCAACATGGACATCAGCGATCAGACGCGGACCGATGTCTGGCTGCGCGAGTTTCAGAATTACGTCGCGCACGGTTCGCTGCCGGCGCTGGAGATCGTGCGCCTACCCAATGACCACACGAGCGGCGCAGCCCACAAGAAGCCGACTCCAAGGGCGTATATGGCGGACAACGATCTGGCCCTCGGGCGCATCGTCGATGCGATCTCTCATTCGCCGTACTGGAGCGACACGGTCATCGTCGTGGTGGAGGATGACGCGCAGGATGGTCCGGACCATGTCGATTCGCACCGGTCGGTTCTTCTGCTGATCTCCTCCTGGAACCGTGGTGGCGTCATCCATCGCTTCGTCAACACGACCGATGTCCTTGCGACGATGGAGGAGATCCTGGGTCTCGACTCGCTCTCACAATTCGATCATTACGGCCGGCCGGTGCGCGGGATCTTCATGGCGGAGCCGGACCTGACGCCTTACGACGCCATCAACCCGTCGATCGATATGAATGAGAAGAATCCGGAGAGCGCGCAATCGAAGCAGTCCGCGATGCTCGACTTCTCTCGCGCCGACGCTGTCGACGACGACACACTGAATCGCATCCTGTGGAAAACGATCAAAGGCGATGTGCCGTATCCTGGTCCGACGCGGGCGGCGGTGGGTGAGATGATGCGGTGATTCTGCGCATCGGTAGCACAGCGCATCGTAGCGTCGGCGGCTCGCTGGCGACCCCCCAAAAACCGCCGCCGAGCCGCCGGCGCTACGACGTTCGACTACGCAAACCCTTTCGGGCGCTCATCCAACCCGGCCGCGAGGTCGATCATCGCGGCGGTGAAGATCGGATATCCGAGCCGAAGCCGGAGAGGCTTCTTCTGATCCGTTTTGACGGTGACCAGGGTGTCGTCCACGTCGACCACCACGTCGAAGACTTTCGGCAGCAGGACCTCGGAGCGCTTTTTCTCATCGATGATGAGGCGGCGGTTTGTGATGACAAGCGTTCCGGCATCGAGCGGCGCTTTGTGGATGCAGTACTCCTGGAAGCCGAGAGGGATGGCGCATTGCGCGCGCGGCAACGTGTCGCTGGTGACACCGCGAAGGTCGCGGAATTGTGCGGCGGCGAGAGCCTCAGGTTGCAGGTCGCTGTCGGTATAGCCGAGGCCTACGCGTAGGGCCGTGACCTGTTTCTCTTGCGGGTCGCCGAGGCGGTCGTCTGCCAGGAGATGCCAGAAGACGGTGGTGTAGAGATCGTGTTTTACCCCTGCCATGTCGTCCGGCGTCAGGCCGGCGGCGTCGCCGGCTTTGCCGAGGAGCTCAGCGATCACACTCGCCTCGGCGACACCGCGCTTCGCCAACTCGTCGAATCCGATCTCCAGAATCGTTCGGCGTGCGGACGGGCCCCAGATCTCGTACGGGACGGTCAGGGTTTTCCGCTCACCGCGGAGAGCCTCGAAGGCAGCGTCGCCGCGATCGGTGTGGAGGTAGGTCAGCGCCTTCGTATACCAGATGAGCAGTTCGCGGTTGCGCGTCTCGAGTGCTTCGCGCTCGGCGCGCTCGCGTTCCTCCTGATCGCGAATCTGCTTGCGTCTCTGCGCGGTCATGACGATGGGGATGGTGATGCAGATGAGGCCGAGGACGACCTCGACCCATCCCTGTGGCCCTTTCCGAGCCACTACGCCGACACCGAGCAGGATCAGGAGAGCTCCGAACAGCAGGAGAGCGAGAAAACCGTAACCGCGAGGTGTGCCGTCAGGTTTGAGCGATGAGAGAAACGCGGTTTGCGAGATGCTGCGCGCGTGGGGCAGTACGGGCTCGGCGACGCGCGTGGTATCGCCAAAAAAGAAGCCGTCGTGGCGACGGAGGACGAACTCGCCATTCGGACCGGTGTTCAGCGCGATGTCATCGTCGATGGCTTCGAGGCTCTTTCGAGTCGAGACGCCGAAACGAATCGGTCCGAGGGGGAGCGTTTTCTCGATGTAGTACGTCATCGGTAGCTGACTCGATGCCAGAAATGCGCCTGCGCGTTGTCCGGCGGCTTCGCCGCGTTATCGATTGTCGGTGGACGGTTGTCTGGGCTTCACCACGTTGTCAGGAGAAGAGACCGACATGGGTGAGGTCACGACAACTGACAACGCGGCGAAAGCCGCCTACTTCAAAGTGCCCAGATATGCGGCGATATCGCGCGCTTCGTCTGGTTTCACGCCGAGGTTGGGCATTGAATTCGTAGGATCGGACGCCTGAGGGTTCTGGATGTACTGCGTCAAGCTCGCCGGCGAGTTCGAGAGTTTACCGGCGAGGATTGGGCGCGTAGCGACGTGCTCGAGCGACGGACCGATCATCCCTTTCGCCCCTTCGATGCCGGGGATGATGTGACAGGTGGTGCAGCCGTACTGGTCGATGAGTTGCTTGCCGTGATTCGGATCGGCGGGGGGAGGTGCAGTCTCATGGCTCCTGCAGGCGATGACCAGGACTATGGCAATGAGAGGGAGATAAGGCTTCAAGGGCCGTCCTTTCGTGGGTGCAGTTGCGGTCGAATGGAGCGCGAAGTTTACTGTCATCCTGAGGCAGCCGCAGCCGCGGCCCCGACTTTTGGTGCTTGCTCCAATCCGGTCCCGCGGCGGAGGACGCCGAAGGACCCCCAAACTACAAGCCGGAAAGGGAGTGGGATTCACCCGCGTCTGCGACACTCCACCACCCTACCCCGCAAAGTAGGCGGGGGGTCCTTCGGCGTCCTCCGCCGCGACGTTTGATCCGCGCACGTGGCCAAATCAGGGGCGCGGCTGCGGCAGCCTCAGGATGACAGGAGGTCTGGCTGCGCGCGGCTCGTCGATTAGACTCTCGCGCGCATGAGCGCCATCTACGCCCTTGCGGCATTCGCCATGACGCTGGCTGGCGGCGCGTTCGCGTTCCGATACCAGCGCTATCTCCTCTACATCATGGCGTTCTCCTCGGGACTGCTGATCGGCGTGGCCTTTCTCGATCTCATCCCCGAGGTTTCCGCGCTGGCGCTGGTCCACGCGATCGACATCCGCGGGCTGATGATGACGGTCATCTGTGGGTTCCTGGCCATCTTCCTTCTGGAGAAACTGACGATCATTCACGGCGAGAAACAGCACGATGCGCCGGGCCACCAACACAACGTCGGCCTGGTCGGAGCGATCGGCCTGTCGTTTCACAGTTTCCTCGACGGGCTGGCGATCGGCGTCGGTTTTAAGGCAGGGACGCAGGTCGGTCTCGTCGTGCTGCTGGCCGTCGTCGCCCACGATTTCGCCGACGGTCTCAATACCGTGACGTTCATGCTGGCCACGCGCAACAGCCGATGGCGCACCGGCGCGCTTCTCGGCATCGATGCGATCGCGCCTGTCCTCGGCGCGCTCTGCGCGGGATGGATGAACATCGCCCCGCGGCTCCTCGCGTATCAGCTCTCGTTCTTCGCCGGCTTTCTCCTCTACCTTGGCGCGAGCGATCTGTTGCCGCAGGTACACGCGCGAACGCGCGGCGCGCTCATCGCCGCGACCATCGCCGGCGTGGCCGTCGCGGGGTTGGTTGTGTACGCCCTGCAATCAAGCTCGTGAAACGAGTGGCCGCGCTCGTAGCGCCGGCGGCTCGCCGGCTGGACCGCCGCCGGCTCGGCGGCGAGCGCACACCGCCAGCGAGCCGCTGGCGGTGTCCAGCCGCCGGGCCGGCGGCGCTACGATGCTACCGCGTCACTTCGCATCCGGGAACGTCACCACCTTGTTCTCGATCGGCTTGAGCGTCTTGAGATAGTCGTAGATTGCGCCGAGGTCCTGCTCGGTCATTCCGGAGAAGGCCACCCAGGACATGACGGTGTTGTGTCCGGCCGGTGTCTCGGGCGCCGTGTTCGCGTCCATCGAGGAGAAGGCTTTGAAGCGTCCGATGAACTCCTCCTTCCTGGCGTGGGACATGTATCCCCCGGCGGGAGTCAGGTTCGCTGTGAAGTTGCGGCCCCACGGCCCCTTCATCTCCCAGCCGCCTGAGAATGCCTTCTCGGCGATGCGCATGCCTTTGTCGTCGTGCGGCGTATGACACTCGTAGCATCCGCCGATCGTGTCATGTACTTGCCGTAGGCGACGGTGTCGTGCGGATCGGGCGACTTGACCACGCCGTCGACAGGCTTTGGCGCGAACTTGATGAAAAGGTTCACGGGGAAATCGATGTGTTTCGCCGGCACCGATTGATGGATCGGCTTGAGCGTGCGCAGATAGACGACCACGGCCTTCACGTCGTCGTCGCTCATGCTGCGGAAGTGCTCATACGGCATCATAGGGAGAGCGCGTCGCCGTTGCGGTCGACGCCTTCCCTGGCGGCGCGAATGATCTCGCCGTCGCTCCATTGGCCCAGGCCGAACTCCGCATCCGGCGTGATGTTCTGAGCCGCCACGACACCAGGGAATCCGATGTTCTTGTCGAAGATGTACCCGCCTTGGCCTTCGGAACCCGGTTTCACGGGAATGCTGAACCTCAGGACGTGATCGGAATGGCACCCCAGGCAGTCAGACACGTGCTCGACGAGATACCGGCCGCGCGCGAGCCGCTCCGGCGTGGCTTCGACTTTCTCCGCCGAGGGTGGGCGCGACGCCGGCCTCCGAACGGTTAGCCAAGTCACCGCGCCCGCAATCAGCGCGATGACGATCAACACAACTCCACCCACGATCTTCAGGAACGTTTTCATGATTGCTTGCCTCCGAGTGGACCGGTCGCGCTCATTTTACGGGAGAATCCGTAAATGAGCTTCCGTTCCATCGCCGTATTGCTCCTCGCCGCCACACTGCAGACGAACGTCGCCGACGTGACGAAGGTCTACGAGCGTGACTACGCCTCGCATCTCGTGCCGATGCTGTCCGAAGTGCTGCGCTTCGCGACAACGCAGTTCGATACCGAGGGCCATGCCGGTCAGAAAGCCTGGATCGCGAAGACCGCCCACGACCTCGGCTTCATCTATCGCGACGCTGGTCCGATCGACGAGATCGAGCTGCCCGGTCCCCCCGGCGCTCCCGTTCTCGGCTTGATGGTGCACGGCGACGTGCAACCGGTCGATGACTCCTGGTCGGTGGCACCGTTCTCCGGCACCGCCGACCAAGCCTACGTCTACGGCCGCGGCTCCGCGGATGACAAGGGTCCGCTCGTGCAGGCCCTGCTGGCGATGAAGGCTCTCGCGCAGAGCGGCATCGCACGGACGCACACGGTCCGGCTCCTGGTCGGTACCGACGAGGAATCGACCAACACCGATGTGACGACCTATCTGAAGACGCATCAGGCGCCCGATTACACGCTGGTGCTCGATTCCAATTTCCCCGTGGTGGCCGGCGAGAAAGCGTGGAACTCCCTGTCGGTCACGTCAAACCCCGCGGCCGAGCGGCCGGGTATTACGAAGCCTTACAGCGTCTTTTTCATCAATGCCGGTTTGGGAGCGAGCATCGTTCCCGACCGCGCCGAGGTGAAGTTGCGATGGAAGGGTGAGGCGGCCGCTTCGTCGGAGAGTGACGTGGTCTCGCAGTCTCGAGGTCTCGCGGCGCGCGAAGCCGCGGGCAGCGCGGAAACCGCGACATCCGGCAACTCCGAGACCGCGCAACCGCGAGACCCCGCAACCGCGAACTGGGAGCCGCTCATGGCCGCGATCAACGCCGCACCGCGGCCTGCCGACACGCGCGTGGCCATGCAGGCCGACGGAGACACCCTCTGGATCGTCGCCTACGGTCACTCCGCGCACGCGGGCGTGAACCTCGAGGGCGGCCGCAATGCGCTCGTGGCGCTCGCTCGCGTGCTCGAAGGCAAGCTTCCCTCGGGGGGTGCCGACGATCTTCTTGCCTTCGTCCGCGCCGCCGGCAAGGACCTCTACGGCACCGGGCTCGGCATCACGGACCGCGATCCGCTATGGGGCCGTTACGCAGTCAACATCGCTACGATCAAACGGAACCCGGACGACCCGAAGCTGTCAACGCTGACGATCAACATCCGCCGCATACCGCCGCGCACCGGTCCGGAGCTAAAGGTGAAGATGGAACAGTTCGTCGCCGCATTCAATAAGCGCACAGGCGCTTCGCTAACGGTGACCGGTTTCTACGACGATGAGCCGCTCGCCTTCGACCCGAATGCGAAGATCATCCGCCGCCTCCTGGCCGACTACGCGGCGGCGACGGGAGCAAAGAGCCCCAAGCCCGCGATCTCCGGCGGCGGGACGTATGCGAAGCGCCTCCCGAACTCCATCGCCTTCGGTATGTGGTTCCCCGACAAGCCCTACCCCGGCCACGACGTCGACGAGAAGAACCCCATCGCCGATCTGCAGAAGGGGACGAAGGTGCTGATTCAGGCGCTGGTGGATATCGCGACGGGGGAGAGGATTGAGGGGGCGTTCAAGAGGTAGGCGGAGACGTGGACGCGATGGGCAAGCTTCTCGATAGAGTGATTACCGAAACCGCCAAGCTCCCCGATGAGGAGCAAGAGGCATTTGCTGCGTTGATGCTGGCGGAACTTGAATCCGAGCGCCGGTGGAACGATCTCTTCTCGCGCTCGCAGGATCTGCTTGCTCAGATGGCTGAGGAGGCACGACAGGAGTTCCGAGCTGGCCTGACGGAGTCTCTGGATACTGAGAAGTTGTGAAGTCCGCACACGACGGGTCGCACCTCGGCCACGATCGTGTGCATCTCGGGGGTCACGAGCCGCTGTAGAATGTCGTGTATGGCACGCGACCTACGACAACTGATGGATGAAGCGTTCGAGCTCTCCGAGTGTGATCGCGCCACTCTTGCCGGACTATTGATCGAAAGCCTGGAACCCGCTCCCGATCCCGCGGTTGAGGAAATCTGGGCTGAAGAGTCAGAGCGGCGCTGGCGTGAGATCGAATCGGGTGCCGTTCAGACCATTCCGTGGGAAGAGGTGCGGTCCCGGCTGTTTCGTCGCGGATGAAGCAAGTCAGGTTTCATCCGGAAGCCGAGCAAGAGCTCACTGAAGCTAAGACGTGGTATCGCGATCGAAGCGAGATAGCCGCTCATGCCTTTTCGCTCGAGGTCGATCACGCAGTTCTCAGCATTGCCGAGGCGCCGTTGCGATGGCCGCAGGGTAGACGAGGCGAGCGTCGCTTTGTGTTCGATCGGTTTCCGTACACGATTCTGTATCGAGTGTCCGCGGATCACGTCTTCATTACGGCCGTAGCACATCAAAGCAGACGACCGGGATACTGGCGCCACCGAAGATAGGCCGATCATCATCCTCGCCGCCAGCCCGGTGATACACCCGCCGGGCCGGCGACACTACTTGCCCTAACTTGCGCTACACCGTGGAGCCGTTCAAGCGCCAAGCGGCTTCACGGCCTATTGCGTCGCACGCGAAACCCATCCGTCGCCGGTTACGTTGTCGGTGGATGAAGCAAAGCCGCTCCACCAGAAGCCGGAGCCGTCGGCGTTAAAATTCAGGCTCACATTTCCAGCAGGCGAACCGAAGCCGTTGGGAAGGGTTGTCTGAACGACGGAGTACGGTGGAACCGTGATCGTTGTCGTCGCTCCCGTCGCGATCGACTTGATTGTCCACGAGTGCTGAACGGTGTCGAGATTGACGACGCCGGCGCCGACGCGGAATCCGCTGTCCTGCCGTAGCCCGAGGGCGTGGGCGGTGAGAGAGCCGATCGAGTCCTGAAGAGAAATCGAGGTGAAGTTCTGCGAGACCGTACCGGCGGAGCCGGGTTGAGGGGTCCAGATGCGGGAGTAGCCGTCTATATTTCCCGAGGAGTCCGTATTGCCCTGGCTGTCTACCGCGATCACCACGATCGCGCCGAGTCCTGTTTTGTTCAGGCTCACGTTGACGAAATCCTGAACGGCGGTGGTTGTTTGCGCGGGCAGAGTGAAGTACTGCACCCCCTGGTGCGTGTTGTCCTGTCCCGCTTGCAGCCAGCCGATCGCGACGCGCTGGTCGGAGGTCCGATAGTTGGCAAGGGTCACATCGGATCTGAAGTAGGTGCCGTTCCCGCCGGCCAGGTTTCCCGCGGCGGGGATGAGCAGGCTGGACGACGGAGCCTCAACGGAGATCACATCGGGCCTGACTTGTCGCGCGGAAGAAGTAACACTGGCGTTCCTGGTCGCGGCGATGAGAGCGCCCAGTTCTCGTGGTGAATCGGTGGCAGGGTACGCTGGCTGGAGAGCATCGAGACTGCGAAGTGTTCCCACCTGCTGTCCAGAAGCATGGGATGCGATGCCGAGAACGCAAATTACCATCAGGGATAGGGCTGCCGACTGTCTCATCTCGTTTCTCCTTTTGTGACTCGGTTCTGGGTCCTGGGCACTTTCATGGCCACCGTTGACATGACGGGCGGATGGAAGTACGTTCATCAATTCCCCGGGTTGGAGTTGATGGAGGACTCGTGAGGATGTCTATTATCACTTTTATCGTCGGTATGGCTGTGACGACTGCCGCTCTTGCCAATGATCCTCAGGCGACGACAACCGGATCGCCGGGGGCAATCGTGGCGACGTTTTGCCAGGGGGAGTACGCGCTCTGCATCAAGGCGCCGTGCGCTCCGATCGTCACCCGGAAGCCGGACGGCACGTTCTCCATCGAGGAGGCGAACTGTACGTGCGATGTTCTCACCGGCTGGTCAATGGGACCGCTGGCCTGCGACAAGCGGGCGCCGGTGACGGTGAGCGGCCACACTTACCTGATGTCGACCTACTCCAACTTCTTCAACAAGACGAACCTGACGCTCTCCTGTCCGAGCAGCGACCAGGTGTGGGCATTGTGCTACGGGGCTCCCTGCGTCGTCGATGAGAAGAACCCCTCGAAGTCGACATGTACGTGCCCGATCAGGGTCGGTCCGTCGATGACCCTCGGCGGCGAGTGCCGGCAGGAGGCGTGTAAGAGCATCTGGTCCGCGGCGACGCCTTCCGCCGACACGTTCGCAAACAACAATTACTTCAACTACATGACCGAGAACAAACTGCAGCCGCCCCCGAATCCGCCGGCGAAGGCGTGCCCGGATACAAGCACGCAGAAGTGATCCCCGGGTCTGATCCGTACGAGCCGGTGCTCGCCAACTTCCTCGAATCCTCGCGCCGCCTCGTCGTGCTCACGGGCGCGGGCTGTTCGACGGAATCGGGCATTCCCGATTACCGCAGCCCGGGCGGTGCCTGGACGAGACACGAGCCGATCTACTACAGCGCCTTCGTCCGGAGCGAAGAGGTACGACGCTTCTACTGGGCGCGCAGCTATCGAGGATGGCCGCGCTTCGCCGCCGCCCGTCCGAATGACGCGCATCGCGCGCTGGCGGAGATGGAAGAACGCGGCATCGCCGAGTTCCTCATCACGCAGAACGTCGACGACCTCCATCAGGAAGCGGGGAGCCGCCGTGTCGTGCAACTGCACGGGCGCAACCGCATCGTGGTCTGCCTCGAATGTGACGCCGAGTTTCCACGAGCTGACATCCAGCAGCGTCTCGCCACTCTGAACGCCGGCTGGCTGGCCGCGGCGGTCTCGTCGCGGATCGACGGTGACGAGGCCGACTTCGCGCCGGACGGGGATGCGGATGTAGCTCGGGAGCTTGTCGGCGACTTCCGCGTCGCGCCGTGCGACCGCTGCGGCGGTGTGCTCAAGCCGGGCGTCGTCTTTTTCGGCGAGTCGGTGCCGGCCGGCAAGGTGCGCGTAGCCATCGAGCAGGTGGAACGAGCCGGCGCGCTGCTCGTCGTCGGGACGTCGCTCACGGTCTGGTCGGGCTACCGTTTCGTGAAGCGCGCCGCGGAGCGCGCAATCCCGATCGCCATCGTCAACATCGGTCCGACGCGGGGCGACGAGTTCGCCACGCTGAAGATCGAGGGGAAG
This sequence comes from Thermoanaerobaculia bacterium, assembly GCA_035482045.1. Lineage (GTDB taxonomy): Bacteria > Acidobacteriota > Thermoanaerobaculia > Gp7-AA8 > Gp7-AA8 > JADGNZ01. The sequence goes on from DATHRD010000093.1 coordinate 34,666, forward strand.
TGTGGGGAGGTGTTGGGGGATGCGGTCTCGCGGTTGCGCGGTCTTGGGGTCTCGCGAGTGGGTTTATGAGTTGCCTTTGCGGTCTCGCGGTCTCGCGGTTGCGTCGTCTCGCGGCTCAGTGACATCCTTCGACAACAAGACCGCGAGGCTCCAACCTCCGCAACCCCGAGACCCCGCAACCGCGAGACCGCGCAACCGCGATTACGCGAAGCGCTGCAAACACCCCAGCACCAGCGCGGTGAAATCGCTCTGCACGCGCGCGGTCGTGTCCATCACTTCCTGATGCGTCAGTTTCTGCTTCAGGATGCCGGCGGCCATGTTGGTGATGCAGGAGATACCGAGCACGGGGATTCCCATCTGTGACATGGCGATGACCTCGGGGACGGTGGACATGCCGACGGCATCCGCCCCGAGGGTGCGGAAGGCGCGGATCTCGGCCGGGGTCTCGTATGACGGACCGGAGAGGGCGAGATAGACGCCTTCCTGCAGCAACTGGCCGAGCTCGCGGGCGACCTCCTTGGCCACATCGCGCAGCGACTCGGGGTAGGCATCGCTCATGTCGGGGAAGCGTACGCCCAGGTCGTCGACGTTCGGTCCGCGCAAAGGATTGCTTCCCATCAGATTGATGTGGTCGGAGATGACCATCAGATCGCCGGCTTTGAACTTTGTGTTGATCCCGCCGGCGGCGTTCGTGACGATGAGCTGTTTGATGCCGAGGCGGCCCAGAACGCGCGAGAGGAACATGACGTCGTTCATCTCATGGCCTTCGTAGAAGTGAATGCGGCCCTGCATCACCGCGACGGGCGTCCCGTTCACGCGCGCGAGGATCATCCGCCCCTGATGGCCGGCGACGGTCGACGCTTTCGCGCCGGGGATCTCGGAGTAGGGGATGGAGGCCTCGATCTCGAGCGCATCGACGACGTTGCCGAGCCCGGAGCCGAGGATCACACCGACCAGCGGCTGGATGGAGGTCTTGCTGCGAACGAAACGGACAGCTTCGTCGATGACGTTGATCATGGCGGACGGGAGTATATGCGTCTCGGGGAGTCGGGAGTCGGGAGTCGGGGGTCGGGGGTCGGGGGTCGGAGCAGCTCAGACCAGAAACCAGAAACCAGAAACTGGAAAACCCAAACAAGAAGTCGTGGCCGAGCGAAGCATTTCTGACTTCTGGCTTCTGACTTGTCCTTGCTCCGACCCCCGACCCCCGACTCCCGACTCCCGAGGAACTATGACCTTGCCGATTCCTCACGCATAATGCCCGCACCTAATCGGGCTTCATCAAAATTCGGCAACGACGGGAGCGGTGAATGGAGCGTTTTTCTGCGCTGATCGGCTTCGTGGGGATTCTTGCGATTGCGTTTCTGCTCTCAAACAACCGGAAGGCCATCCGCTGGAAGACCGTGTTCTGGGGTCTATCCCTTCAGATCCTCACCGCCATCGCCGTGCTGAAGGGGACGCAGATCGCGCACGGCTTCGGTACCTTCATGCCGGCGATCACGCAGTGGACCGCGGCACTGATCTTCATCGTGCTGACGGTGATCGTGGTGCAGGTTGCCAAGCGGATGGAGCAGGGTGGGGGGCGCAAGGGAATCTGGAGCGTTTACCTGGTCATTACCGGGGTCCTCTTTCTCGCGTACAACCTGCTGGCGTTCCTCTTTGAGAACCTGAAGGACGTGGTCACGGAGCTCATCAGCTATACCGCCGAGGGCTCGAAATTTGTATTCGGTCCACTCGGCGATCCGGCCAACACGAGCATCGGCTTCGTCTTCGCCACCCGGGTGTTGCCGACGATCATCTTCATCGCGTCGGTCTTCGCGGTCCTTTACTACCTCGGTGTAATGCAGATCGTCGTGCGCTTCTTCGCCAAGATGATGTCGCGATTCATGGGCGCATCGGGGGCGGAGTCGCTGTCGGTGGCGGCGTCGATCTTCATGGGCCAGACCGAGGCGCCGTTGACCATCCGGCCCTTCCTGGACGACATGACCATGTCGGAGCTGATGACGATCATGACGGCCGGCATGGCCCACGTTTCGGGTGCCATCATGGCCGCGTACGTCCTCGTGGCGAAGGTCGACGTGATCCATCTCCTTACGGCTGTGATCATGACCGCGCCGGGGGCGATCATGATGGCCAAGATGATCGTGCCGGAGACGGAGAAGCCGAAGACCGGCGCCGACGTCGAGGTGATCGTTCCGAAGCAGGATGTGAATGTGATCGATGCGGCCGGCCGCGGCGCCATCGAGGGGTTGCACCTCTCGCTCAACGTGGCCGGCATGCTGATCGCGTTCATCGCGCTGGTGGCGCTGGTCAACGGAGTATTCGGATATGCGCACAACCTCGCTGCTCACTACAAACTGGTCTGGGGCAGCACGGGAGTCCTGCACCTCCGCGACGTCATTCCCGCCAGCCTCGACGTCGTCCTCGGATGGATCTTCCGTCCGATCGCGTGGGCGATGGGCGTGTCGTGGAAGGACAGCCTGACGGTCGGCAACCTTCTCGGCACGCGCATGGTGCTCAACGAGTTCGTGGCCTTCGCCAAGCTGGGACAGCCGGGCGTGGGATCGAGCCTGAACCCGCGCAGCTTCGTCATCGTGACCTACGCGCTTTGCGGCTTTGCCAACTTCTCATCGATCGCCATCCAGATCGGCGGCATCGGCTCTCTCGCCCCCTCGCGCCGCGGCGATCTGGCACGGCTTGGGATGCGGGCCATGCTGGCTGGGACGTTAGCGAACTTCCTGACAGCGACGATCGCGGGAATGCTGCTGTAACGCGGTTACGCGGTCGCGCGGTTGCGGGTCTCGCGGTGGCGAATAGGGATCGGCCGAGGTACACTCGGTCTCCCATACGTGGCCGGTCCTCATGCTCGCTCTCGTTGCACCAGAGCAGGTATGGCAAAGTCGATTCATGACCTCGTTGCATTCCAACGCGCTGTTGATCTCGCTGTCGACGTGTATGACGTGACGGCTACGTTTCCGCGTGACGAGAGGTTCGGCCTTATTTCCCAACTTCGTCGCGCGGCGGTTGGTGTTGTGGCCCAGATCGCGGAAGGTCATGGGCGCATCACCTATGGTGAGTGGCGGCAGTTTCTCAGCCAGGCGAGAGGATCGCTATTCGAAGTAGAAGCGGAATCGATCGTGGCTCGCCGGTTGGGTTTCGTGGATGACGCTTCGGCAGAACGGATCGACCATGCGATACGACGAACCGGCAGGGCATTGGTCGGCCTGCTCCGCTGGGTCCAAGCCCAGGAGCGGAGCGCCGCGAGACTGCGCAACCGCAAGACCCCGCGACCACGTTAGCGAAGGATGTCGATCAACGCCCGCATATCTTCCGGTACCGAAGCAGTGAAAACCATCACCTTGTCCGTCTCTGGATGTGGAATCTGGAGAGAGACCGCATGCAGTGCCTGTCTGTTGAGAGACGAGATTGCTTTCTGCAACCTCTTGTCGGGAATGCCCCGCCATTGCGGACCGGAGTAGACCGGGTCGCCAATGATGGGATGTCCGATCGACTTGAGGTGGACGCGGATCTGGTGCGTACGGCCGGTTCGGAGCACGCATCGCACCACCGAGGCGTGGCGAAGCACCTCGATCACCTCGTACTCGGTGACGGCCCGGCGGCCGCCGGCGACGATGGCCATCCGCTTGCGGTTGCGCGGATCGCGGCCGATCGGCGCATCGATCGTGCCCCGCGGATTCTGCGGCGTGCCATAGACGACCGCCACGTACTCCTTCCGCACGGCGTCCGTGCCCCACACCGCGCTAAGCTTGCGATGAGCGTCATCATTCTTGGCGATCACCATGACACCGCTCGTGTCCTTGTCCAGCCGATGAACGATGCCGGGCCGCAGTTGACCGCCGATGCCGCTGAGATCGTGCACGTGGAAAAGCAGTGCGTTCACGAGCGTCCGGTCCGCGTGTCCGGCGGCCGGATGGACGACGAGGCCGGCCGGTTTATCGATCACGACCATGTCGCTGTCCTCGAACAGAATCGAGAGCGGCATCTCCTGCGACGCGGCGGTGGTGGGCGTGGGAGGCGGAACGTCGACTTCCGCGATCTGTCCCTCGGCGACGCGCACCGATGGCCGCGCCGCCGGCCTTCCTTCCAGCGTAACCCGACCGTCATCGATGAGCTTGACGATGAAACTTCGGCTGTGCTCCGGCAGACGCGCGGCCAGGGCGCGGTCGAGCCTGGCACCGTCATCGTCACTCGTGAACTTGACGTTCATGTCCCGCGCTGCTCCATGCTACAATCGCATAGTTCGGTCATCAGAGCCTCATGCCCAGCCATATGAGACATTCCGTTCCGTTCGACCCTATCACCGTTCACAGATTCATTTTTTTCAAGCCTGCGAAGTCGTTTAGAATGCGTACGCACTTTTCAATCAAAGCAGTCTGATAACCAAATACTCGCAGCAAAAGGGGAGATTATGTTGAAAGTGAAACAGTTGGGCGTAGCCGCGGCGATCGCGTTGTTCGCCGGTGCGGCGATGGCCAGCAACTTCCGCGCCGCCGATCAGGTCTATGTTCCGGCAGCGGGCCACGTTTCGAGCTCGTCGGCGACCTTCATCTCTGACGTGTTCATCTCGAACCTCAGCGATCAATCCGTCGACGTCTCGGTAATCTACTCGACCGGCACCGGCGGTACCCAGACAGCGTTCCCGAAAGTTCTGACGCTCCTGCCTCGCGAGCGGCGTGAATTGCTCGATTTCTTGGGTAAGACGTTGAACCTGAGCACCGCGCTTGGCCAGCTCATTTTCAACGGCTGTCTGGCCGGCGCGGACTGCACGCCTGACCCGACAACCGGCCTGAACGCCAATTACCGCAACATCAGCGTCGAGAGCCGCATCTTCTCGATCGCAGTCGGTGCGAACCCGGCCACGGCGCCGACGAACGGCCAGTTGTTCTCAGGCATCCCCTGGTACAACTTCGTCTCCGAGACCGCTTCGGGCGCTGGACTCAACGAGGTCTTCATCACGGGCGTTCGCAACACGGCCCAGTTCCGCACGAATGTCGGCTTCGTCAACGCGTCGCAGTTCTCGACCACGACGATCACAGCCACGCTCTTCAGCGGCACGGGCACTCAGCTCGCGCAGAACACCGTCACGTTGGGGCCGCTCGGCACGATCCAGTCGAAAATTGACACCCTCTTCCCTGCGTTCACGGTCGCCTCAACCTCAACGAACGCCTACGTTACGTTCACGCAGGGCAACACGCAGCCGACTGCCGATGCCGCCGCGGCCGGCTGTTCAGACGGGTGCCCGGCCTTCCTGGCCTACGGCTCGGTGCTCGACAACCAGACGAATGACGCGACCACTCTGGAGCCGCAGTACCTGATTCCGCTCACGAGCAATGCCATCACCTGCATCTACAGCCCGGACGTGGCCGCCTGCAAGTCGGGCACGACGATTCACCGTGCTGTGAAGCACCAGTTCTAAGACCCGTTTCGACCGATTCGAATGACGGCCGCGCTCCGTGCGCGGCCGTCTCCTTTGCCAGGGTTGCCGACCGGCGACCCGTCGGAATCGGACCGCCGTTCACAACGTTGTGACGGCTCGCAGCAAAGTGGTATCATCTGTCAGCTTTCGAGCAACAACCTATCGAAAGCGGCCGAGTCGGCCGCTTTTTTTGTTGTCAGGAGATATGAGCGTTTTACCCGAACGGGTTGAGAAGGAAATCGAGGCCATCGTAACGTCGGAGGGTCTCGAGCTCGTTCACATTGAGTACCGGAAGCAGGGTCATGGGTATCTGCTCCGCATCGACATCGACAAGGAGGGGGGCGTGGTGATCGCGGATTGCGAGCTGGTCTCGCACCAGGTCAGCGCGTTTCTCGACGTCGACGATGTCGTGCCGTCGGAGTATGAGCTGCAGGTCTCTTCTCCCGGGCTGGACCGGAAGTTTTACAAGCCGTCGGATTATCAGAAGTTCATCGGCCGCCTCGTCCGTGTCAGGACGTCGAAGGCGATTCGAGGACTTCATGTGATCGTCGGCAGGTTGAAGGAATACGACGGCGAAATGATCGTGGTCACGGATCCGGTGATGAAAAAGGATCCCGACTACATCGTTCCGCTGGTGGACGTGAAAGAGACGCGGTTGGAAGTGGAAATTTAGGGTTGCGCGGTAGCGAGGTTTCGCGGTCGCGCGGTGTTGCAAGCCGCGAGACCACGAGACCCCGAAACGGCGCTACTCCGGGAGCAGAATGTTCGACGAGAACCTCAGTAAAAACATCAAGGCGCTGGCGTACGAGAAGTCGATCGACGTCGAGCGCGTGTTCAAGGCCCTCGAGGATGCCCTCGCTACCGCCGCGCGGAAGTACTACAAGACCCGCGAGCCGATGGAGACGGTCATCGACCGCGTCAGCGGCGAGATGACCATGTACGTCATCAAAGACGTGGTCATCGACGAGAACGAGATCGAAGATCCGCAGGCGCAGTGGACCCTCGAACAGGCCCGGAAGACCGATCCGGAAGTCGAAGTGGGCGGCCGCATCCGGCTCAGCTACATCACCAAGGAAGTGGTCGACGTCGTCAAGGACTCGAACACGCAGATCCGTACCTACGAGGCTCAGAAGATCGACCCCGAGGTCGAGCAGGGCGATGAAGTGCACATCCCGCTGACGAAGGCCGCCGAGGACTTCGGCCGCATCGCCGCGCAGTCCGCCAAACAGGTTCTCTACCAGAAGGTTCGCGAGGCGGAGCGGGAGAAGGTCTACAACGAATTCATCGGCAAGGCCGGCGAGCTCGAGAACGGGTACGTCAAGCGCTTCGAGCGCGGGGACATGATCATCGACCTCAACGGCAAGACCGAGGGGATCATCCCTCGCTCGCAGCAGTCGCGCGCGGAGCGTTACTCGCAGGGCGACCGCATCAAGGCCGTCATCGTCGACGTCCATACGCAGCCGAAAGGGCCGCAGGTGGTGCTCTCGCGCACTGATCCGCGCCTGCTCATCAAGCTGTTCGAGATGGAAGTGCCGGAGATTTACGACGGCACGGTCGTCATCCGGGGTGCGGTGCGCGAGCCGGGCGAGCGCGCCAAGATCGCCGTGATGTCGCGCGAGCGCGACGTCGACCCGGTCGGCGCCTGCGTGGGCATGAAGGGCTCGCGCGTGCAGTCGATCATCCGCGAGTTGCGCGGCGAGAAGATCGACATCATTCCGTTCAACGAAGACATCGTCGTCTACGCCCAGAACTCGCTGGCGCCGGCCAAGATCACGCGCGTCTCCGTGACCAGCGACGAACAGGCTCACCGTCCGCACCTCGACGTTATCGTGGACAACGACCAGCTCTCGCTCGCCATCGGCAAGCGCGGTCTCAACGTTCGTCTGGCCGCGGAGCTGATCGGCGCGAAGATCGATATCAAGTCCGAGGAAGAGGTCAAGGGCGAGGTTGCCGATGCCCTCAGCGCCATGCTTCAGGAAGCGATGGCCGAGGCCCGCGCCGAGACGAATGTACATGACATCGAAGAGATGCCGGAAGAGTGGGCGAACACGCTCGAGGCAGCCGGTTACGACGACCTCGACTCCGTGATCAACGCCTCGGTGGAAGACCTCACCGCCATCGATGGCGTCGACGAAGAGACAGCGCAACAGATGATCGAAATCGCCCGCAAGCATGAGCAGGTCGAAGAGACCGAGCCCGAAGGCGACGAGGAAGAACAGGCTTACCAGGCTTCCGACGATGGGCAGTCAGAGGAAGAGCCTGAGGAAGCACCGCAGGAAGAGGCAAAGGTGGAGTAAGGGGCTGCTGGGTTGAGGTAAGGGTTACTAGGTTGCTGGGTTGCTAGGTTGCTGAGCGATTCAGCCGCCGAGCAACCCAGCAACTCAGTAACCCAGCAACTCAGTAACCCAGTAACCGGCAACCCAGTAACCACGCGACACAGCAACCAAGGGGATTCAATGGCGGCAGCAAAAATTCGAGTGAGTGACATCGCAAAGAAGATGGGAAAGTCCGAGAAGGACGTCATCTTCCAGTTGCAGTCGCTCGGTGCCGAGATCAGCGACCCGAATCAGGCCTTGGAGCCTGAGGTCATTCAGGCGCTCATCACCGGCAAGAAACTGACGATGCGGACGCGCAACGTCATCATGCGCGAGGACAAGCCGCAGGTAGCCGCGAAGAAGGAGGCGGTGCGCCCGCCTCGTGCCATCGTCAAGCCCGTGCCGCGTGCGAAGCGCGAGGTGCCCGTTGAGGAGCCGCAGGTCGTCGCGCCGCCGCCGGCAGTGATCATTCCGGAATTCGTCGAAGCCGTCGAGGCTGAAGAGCGTGCCGCCAAAGAAGCGCCTCCCGTCGTCAAGAAGCCTCGTCCCGCCCCCGAGCCGCCCCCGGTTGCTGTTGCTCCCGCGGAGCCTCCGGCAGTACCGGTAGCCGTCGCTCCCGCGCCGCCGCCGGCTGCGGTTGAATCGTCGCATCCTGCCCCGATGGCCGCGGGCGCGGCCGACCTGCGCCGTCCCACGGGCCCGACCGGACCGCGCGCTCGCGCGCCGCAGACCACCCGACCCAACTACGCCGGCCAGCAGCCGGTTTCACGTCCGAGTTACAACAGTCCCGCGGGTACAACGGGACGTCCTGCAGGTCCCGGAACCACGCGTCCCGGCGCACCGATGGGCGCAGGTCCTGCCGGTCCGGGCACACGTCCTCCGATGGGTACCCGCCCGCCGGCTCCCGGCGCGCGTCCTGGCAGCCCGATGGGTGCTCGTCCCGCCGGTCCCGGCGGATTCCGACCCGGTGTCAGCCGTCCCAGTACTCCTGCTCCCCCTCCACCTCCGGGCACGCTGCCAGGCGGCGCGATGGGACGCCGCAAGACAACGCGTCCTGAGGGCGGCGAGGATCTCTCTCCGAAGAAGAAGACTACCGGCAAGCGTGGGAAAAGCGAGCGGCCGGCCGAAGTCGATAGCGAGTTGTTCACGAAGGGTCCGTTCTCCGGGACCCAGATCATCAACGACGACCTCGGACCGGACATCGTCCTTCCGGACACGGATGAGGATGGGAAGCCGCGCACGCCTTCGAACCGCCGCGACGTGCGCAAGCAGGCCGCGCCGGTCTCCGGCAAGGTGCTGAACTTCAATCGCCCCACGAACAAGATCCCTCTCAGCGAAGGGGCCACTGTCAAAGAGCTGGCCGACAAACTCGGGATCAAGGCCAATGATTTGATGAAGCATCTTCTGATGAAGAAGGGGCTCATGCTTTCGATCAACCAACCCCTCGGCGCGGAGCTGGCGCTGGAGATCGCCAAGGAGCTCGGCATCGACGCGGAGATCGTTTCGTTCGAAGAGGCCGTCGAGCTCGAAGCGATGGAGAAGACCGGCGCGACGGGCAGCACGCCGCGCGGACCGGTCATCACGGTCATGGGCCATGTCGACCACGGCAAGACGTCTCTGCTCGACGCCATCCGCGAGACCAATGTCGCCGGCGGCGAGGCGGGCGGAATCACGCAGCACATCGGCGCGTACCACGTCGAGAAGCGCGGCCGGAAGATCGTCTTCCTCGACACGCCGGGCCACGAGGCCTTCACGATGATGCGTGCCCGCGGTGCAAAGGTGACCGACATCGTCATCCTCGTTGTCGCGGCCGACGATGGCGTCATGCCGCAGACGCGAGAAGCAATCGACCACGCGCACGCCGCCAAGGTTCCCATCATCGTGGCCATCAACAAGGTCGACAAACCGAACGCGAACGTCGAACGCGTCCGACGCGAGCTGGCGGAGAACGGCGTTCAGGTCGAGCAGTGGGGCGGCGAGGTCGTCTCCGTCGAAGTCTCGGCCACGAAGAAGACGGGCATCGACGACCTGCTCGACATGATTCTGCTCACGGCCGATCTCCTCGATCTCAAGGCCTCGCCGGAGATCGGCGCCAAGGGCGTTGTGCTCGAGGCGAAGAAAGAGACCGGCCGCGGCATCGTGGCCACGGTTCTGGTGCAGGACGGCACGCTGAAGATCGGCGACGCCTTCTTCTCCGGCGCCACTTCCGGCCGTGTCCGGGCCATGACCGACGAGCTCGGGAAGCGGATTACCGAAGCGGCGCCGGCCACTCCGGTGCAGCTCACCGGTTTCGATGACGTGCCGAACGCCGGCGACTCTCTGCAGGTCGTCGACGAGCAGACGCAGGCACGCATGATCGGTCAGATGCGCCAGGAAAAAGTCCGTGAAATGGCGCAGGGCAAGACCTCGCGTATGTCGCTCGATCAGCTCTTCCAGCGCATGCAGCAAGGCACGGCCAAGGAGTTGAACCTCATCCTGAAGGCCGATGTGCAGGGCTCGGTGGAAGTTCTCTCCGATACGATGCGCAAGATGTCCACCGCCGAGGTGAAGGTCAACGTCATCCATGCCTCGGTCGGTGCCATCTCCACGAACGACGTGCTCCTGGCCTCGGCTTCGGATGCCATCGTCGTCGGCTTCAACGTCCGTCCGGAACGCTCGGCCGGCGAGCTGGCGGAGAAGGAAGGCATCGACGTCCGGCTCTACACCGTGATCTACAACCTGGTCGATGAGATCAGGCTGGCCATGACCGGCCTGCTCGATCCGAAGTTCCAGGAAGTCTTCCAGGGGCGTGCCGAGGTGCGAAACACGTTCAAGGTGCCGAAGGCGGGTGTCATCGCCGGATGCATGGTCACCGAGGGCGTCATCCCTCGCTCGGCGAGCGTCCGTCTGCTTCGCGACAATCGCGTCATCCTGGAAGGGAAGATCGGCTCGCTGCGCCACTTCAAGAACGACGTCGCCGAGGTCCGCCAGGGCTTCGAATGCGGCATCGGTATCGAGAAGTTCCAGGACATCAAGAACGGGGACATCATCGAAGCGTTCAAAGTGGAGCAGTTGGCCGCGGCACTTGCCTGAATCGAAGGATGAAGAAGGAAGGATGAACGTCGTCTCTGACTGTCCTTCTGCCTTCATCCTTCTGCCTTCATCCTTCCGATGATCGTTTCCGTCGCGCTCTTCGAGATCTTCATCCCGCACGCCCAGTCGCTGAAGGACAAGCGGATGGTGGTGAAGTCGTTGCGCGAGAAGCTGCGGTATCGCTTCGAGATCTCCGCGGGGGAGGTAGGGCTGAATGACCTCCACCAACGCGCCCGCCTGGCGGTCTCCTTCGTGTCGATCGACGATCCCGCTGCCGACGCCATGCTCGACCGCGTTCTCTCCTATGTCGAGACGAACACCGACGCCACGCTCACCGGCTGGACCAGCGAGAAGCTGGCCTTCGACGAGAGCGTCGCTCTCGGCGTGCCGCATTTCTCGTGAGGCGGAACGAAGAGCGATGAACCACAGAGACACTGAGGACACAAAGAAAGACCTCCGTGATCTCTGTGCCTCTGTGGTCAGTGGGTTTTATCAGGATAGACTGACGGAGCATGCGCAAGACCCGCAGAACCTCCCGCGTCGGTGAATCTGTCCGGGACGCCCTTGTCGAGGTCTTCCGGCAGGAGTTGAAGGATCTCTCCCTCGGCCTCACCTCCATCACCAGCGTCGAGGTCAGCCCCGATCTGCACTTCGCACGGGTCTTCATCAGCGGGCTCGATGAGAACGAGACCAAGGACACGGTTCGCGAGCTGCAGCAGCGCCGCGGCTTCATCCGCTCGCAGCTCGGCCGGCGCATCCATCTCCGCTCCACGCCCGAGCTCGATTTCAAGTTCGACGAGACCACCATGCGCGCCGGCCGGATCGAGGAACTATTGGCCGGCATCAACAAAGAGCCGAAGAGCGATGACGAGGAATCCTGATTTCGGTCAGGACCTGACGAATACGTTCTTCCGGTAGTAGTCCAGCTCCGCGATCGATTCCTCGATGTCGGACAGCGCCCGATGGGCCTCCTGCTTCTGCGGCGACTTGTACCTGCCTTCGTACCATTCCGATACCAGCAGCTTGATCGAGCTGACGTCGATGATCCGGTAGTGCAGAAAGGCGTCGAGCTTCGGCATGTACCTGGCGAGGAATCGCTTGTCCTGCCCGATGGAGTTTCCGCACAGCGGCGCGGTGCGCACGTAGCAGTACCGCCGGATGAAGTTGAGCGTCTGCCGCTCCGCCTCCGCGACGCTGACGCCCTCGTCCTGCACGCGATCGAGCAGGCCGCTCCTGCCGTGCGTGCGCCGGCACCAGGCATCCATCCTGTCGAGCTTCGACTGGCCATGGCGAATGGCCAGCACCGGTCCGCGGGCGACGATATTCAGATCGTAGTCGGTGATGATCGTGGCGATTTCGAGGAGCACATGTTGCTCGGGATCCAGCCCCGTCATCTCGCAGTCCATCCACACGAGATGCTTCCTGCTTCGCTGCGGCTTCGTCATTTATGGGGATTCTATCGGCGTTTCGCTTATCCTTCCCCGCCCATGCAAACACCCCAACCCAAAATCGACGGACTCCTGCTCGTCGACAAGAAGACAGGCATCACCTCGCACGACGTCGTCGAAACGTTCCGGCGGCGCTCGAAGATCAAGAAAGTCGGGCACACCGGGACGCTCGATCCTCTGGCCACCGGTCTGCTCGTGCTCTGCGTCGGCAAGGCCACACGGCTTCAGGCCTACCTCATGGGGATGGAGAAGACCTACGAGGGCATCATCCAGTTCGGATGGGCCACTGACTCGTACGACGCCGCCGGCGTGCCGGCAGGGGAGACCACCGAGGTCAATGTCGAGCACATCGACTTCACGCCGCTCGTGGCGCCGTTCATCGGCGCGCTCGAGCAGATGCCGCCGCAGTTCTCCGCGAAGAAAGTCGGAGGCGTGCGCGCCTACGAGCTGGCACGCAAGGGAGAAGTGGCGGCGCTGACGCCGAAGTCGATCACGGTTTACGAATTCGAGATTGTGAGCGTGATCGGATCGACGGTGCGTTTCCGCGTGCGCTCGTCGGCCGGGACTTATGTCCGCTCGCTCGCGCACGACCTCGGTACGGCCGCCGGCGTCCCGGCGCACCTCAAGGAATTGCGCCGCACGGCCATCGGCAACTTTCATGTCTCCGACTCGCTCTCACCGGAGATGCTCGAAAACGCTCCCATCGAACAGCTCCTGGCGCCGCCATGGTTTCAGTCACTCTTCGACGTCGAGCTGCCGCTCCCGAAGCTGCGCATCGACTGGTCGCAGCAAGGGAAGTTGATGCGGGGACAGTCGATCATCATGACGCCGCCCGTCTCCGTAACGATCGGCGATCTCCTTGCCCTCGGCAATCCCGAGGACAAACTCGTCGCCATCGGCGAAGTCGTGAACGTGCTGCGGGAAGGCGGTCCCATCGAGGTAAGGCCGAAGGTGGTGTTGGCGGGGTGAGTTGACCTGTCATCCCGAGGCGGCGACGCCCCGGAGGGGCAAAGCGCGGCGAAGGACCGCCCGCGTGCTTGCCGGGTGGCGGTAGTTGCGAGCTGCGGCGCAACGGATGACATGGTGAGCACAACAGAGGCACGCCCAAAGCCCACCGTCCTTTCCGGCAACGATTTGCTTCCGGGAGGCAATTGAAAGCCTCGCGGAGGCAATCGAAAGCATCCCGGAGGCAATTGAAAGCCTCGCGGAGGCAATTGAAAGCATCCCGGAGGCAATTGAAAGCCTCGCGGAGGCAATTGAAAGCCTCGCGGAGGCAATTGAAAGCATCCCGGAGGCAATTGAAAGCATCCCGGAGGCAATTGAAAGCATCCCGGAGGCAATTGAAAGCATCCCGGAGGCAATTGAAAGCATTCCGGAGGCAATTGAAAGCATCCGGGAGGCAATTGAAAGCATCCGGGAGGCAATTGAAAGCATTCCGGAGGCAATTGAA
>DATHRD010000094.1:0-3682 GCA_035482045.1 Thermoanaerobaculia bacterium
GCGACCATCAGGCTCTCGACGAAGAGCCCGTCCGGCTCGCTCATGTCCTGGATGCGCGGCAGCGCATGCAGCACGCCGAGAATGGTGAGCGGCGCCATCGCCAACACTTTTGCTGCGAGTTCTCCAGCCTTCGACTTCGCCTCGCCTTTCGGCACAAGGTACTGCACAAGCCCGGCCTGCTCGGCTGCCGCGGCGTCCAGGACACGGCCGGTAAGCATCATGTCCGCCATCCGCGCCGCGCCGAGCAGCCCCGCGACGTACACCGAGGCGCCGCCGCCCACATAGATGCCACGCGTGCCTTCCGGCAGCGCGAAGAATGCCGTCTCGTCGGCAACGCGGATGTGGCACGCAGCGGCCAGCTCTAGCCCGCCCCCGATCGTCGCTCCGTGCAGCGCGGCGATCGTGGGAATACGCCCATGGCGAAGCAAGGAGAACGCCGCGTGCCATGCGCGGGAGCCGTGGAACACCTCCGCCGCCTCCCGCGCGCGGAGCTCCTTGAGGTCGACGCCGGCCGAGAAGCAGGGGCCGAGACCGAAAATCACCAGCGCGCGGGCCTCGTCCTGAGCCCGGCGCACCGCCGCCTCGAGCACGGCCAAAAGCGCGTCGCCAATAGCGTTGCGCTTGTGCGGCCGATTGAGCCCCAGCCAAGCGACACCGTCACGCAACTCGTAAGTCATAGTGCCTTCGGTACCCATAGCTGTGCCTCCTATTGGCATCGAACTTCTCCTTCGCGCTTAGGCCAGTCGATCTGCGTCGGCCTTGAGTTACGGAAGGGCCAGCAATACATCGTCCCGTTGACGCACAGTCCGAACAAGGAAGCTTCCAGTGACAATCCCTGGGCCTTGCTCGTTCCAATCCTTTGTTCACGGCCTCGAGCGAGAACTTCACGGCGAAGGGAGGATCGCTTCGGCCTTTGCCTCTTCGCGCGTGTTCACCATCGGGCAGATGACGCCGTAGGCGCCGCCGTCCAGCACCTTGCCGACGATCCCGGGCTCGTTCCAGGGCAGCCGTACCAACTTCGTCGCCGGGAGCCGGTCCATTGCCTGGAAGCACTGGACCATGGTCTTGGTAATCCTGCACCCCGTGCTTCGAGGACGAGTTAGTCGACGTTGATGATAAGCCGACAGGACTGTGCGTCTTTAAACTCGGTCGCCCCGGTTTGCGAGCACAATGTGTCCTACGGCAGTGCTCGAGGCTGGTACGTGATAGAAGCGGTAGAGCTCATCAACCTTTGCGTCCAGCGCTCCGCGCATGATCAGCCACATGACCATCTCGATGCCTTCCGATCCCGCTTCGCGCACATAATCGATGTGTGGAATCCGCGCGAGGCCGTCCGGATCACGGGTGAGCCCGTCCAGAAAGGCTTTGTCCCAGTCGGGGTTTATCAGCCCCGCACGTGTGCCTTGGAGCTGGTGCGACAGACCGCCTGTCCCGAGAATGACAACGTTCAATTCGTCCTCGAATGACTCAACCGCGCGCCGGATCGCCTTGCCGAGACTGTAGCAACGGTGGCCTGTAGGAGGCGGATACTGAATGACATTGACGGCCAGCGGTACGACGCGGCACGGCCAGCTCTCGACCTGGCCAAAGATCAGCGACAGCGGCACGGTTAGACCATGATCGACATCCATCTTGTTGACGATGGTCATGTCAAACTTATCGAGGATGAGTGACTGAGCCGTATGCCACGCCAATTCCGGGTGGCCCTCGACCAGAGGCACGGCGCGCGCGCCCCACCCCTCGTCGGCAGGCGGGTATTCGGCGGCGCAGCCGATGGCGAAGGTGGGGATCACCTCCAGCGAGAAGGACGAGGCATGATCGTTGTAGACCAAGATGATGACGTCGGGTTTCTCGCGAGCGATCCATGCTTTCGTGGGTTCGTAACCGGCGAATATGGGTTGCCAGTACGGTTCTCCCGACTTGCCGAGGTCCAACGCGACCCCGATCGCCGGCACGTGAGAGGTTCCGACCCCTGCAGAGATCCGAGCCACGATGAATTATCCTCTTTTGCTGCGATTGCCATCGATGCGGCGACCGCCGCCGATCATCATGCGTGCGTAGTCTTCGGGAGAAAGATTGGCCATGCCGGCCGAGAGGTGCACGACGGGAAGACCGTCGGTGGCTGCCAGCTTGGCGAGGTAGTAGACGTTACCGCCCATGTCGAGCATGTCATTCCATCGTCTTTCCAGAACCGCTCTCCTTTGATCGGCAGTGAGCGAAAAGCGATCGAGATAGCTGGCCTCATCGGCTTTGAATGCCGCCCGATTTTCCACCTTTATCAAAGACATGCAGAACATGTTGAGATGATATCCGATGCGCGACATTCGTCCGTCGAACAGCGTAGTGCCGGGAATATCTTCGAAAGAACTCTCGGTCATGCCCTTACCTCCTGACATTGAAGCATTGCGGCCGGCGTTTATGCGCACGCCCGGGCAAGCCGCGTCTGCCCTTCGACTCCCTCAAAGGTCTAGTACAAGCAGGTCCGACTTCGCCCTCGAACAACACGGCGTGAACTGATCGTTTCGTGCGTGCTCCTCGTCCGTCATGAACATGTCGCGATGATCGGGAACGCCATTCAGCACGCCCGTGACGCACGTCCCGCAAACTCCCTGCTCACACGACATTGGAATCTCGATGCCATTTGCCAACAGGACATCGAGGACGGATCGATTTGCCGGAACGGTGAAGCGGGTCCCGGTGCTGGCGATCTCCACCTCGAAGGCATCGTCGGCGCGCGGGGTGTCGGTTGTCGGCGTGAAGAACTCTTTGTGCAATTGTTCGGGCCGCCAGCCCGCACGATCCGCCCCGCTGAGAACCGCTTCGATGAAACCATTGGGTCCGCAAACATAGAGGTGGTCCCCCGGGCCCGGCTGCTTCAGCGTCTCGCTTAAATCGAGCTGCATGGATCCCGGTGCGTCGTCGAAATAGAAGCGCGTGCGATTCGAGAATGGCGATCTGCTGATCCGGTCCCAAAACGCCGCCCGCGCACGACTTCTTGTGCAGTAATGCAGCTCGAATGGGGTCGACGTGGTGGCCAGATGCTCTGCCATGCACAGGATCGGCGTAATGCCGATTCCTCCGGCCATCAGCACGACGCGCGTCGCCGACGGATCAAGCGCG
Source organism: Thermoanaerobaculia bacterium (assembly GCA_035482045.1). GTDB lineage: Bacteria > Acidobacteriota > Thermoanaerobaculia > Gp7-AA8 > Gp7-AA8 > JADGNZ01. The sequence continues at coordinate 3,121 of DATHRD010000094.1, forward strand.
AAATGGTTCCGCGGCTCGCTGGTAGGGACGAGAGCGCCGGGCACGACGGTATCGACCAAGGTGGCGCTACCACCGCGAGAGGCGGGCTCGCGCAGGACCCCGATCAGATAGCGATGCTGCTCGCGCGGATCGTTGCAGAGCGAGTATTGGCGCACCAAGCCCGGAACAATCTCGATGTCGATATGCGCACCCGCACTGAACTTCGGCAACGGTTCACCTGCAGGATCGATGAACTCGAAGCTCGCGATGTCATCGGCTTCCTTCGCCTTTGCCGCCACCTGGAGCGTTTTCCAAAGTCGGGACATGGCCGTTTTTGCGGGTTATGCGAAAGAGAGCTTCGCGGGCGCGTCGTCGGACAGCGGCGGTAAGCGTGCCAATTCGTAGAGGTCCTCGCTCTTCTCCAAAGCAGCGACATAGTCCTCTTTCGTCATGTCCGCGCTCAATGTTCCGGTGATCACCACGAGGTCGCGGAAATCGTTCTCCTCGGAGCTACGCACGACACCCCGAGGATCACGCCCCTCGGCGACAGCCTGTGCCGCTTCATCCAAAACGCGCCGCGCCC
>DATHRD010000095.1:0-2492 GCA_035482045.1 Thermoanaerobaculia bacterium
CGGCGTCCACCCAGACGGCAATCACGTGTTCACGTACCTCGTGAATAGAGGGGCTCCTGTCGACTTTCGTGCGTTTCTTCACCGGCACGCGGAACTACTTCGCGCGCTTCATACGTGGACGATTCGCCTCCTGATCCCAAGCCACCTGATTGACGCAAAGAGTGCCTATGAGTCCGCCTGGCGCGAGGAGCTCGGCAGCCCGTTGCGACTGTCGACGGCGGATGAATTGCGCTGGTATTTCGAGGAGCGCCGGCGGATTGAGGAGTCCTCTTTGGCCAGCACCGATGACTGTGAGGTGCGTCTGCTTCGTGCTCAAAAGGCTTTCGACGCTCCGCGCTTCCGCGCGCTTTACCGGAGCTGGCTGCGACACGGTCCCTCGGTGTTGGACGGGACGGTTTCACCGGTGCTCGGCGACGCAGTCGCGCGGCGTACCGGGCAGGTGGAGTCTCATGTCTTACCGCGCCAGTATCTCCATCTCGCGTCCCTGGTGGCCACGGCGTGAAATCCGGTTGGGGGGGACAAAAGGGGGGACAGAAGGGTCGAATCGAATTGTCCCCCTGGTCGTTGCAAAGGCGGTCGCCCAGGAAAGGGGATGGCATCGTGGTCAAGGAGGGCAGGCTCATTCGCGTAACTGATTGTGGGCGTGAGGCCTTGCAGATCGTCACTGCACCAGCAATCGCACGGATGGGCGGCGGTTTTTGCCGCCCTGATTTGCGGCCCGTCAGCAGGGACATGTGGCAGGCGGGGCGTGAGCGACCCCCCTCTGCCGCGCGATTTCTGGTCCCGCGGCCGGTTCAGGGGGGTCGCTCACGCCCCGCCTGCGAGCCCAGATCGTTCCGCACCGACGGGACGCCGAGCGCGTCGATCAGCCGACCACGGCCTTGCTCTCTTGGTCGTCAGTCACAGCCGCCGCGACATGAACCGGACGTGGTCGCGAACGCGCACCGATTGTTTCCGGAAGGGAGTCTCCATGACGCTCATTAAGCCTCGCACACGCGGGAAACAACTCGTGAGACACCGCACGCGACTCGATCGCGAGAACAACGAGACGTTGTACGCCTACGCACAGTGCATCGGCGAGTCGACAGAGTTCGTGCTGAACCAGGTGATCGACACCGTCCTTGCGAAAGACAAGGAGTTCGTTCGCTGGCGAGTCACTCATCCGGACTCTTACGTGCCCAAGCCCTCGCATCGGCTGTCGAATACCAGGGTCCGATCGCGGCGGCACGAGCCCGGTCCTGCGGCTTCCGTCGACGCGAGAACGTCGCATTCGACCACCTGACGCAAAGTCTGACCGGATGACGTGATGCTGGCGAGAATCGTTGAAGTACGAGTGACCCTGGCCCTGATCGTGGCCGCAGTTGTGGGCACCTGGGGTCTTCATGCATATCCCATGCGTAGCGACGACGTGTTTCTCGCATTAGTCGAGGCACGGAAGCCTTTCGTCTTTGGCGTGCTGGCCTACGGGTACGCCACGATGTGGTTCACGACGCCGTACTTCACGACGTCCCTGCTCATGTCGCTGGTCGCGATCGTTGTCTACCGGCGCGCGCCGAGAGCCCGTTACCGCGAGCTTCCGCCGTACCCTCGGCCTGAGCGCCGGCCGACGCCCGCACTCGTTCTTGGCGAGACTCATTTCCTGACCGCGCCGGGCCGAGCCCCGGCCCCGAGCTGGCTGACGATTCCACAACGCGGTCTGTACACGGGCGTGATGATCCTCGGTGCACTCGGCACCGGAAAGACTTCCGCCTGCATGTATCCCTTCGTGCACCAGCTCCTGCGCTGGCAGAGCGACGACCCATCCAGGAAAATCGGAGGGCTCGTTCTGGAGGTGAAGGGGACCTTCTGCGGTCAGGTGAAATCGATCCTGGCGCAGGCGGGACGTGAACGAGACTACGTCGAAATCGGTCTCGACTCCGATCTCTGCTACAACCCACTGCACAACGACCTCGATCCCTATGCGGTCGCATACGCGATTGCGACGCTCCTGAACAATCTGTTCGGAAGATCGAAGGAGCCGTTCTGGCAGCAGGCATACACAGATCTGCTGAAATTCGTCATCCTTCTTCGGCGGATCACGGATGGCTATACGACGTTCGCCGAAATCTACCGCTATATCCTGGACGACTCGCAGATCGACCGCGACATCAAGCAGCTCAAGGCGACGCTGTCGGAGCCTCCCGAGGTCGTATTGGTGCCGCTGGTCGAGTATCAACTGCACTTGACGCGGGCTCCGTGGACGCACTGGTTCACGGAAAGCGCCGACCAGATGGCCCACCCATATCTTGCCGATCTGGAGTCATATCTGTCCGAGCACCAGATTCCGTTTCAAGTGCGCAGGGCACAGGGCACCGGGTGGGCAGCCCGCAAGCAGCAGCTCGAGGCCGTTGAGCGTTGGTACCGCTACGGCTGGAGTCGGTTGGATGCTCGTCTCCGCTCGTCCATCACGGAAGGGGTCGTCGTCTTCTTGTCGCTGTTCGACGACAATCCCG
>DATHRD010000096.1:0-180840 GCA_035482045.1 Thermoanaerobaculia bacterium
TCACCGGCTGTGTTTCGTGTTTCACCGGCTGTGTTTCGTGTTCCACCGGCTGGTGTGTCGCGTAACTCCGCCGGTGTGTCGCGTAACTTCGCCACTTGTGTCGCGTAACTCCGCCGGTGTGTCGCGTGACTGAGCCGGTGAATCGCGTGACTGAGCCGGTGAATCGCGTGACTGAGCCGGTGAATCGCGTGACTGAGCCGGTGTGTCGCGTGACTGAGCCGGTGTGTCGCGTTACTCCGCCGGTGTGTCGCGTTAAACTTCCTGATAGCGGCCAACTGACGAGCCGGAGCGCTGGATCGTGCCGGGTGCTCGTCAAATGCGGGAGTCGAGCTGTACTCCTCCTGCCGTGGGCTCCCGAGGTGCGGGGAAGCCGCGCGATGGGGAACCACCTGACCCAGTAACGGCCCGAAGTTTGCTACCTCGATTGGCAGGAATGCCCACGATCATCGTCCTCATCATTGCCGCGCTCGCAGTGATTCTCGCCCTCGGCCTGGCTTACGTACCACTCAGCCTCCTCGTCGGTCACATCGCCCGAAACGTACGCGAGCTCATCCAGCGCAAGCACGAGCGCCGTACCATCGATCGCGTAACTCCCGACCGGCGCAAGGTGTGAGCACAAAAACCGACAACCGACAACGCGCGAAGCGCAGATAACGCCCCGATAGCGCAACCCTACCGCTTCTCCGCCACCGCCTTCTCCAACACGGCCTTCAGCTTTGCGTCGTTCGGCATGATGGCGCCGATCTGGCGCCAGACGATCTTGCCGGTGCGGTCGATGAGCAGCGACGTCGGCAGGACGGTCGTCTGCACGAGATTGGCGATGCGGCCCTCGGGATCGACAGCAATCGGGTACGTTATCTTCTGCTCGGCCACGAACGTCTTCACGTCCGCGGCGTCACCTTCATCGACGCTCACGCCGATCACCTTCAGACCGCCCGCGGCGTATTGATTCTGCAGCGCCTGCAATTCGGGCGTCTCGAAGCGGCATGGTCCGCACCACGTCGCCCAGACGTTGAGGAAGACCACGCTCCCCTTCTCGCCGGCGAGGTTCAGAGGTTTGCCGTCGAGGTACGTCGCCGAGTAGGCCGGCATCGGGTCGCCGACCTCGGTGCGTGCGGAGGCGAGGTCCGCCGGCTCTTCCTTCGCGGGCTTTGGTGTAGATGCAGTTGAAGAGGCCGCCTTCTTCTGCTGCGGCTTGGCGGAATTGGTAACAGCCGTCTCTTGCTTTGCGCATGACATCACCAGGACGAGCGCGCAGAGCGTAACCAAGGTCGATTTCATAGTCGTTTTCACCGTTTCTGAGGTTTGATCATTGTGAGATGGACGCCGTCGTCGCCGTTCCAGGCCACGAGGACGCTTTGGTTGGAAAGGGCAAGCCGAGGAAATCCGATCGACGCCGGCGAAGCGCCGCTGCCGAGTACTTCAGGGGGATCGAGCGCACCGCTTTCGGTTACGCGGCGTGCGACGACGTGTGCGGCCACACCGGCGGTCTCGACCCACGTGACGATGGCGGTACCGTCGTCGAGCAGGGTGAGGTCAACCCGGCCGGCAGCGTGTCCGGCATCGACGCGAACCGGCGCGCCGAACGTGGTGCCCCCATCGTGGGAGAAGGAGACATTCACGGCCGGTTTGCCGTTCGCGGCGGTGTACCAGGCTACCGCGGCACGATCCCCACGCGCCTCGATGCGGGGGCCGTTCACAGGGCATCCCGCCAGGTGCCAGCCATCGTTGTGAACAGGTGCGCTGTGCGCATCCGCGACCGGCGCCGCGACGACAACATCGCGGATCTCCTTCGCCGACCGATCGCGGTAGACCACGAGCGGGCCGTGGGAGGTCATCGCCATCGAGGTCTGACAGCAATCGCAGACGCGCGAATCGACCACCAACTCGGCACTCAACGTACCGGCCGCGGTCATCGTCGCGGCGCGCAGCTCCGTCTCCCCGGCCCGCCGCGCATCAAGCCATGCGATCCGCGCCGTCCCATCCGCAAGCGGGAGCATCGAGACGAAGCCGAACTCGCGCGGCATGAGCGGATGCGGCGTCACCGGGGCGCTCCACGTCACCCCGCCGTCCGACGACCGAGCCAGTCGGATGACGCGGCCGCTGCCGGCACGCTCGCGCCATTGCGCGAAGAAACCGCGGCCGGAGACAGCGATGGACGGGTAATCAGCCTTGTTGTCCAGCATGTCGCCATGCGCGATCAGGCCCGCCTTTGACCACTTCGCGCCGTCGTAGTGCGCGAGATTGAACGTCTTCGTGCCGCGGTCGACCCACGACACAACGAATCCGCCACCGCCATCGGCGACGACGTAGGGCGTGACGGTTGCGTGCCCGAACGGAAACGCGACCGCCTCCACCGGCATCGGCGGCGGCGGTGCCGCCGCCACGCACAGCAGAAGAAGCGCGCCCAACGCCAGCCGTCTCATAGCCCTTCACCAGGCTTCGTCGGTTCCATCTGCAGGGCGTCATTCACGCGATTGAAGTAGTTGAACAATCCAGCCATCGCCGAGATCTCGACGATCTCCCCTTCGTCATAGTGCTGCCGCAACCGCGCGAACATCGCGTCGTCGACCTTGTGGGCGTTGAGCGTGAACTGCTTTGCGTACGCCAGGGCCGCCTTCTCCTTCTCGTCGAAGGGTCCGTTCTCGAAATCGAGCAGTGCATTCATCTGATCGTCCGTCGCTCCGTACCGCGCAGCCTGCGCGGTGTGAGAGCGGTTTCAATACTCGCAGGCGTTGAGGCGGGAAACGAGAGTGGCCACGAACTCCTTCGTCCGCACCGGCACCGTGCCCGTGTTCGTGACGGCGTTGAGGTGCGCCATCATGCTCTTCAAGATCTCCGGCCTGTGCGCGTAGACGCGGAACATGTTCGGCACGTTGCCGCGCTGCGCGCCGATCTCCTGAAACTTTTCACGGATCTCGTCCGCGACCTGATCTTTGGTGAGCTTCGTGAGGCGGGCCATCGCTTCCTCCAGACGCAAAAACGCCCCGCGTTTCCGCGGGGCGCAATCGTAAGCGAATTGATCGGAATCGAACGTTACTCTTCGGTCTCGGTCTTGCCCTTCTTGATGACTTCCGGCTCGGCCGTGGTTGGTTCGACCACCGCCGCTACCACTTCCGGAACGACCTCGGCACGGGCCGTGGTCACGCCGACGACGACGCGGTGCGGATCTTCCTCGATCTTCACACCATCGGGCAGGGTCAGGTCGGAGATGCGGACCTGTTGATGAACGCCGAGGTTCGTGATGTCGAGGTTGATCTTGTCGGGAATCGCGGCCGGAAGGCATTCCACGTGCAGCTCGCGCATCTGCCAGTCCAGGATACCGCCCTCTTTCACGCCGATGGAACTTCCGGTCAGGAGCACCGGAATCGTCACGCGGACTACCTCGTCCATCACCACGCGCACGAAATCGATGTGCGTCATGCGGCGCGAGATGGGGTCCATTTGCATGTCTTTGATCATGGCGTGGCGCTGCTGATCGGTGCCCGCCATTTTGAGCAGGAAGATGGAGCGGATGCCGTGCTCGCTCTTCTGGATCAAATCCGAAACCGCTTTGCGCTCGACGATGATCGCCACCGGCTCCTTGTGACCGCCGTAGACGACCGCCGGGATCTTGTTGTCCTGGCGCAACTTCTTCGCGAACTCTTTCCCCGAACGCTCGCGACGGGTGACTTCCAACGTGACCTCAGCCATTGTGCAGAAACTCCTTTTCCGGTTCGGACAGCGAAACGATTCTAAGTCGTTGTGGCGGCAGTGTATTCCCTCGGGACGGGAGTCGGTTGTCGGGGGTCGGGGGTCGGAGCTGGGCGCATGTTGCCGCTTCGACGTTAGTGAATCAGTCGATTAGTGGATTAGTGATCAGCGCGTCTCTAATCTACCAATCCACTAATCCACCACTCACGATCCAGGTACACCGCACGATCTGCCTCTCCGACCCCCGACTCCCGACTCCCGACCCCCGCGAGCCCTACATCTCAAACAACGAGCTCACCGAATCCTCGTCGTGAATGCGCTTGATGGCTTTGGCCAGCAGGTCGCCGATCGAGAGGGTGGTCAGCTTCGAGCACTCGGCCTGCTTGTCGGCCATGGACATGCTGTTCGTGGCGATGACGTGCATGAGAGGCGAGGCGTTGATGCGTGGGATGGCTTTGCCGGAGAGCACGGCGTGCGTACACGATGCCGAGATCGACCGGGCCCCCTTCGCCAGGAGCGCGTCGACGGAGTGGATCAACGTCCCGCCGGTATCGACGATGTCGTCGACCACGAACACGTTCCGGTTTTGCACGTCCCCGATGATGTTCATGACCTCGGTCTGATTAGCGCCGGTGCGGCGCTTGTCGATGATGGCCAGCGTCGCGCCCAGTCGCTTTGCGTAGGCGCGGGCGCGCTCCACGCCGCCGGCGTCCGGCGAGACGATCGTCAGATCCGGCAACCCGAGGTCGCGCAGGTGGCGAACGATCACCGGGGCGGCGAAGAGGTGATCGACCGGGATATTGAAAAACCCCTGGATCTGCGACGCGTGAAGATCGAGCGTGAGCACGCGGTCGGCCCCCGCGGCGGTGATGAGATCCGCCACCAGTTTCGACGTGATCGGCACGCGCGGCTTGTCCTTCCGGTCCTGCCTGGCGTAGCCGTAGTACGGCAGCACGGCCGTCATGCGGCTGGCCGAGGAGCGCTTGAAAGCGTCGAGCATGATCAAGAGCTCCATCAGATTGTCGTTCACCGGCGGCCCGGTCGGCTGGATGACGAAGACGTCCGCGCCGCGGACGTTCTCGTCGATCTGCACGTAGTTCTCCCCGTCGGAGAAGCTGTAAAGCGACACGCGCCCGAGCCCGATCCCCAGGATCTCGCAGATCTCCTGAGCAAGCGCGGGATGGGAGCGGCCGGTGAAAATCTTCAGAGGACCGTACAAGCGGCGCGATTATACCGAGTCGGGGGTCGGGGGTCGGGAGTCGGGGGTCGGAGCGATGCCGCGCGAGTCTCGTGTGTCAACTGACAACGGTCGAAGTCGGGGGTCGGGGGTCGGAGCAATGACAGCCGGGTTACTGTGTCGACTGACAACCGACAACCCGACAACCGACAACCAGTCGGACTGAGAGTCTGACCCAACTGCCGTGCAACTCGTCGGAGTTGGAGTTCCGAGCAATGCCGCGCGAACCTCCTCCGACCCCCGACCCCCGACTCCCGACCCCCGCCGTCCGGAATGCTCCGAAAGACACTACCGTTAGGGCTCACGAAACCATGAGAGGAACGCACGGGTGGGCAGAAGTATCGCGCGAGCGCAAGCGCGAAATCATCGACGCCATCGTCGCGAACACACCTACGAGGGGCCCTGTTCACGCCGAGCTCGACCTCACAGACCGCTGCAACGTGGCCTGCTATTTCTGCAACCAGCAGGACCTGCGCACCAAAGAGCAGATCCCGCTGAAGAAGACGACGGAGCTGATCGATGAGATGGCCGCGGCCGGACTGCGTTCCGTGCGGCTCTCCGGCGGCGGCGATCCGCTGTTTCATCGCGAGATCAACGACGTCCTGGCCCACCTGGCCGCGCGCGGCATCGTCGTCGACAACCTGACCACGAACGGTGTGGCGCTGAACCGCGACATCGCCGGCTTCCTCGTGAACAACAAAGCCCGCGAGGTGATCTTCTCGCTCAACGCCGTCGATGCCGCCGACTACGCCCGCATGATGCAGGTGAAGCCGGCCCTCTTCGACAAGGTCATTACGGCCATCAAGACGCTCGTCGAAGTCCGCGGCGATTCGATCTACCCGTCGATCGTGACGCAGTTTCTCCTCGACCGCTCGAACATCACGCGCATCGTCGAGATGTACGACCTCGGCCGCTCCCTGAACGTCGACCGCATCGCCATGAACGCCGTGCTGGAGATTCCTCGCCAGCGTATCGATCGCGAGTTGCTCCTCCGCCCCGAGGATGCTGAGCTTGCCGAGCCACTCGTCGAGGAGGTGTTGCGCAAGGATGCCGACCTCGGCCTCCTGCAGATCGACTTCGCCGTCTACGGTTGGAACGACATGATGAAGCGCGTCCGCGCGCGCGTGGGCACGGAGCCGACGAACATGTACCCGACCGCGCCGTCATTCCGCGACCGCAACGACGGCTGCTTCTTCGCCTGGTATACCGCAGCCATCACCGGGAACGGCGACATCCGCCCCTGCTGCCTGCTCCTGAACCCGGATGTCCCGCCCCTGGGCAATGTCCACGAGGCCTCGATGTCCGAGCACTGGCGCGGCCCCGCCTTCCAGAAGATGCGCGACGAGATGCGCGAGGTGCTGCTCCGCGGAGGGAAGATCGACTACGACCCGAACCGCTTCCAGATCCTCAAAGAGGTCTGCGTCAAGCCGGGTCTCTGCTGGCTGAAGAACATGTATTTCCGGGTGGATGACGAGTTCTACGCCGAGCTCGATGCCAAGCTGGAAGTGGCGCGCCGGAAAGAGGTGCGCTGGCTCGGCACCCCGAAGCAGATCAAGCGCCGCGCCGACGTCTTCCTCTACGATCACCCGAAGGTGCGGGAGTACGTGAGCGGCGACCGCCTGCAGCGGACGTACGACTGGCTCCGCGACTCCACCCGCCCGCTGCGCGTGGCCCTCAAACGCCACCTGCACATCAATCTCACCGACGCCGCCTGAAATCCCCGGTTGCCGCCCCGCGTTGCGCACCATACAATCCCGCTCACGCCCACCTCTCGTGCGCGCCCATAGCTCAGCTGGATAGAGCGTCAGCCTCCGGAGCTGAAGGTCGTAGGTTCGAATCCTACTGGGCGCACCAATCCGGATTCTTGGCCGAATCGCGCAGTCAAATCGTTGAAAACGAAAGAGGTTGCAGCGGTTCCAAATCTACCGTCCGCGAACGACAAGCCTTCGGGGAAAAGGATCTTCTGAAGGCGTTGCTTTCGATCGAGATCGAACTCCAGCCACAACCTGCCGGCGTTCGTTAGCAGATCCTGTGCGAAGTTGAGTACGACCTCCATGTCGAGTTCCTCGCATTGCGCTTCCTTCAGTCCGATGTCGGCGACAACGATCTCCGCCTCGACTTCGGCGGCCGCCTCCTTGTAGGTAGCTTCAGTGAGCGTTCCTCGCGTCAAATAGTCTACGAGCTGACTCTTTTTCGTGCGAAGGTACGCAATCCTGTGAGTGATCCGCACCGTCGCGGCGTGAGCCTCTCGATTCCGTTCCTTCCAGACATCGAGCACGACCTCTCGGAACACATCGAAGAGCGCCGTCTCCGGCTTCAGCCTGCCCGCGTGCGCAACAAACTCGGCTTCGAGTTCCGCTTTTCTGACGCTCAGACAACCTCGTCGACAGTGGTAATACGCATGCTTGCCGCCGTTCTGACCTTTCGAGACACTGCCTGTCAGCGGAGTCTCGCAGCGACCGCAGCGGACGAACCGCCGCAACGGGAACAAGGGATTGTTTCGCGCGTAGGGTGTGACGCTGGGTCGTTTGCCATCAAGAACCCGCTGCGCGCGATCAAACACGTCTTCCTTCACCAGAGGCTCAAACTTCGCCCTCTCACGAACGTCCCATTTCTCGACAACCAACCAGCCGGCGTAGATTGGACGGCGAAGGACCGTCGAAAGTGTCTGCACGCTGACGGGCTTTCCGGCCGCGGTGCGTAGGCCATCTGCTGCCAGGGCCTTACATATCTGCGGGACTGTATGGAGACCCTTTGCGCACAGATCGAACGCTTTCCGGATGTGATCCGCTCGCATCGGGTCGGGAACAAAGGTTGATGCGCTTCGCGAGCCCTGCTGCTTGTAGCCGATGGGCGCCTTCCACGGCCACTGTCCGCTAATCAGTTTCGAGCGCATGCCCGCGTGCGTCCGTTCCGACTTCGCCTGGTTGTCGTACTGCGCGAGGGCCGCTCCAATGTTCTCCATCAACCGGCCCGACGCGGTGTCATCAATCGGCTCCATGACGGAACGAAGCGTCACGCCATGGCGGGAGAGTAGCGCGCGAACAACTTGATGATCGTGATTCTCGCGCGAGAACCTCGTAAGGGCGTAGACCACAACCACGTCGATCCGGTTCCGCGCCTGCTGGCAGACAGTCAGCATGCGCTGAAACTCCGGGCGGTTGATCGTCTTCGCAGATTCGCCACGGTCCACGAATACCCCGACGACCTGCAAGCCGCTTCGGCTACAGAACGCACGGCACTCCCGCTCCTGTGTTTCCAGGCTGAAATTAGCAACCTGCTCCTGTGTCGAGACACGAGCGTAAATGACTGCGCGCTTCATCACCTTCCTCGTCCGGTGAAGTCTACCCTTTCTCGATAGAGCGCTCATGCGGAACCTCCTCGTTCTTTGTCGCCGCCCTCTTCATCACGCCATCGACGGCGAGGTTTGCCAGCGCGTACAGCTCGCCCAGGCACACCTCCAGTTGCTCGTCCGACATTTGCGCGAACTGCTTAGGCAGTCGCTTCCGCAAATAGGCGAGATCGAGCAAAGGGGCTCCCTGGCGCAGCCGCAGGCCTGCGCAAAGTTGTTTGGGGTTCGTTCTGGTGTTGGAGGAAGATCGGGCCGTGTGACTACGTGCGGCCTTTAGGAGAAGCGTTCAGCGCTCCGGCTTGCCCTCGGCCCGGTGGTCTGCGCTGTCGCGGTCTGTCATGACGACGCTATCTACCGCGAGGTTTGCCAGCGCGTACAGCTCGCCCCGATACACCTCCAGTTGCTCGTCCGACATTTGCGCGAGCTGCTTAGGCAGTCGCTTTCGCAAGTAGTCCAGATCGAGCAAAGGAAGTCTCCAGGCGCAGACCGAGCGTCTGCGTCGTTGCGTTGATTCGGGTGTCGTGGTTGGGAGGAGATCGGTTGATAGCGATCGCCTGCGACCTGTTCGAGCCCACGCTCCGCCCGGAATTCGGATCTCGTGGGGACTCTCGGCGGAAAACAAAAAAGGCCGCCCTTTCGAGCGGCCTTTAGGAACTGACGGAGAAAAAAACTGCCGCGGACGGCCCGCGGCATTGAGTCACACTTCTCGAATGTAGAAACAGCTCAGGGCATTTTCGGATTCGTCTCGATGCCGCACTGGACTCTCACGAGATTCGCGAGAGGTGCTGACTTGCGCTCATCCGCCGACAGAATTGCCGTGAACGGCTAATTATCATGCGCGGAACCGCGATCGTGTCAACTAAAAAAAAATGCTCCGCAGCGCGAGCGAGTTCAGGAGTTCTAATGAAAACGTACGCTTTTCCGTGAATGCTGTCAAACGGTAACGCACGTCCGCCCAGGGACGGGTGAGTACAAGCGCACCAGATCGAGGCAGACTGACGGAGAAAGAAAAACGCCGCGGGAGGCTGCGGCGCTGGTCACACTTCTTCCCAAATTAGAAACAGTTTGGGGCATTTCCGCAGCCTTTGCAACTTCACCGCCGCCCGTCTGTTCTCCCGATGAAACCTCGCGAGAATAGCGCACTGACTTGCGCTTCGTGCGCCGACAGAACTGCCACAGATGTGCTAATCATAGGCAAAACCGCGATCCTGTTCAAGCAGGAATAGCGCAGGAGGGCGCGGCGCTGGCACACCTCCGCCACCATCTGAAATAGCTTCGGTCATTTTGACTGCCGTTGTCAACTGCCAGTGGTCGGTGACTGGTCGTCGCTCGGTCACTCCCGCGTGATCTCCACTATGAGCCGCTCTCGCGTCACGCTGCCATACGACGCTGACCGCTGCCGTACGCCTTCCCGGTTCGCGTGCGGGAACTCCCGCGCCGCTGCCGTCAGGCGCGCCCGCGCTTCCCTCAGAGTCTTCCCGTGCGCGGAGATGCCGTGGAACTCCTCCACGAACCCGGTGACCCCGCCGCCTTCCTCGAAAAAGATCGCAGTCAGGACGGCGTGACCTTGTAGCTCTTCGGCGCGCGTCCGTTCTTCCTCGATCACGGCGTTAGCGATGCGGACGAAAGCCTCGGCAATCTGTTCCGTTACCGCTTCGAATACCCTGCCGGTGATGTCATCCTGAAGGTCTACGCAATCGGCCTGCTGATCGGGATCATCTCCGGGATACGTCAGGATGTCCGTGTCGTCGCATGCGTCATCAATGTTTCCCTCGAACCAGTACTGCGCGAACTGTCGCCCGTGCTCCATCGTCACGGCGTTGACCATCTGAATCTTCGGGACCGTCATGGCTCGCCCTTCCGTTCCTTGATAGCCGTGAAGATCGCTTCATCGGCGCGCGACAGCTCGAAGAGTTCCACCGTGAAGACGGTTCGTTCCCGCATCGCGCCGGCCGTCTCCGTGAGTGTCACCATGACGCGACGGCTCGGCTCCATCTCGCCACGGCGAAGCCGCAGAAGATGCGCACGGCTAACTCCTGAACGCCGTGCGAATGCGGACGGCATCACGCCCCAGTCCTGCATGTACGCTTCGAGCCGTGTCATGCCGTCACCTCCAAGACAACCAAACGCGTCACTCACAGTATATTGGGTGGTGCGGACACAGGATAGTGTGAGATCACTTTTCCTGCAAGATGGCACCGCCGCGAGACAGGAAGGCACTCGGACGCCTCGGGAAGCGCGTGAGGGAGCTACGGCTCGCGGGTGGGATGTCGCAGGAGGCGTTAGCGTTCGACGCCGGGATACACGTCAATCACCTGTCGGCGTTGGAGCGCGGAGAAGCGAATCCATCGTTCCTGGTCCTGCTGTCCATCGCCCGAGTTCTTCGCGTGAAGCTGTCCAACCTGTTCGACTGAGACTCACTGGGCATAGCTCGGAGTAGCGCCCGCGAGCAGCTCTGTGTCCGTGTGGAGGCGGTTCACGATGAGCCTGTGCCGGTAGTGGGTTGTCCGTCCAGGGCTGGTGCCCGGCGCATACCATCGCCGTATCATCTAGCCGGTTGCAGAGTTAGAGGCAACCGGCCTTGTTAACGCTTCACGCCATACCGGCGCGGCTTCCAACGAGAGTGCGAACTCAAGTAGCTTGCCATCACGGAACGTGAGGATCAAGATCGAAACTTCACGGTCATCGTAGGCTCCCTCAATAGTGCGCGTCCGGAAGTCTACCGAAACCATGTTGGCGAGTGGAAACCGACGTTGTTCACCGCGTGCGTTTTGAATGGTGAGCACACCTTCAGAGCAGAATAGCATCACGTCGGCATTAAGTTCGAGATCACGAGCGGACGTCACAACGACGTCGCTTCGGCGCACGTTCACATCGATATAGTGCTTTCCCCGGCGGAGGAATCGAGCACGGCCTATTGCTGAGAGTATATGCGAACTAAGCAGAGAGGAAACGAGGCCCCCAAGAACCACGCCCAAACCGAATACCACGCCCCCAACCGTCCCCAATCTATCAAAACCCGATTTAACGATCGCAACAACCACTATGAGAAGAGCCGGAACGAATGCGGCGCGAGCGTAGCGCGTCGCAAAATATATACCACGACGGAAGCCGTGGGGCCCGAGGAGTGTAAGCGGGAGTTGACCTTCAGCTTTCATACTGACCGTTATATGCAGCAACCGCTGCTTTGACGCCGTAGTACGAGAGTCCTATGAGCACGCCGCCATCAGCAGCGTGAAAGATCCAACTAACGGGAATGACGTCGAAAAGCCTCGGATTCGGGCTCTGGAGAAACCACTTCAGGGCCCATTCCGTGAGCGCGATGCACCCCAGAATACCGCAGATCAGAAGGGTGTGGGCGAGCCATTCGCAGAAAGCCCTTCCGCACTTGCGGAATGCAACCGAGTACCTGTAGGGGGACGGCTCCGACTCGGGCGTCCGGATGATGCGACGCGAGGGAGCATCGGCAAGTGTATGTTTCACGGCTTAGCCTGGAGACACAGAACGCCTAAGTGTACATCCGATCAGTGAATGGGCTAAACCCCCAGCCCCGGATGGAAGGGCTTCACGAGCCCCCGTCGTCGGCGGCCGGATGAAGCCTGTCCTTCCCTGCGCGTTCATGAAAAGCGCGTATCTGAGCGCGTCGCAGGCGTGGTCATTTTCCTTTATTGGTGCTTCCGGCTCGTTGTGGTTCGGCTTCCGATCCGGGTAGGCGTAGCTTTCGAGTCTCCGAGATGAGGTTCACGCATGAGGGATGGACCTTGATGCGGTCGCTCGGAAGAGACTCCTGAAGCTTCGAGACTCCCGCTTCGATGTCCTTCAGGACGTCGCGAACGTTTTCAGCCCGTGGCGGCGCATCTCCTCGATACGAGACAGACGAAGGGTGCCATCTCGGTCCTTGCCCGGCAGCGACAGCACATTGCGGTTTGTCGGCAAGGAACGCCGCTGGCGGTTTTTGTGACGTAGTCCTCGTTTCCACGTGTGAAGGGTTACTCGCCAGCTTCTTTGATCTCAATGAGCATTTCGCCCATAAAACGAAGCCTGACGCCGAGGTGTTCGTAGCGCCATTCGCGCTCGTTAGCCGAATCAGCGTCGCCGAGGAGCGATCGAACTTCGGTCGGCTTCATTCCGATCTGAAGACTCTTTGGCCAAACCGACTTGACGCGCTTCTCGTCGCCGCCCAGCCTAGCGATCACGCCAAGCGCAGCGAATTGCCAATCCTCGTAGTGGACACCCGATAGGTACCGTGGTGTCACGACGTCCGGCTTCCCTGCGCGTGCGATAGCCTCCTGCTCTGACATGCCAGGAAGGTCGATCAGTAGCCGCGCTGCCGACTTACTGTCCCTCACAAGCTTCCGCAGCAGCACCTCGCCGGTCTCAAAATCGTAGATCCAGATCTGAAACGGGTCGCCGTTCATCTCGTAGTGCTTTGTCCGAACATCGGTAGGGCGATTGATTTCAGGGGTGAGATGGTAGACGTAGGTCGATACGTCATGGCCCGTTAGTCCTACCACGGCCAGCGCTCGCAAATGCTTCTTCTTCTGCTCCGCAACAGCTCGCGCCATCGGGAGATCAAGAGTCAGCTTAGAAGGCGCGGTGTAATCACGATCTGCGGCCCAAATAACTCGCGCTTCCCGCGCGGAATACACTGACACACGCACCTTGACGCCGAGCGCGTTCTGGCCTACGTAATGCGAGACGAGGGTGGAGTCCTTTTCGATCGTGAATTTTTTGTAGCCGTCCACGGTAACGGATACCTTCTCGTTGTCCGCGTCGTACGTTATCAACGCATCCGGAATCTGAAATGCGAAGCACTCCCCGGCCGTGCTAGACATGCGGCGGTCGTACTCGGCCGAGGTCTCCATCTCGTTCTTCGGATGACTCAGGAAGAACGTCGCTACAGCGAACGGTTCGGCGCCAGCGAAGTGGGGCGACAGGGTCTCGGTCGTAATCACGAATGGCGTCCGCCTCGGCTCGGAACTTGGCGGCTTCGCAGCGAACATCGGCAGCGTCGCCGCCATCGCCAGCACGAACAGGCTTCTCATTTCGATCTCCGACGCTCCAGCACCCGCGTCACGGTTTGTATGCTACATCCGATCAAGCGCTCCAGCGCTGAGGGTGTTGGCCGCCCGTCCTTCGTTGCGGCGATCGAGCAATTTGCGCGGGCAGAACAGTCACCACCCGCCGCAGAGCGACCCCGGGGAACGTCGATCCATCTCCGCCATCAGTCGTCGAATGTTGCGCATCGTCGCCGCCCGCTCGGCGCGCGCTCGGACCGCCGCTGCGGAGCACTCGCCGTGCTTCAGAGCGTTCATCGAGGATCGCCGCTTACCGGCTAGTGTGATCGGGCCCGGCGTCCGCAGCCACGGCTTCGTGCGTCGGATGCTCGCCCGCTTCGCTGCCAGTCCCTGCGGTGATTGCCGGTACTGCCGGGGTGTCGATTGCATGCAGATTCCTTTTCGTTCCGCACGAACGAAGAAAACGGAAAAACCTGTTTCGAGAGCCTCCCGAGGCGTTCACGACTTGCTGTCCGGCCACGTTGCCGATGTGCGCGGAGCGAATCGGCATGAACACCTTCGGCTTCCGTGCCGAGCGGTAATCCTTCAACGCCTGCATGTGCCGCCGGAATGCGTTCGTCGCCCGGTCCGCAGCTTCGCTGAGTGTACGAACGCTCTTTTCGCCCGTCGAGTTCGCAGCTTGGACGGAGAGCCGCGCAATGCGTGCATGGAGCCAAAGCGATTGCTCGATCAACATCCGTTCGAGTTCGTCCCGAGGCTGCATTCGCGCCACGGTGTCCTTCACGTAGTCAATCGCCGTGTCGATAAACGGATATTTCTCCGTCTGCCCGAATGCGTCTTTCGAAGGAGAAATCGCCCTCATGATCTCGCCTGCCAGGACGGGGCCGAACAGAATGTGCGTCGCCTCGATGTCGGCAGGATCGCCGTTCCAATGCTTTTGCATTCGGCCCCGCTGACCGATCGGTCGGCAGAGAAGGCCGAGGAGCTTCTCGCGCTGCTCGGTATCCGCTGCATTCTTCTTTCTGCTGAGGATTCTGTGCAGCAAATCCTGCTCGACAACCTCAATGCTCGGCTCTTCTTCCGGCACCTGCCATGCGGCGTCACGGACCTGTGTCAGTGGTACTCTCTGGACAGCACTGGACCGGATTGGCTCGGTGTGCGCGGCGACCGCTTCGCCGTTCTTCGGCGCGACCACCTCACAAGCCGAGAGCGAGCGCTTCGCTGGTTGCGTCTTCATTTCCTTTTCTTCCTTCTCAACGGGAACGCTGTTTCGTCACGCGGAGTTTTCCGGGCCGGTTCGAGTCGCACCGTTAATTCCAGCTCAACGGCAAGTTTCGCGAGCGTCTCGATCGTCAAGTTGCCTCTCTCTCCCTTCATCAGCTTTGAAAGGTAACTCTGTGTGACACCCGTTCGCTTCTCGATCGCGTACCTCGAGATTTCGGCGGCCTCGATCGCCGCGCGCAGCTTCGTCAGGATTGATTCGACCATCGCATCGACATCGACCCGCCTCTGATCGTCGGCACTGCTGAGGAGCGCGGCGAGGCGCGAGGCATCCCGTCCCTTCATCCTTTCGGAGATCCGATCCGCCGCGGCTTTCGCCCGGTCGCTCATCACGCCGCGATGTTTCTGACGGTCTGCCATGTCCACGGACGCCCCTTCTTCGTCGTCACTCCGCGAGCGTTCATAGCCTCAGCGATCTCCCGCCAGCTCATCTCCTCCGCACGCATCTCCCGCAGGTCAGCCAGGATTCCCACTTCCAGCCCGTTCTGTTCCAGATTGACGCCATTCGCGGCTAGAGAAAACCCGTACGGGATCTCTCCGACTCGCTCGCCCTTCGTTGCCTTGTATGCCAGCGCCGACTTCGTCCGCTCCGAGACAAGATCACGCTCGAACTCGGCCAGCACAGCCAGCATGCGGAACACCATCTTGCCAGCCGCCGACGTGGTATCGATCCGCTCAGTTAGGGAGACGAGATCCGCGCCTGCCTTTTCGATCCGGTCAGCGATCGTGATGGCATCCTTCGTCGATCTGGCCAAGCGTGAAAGCGAGTAGACGACCAGCACGTTCCCCCGCTCGGCGCAGACTGCATCCAAGGCAGAGGCGAGCGCGGGCCGCTTCGTCGCACGCTTCCCGGAGATCCCCGCATCCGACCAGACATCGCCGACCTCGTACCCGTTCGCTGCCGCCCAGGCCCGCGCCTTTGCCTGCTGTGCGTCCAGAGAGACGCCATCCGTCGCCTGCCCCGCCGTGCTCACTCGGGTGTAGATGATCGCCTTTGCCATGCTTGTATTATCGGACTGTACAGTCCTATTGTCAAGCATGCGGAGGCGGTTTCATTGCTCACCGTTCGGTGACTAATGACATGACGAGTCTCCCGGTTCAATCCGGGCGTGAGTTGTTCGGCGGCAGTATGATCGGATCGCGCTGAAGAGGATTTCCTGCGGAACCGCGCAACACTGCCAGATGTGCAGGGGAGGGTGGCAGGCATGAAAAAGACTGCAACGCCAAGGCGAAGGACGCTCTACCACTACACGGATCAATCCGTGTTGCCAGAGATCGTTTCCGGCGACTCCATATGGCTCACAGATGTGCGCTACCTCAACGACTCAGCCGAGTACGTCTACTGCGTTGAACTAGTCAAGAAGCTGCTCCACGAGGTCCCCATCTATGGCGATCGAGCAGAGAAGTTCTTTAGCTTTTATGCCTTCGGAGAGATCGCCCGCCAGTCCCAAACCCTCTTCCTTGCGTCACTCTCCGAACGAAGCGACCTCCTCAGTCAATGGCGCGCCTATTGTCGGCCAGGTCGAGGTGTCGCGCTGGGTTTCGATCGCAACGCGTTAGGAGCACTCGCAGCATCGAGTGGCGGATGGCTTCGGCGGTCAGAGTACGTCGCGACACGCCAGGAGAACCTTATCCGCCAGAATTATCAGGCGGCCCTTCGCAAAATGTCTGAGAACCTGCCGCAGAAGCCTACGAGCCCTCGCGCAACTGAGAAGTGGGAAGACTTCGTCATGAGCAAGGCTGCGGAACCAGCATACGCTGAGCCAGTGCGGGAATTTGTAGCTGAGGCTCTACGGCTCGCTTCATTCTTTAAGCATCCATCTTTTAGCGATGAGCGTGAATGCCGTGTCATCGTGCCGGGAAATGCAAGCAAGTCCGTCAGCTTTCGCTCAGGTCCCTCGTATCTCGTACCTTACATCGTGTTGCCTCTCGATCTCGCAAGGTCGCATGTCTTGCGTGAAGTCGTGATCGGGCCGTCCCCACATCCAGACCTTGCGCGGGAGGCCGTCTCTCGATTCCTCGCTACTCACCTTTCCTACCCGGTATCGGTATCTGCGTCGAGCGTACCGTTTCGTGCGTGGTAGGAATGCTCCAAAGCGACCCTTTGATGGTAGTGGCGCACGGCACGCGTCTTTCCGCACGGCGGTTGCGTCAGCGGAAGTATCGTCAGAGTGAATGTACCCGTGACTGGCGAGGTCGTATTCGACATGGCGTAGATCGTGACGTTCCCCGAAGTCGGAGCCACGTAAAACGTCGTCAGGGCTGATGTGGTCGACCAGCGGTATGCGTCGCTGGTGTCCGGTCCCTTGATTCCAACGTAGGGGTTAAAACTGGCTGAGTAGTCAACCTCGAACGCGTCCCCGGCAGTCACCGGCAGCTTGTATGCCTTGCCATAACTCGCCGAGTACCCGCAGGCAGCATCATTCGCCGTCAACTGGCCGGACACCGTAGAACCGATGGCAACGGTTGACGTGTAGAGACACTGTGTCGGCGGCGGATTCGTCGGCGTTGTGCATGACGTCGTGAGTGTGAACGAACCTGACTGATGCGGGTTCCCAAAGTTGACCGAGACGGTGTATTGGCCAGCCGATGCGAGAACTGCGTGCACGCTTGCTGGCTCATCGAAACCGGAGGTGACAGTCTTCCCGGATGGGTCATCGAGCTCAAGGCCGATGTCAAAACCAGCGCTGTCGGACGCAAGCAAGTCGAGTGTCTGACCCGCTATGCCGTTGAATGCGTAGACGGCGGTCGGGAACGTGTTGACGACGCACGTGGCGCCGTTCGGATTGATTGAGTCCGTGACCACCGTCCCGCAGGTAAGGGTTTTGCTTGGGTTGCAACTCGCTGCCTTTGCGTCGGTGACGATCATCGCGCTCAGCGTCGCGGCGAGAACTACCCATGATCTCTTCATTCAATCTTCCTCTACCGGGGCGTCGACAACCCGCGTCACGGTTCATATCCCTGCTGACATGCGATGTGGCCTCGGAATTCCGTCTTTCAGGTTTGCATGCACGATTGCCGATAGTTCTGGCTTCGCGAACCGCGGCCTGACTCGGCGTCCGCGCCAGGGGACACGCATCGCCAGCTCGCTCGTCGCGCCGATCAACCTGCACCCCCCGTGACTCCTGCCGCAACCGCAAACGAAACCGCCACATTGGCGCGGTCAGCCTCGATCCTCCCCTCGGCGGGAGGACGGCCCCACCGGAGCCTCGGCAATGCCGGTGGCGCGACAGGACCACGACGCGACGATGACGCCGCACCCGCCCGCGCTCGCCTGAGTTCCATATCCGCGAGGGAGAGGCAATCCAGGGATGCGGATGGCCCGTTATGAGCCTCAAGCGGCCATCTGTCGGAAGGAATCGACCTCCCGCAGCCAGGTAACGACGCGGTTCCAACTCGCAACCGTTGGGCGCACCAACTCCACTGCACCAACACAACCTTCTCGATGAACTTACGCGCACGCTTCGACCCCTTACCGGCAGTCGACAGGTATCGAATCTGCGGGCTGTTCCGCGTGTGCAGCTGGCGACCCTTGGGACGAGACCGGCCGATACTGGACAAACCTGTCACCGCGAACTTAGATCGGTTCTGCACCGTGTACGTACCAACGACCGCGCGGCGAACCTCCCGGACCAACTTGGCGCTCCCCGAGGTTGGAACGTAGCTCGCTCGCGTCCCTCCTCTCCAGAAATATGTCCATGCACCGGCGGTCACGTTGATAGGACTTCCCGCGGCTCGGCGGATGCGTCTTGCCGTTCGACCGACACTCGTTCGATTGGCGCGGGCTGGTTGTGATTGCGAGCTACGCGGAGTTCCCGCCAGATCCTTCAGGCAGCGGAGAATGTCCCAGGAGTTGAACCTTCGGGCGCAGCGCTTGATGCGCGACCGTTGTCAGTTGAGCCGAGTCGGTCCGCAACACATGATCGGGAACAAGCCAGGTCCAGCTCAAGGAGACGCCGGTCGTCGCGGTTTCCTGACGACCGGTAGCGACAGCCTGGCGCGGCGTGCAGGGGGGTTGGCTCGTCCGTGTCGGATAGGCCGAGCGAAGGAGAGCCGAACGAAGCCCGTTTCGTGATGGCCTTGTGCGGTATCTTTTCCTACGTAAACCACGCTCTACGATAGGCTTATACAGCCTTGTATCCTGGTAGAATCCGGAGTCAGAAGAATCCGCATGACTTCCCAGAACTTCGACCAGGTCTGCAGCCAATCCTCGCAAACGCTATGGGTAAACAACAGGAAGATCGCGACGACGTGATCATAATTGCCGAATCATTCATCCGATTCGCGCGCATGCCGTGGGACGAATACAAAGCACACATCGCCGAGCACCCCGAAGACTCACTCCATTCACTTCAGATGCCTGACCGGAAGGGGCATCGGCCCATTGGCCGTGACGCTGCCCTCGCGTTCGCGCGTCTCGCGAAACGCCACGCAGCCACAGATCCAGACGGCCAAGCCGTCGATTTACAAAAACTTGATGAAGCACTGCGTGCCGCCTTTGTCGAATTCTTCGTCGTTCAGTTAAAGCCGTACGATGAACAGAAGTGGTTAGATCGCATGCTCAATCGGGCTACGCGCAACGTGAAAAGCAGGTACGCGCAGCACACTCACTACCTGCCTTGCATCGCCATCTCCAAGCCTCATCCTGACGAGTTTCGTATCGGTCCCGTACGCTTTATTTCGAAGGACAAGTTCTTCGCTGATTATGGCGACAAGATCAAGGCCGATCACGAAGCCAACAGCGATGAGCGCGCGGTTCGGCTCGAACGCCTGATCGCCGAAGGCAAGTACCGACCGCAGGACAAGAGATCTGATCAAGAGGCGGAGCGCTTCGATCAAGTAGAACTCGATTGGATCAACAACTACTACGGCGCATTCGACTGGGTAGCCGAGGTCACGGTTCCACCATGTAGCTCCAAAATCTCACGAGAGCGTGCTGAAACGACAGTTCGGGCCGCACTCGATGTTCTCAAGCTCTTCTTTGGCTTTCGTGCCGGCAAAGGCTTGCGTCTTGGTCACGACCGTGCCCCGGTAGATCGCACCGCCCATCTCATCCGGGGCATCGACGGTATTTTCCACCACTCTCTCTCTCGCATCGGCAGCGAGGGCATTTTCACCGACGATGGTTGGTACGACGACATCCGACACAACATGCCATGGGCCCTCGATGCGGCCGGTTCTGCCATCGCCGCACACCTCTCTCCCGGCAAACCCGGGAGCCTCCACCGCGACCGCTGGTTAGACGCGCTCCACTGGTACGGTCAAGCTGTCTCCGAACAGCTTCCTGCCGCGCAGCTCGTCAAGTACGTAGCGGCCCTAGAACGTCTCACTGTCCTGGACGAGAGCAAAACAAATGAACCTGGCGGCCAGGGGGTCACCGACGTGGTAACCAGACGAACCGCACTACTCGCGTGGGTTACAGACGATCCGGCTGATCTCGCACGCATGCGGCAAGAAGCGCGAATCTTGTACGACTGGCGTTCATCGTTGATGCATGGTCGCAGGTCGCCACTAACCAAAGAGGTACTCGACGTGATGCATCTGGCACATCGGATCACGCAACGAGCGATGTTCTCTGCCCTCGCCATTTACGTACAGTTGGACATGGACGGAAGAGTCGAGCCGAAGGACCTCGAAGCGCGTTTCGTCGAGATCGAAGTCAATGCCCAGCTATCACAGTCGCATCACGATTACACGTTCGGGGACTACCTCGTGCTCGAACGCGACAGTGAGGTCAAGCACGAGTTCGATGCTGGCGAGATCCTGGCGATGTCCGGCGGAACGGCGCGGCACAGCGCGCTTGCCGCGAGGATCGTCGCGGCAATGGAAACTACGCGTGCGCCCGGCTGCACCGTGTTCACGTCCGATATGCGAGTTCGCGTGGTTGCTACCGGCCGCGCAACGTATCCCGACGTCTCGATGGTCCGCGGTCCGATCGAATACGATCCGGAGGACGCGGCGCGCACGACGATCACGAATCCGGCGCTCCTCGTCGAAGTCCTCTCGGTCACGACCGAGAAAGGCGATCGCGGCAACAAGTGGATGCACTATCAGCGCATCTCTTGGCTTCAGGAGTACGTCCTGATGAGCCAGGAGGCCCGTGTCGAGATCTTCCGCCGCACGTCCTCGGGAGCGTGGCAGTACTTCGAAGTGCGAGAAGGAAACGTTCGACTCGCCTCCGGGCCCACGCTCGACCTCGCGGTGCTATACGCCGATCTTCCGCTCTGAATTGCCCCGCCGGCCCCGACACCCACCGCTTCGGTCAACCGAGATCTCAACTCCGTCTACACGATTGGCATCGCTCGAAGAACCAAGAGCTTCGATTCAACGATGAGAGTCAAATCGCGGTCCTTCGAAAGGATCAGCGCATCATGATGCGCAGCCAGACTCGCGATTACGCAATCGATGGTTGAGCGAATGGTAATTCCGCGTTCACGCAGCCGGCGGAACAGATCGGCCGCCTCGAGATAGGTGTTTGGCTCTTTCGGCGATAACCAATCCATCCGACGGAAGTGGCGCTCGATACTAAAAAGGCTCTTGGCCTGACGCAGGCCCTGCAAAACCTCGGACACGATGAGACCACAGGTAACCAAGTCAGCATCTTCGCGGATGAGACGCGCGAGCGTTTCGGCCTGCTGACTGGGGTGTCCGTTGAAGAAGTCGACCCAGACAGAGGTGTCGACCAGAATTCTCATCCGCGTTTTCTGAGGGCGTCGAGATCCCCTGTCCACTCGACTTTGCCGCGGAAATCGAGAAGCTGACGGCGGCTTCGTGCCTGAGCAAATCGACGGAGCGCCTCGTTCACGACATCGGTTTTTGTCCGGCCTTTGGAAACCTTCATCGCTGCTTCGAGCGCGTCGTCGTCAAGATTGAGAGTTGTTCTCATGCGTCTGCACCTGACTGCATATTATGAGCCAGACTCGTATGCTTATGCCACACCCGAGCGTCAGCTCTGCGGCTCAGTGAATCTCGGCGTCGCGGGGGTGAGAAGCGTGTCGGTGTGCGCGTCTTCGAAACGCGACTCGCAACCGACCGCGATCCATGATTGGCCTCCGGCACGGCGTCAGAACGCAAGCCCTTTCGGGCTCATGGTGGCATTGAGTGTGTTCGCCTTGGAAAGACTGATCGTCATGCTCTCGTTTGCCGTGGTCAGATTAGGGTTCGTGAACTTGACCTTGCAGTCGCCCGCAGGCAGACCGGAGACGCTGTAATCGCCGGTCCCGCTGCCGCTTTCGCTGGTCACGGCGGCCGTCGCCGTGGCGATGGTCGCTCCGTCGTCGTTCGAGACCGTGATGGTGATGGCGTGGGAGCTGTTGGAAGTGCTGATGACCGTGATCGTTCCAGTCAATGTCGCGGTGCTGGCCATGGCTGAGTCCTCCCTCCTGCGAGAGCATACTCGAGCGGCATCGCCGCCGCGCTTCAGACCGCGATCCGTGCCTTCGTTCCGGCGGCGGAGCGTGGTCTCTGCAGCGCGGATTACTTCCACGATCGGTTTGCTCTTGTCACGCTTTCTATATCTCGAACAGCGCCCCGCGCAGCAAGGGCCGCCCGGCGAGTGACGTGCGGAACGAGACGGCCGCCGACGTTGCGATCACGGCGAGCGGTATCCATACGCTATACGAGCTCCACGACGTGAAGTCCGTGACGCCGGAGTGGATCAGGTCTGAAACGTAGACCATGCAAAACGTTGCCAGAAGCCCGAAGCGGATCATCAGGAGGGGAAGCATCGTCCACGCGATCACACCAATGATCAAGTTGACGATGACGCTCTCTGACGGCACGGCGAGAAGGAGACTGCCGATCAAAGCGATCATGGCCACCGCGAGCCAGTCCTTTCTAAGGACAATGCGCAGCGCGAAAATGAGAAACGTCGCCACAAATGACCAGAAGACCGCATCGACAACGTTCATCAACGGAGTAGCCAGCGCGAAGCGAAGGCCGCTCAGCGGCGCCAGATCCGACATGGGTGCAGGTATGACACCACCAAGAAGTCGAGTGACCGGAGTGACGCCGGTCAGAAGAATGCCTATCAAGACTCCGGCCGCGCTGCCAATGAGCGCATCACGACCGACGAGCGGATCGCGGAAGCGGCCGGCGAGCACTTTCCCCGAGGCGATCAGAGCGTGCGGCCACCGCCGCCGCACGTACGGCTCGAGCGCCAGATACAGTACCCAGACCAGTGCGCCAAAGAAGAGTGCCCAACCAAGAATCATCACCATGATGCCGAGCTCATACGCCGTCGTCACGTGAGTCGCTTGAAGCACGCCGTAGATGAGTGCGACGATCAACGTTGCCATCGCCAGTCGCATGGCGCTCCGGCGGTCACCGCGCCCTAACGAGACGTTCCGCCTGGCGACGAAAAGCCCGCCAATACAGACCATGGCAAAGATACTGATGTAGACACCCCGTGCGATCTTCCGACCCTTCGTGAGGGGATCCTGGTGGATCTGCGCGGGTCGCGTCCACGGCCCGATCATTTGAAAGTAGACCAGTTTGCCGCGGTATGCCGCGGCCTCGAGCCGGAGAGGCTCGCCGGATGGATACTTCCCTTCCCATGCTGCGCGGGAGTCGGCAAAGGCCGGCGGCACCCACTGCGGCGGCACCGGTTTGAACTGCGATAGATCCAGAGCTGCGGCACTGAAGAGCGGCCGCCAACCAACGGAGCCTTGCACAACACCTGATTCGACCTGATCGGGCACCGCGTCAAAGGCCACGAGCCGTCCCGATGGATCGAGCGAGATCTGTTTCATTCCGGGAGTGATCGGCGGCGGATCGGTGCGCGTCACCCATCGGCTGAAGAAGCTTTGCCACTCCAGCGGCTGGTCGCTTTCGCGATACCAGAAGAGCAGCGAAGGAGGCCAGTTGCGACGGAGGCGTTCCCAACGCCGGACAGACTTGTCGTGACCGCCGATGAAGTCCATGAAATCGAGATCGGCGTAGAAACCATGCGCGCTGTCGACGGCCTTTCGCGAATAGCCAAGCTGCCGGATCGTCTCCTGCGCCTTCAACGCCAGTGCGTCAGGTGGAATCTCAACCTTCACGTAGGCCGTCAGGTTGCTCTGCATTTGAAGCATGCATCCGACGACCGATCCGACGAGGATGAACAGCAGAAGCGGCACGGCAACGGACGGACGCAGACCGACCGAGTCTCCGGCCGCAGCGAGCAAGTCGGGCGAGGGCGTTTCCCCCGCAGCAAGGGCCGCCGCCAGCGGATCACGACCGGGGAGTGCGGCCATCACCGAAAGAACCGACGACGGCCGATCGCGGGGATCGTTTTCCAGACAGCGAAGGATCACGCGCTCGACGGCGGGATCAATGTCATCGATGACGCGCGACGGGTCGGTCAGGCTCCTGTGCTCGCGCATCTGCTGCAGCTCGGCGATCGTGCTCGCCTGAAATGCCCTCTTGCCGGTGAAGATCTCGTAAAGCACCAGGCCCAGGCAGTAGATGTCGCTTCGGACCGTCACCTCCCGGCCGGCGAGATGCTCCGGCGCCATGTACCCCGGTGTTCCTTCCGCGATGTTCGTCTGAAGATCGCCCGCCACCGCGGCCAGACCGAAGTCGGTGAGGCGGACGTTTCCCCGCTCATCGAGCATGATGTTCGCCGGTTTCAAATCCCGATGGAGAATGCCCTTCTCGTGCGCGGCCGCGAGACCGGCGCAGATCTGGCTGGCGATCTCGATTCCCTTGTCTTTCGACAAGCGACCGATTCGATGCAGAAGCGCGGCGAGATCCTCGCCGTGCACATACTCCATGGTGATGAAGCTCTCCCCCTCGATCTCACCGATGTCATAAGTGCGGCAGACATTTGGGTGCGCGATCTGCCGGGCCATCCTGACTTCGACAAGGAGTCGCGCACGCCTGCCTTCATCCTCGCTGGCCCGTTTCGGCAGCAGCTTGAGCGCCACGGACTGCCCGAGCTTCAGGTCATCCGCGCGATAGACCTCTCCCATTCCCCCTTTTCCGGCCAGGGCAACGACCCGGTAGCGGTTGCCGAACATTGTTCCGGGAAGGAATCGCCCATGGTCAATGCCGCTCGAGGGCGTTCGCGCCGAGGCCGGCCTCTCCATCGTACCCGCGGACGAGATATCGATCGGCGATCCGCACGAAGGACAGAAGCGCGCTTCCGCGGCGATCTCACCAGAGCAGGCGGGACATGCAGCCATCGGGGATCGGGAGCATTGTACCTCTCAGCCCCCACTGTGGCCGATGCGTGACACCCCCCAATCAGCTCCTCCCCTCTCCGGCTATCATCCTCCCTCCCCCCATATCTGCGGCGATCAGCAAGAAGGATGAAGGAGAGAGAGAGCATGGACTACATGAACTGGATGAGGCTCAACACGAATATCCACGACAAGAGACTGGCCAACATCTGTCTGCCCATGACCCACGACTCAGGGACCTTTGATCTCAGCGATGAGATGGCTCCCGACCCCGCGGAGTGGGTCGTGGAGCTGGAGAATGCGCTGGCGAAGATCGCCAAGGATCTAAACGACGCGGGCATCCTCCCGTACGTCGCCGATCCGCTGGCATGGCTGCTTGATGAGGCCGTCGTGTCGCTGAAGGGCCTGACCACGGCGACCAAGGAGAACATCGCCACGCAGTTGCGGATGGGAATCCGCGGGTTCGACTTCCGCATGTACAACAAGTCGGGCGTCTACTACACCTACCACGGCCTCCAGAGCACGAGCACCTTCGCGTCGATGCTCGACGACATCCGCGACTTCCTCGGTCAAACCACAGGCGAGATCGTCTACGTCAATCTCTCCCACTACATCATGTTCGAAGGCGACGATCTCGAGACGTTCGGAAACTTCGTGAAGAGCAAGGTCGGAGCGTGGGCCTATCGCCCCAACGCCGCGGCGAGCAACGATCCCTTCCAGGCAACCTACGCACAGATCATCGGCCAGGAGGGCACGAACAATCCCGCGTCATCCTGACCACGTCCGATTCGTTGGGCGACGACAGTTACTTCTGGCCCTCCGAGTACTGCCCGCCCGACAACCTGCGCAGTCAGGCCGTGCTGGCCGGCGTCTACACCCCCACGACAGATCTCGATTTCATGATCGACACGCAGGTCTCGCAGTTCCAGGCCGCGGTCGACAGCGGGCTGCCCTTCGTCAACTACATGACCATGACGCCGGACGGCGAGCAGTACGTCAACATCATCGTCTCCAGTCTCTACGGCGCCCTCTTCACTCTGGCGGGAGAGATCGCGATCGTCGATCCCGTGGTTGGCGCGGCCGTCGCGGCTATCGCCGCCGCACTGCTCATCGATTACGCGGTCACAGGCATCTCCTGGCGAACGCTCGAGGAGCTTAGTCAGCAGATCGACCGGCAGCTCACCGAGATCGTCGATGACAACTTCATCCCCATCACGGGCACGACCAATCAGATCTCGATGATCTTCTGCGACTTCTGGGAGACGACGCAGGTCGTCGATCTGGCCATCAACCTCAGCAACGACTACGAGATGGAGTGGAGCGGCAACTCCATCATCAAGGTCGGCGACAGCGAGCTCGGCTCGAACGAGGGACCCACGGCCGCCATGTATCAGGGCCAGTTGCACATGGTCTACAAGGATTCCGGCAACGACGACATGTGGATGGCCGTGTACAACCCGGCCACGACGTCGTGGACTTCAAATCAGAAGATCAAGGACATGACCGGCGGCTCCTTCGATCCGAAGACCGACAAGAGCCCGTCGGCGGCCGTCCTCAACGAGATCCTCTACGTCGTCTGGAAGACCGGCGGAAAGAATACGATCCGTTCGGCGTCCTGGAACGGAACCTCATGGGCCGGCGGCAGCGAGATCACGATCGCGAGCCCGGGCCAGAACCCGGAGACGAACAACAGCCCCTACCTCACCCGCTACGGCGACGAGCTGGTCATGGTCCACAAGTACAAGGACTCCGACGACATCCACTGGGAGCGCTTCAGCGGCGGCGTCTGGAGCGGCGGCACGAAAATCAGCGTCATCGACAACAGCGGCAGTCAGAACCCGGGCACCAACAAACGGCCGGCGGTGATCGAGTACAGCGGCACGCTCTACCTGGTCTTCAAAGGCGGCCACACGAACAACCTGCTCTGGTGCAACTACGACGGCACGGATTGGAGAGGCAACGTCGACATCAAGGACAAGGATCAGAAGTTCACGCCGAAGAGCACCGAGGGACCGAGCCTGGCGCGCTTCGCCGGATCGATCTATATGCTCTACAAAGGCGAGAGCGACAACATCTGGCTGTCGACGTACAACGGCCTGACCTGGAATGAGAACGACGAGCTCAAAGACTTGACCTCGATCGATCCGAAGTCCGATCGCAGCCCCTGGGTGGTGCGTGTCGAAGACGATCTCTTCCTGCTCAACAAAGGAGACAGCAACAAGCTGTACCAGTCGTTCCTGAAGCCTGTGCCGTTCTGAGTGATCCGGTGCGTTAGGGGGCCCGATCGCGGGCTCCCTTCCGCGAGTTTCATGCACGGACCGGCAACGGATCAAATTCGACCTTCTCGTAGATCGCCGCGAGCACGACATGGCAGTCAACGGACGCGAGGTGAAGGACGCCATCCGGGTCGCTGACCTCCGAGAGAACCCACTGCTCCCCTTCGCGCAGATAGTGCTCGACGCGGATCTTGTCCTGGGCCACGAGAACGTACTCGCGCAGCGTGTCGAGACGGCGGTAGTGCGCGAACTTCTCGCCGCGGTCGTATGCCTCGGTCGATTCGGAGAGAACCTCCATGATGACCATCGGGTTAAGAAGCGTGTCCGTGTGCGCGTCTTCGAAACGCGACTCGCCACAGACCGCGACAACGTCGGGATAGGTGTACATCCCCGTCGGGCTGACTTTGACACGTATGTCGATGGCGAACACTTCGCACGCTCTGCCACGCATCTGGGAGCTGATCTCGCGAACGAGGTTGACAGAGATCAGATTGTGCCGCTTGCTCGCGCCCGACATGGCGAAGATGCGGCCGGCGATGTACTCGTTTCGGAACTCGGACTTGCGCTCAAGCTCGAGGTATTCGCCGGGTGTCACGAAATCCGGATTGGGCAATGACATGAGAGGTATCCGAGCACAGTATGCCTCGATTTATCCCTGATTGTGAGTCCGGTCACTCCCCAACCCCACCCCCTCGACTACATTGCCCTCGGACATCTCGGTGCGACCCATCAGACGGCGCACGCGCGCCGAGGTGTTTTGATTTTGGGGAGAACGTGACGCGCATTTGGACACTGACGATCCTCCTTCTCCTCGCTGCCATGACGGTGGCCGAGGGTCAGAACGCCCCTGTCACCATCAGCGTGGATGCTTCGAAGAACAGGCATCCGATCAGTCCCCTGATCTACGGTGTGGCCTTTGCCAGCGCGGCACAGCTCGCCGACTTCAACGTTCCGCTCAACCGCCAGGGCGGCAACGGCATGACGCGCTATGACTGGATGAGCAATTCCAGCAATCACGCCGCGGATTGGTACTTTGAAAGCATCCCTGAGACGAGCGCGACTCCGGGCGAGCTCGCCGACACGTTCATCGGCGACAGCGCCTCGGCAGGCGCGTACGCCATGGTCACCGTGCCGATGATCGGCTGGGTGGCCCGCCTCGGGAGCGGGCGCTCCAAGCTGGCCAGCTTCTCCGTGGGCAAATACGGTGCGCAGCAGAGCACGGACTACTGGATGCCGGACGCCGGCAATGGCGTTCGCGGCGACGGTACCGAGATCACGGGCAACGATCCCCATGACGCTAACCAGCCCGCGGACTCGGCGTACCAGCTCGGCTGGTTCCAGCACCTACTGGCCAAGTGGGGTTCCGCCGCGAACGGCCCTCTGCGCTACTACCTGCTCGACAACGAACCGAGCATCTGGCAGGCCACCCACCGCGACGTTCATCCCACAGGCGCGAGCATGGACGAGATCCTGACGAAGACGATCGACTACGCCGGCCGCGTGAAGGCGGTCGACCCGGCCGCCCTCGTCGTTGGCCCCGAGGAGTGGGGCTGGAGCGGATACTTCTACAGCGGCTACGACCAGCAGTGGGGAGCCGAACACGCGTGGGGTGGAACCCTCCCCGACCGCGCGGCGCACGGCAACCAGGACTACATCCCCTGGCTGCTCGACCAGATCAGGACGAACGATCAGCGCACGGGCAAGCGCCTGCTCGACGTGCTCAGCGTCCACTATTACCCGCAGGGTGGCGAGTTCGGCGACGACGTCTCTCAGGCGATGCAACTGCGGCGCAATCGGTCCACCCGTTCCCTGTGGGATTCGGCGTACGTCGACGAGACATGGATCAACGACAAGGTGCGGTTGATTCCCCGGCTCCATCAATGGGCGGACACGTACTACCCCGGCACGAAGATCGCCATCACCGAATACAACTGGGGCGCCGAAGCGTCGATCAATGGCGCCACGGCGCAGGCAGACATCCTCGGGATCTTCGGCCGCGAAGGGCTGGACATCGCTACGCGCTGGACGACGCCCGATGCCACCACGCCGGCATACAAGGCCATCCGGATGTACCGGAACTACGACGGCAACCGTTCGGCGTTCGGCGACGTCAGCGTCAGCGCAGCGGGACCGGACGTGGATGAAGTGGCGCCATTCGCCGCCGTGCGCTCATCCGACAATGCCCTGACGATCATGGTCGTGACGAAGACGCTACTCGGCGACACGCCCGCCACGGTGACCTTGGCCAGCTTCGTTCCCGCGGGCGGGACGGTGCAGCGGTGGCAGCTCGACTCGTCCAACGCAATCCATCGCCTGGCTGACGTGACGCTTGCCGGATCGTCGATCTCCCTCACCCTGCCACCGCAGAGCATCACGCTGTTGGTCGTTCCGGGCGCTTCTGCGACCGTGGTGCGCCGTCGGTCCGTGAGCCGTTGACGGTTGTCGGTCGTCCAAGTCTGTCATCCTGAGGCTGCCGCAGCCGCGGTACGAATTGTGGTGCTTGCTCCAATGTGATTCCCGCGGCGGAGGACGTCGAAGGACCCCCTGCGCGCTCGCCGGGTCGGGTGGTGGTACTTCGTCGATGCAAGCTCGCGAGGGGGTCCTTCGGCGTCCTCCGCCGCGACGCTTGATCTTGGACAAGCACCGACAGTTGGGGCGCGGCTGCGGCAGCCTCAGGATGACAGCTTTGCTGCAACGGAGCGGCGACTCCGCCGCCCGCAACCTTCGATGCGTGCGCTGGATCACCGACCACGGGTGACCACCCGCATCGCCCGCTGTACCGACAAACCCTACTGTGTGCGACGAGGAAGTACTCATGCGCACGCTCATCATCGCAGCCGCTCTTACGTTCGCCGCTTTCACGACGGCGAGCGCGCAGCTCTCAAACCAGGATTGCCTGGCCTGTCACGATAAAGTCGACGCGAAACAATTCGCCGGTTCGGTCCATGGCTCGCTCGGTTGCGCGGACTGCCACGCCGGCATCACGGCCCCCGGCCCTCACGACCCGGCTCCGAAGGCGGTCGATTGCGCATCCTGCCACCCCGACTCCGTCGCCGCATGGAATGAGTCGTTGCATGCAAAGGCGGTCAAGTCGAAAAGCGCCCAGGGCGCCCGATGTGCGGACTGCCACGGCTCTCCGCACGCCATCCTGCCGTCGTCTGATCCCAAGTCGATGACGGCTCACAGCGCCATTCCGACGACCTGCGCGCGCTGTCACGCGCAGAAGTTCGTGATGGCGAAGGCAGGACTGAGCACGAGCTCGGCGACGTCGTACCAGGACAGCGTCCACGGCCGCGCCATCGCGAAAGACGGCAAGAGCAAGGCCGCCGTCTGCACCGACTGCCACGACCACCACGCCGTGCGGCCGGCGAATGATCCGCTCTCGGGCATTTTCAAATTCAATGTCGCGCGCACCTGCGGCAAGTGCCACGCCGCCATCGCCGCGCAATATGTGGATAGCGTGCACGGCAAGTCGCTGGCGCGCGGGAACTGGAACGCTCCGGTCTGCACCGACTGCCACGGCGTCCACACGATCGCCAGGACCAACGATCAGGTCCGCGGACCGCGGGCGAGCTGCATCCGCTGCCACGACGGTGTCCGCCTGACGCAGGAGTTCGGCGTGCTGGCGTCGCGCGTGCAATCGTACGAGGCCAGCTACCACGGCCTGGCGCGGAGGATGGGATCCACCGTCGCCGCGGACTGCGCCAGTTGCCACGGCTCGCACGACATCCGCCGCTCCGCGGATCCACGCTCCGCCGTCAACATCAACAACCTGCCCAAAACCTGCGGCAAATGCCACGCCGGCGCGGCGGCGAATTTCGCGCGCGGGAAGATCCACATCGTGGCCGGCGACGTCAGCGACCCGCCGTCGCGCGCCGTCACCTGGATCCGACTCATCTACATCGTGCTGATCGTGATGACCATCGGCGGCATGGCCCTGCACAACATCATCATCTGGGCGCGCAAGGCCCGCAAAGCACGCCTGGCCTCCGACCGCAAGATCGTGCGCATGAACCTCAACCAGCGCATCCAGCACATCGTGCTGGTGGCCAGCTTCTCCGTGCTGGTGATCAGCGGCTTCGCGCTGGCGTGGCCGGACTCGATCCTGGCGCGTTGCTTCGGCACGAGTGAAGCGCTCCGCCGTCTCGTTCACCGCATCGCCGCCGTGGTGATGATCGTCCTCGGCCTCTATCACCTCGCCTACATGATCCTGACCCGCGAGGGACGCAAGGGACTGCGCGACTTCTGGTTCCGCTTCTCCGACGCCCGCGACCTCATCGACGTGCTGCGCGACCGCAAGCCGCAATCAGGCCGCTTCACCTACGCCGAGAAGGCCGAGTACTGGGCCGGCCTGTGGGGCACGATGGTCATGGCCGTTACCGGTCTGGTGATCTGGTATGCCGTCGGCGTCGCGCAATGGATCCCCCGCTGGTGGGTCGACATCGCCACGACCATCCACTTCTATGAAGCCATTCTGGCCACGCTGGCCATCATCATCTGGCACTTCTACCACGTGATTTTCGACCCCGACGTCTACCCGATGAGCTGGACCTGGTACGACGGCAAGATGTCCGAGCATCAGTTCAAGGAAGGACACCCAAAGGCCTATGACGAGTCTTGTGTTGAGGCCGAGCGGGTCGACGAAGCGACGAAAAAGTGAGTCAACAGAGCCGGCCGCCACAACGGCCGCAGCATAGAAAAGGAGCCTACATCATGAAGAAAGCAGTGATCCTCATCGCCATCCTCACCCTGATTGCAACCGGTCTGTTCGCCGCTGATGGAGCGGCGGTCTACAAGACGAAATGCGCAAGCTGCCACGGCCCCGACGGCAGCGGCCTGACCGCCATGGGCAAAGCGCTGAAGCTGCGCGACCTCGCCTCTGCCGACGTGCAGAAACAGACCGACAAAGAGCTGATCAACGAGACCACGGACGGCAAGGCAAAGATGCCCGCCTACAAGGACAAACTTTCCGCGGAAGACATCAGCGCGGTCGTGGCGTACCTTCGCACTCTGAAGAAGTAGTTGGTTGATGGGTTGCTGGGTTACTGCCCAGCAACCCAGAGCTCGCGCGGTAGCGGGGTTGCGCGGTCGTGCGGCGGTTGATACCGCGGGGACCGCGCGACTCTGAAGCCACGCGATGCGCTAGAAAGAGGCGTGTCTGCGACCACCGTTTGCCGGCAGCGTCCAGATCGTCAGCGTGCCGGTGACGTCGTCAACATAGGCAAACCTGGTCGTGTTGTGGCCGATGGTCTGTATGTTGAGGCCGAACGAGCCACCCTGCGCCGGGTCCACTGAGACTTGCTTGACGAACTCGCCCTGGCGGGTGAACTCCACGATCTCGCTCGGCTGGTTAGGATCGGAATTGATGACGTCGGAATTGGCTACAAGAAGGTCGCCGTTCGGCGCCTGGACCATCCCCAGCGGTCCGTGCAGATGGGCGTCGTCCTTGTAGATCAATTGGCCCATCCCCTCGTCGCTAGCGGTGTTAGCGGCATGCGGGACCACGAAGACGGCATTGTCCTCGGTCGAGGCGACGAAGAGGGAGTCGCTGCCCGGATCGTAGACCAGGCCGGTTGGACCGACGACGAGCGCCGCTGGGTCGCAGCGGTGCATGTAACCCGATGCGATCTGGGTGTGGTTCAAAATCGTCAAGCCGCCGGGGATAACCTGCGTGTCGAGGCGGATGACCGTGCCGCTGAGTGCGTTGGCGACGAAAAACACGACCCGTCCTGCCCCTTCCTCGAAGACTGTCATGTCCCACGGGCCGTTGATATCGGATTCCGACAGGGTGGCCAGCAGGTTGCCGTTCCGGTCGATCACGAGCAGCGATCCGGCCTGGGCGGTGGCGCAGGTCCCGTCACTTGTCGGGAGATTGCCCACCACCACCAAGCCCTCCTTCAACACCGCGAGAGCAGTCGTGAGGCCGAGCGGAGCCGTCCCCTGGAAGAAGACTGTGGGAGCGCCGCCGTTCGCCGGCACGTCGACGATGCTAGTGCCGGTTCCCTGCTGATTCGCCTTGTTATTGAAATTCGAGACCAGGATGTCGCCCGCCGCGATCGTCCCGCCACCCGCGAAGCCGAGGGGCACGAAGGCAACGCCGTAGGGGTTCTGGTCACCGCTATCGGGGACCGTCGATACGGTCAGCGGTGCGTCTGGAAGGAAAGGAACGACGTCCCGGTCTTCCGTCGGCTGCGCGAAGAGCAGAGTGGTGGGGACCAGCAAAAGCGCCGACGTGAATACCAGAGTCTTGGCGATTGAGTTCTTCATAGCGTGTTTCTCCTTGAGATCGGTTGTCGCGAGCAGGGTCGCGACACCGCGCATGTCCCCTCAACGCAAAGACCGGGCCTGGGATTGGGAAAAGCGGAGCGAGGTCAGCCTGTCGGAGGTTCCGTTCCAGTGAGGATGAAACCGCTTTCAAATCCGCGACCAGGCTCTTCCAGGCATGACTCACGCGGAGACGCGGAGATCGCGGAGGTTCAAGGGATTGGGTTCTCTCTCCCTCCACGCCTCCGCGTGAGCGCTTCTTCGGGGAGTTGTGCAATTGTAATGACGGATGTGGTGACTGACAGGCGGAGCTCTTCGCGCCCGGGCGTTCCTGCGGAACTTTCGAATCTACGGCGTCGTGCGCCTGCTGGCGCGGCAGATTCTTCACGATCTGCGCGCCTCCGCATAAGCCGCCCATCACAGATGCATGTCTCCGACGGATGCATGAAGCCGCAGAGGAGACATCTGCCGCGCGACCGGAGGCGACTACTGGCGCCGCATGAATCCCGGGTCTGAGGGCACGCCTTCCTGTCACAATATCCAGCATGCGCCGACTGCTGGTTTTCCTTCTCCCGCTTCTGGCAATCCCCGCGCTTGCCGATGACGTACTCGGCCCAGCGGATTACCTGAAGATCCTCGTCGACTCGAAGCTTCACTACAAGATCGTCAGCGAGCCGGCGAAGGCGCCACTGGAGCCGACGGTGTGCGGGCGGCGCGAGGAATCGATGCGGCTCGTGACCAAAGAGAACGGCAAGAGCCTGGTCCCGTGGACGGTCAATGCCGAGACGACGAAGCTGCTCGATGAGGCCGAGGAGTTGTATCAGGCGAAGAAGTACGATGAGGCGGGCGCAAAGTACAGGGAGGCCACCGAGGCCGACCCGCAGGCGGTGTCCGGCTATCTCTTCTACGGCGACACGCTGCTGTTCGGCCGCGCGAACGACGCAGCGGCCGCTCTCGAGCAGTACCGCAAAGGAATCGCACTCGATCCCAGCCTTCCGGTAGGACACTTCTTTGCCGCGACCGCGCTCCGAGCTCTCGGCCGGATCGACGAGGCGCGCGAGGAGATCATCAAGGCGCTGACGTATGACCCCGTATACGACTCGATCTGGAAGATCACCGCCACGGTCCCCGGGCACTGGAATGAAAAGCCGGTCGTGCGCCACAAGTTCGAGCCGCCGCCCGGGTTCCTCGGCGTCAACGACAAGGACAACATCGACGTCTACGGCGGCCCGAACGGCGAATGGTTCGGTTATGCGCTGTGCAAGGCCGTGTGGGCCAATGAGCCGCGCTTCAGCAAGCAACATGCTGGGAGCTCCGGCTGGTCTGTCGAAGAGGAGCACGCCTGTGTGACTAACCAGTTGCTGTCGCGCTACAACGCCACCGAGTCCTCTCTGGCGGAACAGCAGAAAAAGAACGGTGTCCTGAAGCCGGTGGTGAAGGAGGCGGACGTGATCGCGGCGATGACGCCGCTCGACCGACACCTTGCGGAGGTGGCCCATGCCGGGATGCTGGACGGCTACATCCTCTTCGAGATCATCGGCCAACGCTGCCCCATGGCCCTGAGTGTGATGGACGAGAGCGCGCTAAAAGAGGTCGACCGCTATATCCGGAAGTACGTGATCGTTGCAGCTCAGTGAGGCTGGCTGGGCAATTGGGCAACAGTTTGCCGGGCTATGTGTTCGGTTCCGTGAGCGCAATCCGATGACACTCAGATGTTTGCGCCGTGGGGTTGCCTCACGCGGAGGCGCGGAGATCGCGGAGAAAAAGAAAACCGCGCGTTCGAGCTCCGCGCCCTCCGCGTGCTACATCTCCTGTTTATCGCTTGCGGCGCTTAGGAAGTTGCTTCGCCGCTGATGGATCACCTCGGCCGCCGTGTGGCCGTGCGTGGCCCAGTGCATCTTGTTCTGCACCGTGGCAGAGAACTGCTTCGTCATGTCCGTATTGGGCGTGTAGTCAACGCTCGTCGCGTAGATGTCCAGCACCTTCTGATAGAAACGCCGCTCCGAAGAGCGGATGTCGCGGATGCGCTCCAGCAGCTCGTCGAAGTAGTCCGTCTGCCCCTTGCCCGGAGGGTTCTTGAGTCGCTCGTCGTCCATGGTGAAGCCCTTCACCAGGTACTCGCTCAGGCG
The DNA here is from genome assembly GCA_035482045.1 of Thermoanaerobaculia bacterium. Lineage (GTDB taxonomy): Bacteria > Acidobacteriota > Thermoanaerobaculia > Gp7-AA8 > Gp7-AA8 > JADGNZ01. The sequence continues at coordinate 35,414 of DATHRD010000096.1, forward strand.
CGCCGTGGCCCACTGGCGGAACTGCGTGCCGCGGTGGCTGCGCACGCGGTAACCTACGGCCAGAATGGCTTCCAGCCGGTAGTGACGCAAGCCTCGCGACACCGATCGCGTCCCCTCCTGGCGAACTTGTAAGTAATCCTTACAAGTTGCCGCCTCGGACAGCTCACCCTCGGCGAAGATGGCTCCCAGGTGCAGGGTGACGTTCTGTGGCGTCGTCTGGAACAGCTCCGCGATCTGCGCCTGCGTGAGCCAGATCGTATCGAGATCGAACCGGCACTGGATGCGTGTCCGGCGGTCCTCGGTCTGGTAGAGGATGATGCTGGATTGCGGCTGCTCGATGTCGGGCATGCGTGCTCCTGAAGCGCCGGCCGGTGAGGCTTGGCAAGTCCTCGAAAGTGTACCGGCAGATCACATCCAATCTCACCTGCGAGAGCTGGATCGGCTCACGGCACAGGCGAAACCTATCCAGTGAGACTCATTCGCCTACCGCTCGTAGAACTGCGTTGTCGGCAGTAGGCGGCCTCCAAACGAACTGACCGGAGTTTCCGGATAGTTACGTCCAGCTCGTGCTCAGGTTGTTTCACGCGGAGGCGCGAAGACGCGGAGAGGAGAGATGCGCAATCTTCGATTGCCTCCGCGTGAAATCTCTGGCGCCGTCGTTTCGAACTGTTAAGCAAGACTTAATAGTTGCGCCCAGCCGCACGAGCGCGGTCAATCCTCCAGCGTCGGCATCGCCTGCAACACCTCGCTCGCCCGCGGACGGTCCTTCACTTCCTCATCCTTCCTGATCTTGCCGTCCCTGAAGACGATGACGCGTTTGGCGAACTGGGCGATGTCGGGCTCGTGGGTGACCAGGACGATCGTCAGGCCTTGTTCGTTCAGGTGCTGGAAAACCTCCATGATCTCCACGGCCGTGCGGCTGTCGAGGTTGCCGGTCGGCTCATCAGCGAGAAGGATCGATGGGCGGTTCACGAGGGCGCGGGCGATGGCCACGCGCTGCTGCTGACCGCCGGAGAGCTGCGAGGGGAAATGACGCGAGCGTTCGGCCAAACCGACCAGGGCCAGCGCCTCCGTGGCGCGCTTCGCCCGCTCCAGCTTATCGATCTTCGTGTAGAGCGTCGGCAACTGCACGTTCTCGAGCGCGCTGGTGCGAGGGAGAAGATTGAAGCCCTGAAAGACGAAACCGAGCTTGCTGTTCCGGATGCCGGCGAGCTGCCGCTTGTCGAGGCTGGAGACGTCGGTGCCTTCCAGAAAGTAACGCCCCGAGGTCGGGCGGTCGAGACATCCGAGAATGTTCATGAACGTCGACTTCCCACTGCCGCTCGAGCCCATGATGGCGATGAACGCGCGCGACTCCACTGAGACGTTGATGCCGCGCAGAGCGTGCAGGCGCGTCTCGCCGAGCTGGTAATACTTGTGAACGTCCTCGACGCGGAGGATGGCCTGGCCGTTCGTCACGCTCACCGCCGGATGCCCTGGCCGGGCCCACCTGACTTGGAAGTCACAGCGGTGGTGACCACCTCGTCTCCCGGTTTGAGCGCGCCGTGGAGCACCTTCCTGACCTCGGTGTAGGCGTGATCGGTGATCCCGAGGGACACCTCCACCGGCTCGACGGTCTCGCCTGCACGGAGTTGCCAGACCACCGCGCGTTCGGCACGTGTCGGCCGTTTTCCACCCGCTGGGGCGGCAGCGGCCTCGGCCGACTGCTCCGCTTCGATTCCGGACTTCGCGTAGAGCGCACGCACCTCCTCCGGAGAAAGAGGCGGTTTGAAGCGGAGCGCCGCGTTGGGCAGCTTGACGACGTTCTCCGCCGTCTCGACCGGGATCGTCACATACGCCGTCATGCCGGGGAAGAGCTTGAGGTCCGGATTGGCGAAGTCGATGACCGCGTCATACGTGACGACGTTCGAAACGGTGGTGGGATTCATGCGAAGCTGGCTCACGGTTCCCTGGAACAATTCTTTTGGAAACGCGTCGACCTTGAACGTGACCACCTGATCCCTACGAATCCGCCCCACATCGGACTCGTCGACCTTGGCGTAGACCTGCATCTTGGCCAGGTCCTGGGCGATGGAAAAGATCGTCGGCGCCTGCAGCGAGGCGGCCACGGTCTGGCCGACGTCGACGTTGCGGGCCACGACGGTCCCATCGATCGGGGAACGGATGATCGTGTAGTTCAGATTCGTCTTCGCCACGGACACCGCGGCTTCTTTCTGCCTGACTTGCGCATCGGCCTGGGTGACGCTCGCGATCGAGGCGTCCACTTCGGCCTGCGCGGACTGGTAGTTGGCCTTGGCCAGATCGAGAGCGGACTGGCTGCCGATATCCTTCTGCGTGAGCACCCGGGCACGGTCGAATTCCGCCTTCGTCTGCGCCAGCCCCGCCTTCGCTTTCGAAAGGTTGGCCTTCGCGGCGATGACGTTGGCCCTGGCGTTCTGCAGGTCGGCGTCTGCCTGCAGCAGCGCTCCATCGAACAGGCGCGGATCGATCTCGGCAATGATCTCGTCCTTGTGAACGCGCGAATTGAAGTCGGCGTTGAGCTTCGCGATCGTCCCCGACACCTGCGAGCCAACCTGGACGTTGATGACGGCGTTGACCGTGCCGCTGGCCTCGACCGCGTCGCGGATCTCCCCTTCCTGGACCTTGGCGGTGATGTATTGCGTCGCGTCGCCGCGATGAGTGAGCGCCGACACGGCCAGTAGCGCCAGGACGATGACGCCCACGATGATGAGCCAGTGCCGCCTCGTCAGTCTCTTACTCATAGCGCAGCGCCTCGATGGGATCCAGGAGCGAGGCTTTGCGCGCCGGGTAGTAGCCGAAGAAGACGCCGACGGCGATCGAGAAGAGAGCGGCCAGAAGAACCGCTTTCAGCGAGATCTCCATCGGCCAATTGAGGGCCCTGCCGACAAACGCCGACCCCACCACGCCGACCACCATCCCGGCGGCGCCGCCGACGAGACTGAGGATGACCGATTCGGCCAGGAACTGAATCTGGATGGCCTCCTCGGTGGCACCGACGGAGACGCGTACGCCGATCTCACGCGTTCGCTCCGTCACGGAAACGAGCATCACGTTCATGATTCCGATCCCACCGACGATCAGCGAGATCGAGGCGATGGCTACGAGCAGCAGGGTCATCGTGCGGCTGGCTTCGAGCTGGGCTTGAATAACGTCCTCCGGATTGCGGATATTGAAGTCGTCGCCCTCTTCGGGGCGAAGATGGTGGCGGTCGCGAAGCAGCGCCGCTGCCTGCTGCCCGGCCAGCTTCACCACGTCGGCCGAAACAGCCGAGCAGAGAATGTCGTCGAGCCAGGTCACGCCCTTCAGTTTCTTTTGCACGGTGGTGTAGGGAAGCAGGATCGTGTCGTCCTGATCCTGTCCTGAAATGGCGAGCCCCTTCGGGCTGAGCACGGCCACCACTTTGACGGGAAGAGTGCGCAGGCGGATCACCTTTCCGATGGGATCCTCGGGGCCGAAGAGCTGGTCCCGCACGGTCCGGCCGATGGCGCAAACGGCCGCGGAGCGATCGACGTCGTCCTTCGTGAAGGCGGCACCCTGATCGATGCCCCAGCGCTTGATGTCGAAGTACTCCGGCGAGACGCCGCGATACGACGTGAACCAGTTCTGATTGGCGTAGATGACCTGAATCGACCCGTCGACGTTCGGAGAGACGGCCTTGATCATCGGGATCTGGTTCTTGATGGCGGCAGCGTCGCCGAGCGTGAGCGTCGGGGTCCCGTGCGTGCCGGTGCGGACACCGTTGACGGCGCGGCCGCCAGCCTCGATCCAGACGAAATTGTCGCCGAGGTTGTTGAGCTGCTGCTCCACACGCGCCTGTCCGGCTTTGCCGATGGCGACCACACAGATCACCGCGGCAATGCCGATGGTGATTCCGAGAACCGTGAGCAAGCTTCGTAGTTTGTTCCGCAGCAGAGCCCAGACCGACGCTGCGAGGAGGGCGAGGTAGTTCATTCTGTCGCGCGCACTCTACCGTAATTGGCCGCTGATTCGAACGCACATGGAGTCGGGTGTCGGGGGTCGGGGGTAGGAGAATTCAGCTCCGACACCCGACACCCGACTCCCGACTCCCGAATCGATTCTCATCAACGCTGGAGCACAAAAAAGCCCGAGGGGTGATGCCTCGGGCTTTTCGGCGCGTGGGCGTTTCATCAACCGCGAGGGCCAATGTTGTCGATCGCGGCCACGCCGAAGATCCCGCCGTTGAGCCACTGGCCTGTGAGCTGGACGTAGTCGCCGCTGCGCAGATTGCCGAGGCCATAACCGCCGCTGGCGACATCTGCCGTGATCAGACGGCCGGAAGCGTCATCGCGCACCACGATCGCACCGTCGCGATAGTCGACGCTCTCGACCACGCCACGCAGGAGGCCGTTGTCGTAGACCGCCGCGGGGGCGTACTGATAGGGAACGGGCACGCCGACGGCGTACGCGCCGCCGCGGAAGACGCCGCCTACGTTGATGGAGACGTTGGCGCGCCGGTCGCGGTCGCGGTTCTCGAAGCGCGGCTGCTCATAGCGCGGCTGAATGACCTGACGCTCACGGCTGAACGAGTTGACCCTCGCCGGCTCGGTGGCACGCTGCGTCTGGCGCGTGACTACGGCACCTCGGTTGTCGCGGTTGCCGGCAACGCTCGTCTGCCTGCCGCGATCAGAATTGTTGCGATTCCAGTCACCGCGCGACTGCGCGAATGACGGCGTCGCCAGAAGAAGCGCGATGGCTCCCGCCCCCGCTGCTTTCACTGCCCACTTCGACACTGTCGTTCTCATGTTGTTCTCCTTGTGTTGCACACGGAGAGACAAACCCGAGAGAGGCGATCTTTCGCGAAAACCACGAGGCGCACGCCGGTACCACGAAGTGCATTTCGGAGCGTTGGACGGAGCGTAGGAGCGTTAGGGGTAGGGAGAGCCCGCTAGGGCTCCCCCTCCCTCCGAACCGGACTGGCGGATCTCCCGCATCCGGCTCTCCAGTTGGTGGTTCTGTTCGAGATAGATCTGTACACATGAAACTCGCATCGCAGTGAAAGAAGTTTGATGTGCTGGCATATGCCGCTCTGTCGCCAAAGCCGATCTACATCGGTCGCTCTGCGATCTGGCGCGTGCGAGCACGATATCGGCTGCTCGCACTCTCGTGTTCTAGCCTTACGGCAATGGGCGATCTGCGTCATTTCACTTCGCTTCCGATCCACCTTCCTACCTCCCTTTGCTCCACGCTTGTTAGGCGCTTCTCAGCTCGTATGGAGGCTCAGTCACCCGTCTGCCTTTCACCTGCGCAGCTGCGGGGATCCCCGATTCACCACACCTGAATCTTCCTGTCGTTCTGTCTCCAACCACCCTGTGCCCTCCCATGTCCGCTTTCTTCTTGCTCGCTTCACTTTCGCGTTCTGGGGTCGTATTCCGCAGGGCCGTTTCCAGTCTGCGCCCATCGGATTTCTCGGCTTCGCCTTTCGCTAGCAGGCTCGCCAAGGCATCAAGGCCGAATCGAGTTTCTGGTCGTACGGACCGACAGGCTCGCCTCCCGTTGCTCTCCACCCCGTCTTACGACGACGCAGTTACGGTCGGCTTTCAACCAGTCGAGCATTTGGTTGAGAGTGTTCTCACCTCCTCTTCAGGTGCGCTCTCGGGCGCACTAGCGCCGCCGGCTCGGCGGCTGGACCGCCAGCGGCTCGCTGGTGGACGTTCCCAACCACCGCCGAGCCGGCGGTGGTCCAGCCAGCGGGCCGCTGGCGCTACGTAGCGGCGCTACGCGGCGGGTGGCTTCTGCTCTCCCTCGATCGCGGTTCCCTGCTTGCGCTTGCCGCCCATACGATTCGCCTCTTTCATCATCGCCACGAAGGGAATCAGGGCGGAGTGTGCCTTCTGCTTGATCAGGCCGCGCAGAGTGGTGTAGATCAGCAGGACAGCCTGGCCGATGATGTGGCGGCGCTTGAGGTTCGTCGCGCGGACGCCGCTCAGCATCGCCACCAGCTCGTCATCAACCGCCGTCCAGCGTCCTGCCAGCTCGTTGAGCTGCCACAGCTCCTCGCCCGTCATTCCAACGAGAGCTTTCGTCCCCGCGTACCCTTTGCCGGCAACGAGTCCGGCGTGGACAACCTCGACCGGGAGATTCGCCACCCGAACCATCGACTGGGCCTGTCGAAGGGTCAGCTGGCCGTAGTTCGGGATTCGATCGCGCAGTCTGCGCAGCTCCTGGACAAGCTCTTCAGGGTCGATCGGGCCGCTTGTAGTGTCGTTGTTCATGATTCATGGAACCGCCGCTCTGCTTCGATTGTCAAGCGGCGAGCTCGACAATGACCAGGCTGACACTTCATCGATGACCACCGACATCACGCTTGATGAGACCTGCCATCAACTAAATGACTCTTCAGCTCTATCGTCGATGATCGGTGCCATCGCAATCGATGAGGGCCGCCATCTAACGAATGACGCGTGAGTATTATCGTTGATGATCCACGACATCGCGCATGATGAGGCCTCCCATCAACCGAATGACTCGTGAGTACTGTCGTCGATGACCCGTGTTATCACGCTCGATGAGGCCTCCCATCGGACGAAGGACTCGTGAGTACTGTCGTCGATAACTGATGTCATCACGCTCGATGAGACCTCTCATCAGACGAATGACTCGTGAGTGCTAACGTTGATGACCGGTGTCACCACGCTCGATGAGGCCTCCCATCAAACGAATGACTGGCCGCGCTCAGTGCGGCACCGGGATGATCCAGAAGAACTGAGCGATGCGAACGAGAAGAGGGTCAGGGACCTCAGCGCCGGCTTCGTTCAGCCGCTTCACTTCCTCATTGATGCGCTCCAGCTCTTTCGCGTCCAGCCAGAAGCCGCGGCAGGTCGGGCAGTAGTCGAGGATGATCGTCGTGTCGATGTTGAAGTCGACCTTGCGCATCACCGTGTTGTCGTTCGGGCACGCAGTCGGCCCGTACTCATCCTCGTGCTGAAACGTGTCGAGGTCGACGGTCGAGAATTCGAGATCGCCAGGGGTGGGATCGGCCAGACGGTTCAGTTCTCCGTGCGCGAGGAACATGCCGGCACAGAGCGGACAGGTCGGGACCGATCTCTCACCGAACGATTTCATCTCCAGCACTGCGGCATCACGTGGACAGTTCATCGCTTCCTCCGCCGGTTCGTTCCGGTTGCTGCGTCAGGCGCAAGTGTAGGCGCGATCGGGACGAAAGGCGCATACCTGTCATCCTCGCTGCCATCTTGACCGACGCCGGTCCGAGGTATGGGCAATGTTGAAAGAACGCGCGCGAAGGCGCGCCTGACAAGCTAGCCCCGCGCTCTGCGCGGGGTGTCGATGCGCCAACAAGATGCGGCCGCGAAGGCGGCCGCTACATGGGCTTCCGGCGGCCTCGGATGGACCCGCGGGTTCTTGTAACGGCCGCCTCCGCGGCCGCAAACCTACCGTCCATGCCGACCCCGCGCAAAGCGCGGGGCTAAGTTGTCCCGACGCGCCTTCGCGCGCGGAGCCCTGCAACCTGATCGAAAAGACAGGATGGATGTCGTTACGCCTACCGTACTCGTTCCGTCAACCCGGCCTCGGCGGTGGCCGCCAGGAACTGGTCGACCGGCTCCAGCGGGATCGGTCCATAGATCGCCGACAGGGCATCGCGGATCTCGCTTGTCGTTCGTGAACCGTTAGCCAGGTTCAGCGCTTCGTAAGCGTAGTCGCCCCCTTCGCCGCGCGGACCTTCGAAACTCAGGAGCGTGAGACTGGCGACGCGGTCGTGCCCGAGGTGCGCTTCGAGATAGTCGTAACCGAAGGCGTCGAGGGAGCCGCGGATGGCGGGGTTGCGGGCGGTAAACGGGGCCGGACGGCGGAGGAGCGGCAGGCGCACGGAGAAGTGCGCGCAGGGTTGTCGTGAAGTCCGCCGCTTCGGCTCGCACGGCAGGCGGCGGCGTGAAGAAGCGTTGCATCGAATCGAACATCTCTGTTTCGTACGCGAGCTGAAACCGCAGCCTGTTCGAAGCCTCGGCGGGCGAGAGATCGCGGGTCTGCTCACGCGCCTCCCCGGCACGGCGCAGCGCCGCTTCCTCGATCATGCCCACGATCTCCGGGGCGTCGGCGGCGGTGGCATTGGCGAGCACCAGCCCGCTCGCGGCGGCAATGAAACCGGCGCGCTTGAGCTTCGTCGGATCGATCTTCGCCGCCGTGTCGGCGTTCGTATGGATGAAGCGATCGGGCCAGTCGTTGAGATAGATGGCCGGGATGCTCCACGAGTTGGAACTGTAGACCTCATGATCGCTGCCGAGCGTCAGCGGGACCATGGCCGCGCGCAGGGCGTCGCGCCCTCCTTCCGGTGCGACGAGCGGCCACCTCGCGATGCCTGTCATCGCATATTGCGACGCCTGAGCGTCGACGAACCCACCGATCGCCGCGGCGACGTCGTAGGCGAACGAGGGCAGACTGGCCGGGCCGCGCGTGACGTGAAAGATGGTCTTCGTCTCCGGACCGCCTCCGACCATATCGAGGTGAATGGCTGCTTTGATATGCGCGGCCAGCTCCGGCCTGCCGTTCAGAAGCGCCATCGTCCCCTCGACCTCCGGAGGCCAGACGAAGCGGATGGTACGGCGCGGCGGAGGGATGCGCTTCTCATCGATCAGCTTCCGCAGCGTGCGCGCCACCTCAAGGATCGTGGCGCAACCGCTGGCGTTGTCGTTCGCGCCCGGCCGCGGATGATCGAGGTGACAGCTATAGACGATCTCTTCGTCGCGCAGTTGCGGGTCGGATCCCGGAATCGTGGCCGTGGCGATGTCGTATGAGCCTGGATGCTGACCCGCTTTGACGATGGCGTGTAGTTGGACGCGCTCCCCTTTTGCGAGGCGGGCCTGAAGCGCACGAGCGTCGCCGAGCGAGATCATGAAGGCGAACGTGGGTGTAGCCGAGAAAGTTTCGAGGTGTCCCCAGCGAACGAGAGTCTCGTCCTGCTTCCACCAGGCGGTTCGCTGGTTGGCGGCGTAGCTGACGATGCCCACGGCTCCGAGTTTCGCGACGGCGATGCGCTGCACGGCATCGGCCTGCGACGCGGCCAGCACGATCTTTCCCTTTACGTCTTTGCCGGTATAGTCGCTCTCGCTCGATCCACCGCCTACGTCGACCAGGTCGGCGGTAACGTCTGCGCTGGAGCTGTCCTCAGCAAGCGTGATCGGTGCGGCCTCCCAGTCGGCCATGCGGATGCTCGGATTACCGCCGCCGTCCAGTTCCCACAGCTCCGCGAAGTCAGCATCCCATGCCGGACGGGATCGCTGCGTTCCGTAGAAGATCGTTCCATCCGCCGGGAACTGCTCGATGTGGGCATCGGCGTAGCCATACGACTTCAGCGCGGCGATGACCTGCTCCGCGGCTTTATGAAAGTCCCGCGAGCCGCGCATCCGGTGCAATCGCGAGAACCCTTCCAGGTTCCGTTTGGCCGACTCGCCGGAGAGCTCGTTCGCCAGCGCCGTTACTTGTGAGTCGGTAAGGAGAGGGAGGGAGCCGGCTACGAGCGGGAAGGAGAGGGCGAGTCCGAGCACGATGATCGCAAAGCGCATGGTGGGAGTGTAGCCGGAGCGCTGGCGTCTCGCCGGCTGGCTGGGTGGCGTCCTCGCCGCCGGGGTTACAGAAAATGTTGGGAGTCTTGCCGGGTCGGCGGCGGGACGCCGCCGGGCCAGCCGGCGAGACGCCAGCGCTCCGGCGCATGCAATACTGTCCTTCCTATGTCGACCAAAACAATCTCCACCTTCGCTTTCGCGACGATCGCGTCTCTTGCCGTGGCCGCATACGCCGGGGCGCCTCTCAAGGGCATCGACGTCAAGCTTGGAAAGAACCCGGGAGGTGGGGCCTCGGCGCGGACGACTAATGCCGATGGCAAGATCGATCTTGGCGTCCTTCCCGCCGGCTCGTACTACATCACCGTCACCGCTCCAAAGAACGTGGACGTGAAGCAGGAACCGGACGCACAGATCGAGATCCAGGGCGCGACGGGCGGCACGATCAAGAAGCGCTGGAACTACGCGCAGAAGAAGGCGTTCGAGGCAGTGCCCGCAGCCTCTTCCGCGAGAGTCGCGCCCGAGGTAGGTGAAGAGAAGATCATCTTCACGTCGGATGGCAGCCATCCCATCCAGATCTCTGCCACGGCAGTCGTCCGATCGAAATCGAACATCTCCAACAATTAGCGAGCTACGCCACGCCCCTGAATCGATCGCCGATCCAGGCCAGACGGGCCTCTTCGTTGCGGGCGGAGTAGAGGTATTCCGTCCAGGCTTTCTGCTCGTGGATCACCGCGCCGAGCTCCCAGACGCAGAACGCCGGCCTGTGCGTCACCGCCTTCGGCACGAGCTGGAACGGTCCGGCCTCGGCGGTGTCTTTCGAGTATGCCGTCTCCCACAGTTCATTCGTATGGCGCCAGGTGCAGACGATGAGGAAGAAAAACGACTCGCCGCATAAGTGAAGGATGACGAAGCCGAGGTCTCCGGCGATGTTCAGACGGCCGCTGCCGGCTTCATACCGGAGGAACTCGCGAGCCTCCCTCTTCACGCCCTCGCTGATGACAGCCTCGGCGCGGTAGATGTCGTACCACTTCAGGTGCGCGTCATCGAGAATCAGATCATCGCCGGGGATGATGAGCTTCGGGTAATGCTCGTATGCATCGGGGACGTTGAAGGTGGTCGCCATAGCCGGGAAGCATATCGCCGGCGAGCCGCCGGCGGTCCAGCCGGCGAGCCGCCGGCGCTACGGTGGTCCCGCGGTAGGCTTACGGCGTGATCGTTGAAGCCATCCGGCGCTTTTTCGCCCTGCACGGCATCGGACGAGGTCCGATCGTCGTCGCGGTCTCCGGCGGTGTCGACTCCACCGCCCTGCTCATCGCGCTCGTGGAGATCGAGGACATCGACTTCAGCGCTGCACACGTCAACCATCACCTTCGTGGCGCCGAATCGGATGACGACGAGGCCTACGTCCGCGAGCTCTGCGCGCGATACGACATTCCGTTGCGCGTGGCCGAGGGACAGCTCGATCCTGACACGGTCCGCAGGAGCGGCGTCGAGGCAGCGGCGCGGGAGGTGCGGCATACCCGGCTGAGGGAGATCGCGGGAACGGTGCTCATCGCTACCGCCCATCAGAAGAACGACCAGGCCGAGACCGTGCTGATGCGATTGATGACCGGCGGCGGCACCGCGGCCCTTCGCGGGATTCATCCGGTTCGCGAGGATGGCGTGATCCGCCCGCTGCTCGAGGTCACACGCGCGGAGATCGAGCGGTTTCTGGCCGAGCGCAAGGTCACTCCCCGCTTCGATCGCTCGAATGCCGATCCACGCTTCCTTCGCAACCGCATCCGCGCGCAGTTGCGCGATCTGGACCCCAGTGTCATTGACAACCTCGCTGCCATGGCAGACCAGGCCCGGCAGCAGTGGCCGGTGCTGGAACAGGCCGTTGATGCCGCCGAGGATGTCGTCGTGTCCGAGGTCGAGACGCGATTCCGGTCCATGCCGGAAGATGCCTGGCTCCGACAGGCGCTGCTCCTGCGCCACATCCGCCGGCACGACCCCGAGACCCGCGATGTCTCGGCCGCGGACCTCTCGCGACTGGCGAACGGCATTGACACCATCAAACGGACTTCGGTCACGAAATCGCTCGAGCTGCTGCGCCAGGGGACGGAGCTCGTTCTGCGCCGCCGAAGCGAGGATGAAACGACGGCGCCCTTCGAAGTCGAAATGGACGCGGGAACCGAGGTCTACATCCCCGAGATCAAGGCAACAGTCCGCATCCAGCCCAGCAACCCAGCAACCCAACAACCCAGCAACCAACGCATCCAGCTCCCGCCAGGATCGAACCCGCACTTCACCGTCCGCAACCGCCGCCACGGCGACAGGTTCCGTCCCCTGGGCATGGCGCACGACAAAAAGCTGAAGGATCTCCTGATTGATCGTAAGATTGCCGCGAGGTTGCGGGATCGCATCCCTCTTCTCCTGTGGGAAAACACGATCGCCTGGGTGGCCGGCATCGAGGTGTCCGAATTGTTCAAAGTGACGGGCGAACCCGCCGCCGATCTGTACGAGGTCGCGATTGAGCAAGATCACGAAAGCGTTCAGCGCCAGGGAGATTGAACAGCGCGTGGCCGCGCTTGCCGCCGAGATCCGCGACGATGCCGGCGAGGCGCCGCTCCTCCTCCTCGGCATTCTCAAAGGAGCATCGTGCTTCGTCACGGACCTGCTGCGGCGGATCCACGGCGAGACCGGCTACGGCTTCATCTACGTCGTGCGCGAGATGGCCGACACCGAGGTGGCCGAGGCGATGGAGATCGACTTCCTGAGCTGGACCGATATCCGCGGGCGCAACGTCTACGTCGTCAAAGACGTCGTCGCCACCGGCGTGATCGAGACCTATCTCCTGGCCCAGCTCCGCCAGAAAGGCCCGGCCAGCCTCAAGCTCGTCGCGCTCCTCGACCGGCCGGAAGCGCGCACGGTCGATTTGACCGTCGATTTTTGCGCCTTCCTGGCCAAGGAGGGGGCCTACGTCGGCTACGGCCTCGAGATTGACGGGCGATTTGGAAACCTGCCGTACCTTGCTACCGTTAAATAGGTTGCGGTCGCGCGGTCTCGGGGTCGCGGGGTCTCGCAGTCGCGCGGTCTCGGGGCCGCCAACGTTGCCGGGTTCGGAAAGGATGGATTCAGGACACCACAGCAACCTGGCACTCGGGAACCCCTGCAACCCCGAGACCCCGAGACCCCGAGACCCCGAGACTGCGAGACCGCGAGACCCCACATGCAACTTAGAATTTCGCCAGCACCCATCCCGTTCTCGGACCATGTTATGCATGGTACGTACGGCACGCGGAAGGATCCGCGTTCATCCTTGGAGGCATTCAATTGAATTCGACGGTTAAAACGGCGCTCCTCTGGGTCGTCATCATCGTTCTAGTGTTCCTGCTCTGGAGCCTCTTCCAGACGACCAAAGGGACGAGCGAGACGATTGGATTCAGCGTCTTCCTCGACCGCCTCAACTCGGGCAGCATCGAGAGCGTGACGATCCGCGGCGATGACGTCCGCGGCGAGACAAGAGCGACGATCCCGGGCGGCAAGAAAGAGTTTCACACCACGGCGCCGCCGAACTATCCGGCCCTGATCGACCAGCTCCAGGCCAAGCGCGTGAAGTTTGACGTCGAACACGCCGCCGACACCCCGTTCATCGCCGCGCTCATCACCTGGGCTCCGATCCTCTTCCTGGTCGGCCTCTGGATCTTCTTCATGCGCCAGATGCAGGCCGGCGGCAACAAGGCCCTCTCCTTCGGCAAGTCAAAGGCCAAACTCCTCTCCGGCAACGCCAAGAAGGTGACGTTCAAGGACGTGGCCGGAGTCGACGAGGCCAAGATCGAGCTGCACGAGATCATCGAGTTCCTGAAGGAGCCGCAGAAGTTCACGAAGCTCGGCGGCAAGATCCCGAAAGGCGTTCTCCTGATGGGGCCTCCCGGAACCGGCAAGACGCTGCTGGCGCGCGCCATCGCCGGCGAAGCCAACGCCCCGTTCTTCTCCATCTCCGGCTCCGACTTCGTGGAGATGTTCGTCGGCGTGGGCGCCTCGCGCGTACGCGATCTGTTCGAGCAGGGGAAGAAGAACGCCCCCTGCATCATCTTCATCGATGAGATCGACGCGGTGGGCCGCCATCGCGGCGCAGGCCTCGGCGGCGGACACGACGAGCGCGAGCAGACGCTGAATCAGCTCCTCGTCGAGATGGACGGCTTCGAATCGAATGACGGCGTCATCCTCGTGGCCGCCACAAACCGGCCCGACGTCCTCGACCCCGCCCTTCTCCGCCCCGGCCGCTTCGACCGGCGCGTCGTCGTCGATCTGCCTGACCTCAAGGGCCGCGAGGGCATCCTGCGCGTCCACACGCGCACGATTCCGCTCTCCGAGGATGTCGATCCGGTGGTCATCGCCCGCGGCTCGCCAGGATTCAGCGGCGCCGATCTCGCCAACCTCGTCAACGAGGCCGCGCTCAACGCCGCGCGCTACGACAAGAAGAAAGTGCAGATGGTCGACTTCGAGTTCGCCAAGGACAAGGTCCTCATGGGAGTCGAGCGGAAGTCGATGGTGATGAGCGACCGCGAGAAGAAGAACACCGCGTACCACGAGTCCGGTCACACGATCGTCGCCGCGGTGCTGCCGGCCGCCGACCCGCTGCACAAGGTCACCATCATCCCGCGCGGGCGCGCGCTCGGCCTGACGCAGCAGTTGCCCACCGAGGACAAGTACTCCTATTCGAAGCGATACCTCGAGGCGATGCTGGCGGTGCTCATGGGCGGCCGCCTGGCCGAGGAGATCTTCATCGGCGAGATCACGACCGGTGCCGGCAACGACATCGAGCGCGCCTCGGCCATGGCACGCCGGATGGTCTGCGAATGGGGCATGTCAGAGCTCGGTCCGGTGACGTTCGGCAAGAAGGAAGAGGCCATCTTCCTCGGCCGCGAGTTCGCACAGCACCAGGACTTTTCCGAGGCTACCGCTGTGGAGATCGACCGCGAGGTGAAGCGCATCCTCGACAAGGCCTACAACCAGGCCAAAGAGATCATCACCAACCACAAGCCCGCCCTCGACCGCATCGCCCGCAAGCTCCTGGAGCGCGAGACGTTGGAAGGATGGGAAGTCAACGACATCCTCCGCGAGGAAACCGGCAACGACTACCTGAAGATGAAGGAGTACTACCCCGACCAGGGCCCCGGCGAGACGATGACGATCGCGCCGGGCTCAGGACCGTCGACGGATGTGTCGACGCCGGTACCGCAGCCGCAGCCGGCACCGACACCCAGCACCTCGTAGCGCCAGCGCCTCGTAGCGCCAGCTCACCGTAGCGCCAGCGGTCCAGCCGTCGAGCCGACGGCGCTACGAGGCGCTACGATGGCTCACCGCTGAAACGCATACGACATCTTCATGAACAACTGCCTGCTGGCTGGCTGGAGCTTGTTGTTGTCGGCGACGTCGATATCCCGTTCGTCGCCCACGCCGACGAAGAGCACGGTCTGCCAGTTCAGCTTGTAGGCGAAGAGCAGCGATGACGTGATGTCCCCGCTGTGCTGGTCGATCGAATCGAGGAAGAGGCGCTGATTGTCGTTCGTGCGGACGTTCTGCACGATGGCTCGTACGTACATCTTGGCGTCGAACGTGTAGGTGGCGCGGACGCGCTCGACCTGCGCGGTGAAGAGGCGTCCGCGATGGGCGTCGATCTGACTCGGCAGCGGATTCACGTTCAGCCAGCTCAGGCTCTGATCGAGGCGCAGCTCGAGATGATCGCTGGCGCGGACGATGCCGCCGAGCTGCGCGCTGGCGCCGCGGCCGAGGCGCGTGTTCGAGAAATCGACGTCCTGGCCGGCGGAGCCGCTCAGGTTGATGTTCTGCAGCATTCGCGACAGCGTGAACTGGGTCGAGTAGAGGAGCTGATGCCGCGTCAGCACCTGGTCGCCGCTGCGGACGCCGTTGATCGAAAAGCGCAGCCTCGTGCTCGAGGCGTACTTGCCGTCGAAGCCGATCCCCGCCGAACGGTCGCGGAAGAGGAGATCGCCGTCGGTTGCGGACTGATAGTCGCCGTTGAGAAACAGGCGGATGCGATTGGCGAAGCCGGCCGTCGGCCGCATCGTGTAACCGCCCTCGAAGAAGTTCTCCCGAAACCCGACCTGTGGGACGAAGCCGATGTCGGCCCGGAAGCCATCGCTGAAATCCTTGGCCTCGGTGTACCAATCGATGTGCCTCGTCGAGTGCGACCACCAGACGTCGGCGGCGTGTCCGGTCAGCGTCTGCCCATTCCATTCCGAGGCCAGATCGGGACGGTCGGGAGTCTTCGTGTCGCTGAAGAGAAGCTGGCCGGTGACCGTGTCCTTGTCGTTGATCCGCCACTGAAAATCGGGACCGAGCACGCGGTTGTGCGCGCCTCCTTCCGACTCCCGGAACGTGCCCAGGAGGCTGACGTAGGAGAGCCCGAAGTTGTGCCGGATGCGGGCGATGACGTCCGTCGAGCTGAAATCCTGATTGGCGAAATTGGAACCGTTGGCGCCGGGGATGATGGTCAGCCCACCGCCGCGGTCCTGGGCGATGATGGCCGTGTAATCGTTGTCCCCGAACTTTCCGGTCGACCGCAGGCCGAACCGCGGCGAGGTGATCGTCCTCGTGTAGACCGCCTGGATCGGCGTCGTGAACAGGTTCACGCCCTCCAGGAAGAACGGCCGCTTCTCCGAGTAGAAAATGGCGAAGCGCTGGTTGGCCGAGATGGCGGCCACGTCCGACTCCACCTGCGAGAAGTCCGGGTTCAGCGTTCCGTCGACGGCATTGTCGGCATTCGGCGTCCACTTCACATCGAGGCCCCCGTCGATTTTGGCCGGGGCGTTAACCAGCCGGTTGCCGAGCGTGTTGTCGCGCGGCGTGCCCTGCTCCTTCACCGTCATGTACGGGGCGGCCACGATGTGCCCGCCGCCGGGCAGCCCGGTCAGGCCGATGATCTTGTTCTCGTTGCAGATGAAGCAGTTCCCCCCTTTCGGGAGCTTGTTGGCGAAGAACTGATAGCGGCGGTCGCGCGGGTAGTTGCGGTAGAGCATGATGCCCCACGTCTGCGGATCTGCGTTCTTGTAGCGGAGGGACGAGAACGGGATGCGCAGCTCCAGATCCCATCCATCCTTCGTGATCTTCGCCGCCGACTCCCAGAAGAAGTCCGGGGAGCTGTCTTCGTTGCCGCTCGTGTCGTCGCTCACCGAGTCGTACTGAATGCCGCGCGCGTTCGACAGAAAGAGAATGGCCGTCTTCCCGTCGTTGCGCGTGTCGAGAATCACGCCGGCGTAGTCGGTCGAGCTGGGGATGTTGTCGCGGTCGGAGTACGGAGAGCGGATCTGCTCCGGATGCGGGTCCTCGAAATGGAAGGCGGCGTAGAAGAAGTGGTCGTCGTACGTGATCCAGGCCGTGTTCTTCACTTGCGGCTCGGTGTTGTCGGTGGCGTTGGTCTCGTACCATTTGTCGACGCGCAAGGCGTCTTTCCACGCCGGGTCGGAGAGGTTGCCGTCGATCGTGATCGGGCCCGTGGCCCGTTTGATCGCGAACGTCGCCGGCGGCTCCTGGGGTTGTGCGAGGGCGACGATAGGCAGACAGACAGCGATGCTGATCGAGACCAGCCGGCAGACGATCTTCATGGCCCGTTGAGACGTAGAGTCCGGACGAAAGTTAGCGTCCTGACGCAGACGATTCATTTCGTTCACCTTTTCGTTGTACTAAGTTCGGGCCTGAAAGGACTCACGCGGAGGCGCGGAGTGCGCGGAGAAAGAAGGTTCTCGTCATCTCCTCCGCGTCTCCGCGCCTCCGCGTGAGCTCAAGAAGCGGTACTAAGTTCGGCGGAGAGGTTTCAGAACCGGTGTGCTACTTTTCCTGCTCATGAGAACGATCGCCGCCGCTCTTCTTCTCGCCGCCACAAACGTTGTCGCACAGCAGAGTGCTCCCGCCGTGACACCCAAACCGATCGTCCTGAAGGCGGCCCGTCTGTTCGACGGCACCTCGGACACGATGATCCGCAACGGCGCGGTGGTCGTGCAGGGCAACCGCATCGTCGCCGCCGGCGCGAATGTCGCCGTCCCCGCAAACGCTCAGGTGATCGACCTCGGCGACGCCACGCTCCTCCCGGGCCTCATCGACGCGCACGTTCATCTCACCGCGGAGAACGGCGACAACTACTACCTCCAGTACTTCCAGAACATGATGCGCCAGACGGCCGAGCAGGCCATCCTGGCGACGACGTTCGCGCGCAAGACCATCGACGCCGGCTTCACCACCGTCCGCAACGTCGGCGCGAGCGACTACATCGACGTCGGACTGCGCAACGCCATCAACAACGGGTGGGTGGTCGGCCCGCGCATGCTCGTAGCCGTCCACGCCATCAGCGCCACCGGCGGGCATGGCGACGCCGATCCGACTCCTCCCTCGAAAGGCATTCCCTCGCTTGGCCCGATCGACGGCGTGTGCAACGGACCAGCCGAATGCCGCGCCGCGGTGCGCTATCAGATCAAGTACGGCGCGGACGTCATCAAATTCATGCCCTCCGGCGGCGTGCTGTCGCTCTCCGATCCGGTCGACGCCCCCGAGCTGTCGCAGGAGGAGATGAACGCCATCGTCGAGGAGGCGCACCACTGGGGCCGCAAAGTGGCCGCGCACTGCCATGGCGATGCCGCCGCGCGGATGGCCGTGATGGCCGGCGTCGACTCGATCGAGCACGGATCATTCATCAAGCCGGAAACTCTGGCGATGATGCGCGACAAAGGCGTCTACCTCGTCCCGACATTGCTGGCCGGCGATTGGCTGAGCGAACGTCTCGACAAGTTCCCGCCGGCGATCGCGATGAAAGCCAAAGCGGCGGTGGCCGCTCGCAGCGACATGTTCCGCAATGCGCTCAAGCTCGGCGTCAAGATCGCCTTCGGCACCGACTCCGCGGTCTCCCCTCACGGCCTGAACGCCCGCGAGTTCGCGCTCATGACCGGCTTGGGCATGTCCCCCGCCGCCGCCCTCCACTCCGCGACGACCGTCGCCGCCGGGCTCCTCGGCGTCGACGACCGCGGCACCCTCACCGCCGGCAAGCTGGCCGACATCATCGCCGTCCCCGGCAATCCGCTCGACGACATCAAGGTGATGGAGCGGGTGTCGTTCGTGATGAAGGATGGGGTGGTGGTGAAGGGTAAGTAGTTTCTGAAAATTCATCTAACCACGGAGACACAGAGAACACCGAGAGTGTCTCCGTGTTCTCAGTGTCTCTGTGGTTAGATTCCGCCCACCCATGCGCAAGCGCGTCTACATCGCCTACACCGGCGGCACGATCGGGATGAAGCGCACACGCGCGGGGTACGTGCCGGCGTCGGGCTACCTGCAGGAGCAGATGGACGAGATGCCGGAGCTGAAGCATCCGTCGATGCCGGTGTTCCGCGTACACGAATACGCGCCGCTGCTCGACTCGTCGAACATGACGCCGCGCGAGTGGGTTGCCATCGCGCGCGACATCGGGGATCACTACGACGACTACGACGGCTTCGTCGTCCTGCACGGCACGGACACGATGGCGTACACGACCTCGGCGCTCCCCTTCATGCTGCACGGCCTCGGCAAGCCGGTCATCGTCAGCGGCTCGCAGATCCCGCTCTGCGAGGTGCGGAACGATGGGCGCGAGAACCTCATCACCTCGCTCCTCATCGCCGCCAACTATGACATCCCCGAGGTTTGCCTCTACTTTGGAGGGCGGCTGCTGCGCGGGTGCCGGGCGGTGAAAGTCAGCGCGGATGGGTTTGCCGCCTTCGCTTCGCCGAACGTACCGCCGCTGGGAACCGTCGGCATCGACATCGAGATCAACTGGGATCTCGTGCGGAAACCGCGGCCAAGGCAGAAGATGCGCGTCGAAGAGCTGGCCGCGCCTGTCGTCAGTGCGCTGCGGCTCTTCCCCGGCATCTCGCCGAAGCTCGTCCGCAACGTCCTCCGTCCACCGCTGCAGGGGCTCGTGCTCGAGGCCTATGGTGTGGGCAACGGGCCTGACCACGATACGAAGTTCCTGGCGGCGCTCGCGGACGCGACGAGCCGAGGCGTAGTCATCGTCGACTGCACACAGTGCCTGGAAGGGACGGTCGATCTGGCTGAGTATGCAGCCGGTTCGGCGCTGGCCCGGGCCGGCGTCATCAGCGGCTTCGACATGACCGCGGAAGCGGCGCTGGCCAAGCTCTACTACCTCTTCAGCCGCGGGTACCGAGTGGAGAGAGTCAAGCGCGAGATGCAGCGCGATCTGCGTGGGGAGATGACCGTCACGGTGGCTGGCCAGGAGTCTGCGCGTTAGAGGAAATCCGACGAGGATGGCGGCGAGGTCCTGGTACTTCTGCAAACGGGGGCTGTATTTCTGCGAGCGGAGGCGGTTCCGCTGCCAGCGGTGGCCGTCCCTCTGCCCGCGGGCATCGGTCCGCCGCAGGAGAAACACCGTTCCGCGGCGGTGGAACACCGTTCCGTTGCTGGAGGGACACCGTTCCGCTGCCGAGGAACATCGTTCCGCAGCCGGTGGAACACCGTTCCGCGGCGGTGGAACACCGTTCCGTTGCTGGAGGAACACCGTTCCGCTGCCGAGGAACATCGTTCCGCGGCCGGTGGAACACCGTTCCGCGGCGGAGGAACATCGTTCCGCGGCCGGTGGAACACCGTTCCGCGGCGGAGGAACATCGTTCCGTTGCCTGAGGAACACCGTTCCGCGGCGGAGGAACATCGTTCCGTTGCCTGAGGGACACCGTTCCGCTGCAGAGGGACACCGTTTTCTCCCGGAGGAACAGTCCTCGCCGGAGAACGCTCCCCTGCCGGAGCCCGCCATCCTCGGCCTGATCTTTTCTGCCGCGCACGCTCCTTGAGATAACCGTTACGGTTGCGAGCTAGAATGAGTCCATGAGACGCCTGCGAATCCTGATCTCTGCCGCTCTGATCCTCATCACATGCAGCGCCGTCGCCGCGGATCCCAATCTGCCGGAGCTGTTCAAACGCGCTAAAGACAAGTTCGCCGCCGGCGATTTCAAAGGCTCGCTCGCCGACTTCGAGCTGCTCGATACCACGAGCGCGAAGCCTGAAAACGCGGCCGTCCGCGCCAAGCTCATCCCCGTGGTGACGTTCTATCGCGGCGCGAACCTGGCGGCCCTCGGCAGGAAGGGAGAGGCGAAAGACGCCTTCACTGCCTACCTCGCCTACACACCGACCGCCACCATCGCCTCGCCCCCTTTTCCGAAGGCGACCGTCGATCTCTTCGAACAAGCACGCAAAGAGGCTGCCGGACGGTCTGCGACGATGGCACTGGCATATGCATCCTTTACACCACCGCCCGGTTGGGCTCTCGCGCCCGACGAGCACTGGATCGAGTCTCCGGTGCGCTACCTCCTCACGGCCGCACAGAAGAAGGAGTATGCGACCTTCACCACGAACAACGAACGCGCGGCCTTCGTTGAGGCCTTCTGGAAGCAGCTCGATCCGACACCGGGAACCGACGTCAACGAATTCCGCATCGAGTTCGAGCGCCGCGTCGCCTTTACCGACGCCAACTTCGCCACGGACAAGCAGGCCGGCCGGTACAGCGACCGCGCTCCCGTTTTCGTGTTTCTCGGGCCGCCGACGTACGCGGCCATGTCGAACCTCGGCACGAACGATGACGCCATGGCTTCGATGCGTGCGAACGGCAACGACGATATCAATCGCGCCTCGCACTCCAGCAACTCCACCAGTCCCACCGGCATAGCAGCGTTGACAGGGGTGCAACCAGAGGACAACCTCGATCAGGCATACACCCGCGGCACGGCTGAATCGTGGGTCTATCGGCAGGACCGCATCCCGAAAGGCGTCGCATTTCAGGAAGTGCACTTCCAGTTCCAGTCGAAGAAGGGTTACGGCACGGGCGTCCTGCAAAAAGATCCTCAGCCGATGCAGATGTTAGGCATGGCCGTGGACATCGCCCGGCGGGACAAGAAGCTCAACTGACGATCTACGCTTCGTAGATCACGCGGACCGTCGCTGAGAGAGCCGGCGGTCCGTTCGCGGCCAGAGACCGCCTCTTCGTTACAATCGCCTTCACGTGGCCAAGAAAGCAGCGGTCTTCTCCTGCAGTGAGTGCGGTAACCAGTCGCCGAAATGGCTGGGGCGCTGCCCCGATTGCAACGCTTGGAACTCGTACGGCGAAGAACAGCTCGCGCCGGTCCTGCTGACGGCCGGGGCGGTGCCGGTGGCGATCGGGGCGATCGACGGCGACGCGGCCCCTCGTATCTCGACGGATATCGCCGGATTCGATCGCGTCCTCGGCGGCGGCCTCGTCTTCGGTGCCGTAACGCTCGTGGGCGGTGAGCCGGGCATCGGCAAATCGACGCTGCTGCTGCAGGCCGCCGAGCAGCTCGCCCGCGACGGAATCGTGCTCTACGTCTCCGGCGAAGAATCGCCGCGGCAGATCGCCATCCGCGCCCGCCGACTCGGCACGACCAGCAACAATATCCACCTCTTCGCCGAGACTTCGGTCGAGCGAATCATCGCCGCGACGGAGTCGATGAAGCCGGTGGCCGTGATCGTCGATTCGATCCAGACCGTCCACACCTCCACGAGCTCTTCGACGCCCGGCTCGGTCGGGCAGGTACGCGATTCCGCCGGTCTGCTCATGACCGCGGCCAAGCGCCTCTCCATTCCGATCTTCCTCATCGGCCACATCACGAAGGAAGGGACGATCGCCGGGCCGAAGTCGCTGGAGCACATCGTCGACACCGTCCTCTATTTCGAAGGCGAGAAGTTCCAGAACTATCGCGTCGTCCGGGCCTACAAGAACCGATTCGGTCCGGCCAACGAGGTGGCCATCTTCGAGATGCACGATGACGGCCTCCATGAGGTGCCGAACCCGTCCGCGGCGCTGATCTCCCAGCGGAGCACGTCCGCGGGATCGGCCATCGTGGCCGCGGTGGAAGGAACGAGACCGCTGTTGATCGAGGTGCAGGCTCTCGTTTCGGCGACCCACTTCCCGTCGCCGCGCCGCATGGCTATCGGCATGGACGCCAATCGCGTGTCGCTGCTCCTGGCGGTGTTGGAGAAAAAGAACGGCGGCAACTTCCTGCTGAGCGATGTCTATGCGAACCTCGCCGGCGGCCTGACGATCGATGAACCGGCCATCGACCTCGGCGTGGTGGCAGCGCTCCTTTCGTCCCAGCGCAATATACCGATCGCGCATGACGTGGTCGTCTTCGGTGAGGTCGGCCTTCTCGGCGAGGTCCGCGGCGTCTCGCAAGCCGACCTGCGCGCGCGGGAAGCCGCAGCGCTCGGATTCCGGCGCGTCATCATGCCGCAGTCGAACGCGGCGGAGATTCGAGCCGATGTCGATGTGGCCGGCGTCCGCCGCGTGGATGAATTCGCTGACGTGCTCTTCCGTAAGCAGTAGTCTCTTTACAGCGTCGCAGAAATTATTTACACTCCAGACCGTCGTCCTGACCCAGATGAATCGTCTTCGCGCTCGCTGTGGGTGGGTTGGCACGTTCAGCGTGCTGACCGGGCTCATGCTGCTGTTCCTCAACGGTTGTGCCTCGCTCGCTCCCGACCAAAGCGACGCGCCGGCTTCCGTCAGCCCCACCGCGTCGCTCCCGTCGGAGGATGATGACTGGAGCCAGCTCAAGGCGCAGATGCGCATCGATCTCAATCGGTACAACAGCCGTGAGATCGCCCGCACCTCCCTCCCGCTTCCGGCTCCGGCTGTCAGTGCCCAGACGCGCGACCGCGAGTTCAACGAGCGCGCGCGGGAATTGTTCACTCCGCTCTCGCGGATGTCGTTGCGCCTGCCCGTGGTCGGTGTCAGCACATCCAGACTCGACGATAGCTGGCACGCTCCACGAGACGGGGGCGCGCGGGTCCACAAAGGAATCGACATCTTCGCTCCGAAGGGAACCGAGGTCGTCGCGGTCGTCGACGGAGTCATCAGCTACATCGGCGACCAGAAGCTCGGCGGGCACTGCATCTGGTTGACGACGGAGAATGGCGCCTCGTTCTACTACGCGCACCTCGACCGATGGGCCGCCGGCCTGTACGAGGGGATGGAAGTGCAGGCCGGAGATCTCGTCGGTTACGTCGGCAACACCGGCAACGCCAAGTACACCCCGTCGCATCTCCACTTCGGCATCAACGAGAACGACGAGATGGTCAACCCCTACCCGCTGCTCGCGCATGCCATACCAACGCAGCATGCACACGTCCACACGACGCTCAGTGGCGGCTCCGTGGCGACGCGGTAGCTCCAAATTCTTTAACCACAGAGACACAGAGAGCACGGAGACTGCTCCGTGTCCTCTGTGTCTCTGTGGTTGAATTAGATTTTCTCACCCGCAATCGGATCTCTCCACCCAAGCTTGAGCTCCCGCATCGGTCCGCGCACAAACTCGCGGCCCAGGTACCGCGGATGGGGCAAAGTAAACGTTCGCGTACGCATGACATTCGCGCTGTGCAGGATCAGATCGATATCGATAACGCGGGGCGCGTTGCGCGTCGAACGACGGCGGCCGAGGCGCGTCTCGATTGCGTGCAGCGCTTCGAGCAGAGGCAAAGGCTCCAGCTCCGTGTAACCGGCAACGACGGCGTTCAGGTACTTCGGCGGCGGCGCGTCCACCGGCTCCGTCTCGATGAATGTGCTGACGCGGACGACATGAATGACATGGCCCAGCTCGCTGATGGCGCGGCGAAGGAAGAGCGCGCGATCGCCGAGGTTTGAGCCGAGGGCGATCAGCACCGACGCGGGCAAGTCACTCCTCGCTGACGTCGATCTCGTCCTGCAGCTCGTTGACGTCGTCGGAAGCGCGCGGAAAGTACGTCTTGAGCTGGTGCCCGGCCGCGGTGATTGCTTCCACGATTCCGTCGGTGAACTCGCCGTTCCTGAGACGGGAGGTCAGCCTGGCCGCGATCTCATCCCAGAAGTTCGATGGAACCTTCTCATGGATTCCCTTGTCGCCGAGAATCACGAAGCTGCGCTCCTCGGAAGCGATGAAGAGCAGCACGCCATTGCGAAGAGCGGTCTTGGTCATGCCCAGGCGCTCGAACGTGCGCTCCGCGACGTACCTCGCGTCGCCGCCCCTCACCTTCGGCTGGATGTGGACGCGGATCTCGCCGGAAGTCTCCCCTTCCGCGGCTCCGATTGCGGCCACGATGCGGGGCTGATCGAGCAGGGCCAGGAACTCTTTCTGGTTCACCATCCACCTCCCGCGCCGCCGCCGCCGAACGAGCTGCCGCCTCCACCCCACGAACCGCCGGTACTCCAGCCTCCGCCGCTGCCGCCGAACGTCGTGCCGCCTCCGCCGCCCCAGCCGCCGAGGAACATTGGCCAGATGCAGCCGCTACAGCCACCACAGCCGCCGCGGCGGCTCCCTCGTATGAGTAACGGCAACAGCACGAAGATCACAAATAGTAAGAAGAGAACCCCGAAGATCGCGTCGGTGCCCGAGCCTTGCGAGGGGCGCGCCGAAGGCCCATGCGGCGCCGGCGGGGAGCTCGCGGAAACCGAATTCGGATCGATCTTCCGGGCGATCTGATCGACCGCGGCATTCAGGCCACCGGCGTAGTCGCCCGCGCGAAAGAACGGCGGGATCGTGCTGTGGACGACGTCCGAAGAGAAGGAATCCGTGATGACCGGCTCCATGCTGTAGCCGACCTGAATCCGCGTCTTCCGCTCCTTCATGAAGACGAAAAGCATCAGCGCCTTGTCGTCTTTGACCTTCCATACGTTGGCTGCCTTGTTCGTGTAGCCGAGGTCGTCTTCACCTTCCAGCGAAGGGAAGATCATGATCAGGAACTGAACGCCTGTCTTTTTGTAGAAGCCTTCCAGCTTCTCGTTGAGCTGCTGAACCTGGGAGTCGCTGAGGATGTGGGCGCCGTAGTCGTTCACCCACTGCGTCGGCTTGGGCGGGATGTCGAGCGCCAGCGCGGACGAGGCGAGAAGCGCGACCGCCAGGAACGCGATCGCGCCGCGGCGGATGTTCATCGAGTGCCTGTGGCCGGGGCGGTATTGCCGAAGTTGAAGTTGACCTCCGGCGCTTTCTCCGAGCCGGCCGCGCCTTTGAAGTACGCCTTCGGTTTGAAGTTGCTCATATTCGCGACGATGTTGGCCGGGAACTTCAGAATCGTGCTGTTGAAGGTCTGCGCCACCTCGTTGTAGCGCCGGCGCTCAACGGCGATGCGGTTCTCCGTCCCCTCGAGCTGCGACTGCAACTCGAGGAAGTTCTGATTCGACTTCAGATCCGGATAGCGTTCCACGACGACGAGCAGGCGTGACAGCGCGCCTGTGAGGTTCTCCTGCGCACCGGCAAACTGCGCCATGGCGTTCGGATCGTTCGGCAGGTTGGACTGCGTGCCCGGCGGACCGCCGGCCGGCGCCTGCACCTGGCCGACGCGCGCGCGGGCGCCGATGACCGCTTCCAGCGTCGACTTCTCGAAGTTCGCGGCACCCTGGACGGTGCGTACGAGATTCGGGATCAGATCGAAACGGCGCTGGTAGTCGTTCTCGACCTGCGCCCACTGTGCCTGCACCTGCTGATCGAGATCGACCATGTGATTGCGCACGCCGACGAACCAGACGACGCTGACCAGCAGGACGAGAACCAGCACTCCGAGGCACCCAAGCAGACCGAGCTTACCCATTGAATCCTACTTTCTGAACGCTCAATAATCTTCGTCTTCTTCTTCGTCGGCGGGCTCTTCTTCGCGATCGGCCTCGGGGATGATGTCTTCATCCTCGTCACCGGTCGGTGGAACAACCTCCGCCTCCGCTCCGAACTCTTCGTCGGGCGGCTCTTCCACGATGGGCACCACGGCCGCACGCGCACGGCTGCGCGAGGCAGGCACCGAAGGCGCCTCATCGGCATCGCGCTGGTCCGCGCCGCACTTCGGGCAGGTCGGAACAGGCTTGCCAAGATCATAGAACTTCGTGTGACAGCTGTAACAGGTGTACTTCTTTCCGAGGTCAGGCATAACTCGAGAATCTCCCAGCGCCAAAAGCGGCGACACGTTAGCACCGCAACTGATGGGTAGCAAGTAGCGGACACAGAAGCAAAAAGGTTGCGGGGTCAAGTGGTTGCGAGGTCACGCGGCATTCCTGCCGCGCTTCTTCGCGACCGCCAGGCCGGCACGGCCGGCAGCGTTGGTTGCCCAAGGCTCGGCCACCGGTGACGCACGAACCTTCTATCGCGCAGACACTTCGACCGCAACCTCGGCGGGATGGTTTTCTACAGCGTACCAGCTATCCGTGCGGCAGCGCCTGTGCGGCGCGCGTGCCGGCATCGGACGAATTCGCGCCCGGCGCGGTATGGATGGCGGCCGCCTTCTCGGCCAGCTTCTGCGACTCAGGCAACTCTTCGATCGCTTTCTCGATCTGGTTGTCACCCTGCAGACGATAGGGATACGACGCGTCGAAACCGTACTTCGCGGCGATCATCTCCGCCTTCAAAGCCCGTTCGATGAAGGCGCGGTCGTTCGGCTTCTGCAACGCGTCGCGGATGTCGGCCACCGGCGCGATGTCCTTGTCCGTCGCGAAATGAACGAAATCCTCCATGATGGCGGGGGTAATCGCCACCTCTTCCGTCACCTCGAGATGTTTGGCGACATACTCGACGCCGTAGTTGAAGATGGCGCTGCGCACTTCGAGAAGCTGCGTCGTGCGCGAGAGCGGCGCGGGTTTGACGAAGACGTCCGGCGTGATCCCGCCGCCGCCGTAGACGATGCGGCCGGTAGCGGTCGTGAACTTCTGGCGGTCCTTCAGCGGCACCTCGGAGGAGCCGCCCTCTCCGCTCTCATCGGCGACGTAGTAGTCGTAGAACGAGCTGTAGTCCCGCTGGATGTTGCGGCCCGACGGGGTGTAGTACTTCGATGTGGTCAGAGCCAGGCCGGCACCGTACTGCAGGGTGTAGACGCTCTGCACGAGACCCTTACCCCAGCTCGTCTCGCCGACGATGATGGCGCGATCGTGATCCTGAAGCGCGCCCGCGACGATCTCGGACGCTGAAGCGCTGCCGCGATTGACGACGACCACCATCGGCATATCGATTTTCTGATGCTTGCCGGGCGCCAGGTAGTCCTGCGCCGAGTCCGGGGTGCGGCCTTTCGTGTAGACGATCATTTGCCCCTTGTCGAGGAAGTGATCGGAAACGCCGACAGCCGCATCGAGCAGGCCGCCAGGGTTCTGGCGAAGGTCGAGGACGAGCCTCTGCATCCCCTGCGCCTTGAGCTTGTCGAGGGCCTCGTCCAGTTCGCGCACGGTGGTGGCTGTGAAATCCTTGATCCGGATGTAGCCGATGCCCGGCTTCAGCATCAGCACGTTCGAGATCGAGTTTGTGGGGATGGCAGCGCGCACGATCGAAAGAGGGATCGGCTCCTTCATCCCGATGCGGACGATCTTGATATGGACCGTTGTCCCTTTCGGACCCTTGAGCCGTTTGACGACGTCGTCGAGCGGCATGTCGTCGGTCGAGACGCCCTCCACCTCGGAGATGACGTCGCCGGCGCGAATGCCGAGGCGCGCTGCGGGCGTGCCTTCGAGCGGCGTGATGACCGTGACCTGATCGTTCCGCTTCGTCACCAGGATGCCCAGGCCGTAGAATGACCCCTTCTGGCGATCCTGCATATCGGCATACTCCTTCGGCTCGAGGAAGGAGGTATGCGGATCGAGAGTGCGGAGCATCCCATCGATCGAGGAGTAGACGAACTTGTCGGAACCGACATCTTCCGGCGCCCATGTCGTGACGGCGCCCAGCAGATCCGTGTACTCTTTAAGCCTCTTCTGCACGTCGCTCTGCACGGGCGAGCCGAAGAGGCGGTTGCCGTAGAATCCGCCGAGAAGCGTCGCACCGACGATCGCGACGGCCAGCGTCAACGAAAAGGTCCACTTCTGTGTTTTCTGCATCTTGGCCATATCTTTGATCACCATCACCCGATTATCAGCGGGAAGAACTCATTATAGGCGCGGAGTATTCGACAGTCCGGCGATGTTCACGCGGCCGTATCAAACCAGAGGAGAAGTCGTTCATGTTCGGTTCGCTCGGCATCCCGGAGTTATTGCTCATTTTCATCGTAGCCCTGATCGTCTTCGGGCCGAAGAAGCTTCCTGAGATCGGCCGCACCCTCGGCAAGGCCATGGGTGAGTTCAAGAAGGCCACGGACGACTTCAAGAATACGATCGAGCGCGAGGTCCACGTCGAAGAGCTGAAGCAACTGGCAACATCGTCGACCATCACTGTCCCCGTGGAGGAGACCGTATCAAGGACCGAGCCAGCAGCAGCCGCCGTAACCGAGGCCGAGCTCGGCGAGCCGGTTTCCGAGCCCGAGCAGGCCGCCTCTCATCCGGGCGAGCAGTCCGAGCCGCCTCCTCAGACCGCCGACCTCACTCCCGAGGCCGTCGACCCGCACCACACCGTCTAGCCGATGTCCGATACCGCTGATACGGCCTCACCGCTCGATGGGGCACCCGAAGGCCCCGAACGCGAGCTCCGGAAGATGTCGTTTCTCGAGCACCTCGAGGAACTGCGCAAGCGCCTGATCGTTTCGTTCATCGCCATCGGCGTCGGCTTTCTGGGGTGCTGGTACGCTTCCCCCAAGATCTTCATCTGGATTGAGGCGCCCCTCACCAAGTTCCTCCCACCCGGCGATAAGAAGCTGGCCTACACCCACCTGACAGAGCCATTCATGCTCTACATGAAGGTGGCCTTCTTCGCCGGCATCTTCGCCGCTTCGCCGATCATCATGTGGCAGATCTGGCGATTCATCTCGCCCGGGCTGTACAAGCGCGAACGCCGCTACGCCGCGCCGTTCATCCTCTTCGCTACGGTCTTCTTCCTCCTCGGAGGCTACTTCGGCTACCGCGTCATTCTTCCCGGCGCGTGCGCGTTTTTCGTCGAGACCGGCAATCAAGGCGGGTTCAAGCAGATGATCAAGGTGGATGAGTATTTCTCATTCGCCAGTACGCTCATCCTGGCCTCGGGCGCCGTGTTCGAGACGCCGATTCTGATCTTCTTCCTGGCGCGGCTCGGCGTCGTGACGCCGGCCTTTCTCCTGCAAAAGTCCAAGTGGGCGATCGTGCTCTCGTTCATCATCGCCGCCATCATCACCCCGTCGCCGGACATGGTGAACCAGACCCTGCTGGCCGTCCCGATGATCGCTCTCTACTTCCTCGGGGTGGGAGTGGCGTACGTGTTCGGCAAGAAGTACGACTGACGGGGTCGCGAGGTTGCGGGGTTGCGGGGTCTCGCGGTAGCGGTCTGTTTCGACTTTCGAGCGAACCAAGACCGATTCGCACCGCGAGACTGCGAGACCGCGTAACGGCGCGACCGCGCTACGCCGTTGACTCTGCTCCCGCCGCAACCTACCCTTACGCGCAATGGAAATCCCCTCAAAGGTCTCGATCTTCAGCCGCACGCTCGAACTGAAAGGCAAACCGGGCACGCTCATCGCCATCAACGACATAGGCTTCTACGAGATCGTCATGGACTTCCAGGGACGGAACCACGTCGTCCTCTTCCCGATCGCCGAGACCGCCATCATCTTCAACGAGGCGATGCCATCGATCGCCGCCGATTTCGAAGTGGAGCGGTAAGGGAATCGCCGAGAGGGAGATCGAATAGGAATCCCCATTTCGTACGCCGCGATAGCGGCCCAAAGACGATAGCCAGGGGTGCGAGCGCTTTTTGCGAGCACCCCTGGTTACCGATGTCAATGCCATGTCGTGCCGCGGTCAGCGGCACTGGACCTCATCGGATAACTGTGACTCAACTCCAGTGCCGCTGACGCGGCACGCAACAATGGGCCTTGTACCAGGGGTGCTCGCAAAAAACGCTCGCACCCCTGGCTACCCTCCGTTGCCGCTATCGCGGCGCGGCCTGGCGTGCGGCGGCCTCACGCCGCCGCACTCCGGGATTCGCTTACTGCTTCTTCGTGGTGGGAGTCTTCTTCGAATCGCTCTTCGGTGCCGCCGGGGCCGGAGCCGGTGGTGCCGGAGGAGGAGGCGGCGGAGCGAAGTAGGCATCGTTGTAGGTCGGATGCGCGTTGTCTTTCATGGCGTCGAGAGCCGCGTGCAGCTTCGTCTGCTTGAGGTTCTTCTCGATTGTCGGGCGAACCTGCTCCAGAGGAGCCGAGTCGTGCGCTTCGACCTTGATGATGTGGTAGCCGAACTGCGTCTTCACGACCGGGGTTACCTCCCCCACTTTCGCTTTGAACGCCGCTTCTTCGAACTCGGGAACCATCTGTCCGTGACCGAACGAACCGAGGTCGCCGCCATGGGCACCGGAGCCGGCGTCGTCCGACTCTTTCTTCGCCAATTCCTCAAAGCTGGCGCCGGCGACGATCTGCTTGCGGAGGTCTTCCGCCTTCGCCTTCGCCTCGTCGTCGGTCAGCTCCTTCTTCCCTGGCTGCGCGGCGGGGCTTCCCTTGGGCGCAATGAGGATGTGGCGGGCCTTGACCTGCTCATATTCTTTGGCACCGTCTGCGTACGCCTTCTGCACTTCGGCATCGGTGACGGTGATGCCGCCATCGATCTTCTTGAGCTGCGCGGTCGCCAGAAGGTTCTCGCGCATCAGGCTGAGCTGGCTGACGACTTCGGGATCGTTCGCCAGACCGGCCTTGGCGCCCTCGCTGGCCAGCAGGCGCATACGAAGATAGTCGTCCGCGAACTGCCGGCGGCCGGCACCCTGTGCGAAGCTCTGGTATTCCGCCGGAAGAGTCTTCAGGGCTGCCTCGAATTCTGATTGCCGGACTGTGATGCTGCCGGCCGTGATCACAACCGGATCGGCGTCCGCTGCCTTCGCGGCAGCCGTCGCGGGAGCGGGAGCGGCCGGGGCGGCCTTGCCCTGCGCGAACACCGCCGAGGCGGTAAGCGCAAGAGCGATGACAATCGTTGCTTTCTTCACAGAGTCTCCTTATTGCTGTATTTGGACAGCGAATCGTAACGGGGGGTGGTAAGGCTTGATTCCAGCAGGCTCAGCGCAGCTTCGTCAGCGCCGACTCAATGCGCCGCACGCCTTCCTGCAGGCGCTCCATCGACGTCGCATAGCTGATGCGGACGTGGTCATCGCTACCGAATGCCGAGCCCGGAACGACCGCCACACCCACCTCAACGAGCAGGTAATTGGCGAACGTCTGCGAGTCGCGAACACTGCCTCTGCCGAAGTACGATCTGACCTCGGGAAAGATGTAGAACGCGCCATCCGGCGGCGCGCAGCGCAAGCCTTCGATGGCGTTGATGGCCGGGATCAACCAAGCGCGGCGCTCCCTGTAGGCCTCCCACATACGGCGCACCTGATCCTCACCGCCGCCGAGCGCTTCCAGCGCCGCGGCTTGTGAGATCGAGCTGGGGTTCGAGGTCGAATGGCTCTGGATCTTTCCCGCCGCCGTGATGACGTCGCGATGCGCGATCGCGTAACCGAGGCGCCAGCCCGTCATCGCGAACGTCTTCGACATCGAGTTCACCGCGATGATCGTCTCCGGATACTCCTCGAACCAGCGCACTGCCGAGACATGCTTCGCGCCGTCGTAGACGAAAAACTCGTACGTCTCGTCGAACATCAGGAACGCGCCACGCGAGGCGCACCACTCGATGATGCGGTGCAGTTCCTTCTCCGCGATCACCGCGCCGGTGGGATTGCAGGGCGAGTTGATGATGACGCCTCGCGTCCGACTGGTGGCCACCGCCTCGATGCCGGCAAACGTCGGCCGGAAGTCGTTGTGCGGTTCGGTGCGCGCGAAGACGGGAGTGCCGGCCGCGAACTGCACCTGATCGGGGAAGCTGACCCAGTAGGGCGACGGGATGATGACCTCGTCTCCTTCGTCGACGAGCGCCAGAGCGACATTGAACAGTTCCTGCTTGCCGCCCGTGCCGGCGATGACGTTCTCCGCGGTGAGCGATGTGCCGTACCGCCGGTTGTAGCGGCTTGCCAGCGCATCGCGCAACGCCTTCGTGCCGTTGCCGCTCGTGTATTTCGTCAGTCCGCGATCGATGGCCCGCTTCCCAGCTTCGCAGACGAAGGACGGCGTGGGGAAATCGGGCTCGCCCGGACCGAGGTCGACGATGTCCACTCCCTGCGCCGCCAACTCCAGGGCACGGTTCATCACCGCCAGCGTCGGCGAGATCTGCATCTCGCGCACGCGGCGCGTGAAGCGGATGCCGGGTTTCGTTGCCACGTCCAGTCCCATCAGTTGAACCGTTCTCCGAGCGTCGTGCGCAGGCCGCGCCAGGCCGGCGGAGCCTCCCACCTGAGAAGCAGCCGGACCAGCTCCACGACGCACCATGCAAGATACACATAAATCATCGGTCCGCGCCATGACGGCATCACGAACTGCGCGAGCCAGAAGACGAAGAGAATCACCGCTTCGTGCATCTTGAGCTCCAGGTTCAGCAAGAGCAGAAAACCGAGGAAACTCTGCAGGATCGTCAGCAGGATCTCCTGCCGCTGATGGACGTCGAACAGCAGCGGACGCAGCCCGCCCGCGCTGATGACGAAGAGGATCGGAATCATCGCCGAGAGGATGCTCCACTGATTGATGTTCGACGACACCATGTTCATCAGCGCGATGTTGGCCGTCCTTACCTTGCGCGCCCAGTAGAACGCGCTCAGCTTCTCCGGAAACTCGGAGAGAAAAGGCGCCACCCACTGCACGAAGACGAAGGTGGAAACGCCGAGCGACGTGGCGATGGCCAGCATCGAATCGAGGAAAGGGTGCGCGGCGAAAAAGAGAATCGCACCGCCGGCCAGAAAGAGAACCCAGATCGCGGCGTTGCGCCGTTTCGGGGCCATCTTCAGCACGGCGCGTGGGACGACGCCGAGGTCATCCAGCGCCTCCCCTTCATCGTCACGGGGAGGGATCTTCCAGAGGATCCAGAGGTAGAGCAAATACGACGCGGTGAGCGGGAACGAATCCCACACCGTCAGCGTCCCCTTCCACCAGATGAAGGTGAAATAGGCGATCGGCAAAAAGAGTCCGAAGACCTCCACCGAATGCTCCGTGTCCAGCTTGACGCTCACGAAACGCCGCTCGCGCTTCCAGCCAAACGCCGCCGCGACGAAATAGATCATCGGCCATCCCAGACCGACCAACAGCCGCAGGCTGCCGGTGAAGTTGGCGATGGCCAGGTGCATCTTCGTCGGATCTTTTCCGGCCTGCCAGGCGATGACCGCTTCGACCGCGAACTCCGGGAGTGTCTGCAGCCATGCCAGCATCGCCAGCGCCAATCCCTGCGAGACCAGGAATTGTGCCGCCTCGGCAGCCCAGGCGATGACGAACGCGGAGAGCAGAATGCTCGGAAAGGTCCATAGCGCGGACCAGGCGGCGGCGGTGGCGGCAGTCGTTGCTTTGATGAGTTTCAGTATCATCGCCCCGCCAGGAGCGCGCATTCTAGTTGATGACGATCAGCAGCCGGCAGAACCCCTGGTTCAAACGCATCCGCGAGGCCATTCGCGAACATGCCGGGGAAATCGTCATCGAAGGGCCGAAAGCGGTGACCGATGCCATGGCCGCCGGCTGGAACCCGATCAAGGTCGTGACGCGCGACGTCGACTTCACATCGGAGATCTTCGATTCGCTGACGGAGACGAAATCACCGCAGAACGTCATCGGGCTTTTTCACCGCCCGAGTGCGACACTCGATCAGCTCTTTGTACGCGAGCGTTCGATCGTCATCGCTCTCGACGGCGTTCAGGATCCCGGGAACGTTGGGACGGTCGTCCGCCTGGCCGCCGCCTTCGATGCGAATGGTGTCGTCCTTCTGCCAGCCTGCGCGGACGCGTTCAGTCCAAAGGCCATCCGCGCTTCCGCCGGAGCGATCCTGACCGTGCCGGTCGTGAGTTGCTCCGCCGCCGAACTGCTGGCCCGCGGCTGGCCGATCATCGCCGCCGATGCACGGAGTGAAATCGCCGATCCACCCGCGCAACGCGCCGTCCTCGCCTTCGGCAGCGAAGGCTCCGGCCTCTCCCCTGCTCTTGCCACGGCCGCCCGAACGATCGCAGTGCCGATGTCGCCAAGGGTCGAATCGCTGAACGTGGCGACCGCCGCGGCGATCATGCTGGCGCGGAGCTACGCGTTGCGGTCGTAGCGCCGCCGGGCCGGCGGGCGATCCGGCCGGCGAGCCGCTGGCGCTACGCACGCCACGCTTTCTAACGCGCGATACACTCGCCTCCCATGCCCGGCAAGCTCCTCATCGTCGGCACACCGCTCGGCAACCTCGGCGATTTTCCGCCGCGTGCGATCGAAGCGCTGAAGTCGGCGGACCTGATCCTCTGCGAGGACACGCGGCACACCCGCAAACTATTGACTCACTTTGGCATCGCCCGGCCGACGGATCGCTTCGATGATCACACCGAGGAGTTGAAGGCCCGCGCCTTCGCCGATCGCATCGCCGCAGGCGAGACGATCGCCCTCGTCTCCGATGCCGGCATGCCGGTGGTCAGCGATCCAGGCTTCCGGCTCGTCCGACTGGCGCGCGAGCTCGGTTTGGTCATCGAACCGATCCCAGGCCCGTTCGCCGCGGTCGTCGCTCTGGTCGCCAGCGGGATTGCCCCGCTCCCCTTCACCTTTCTCGGATTCACCCCACATCGCCGCGGCGAGCGGACCGATTTCTATCGCACGGTCGCGGAGCTGGGCCATACAGCGATCGTCTACGACTCGCCGGAGCGCATCATCGGTTCCCTCGAAGACGCACTGGCCGTCCTCGGCGACGTCGAGCTCACCCTCGCCCGCGAGATGACCAAGCTGCACGAGGAGTTCCTCAGCGGCACGATCAGTGCGGTCCTGGCCGAGCTACGCCCGCGGCAATCGATCTACGGCGAGATCACGCTCGTCTTCGCCGCCGCGCGGGCAACCGCGAGCGTGACGTCCCCCGAGGAGATCGCCGCCGAGTTCGAACGCCTCCGCGCCGGCGGCATGCGCCGCAACGATGCGGTGAAGGCGGTAGCGGAGAAGTTCGGGATGCGGAAGAACGATGTGTACAGGATGCTGCTGTAGGTTCAGCTACTCATCCACGTCGCGTCTGAGCTCTTTCAACAGTTTCAGACCCTCGACGGCGCTTAGATCTTTCGGCCGTCCGGCGGCTCGTTTCATGCGAATGATGTCGTCGATGCTGGAAACGAGCACCATCGCGCCTCCTCCGATATTCATCGGCTTCGCATGTGCGACCAGATCCGCATACCCAAGTGTGCCGCTGGGGGTACCGAGGCAATCGAACTTGCCGAACTTTGTGTCGAAGGTCATCGTGTCTCCCAGGCGGAACGTCCGCTCGTCGATGATCTCCGGAAGACCCTCCGGAAAACCGCGAAGGTGTGCATCCATGGACTGCAGCGCTTTGACGAGTGAAGCCACGTTCTTTCGCTCGCGTTCATAGCAGACATCCACATCCTGCGTAATGTTGTCCAAGCCCCAGAGGTTTGCGGCAAGTCCGCCGATCAGGATGTAGCGAACACCATGCTCGTTCAGTGAACGAAGAACATCAAAGTATTCGAACACGTCGCTCATGGATTCAGTAGGCGGACACGCGTCAGGAACTTGTGCAGCCCTCGTGCAGCGGCCGCAGCGTTTTGAAGTCGTTCCGCCGGCGTCTTTTTCAACAGATCCATCATCATCGTTGGGTCGATGCGATGGTCGACAGCATCGCTGTCCCGGATCGCCCGGAGAACCTCGTTGTTGTCCGCCGTCAACGAGTCGAGGGGTGATTTCCTATCGCTCATATCCACAATTCTACCAACACCTCGCCGCCCTGCTATCATCCCCTTCCGCCCGTGCGGCGCGCGAGCCTGCGCGCTCGCGAACAACCAGATCTCCCGAGGAGCGTGAATGGATTTCCGTCTCACAGACGAGCAGACACAGATTCAGCAGATGGTGCGCGATTTCGCGCTCAGCGAGATCAAGCCTCACCTCATGAAGTGGGATGAAGCGCAACACTTCCCCACGGACGTTTTCAAGCGCGCCGGCGGCCTGGGCATGCTCGGCGTCACGGTGCCGGAGGAGTACGGCGGCGCCGGACTCTCGTACATCGACTACATCCATGTCATCGAAGAGCTGGCGGTCGTCGACAGCGGCTTCGCCCTCAGCGTCGCCGCGCACAACTCCCTCGGCACGGGCCACATCTACCTGGCCGGCAACGACGAGCAGAAGAAGAAGTGGCTGCCGAAGCTCACCTCGGGTGAGTGGATCGGCGCCTGGGGTCTCACGGAGCCCGGCTCCGGCAGCGACGCCTCCGGCATGCGCACAACCGCCGTCAAAGACGGCGATGAGTGGGTGCTGAACGGCACGAAAAACTTCATCACCAACGCCACCTACGCGGACATCTCCGTCGTACTGACCGTCACCGACAAGTCGGATCAGAAGCGCGGCATCACGGCCTTCGCGGTCGAAATGGACCGACCCGGCATCCGCCCCGGCAAGAAAGAGAACAAGCTCGGGATGCGCGTGTCCGACACCGCGGAGTTGGTGATGGAAGATTGCCGCGTTCCGGCCTCGAACATCCTCGGCAGGATCGGCCATGGCTTCATCGACGCCATGAAAGTGCTCGACGGCGGCCGCATCTCCATCGGCGCGCTCGCGGTCGGCATCGCCCGCGGCGCGTATGAGGCGGCGCGCGATTACGCCAGGCAACGCCAGGCATTCGGCAAAGCGATCTCCGAGTTCCAGGCCATCCAGTTCATGCTCGCCGACATGGCCACGGAGACCGATGCGGCACGGCTCCTCTGCTATCGCGCTGCTGCCATGAAAGACGCCGGCGAAAAGGTGACGCAAGCCTCCGCGATGGCGAAGCTCTACGCCTCCGAAGTGGCCGTGCGTGCCACCGAGAAAGGCGTACAGATCTTCGGCGGCTATGGCTTCGTCAAAGACTTCCCCGCCGAAAAGTACTACCGCGATGTGAAGCTGTGCACGATCGGCGAAGGGACGAGCGAGATCCAACGGATGGTGATTGCGAGGAACCTTTTGGCAGGAGAAAATCAGTGATCGTTTGTCGGGAGTCGGGAGTCGGGAGTCGGGGGTCGGAGCTGGAGAACCAGCCGGTGCCGCCGCTCTCCGACACTCGACACCCGACCCCCGACTCCCGGGTCGCGGAGTAGGAGTGCAGAATGGCGGAGCACTCCCACCCCCCACCCCCCACACCCCACACCCTCATTCCCGACCTCGCCGAAGCTCTTCGCAGCGGCAAATACCGCGCATTGGCGCAGGCTGTTTCGCTGGTCGAGCGTGACGACGGTCGTGCCGAGCGGCTTCTGGCCAGCATCTACCCAGCCACGGGACGTGCGCGGATCGTCGGCATCACCGGCGCACCCGGTGCGGGCAAATCGACGCTGGTGACGTCGCTGGCGAAGTACTACCGCCGCCAGGAAAAGAGGGTCGGGATCATCGCCGTCGATCCGACGTCGCCATTCACCGGAGGGGCCATTCTCGGCGACCGCATTCGCATGGCGGACCTCTACACCGACCGCGGCGTCTTCATCCGCTCGATGGCCACGCGAGGCTTTCTGGGCGGACTCGCCAAAGCGACTAACGACGTCGTCGATCTGCTCGATGCCGCCGGCTTCGACGTCGTTCTCGTCGAGACCGTCGGCGTCGGCCAGGATGAGGTCGAGATCATGCGCACGGTGCAGACGAACGTCGTCGTCCTCGTCCCCGGCATGGGCGATGACATCCAGGCCATCAAAGCCGGAATCATGGAGATCGGCGACGTCTTCGTGGTCAACAAAGCCGATCGCCCCGGCGCCGACCGCACCGTGACTGAGATCACGATGATGATGTCGCTGGTCGAAGAGCACGGCGACTGGATCCCGCCGATCGTGAAGACAGTGGCGTCCACGAATCAAGGCACCGAGGATCTCGACGCGGCCATCGTCAAACACTTCGAGCACTTGCAGGCGTCCGAGGAGCTCGATCGCCGCAATCGCGAGCGGGTGCGCATCCGCATCGAGACGACACTCAAGGAGAAGTTTTTGAACCGTCTGCTGGCGGCGACGCCGGACTTCGACGCCATCCTCGACGACGTGCTGCACAAGCGCAACAATCCGCATGACGCGGCCGAGGCGCTCCTGTCGCGCGCGACGTTCGAATGAGCATTTTCCTTGGCTGTCTCGCAGTCACCGCGATCGGCGTCCTGGTCGTGGTGATCGTGGCGGTCGGGATCACAGCGATCAAGCGGAGTCAAGGGGAAGCACGGCACCTCGGGGTCACTGAGCGCCGCCATGACGAGTATCGAGTCGATCTTTCATGAGGGGAAGGGCAACATCGTCGATGCGATGAAGCCCACGCGCGAGGACGAACGCGATGCCGACGGCGACCCGCCGAACGCTGAGCTACAATCGCCGCCCCAATGAAGTTCTCCCGCGAGTGGCTCAACGATTACGTCGATCTCTCCGATCTCAGCGATGAACACCTCGGCATTCGTCTGACGGAAATCGGCCACGCCGTCGAGGCGGTCGAAAGCCATGGCGAGGATACGGTCTTCGATCTCGAGATCACGACTAACCGCGTCGATGCCATGTCACACCTCGGCATGGCTCGCGAGCTGGCTGCCGCGATCGGAAGAAATGTGAAGGCTGGAGCGCTGGCCTCCTCGCAGGCTGGCCTGGCAGAGCCTGCCCTGAGCGAAGCCGAAGGGTCCTCGCCGCCAACCATTCGCATCGATGCCCCCGAAATGTGCGCCCGCTTCAGCGCCCAAGTCATCCGCAACATCGCGGTCAAGCCCTCCTCTCCTCTCGTGGCCCGGCGCCTCGAAGAGGTCGGCCTCCGCCCAATCAACAACATCGTCGACATCACGAACTATGTGATGCTCGCCCTCGGCCATCCGTTGCACGCGTACGACCTGGACCGTGTCGCCGGACAGACCATCATCGTCCGTCGAGGCAAGCAGGGCGAGACGGTGAAAAGCCTCGACGGTGAGATGCGGAAAATCGACACCGACACGGTCGTCATCGCCGACGCCCAGCGCGCGACCGGCCTCGGCGGAATCATGGGCGGCTTCGAGTCGGAGATTACGCCGTCGACACGCAATCTGCTGCTCGAGTGCGCCTGGTTCGATCCTTCGACGATCCGCCGCGCGGCGCGGCGGCTCGGCATGAAAACGGACGCGTCGTACCGTTTCGAGCGGCGCGTCGATCCCAACGACACGCTCGCTGTCATCGCCGAAGCAGCACGGATGATTCTCGAGAGTGGCGGCGGCATCCCCGAAGCGCCGATCGACGTCCTCGCCGCCGAGGCGAAGCCGAAGACGATTCGACTCCGCGCGGCGAGACTGCACGAGGCTTCAGCCGGTTCCGTCGGCGCCGGCTACGCACTCGATCTTTTCCGCCGCCTCGGCTTCAGCGCGGAGCAGGTTCACGACGGTCTGCTGGTTACCGTCCCAACATATCGCGGCGACATCTTCGAAGAGATGGATCTGATCGAGGAAGTACTTCGCTTCTTCGGTCTCGACAACGTGCCGGCCGCGCTGCCGCGCGTCACGACCGGTGATGTGCGGCGCGAGGCTGCCGATATCGCCGAGGACACCATCCGCGACGTCCTCGTCGGCTGCGGACTGTCCGAGGCCATCAACTACTCATTCATCCGCTCGGAGTGGAACGCGCTCGTTTCCGACGAAGAGCCGATCGCGATTACCAATGCACTGTCCGAGTCGATCGCGGCGATGCGTCTCTCGTTACTCCCCGGTCTGCTCGAAACGGTCGCCTTCAATCGCTCCTACGGCACGCGCGACGGCGCGTTGTTCGAGGTGGGGAGGACGTACCACCTTGCGGGGGTCGGGAGTCGGGGGTCGGGAGTCGGAGATAAACCGGGTTCCGACGGAGACAGACAACCAAGATCCGACACCCGACACCCGACACCCGACACCCGCGTAAGAGAACACCACCGCATCGCCATCGTCCTCTACGGCACGATCGGCACGTTCTGGGGGGATACGAAGAGGCCGGTCGATTTCTTTGACGTCAAAGGGATCGTCGAGCAGATCGCCGCGAAAATGCACGTCGACGTGACGTTCGCGGCTTCCGATCAACGCTGGCTGCGCGGCGGGAAACGGGCTGTTGCCTGGCATGGCGACCGCGCGATCGCCGGTCTCGGGTTCCTTTCCGCTGA
Organism: Thermoanaerobaculia bacterium; assembly: GCA_035482045.1. Classification (GTDB taxonomy): domain Bacteria; phylum Acidobacteriota; class Thermoanaerobaculia; order Gp7-AA8; family Gp7-AA8; genus JADGNZ01. The sequence goes on from DATHRD010000096.1 coordinate 76,024, forward strand.
CGTGCTGCAATCGTTCGGCGTCAAAGGCGATGTCGCGGTCGCGGAGCTCGACGTCGAGGCGATCATCGCGTCGTCGAACACCGAATGGAAGATGGCACCCGTGGCGCGCTTCCCGGGCGTACCGATGATCCTGGCGATCACGCATGGACGCGACCTCGAGTACCAGCGCATCATCGATACGATCCGTTCGTTCGATGTCCCCCATCTGCACGAAGTCGGTCTGCGCGATCGCTTCGTGCCGGAGGGGACCGACGACATCATCAAAACCACACTCGGCATGTGGTATCAGGCCTTCGACCGCTCGCTGACGCAGGAGGAGATCGCTGGATTCCAGCAGAACCTTGCGTCACGGCTGGCCGCCACGCTGCCGGTGAAACTACTCTGAGAGAAAACAACGTGAAGAAGAACCGCGACAACGACCAACTGACCCTTGCCGGAACGGAAGAGGGCGAAATCCTCGGCCGTCTCAACGATCGCGTCGAGAAAGCGATCGCCACGATCCAGGAACTGCGCCGTGAGCGCGATACCCTCCGCCGCCAGCTCAACGAAGCCACTGCCAGCATGCAGCAGCAGGGAGACGCCGCCGAACGTGCCTCGACGCTCGAAGAAGACAACGACCGCTTCAAGAGAGAACGCAGCGAGATCCGGGACCGCATCGAGTCGATCCTCGGCAGCCTGGAAGCGTTGGAGGAGTAGATTCGCGGTCTCGCGGTTTCGGGTTGCGCGGTCTCGCCGTCTCATTCCTGGGTAACACCGCGAGACCTCGAAACCCCGAGACCTCGAAACCGCCACCCTACCCCTTCAGCACCGCTCTCGAGAACTTGATGAAGTAATCCACGCCTGACACGAGCGCGAAGAACATCACTACCCAGAGCGCCAGCTCGCTGGTGAACCGGAACTCGCCCAGTTCGTAACCGACGATCAGCAGAGAGATGGCCACGACCTGCGCCACCATCTTCGTCTTGCCGAGCGGCGAGGCGGCGATGGTCACGCCGTGCTGGGCGGCGATGGAGCGCAGCCCGGAGACGGCAAACTCCCGGCCGATGATGATCACGACCATCCAGGCCCGGGCCAGACCAAGCTCGACGAGCGAGATGAAGGCGGCCGACATCAGTAGCTTGTCCGCGATCGGATCGAGCAGCGCGCCGAGGCGGGTCATCTTGTTGTACTTGCGCGCGAAATAGCCGTCGAGGTAGTCGGTGATCGCGGCGATCAGGAAAATGGCCAGGCCGAGGTAGTCCGAGTACTTCGTCAGAAGCACGACCACCAGGAACGGGACGAGGAAGATGCGGAAGAGTGTCAGCGAGTTCGGGAGGTTCCAGATCTCGGTAGCGACGTCTTCCGGCGGAGGAACGACGGTGGGCTTCGCGCGCTCCGTCATCGAGGAGACGGCTTCGGTCGGCGGCATGGAGGTTCTCGGCAGAATACCCGGCACGATCAGAATAGTCCCTTTGGAGAATGGTGGGAAGGCCGGTGGTTGCCTAAGCCCAAGTAGAGCAGGCGTCCCGCCTGCTACCGGCGGGCGTCCTCGCCCGACGGGAGTTTCCGTCAGAGGCTCGCGAATGCCATGTTCACCCGCGTCCAAGCCCTGGTTTCGCTCGTTCGCACGGAAACCCCCGTCGGGCGAGGGCGCCCGCCGGTAGCAGGCAGGATGCCCGCTTTACGGGACAACCCAGCAACCCACGGAATACGAGCCCGCGGATTGACATTCCCAAGCGAGCAACCGAGAATCTCGGTTCCCCGCTCGACATGCGAAAGTGGCGGAATTGGTAGACGCGCAGGTCTCAGAAGCCTGTGGTCATTAGACCATGGGGGTTCGATTCCCCCCTTTCGCACCAACGGGCTGCCTACCATCCAGTGCTTCCCCAACCAGGCCAAACCAAACGACGACCGTACCCCGGCGCCCGAGCGCAACTGATCTGCGCTGGAGGCAAAAAGCGGCAAGCGCACGTATAGCCGTACTTCAACTGGCAGTGACTCTTGGAGTAGTAGCGCTCGTAGAATTCGCGAGTTCTCGGTTCGGAGAGCCAATACTTCGTTTCGAACCGTTCAAGGATGAACCTGTACGCCGGAAGAAGCTCGGTATCTAATTGGCTGTTTTCATATTCACAAATCTTGTTGAACCGCCTAGTGTCTTCGTCGATGCCGTCGGTGAAGTTGCCTCCGTACGGCGCCAGTGTGTCTTCCCAACCTTTCTGGGTTGCATCTCGGACTGCCATCGACATCTTTAGAATTGCGCGAATGCGTCGAGCTTGACCCGCGAGGGCTCAGTCTTTGCAGCGGTCATCCCAGCACCTTCGGTGAACGGACTGGCATGCTTGACTGCTCCTCTTTCGCCGCTCTAATAAGTACTGTGAGCAGTGTTCTGTCATTCGCTGTGACCGCCGCAGCAACGTTCGTCGGGGCGTTCGTAGGTTTCGTCTTCGCTACTTGGAAGTCTTCGGCTGATCGCCGTGCCGATTTTCGTCGCGAACAGTTGACAGAATTCTACTCGCCGCTCGCACGATAAGCTCTGCGGCCCGCGATTCCAATGCTCCACGAATGTGAATGACCTCAACGCCTTCTTCGATCACTTGGAGAAAACGCTTCAAGATCTTCAGGACAAGCTCGTTGCGCCATCCTCCATGCACAGATTTCTTATCCGGTTCCTCTACATGCTGCGGATTCGCAGATGACGCCGCGCGCGCATCGACGTGGAACGACTCGGGAATCGAATGAACCTCTACCGCGAACTGGCCCTGCTGTTCGTCCTCCCGATCCCGATCGCGTCCATCGCCTGGACGGTGACGCATGAGGAGGTGTTTCGGGAGCCTCGGGACTGGTGCGCGGCGAAGAGCAAATCGTGCCGGAGTTTCTTCGTACGCAAGTTCTTCTACCTGTTCACGTGCGAGTATTGCTTCAGCCACTACGTCACGGCCTTCTTCCTCTTCATCACCCGGTACAAGCTGCTCTTCGATGACTGGCGGGGCTATCTCATCGCGGGGTTCTCGTTGGTGTGGCTGGCCAACATCTACATGAGCTTCTTCGGCCGGCTACGCCTGGAGATCAGGGAGAATCGGCTGGAGATCGCCGCGGCGGAGTCGATGGGGGGCGGCAACGTAAACGATGCCCCGGAGAACCCGAAGAAGCCTGGCCGACCCAAATGACCGTCTCCTCAAGGCAGTCGTCGCGGACGCGGCCAATGAAGAAATCGCTCATCGATGAAGTCCGCGACCCCAAACGGCTGACGTTCGCGACCTCACCGGTGCCGAGAGGCTCGCTCTCCACAAGGTCGGCGAGCACAACAGGAATCTTGCGCTGCCGCCTCACCCGGACGAACCCGGAGGCGCGAAAGACACGGAGCAGAGAAGCTCCGCGGTCTCCGCGCCAGACTGCATGAACCTACCGCTTCTCTTTGTACTCGGTCTTGATTTCCGACTTGTTGCCCGAGGAGTCGACGTCCGTTTCTTTCGTCGTCGTCTTCTGCTCTTTCGGATTGCCCATCATGTCGTGCTTGGTCTTCGTCTCAGTTTCGATGATTCGTTTCTCGTCTGCCATTTGATGGCCTCCGGTTGCATGGAGAGCAACTACGATGCCGTGCGGGCGGGTACCATCGCGCGCAGCGAGCCCGTCAGGACGCGCAAACCGAGGTGAACCATGCGAATCCCACTGATTGCAGTTCCGCTCTGTGCCGCGGCGATCAGCGACTGTGTATCCACCAATGCACCAACCTCCAACACCGAGGCGGTGCGCCGGTTCATGGCTCGCGTGGCGACGGACATCACAGCCAAAGGTCCGGCCGCGTGGGGCGACTTCTTCGACGACTCTCCGAACTTCTTCATGGTCTCCGACGGGACGCTGGTCTATGCCTCGGGTGCCGCCGCGCGCGAGGGCATTCCGGGCCTGACCAAAGTCATCACCAGCATCGAGCTCCGCTGGGGAGCGGACCCGCGCATTCAGCCACTCTCACCCGGCCTGGTGATGGTGGCCGCACCGTGGCACGAGGTACGCGTCGACAGTGCGGGCAGGAAGGTCGAGGATCACGGATACTTCACAGCAGTAGCCGAATTCAGGCACGGCGGCTGGCGATTCCGCAATGCTCACTGGTCTGTCGCCGCGGCCCCATCAGCCGTTCCGTAGCCTGTCGTCCGCTGCGCACCGGACCCCACGTAGCGGCGCTCACCAGCGCCACCACATTGCAGAAGAGCAACCAGCCGCTGGTCTCGGGCCCTCGACAGACCGCCATGATAAAGTGCGACGGCCAATCCAATTCAAACATCCGGGGGACTCCATGCGACTTCGTCCGTCGCTTCTGACGTTCTTTGTCTTTGCCGCGTTCTCACTGCCTGCCCTGGCCGCCGATCCGGCGCAGGCGCGCGCCGACTACGAGCGCCTGCAGAAATGGCAGTTCAGCAATTTGCCCGTCACCCTGGCGCAGCCGGTGACGATCGTGCGCGACACCGCCACGTTTACGCTCACATCCGGCAGCGTCCACCTCATGCAGCCCGCGTCATCGGGACGGGTCACCGGCCTGGTCTTCGAAGGTGACGGTCACTTCACCATGACTATCCCCGACCGCATCGAGGTGGCCCAACTCCAGCGCTTCTCCCGGAAGGACATCACCTCGATCGATCAGAAGTTCACTCAACTCGTGCTGCGCACGTCGGACGACACGATCGACAAGCTCTTCCCGGGCGCGGCGAAGGAGCCGTTCTCGAAGAATGCTCCGGCGGAGAACCGTCACAACCATTGGCTCATCGACCTCGATCACGACGTCGACGCGGCGGTTGTCGCTGCGATGTTGAACCCGGGCGCGCTGCAAATGACCGCGGCGATCAAGACGGCCGACTTCGACTGGCTCACCTACGACTACGACTCGTTCCGCCGCGAGGAGATCGAGCTGATTCGCTGGGATCGACGCTACGCCGAGGTGTGGATCAGCCTCGACCGTGCCGAGGACAGGAACGCCAAGGGAGGACCAGGCGAGCACGACGTCCGTCCTGCCACGATCAGCCATCTCGACGTCAAGGCTGACCTTTCGAAAGGCAAATGGAACGCCCGACGTGTCGGCCAGACCGACCAGATGATGCTCACGGGCCACTACACGATCGAGGAAACGATCACCCCGACCATCGATGGTCTTGTCGCGCTGCCGCTGCAGCTCGCTTCGACGGCGTATGAGCTGACTGCGGCGGATGAAAAAGGGCAATCACTTGCCATCCTCCGGGACCACGTCGGCGCGCGCGGCTTCGGCATCGGCAGCAATGTCTACAACTACATGCTCACGCTGGTCTTTCCCGCGCCCCTGAAGGCCGGCCAGCCCCGCGTGGTCACATTTCAATACAACCTGGAAACACCGAACTACGCGTTCGGCAACGTCTGGTATCCGACGGTTCCCGAGGCGTTCGACACCACGACGGCCCGCCTGGAGCTGAAAGTGGCCAGGCGCAATGAAGTACGCGCCATGGGAAAGCGGACCGGCGAGACGGAATCGCCGGACGGAAGCAAAGTCTCGGTCTGGGTCGTCGAGAGACCGGCCAAGATGGTGACGTTCTCCACGGCCGAGCGATTCGAGGAGGTGCCGCTCGAGATCGCCGGAGCGCCGAAGGTCATTTCCTTCGGGACGGTGACGGGACTCGATCCCGGCGCCCGTATCCGTAACGCCGGCGCCGACGTCATCAACTCTCTCCGTTTCTATCAATACCTGTTCGACGACAAGCTGGATACTCCGCAAATCTACGTGACCGCCATTGCCGCCGGCCACGGACAGGCCTTCGACGGCTTCCTCCATCTATCCGAGTTCACCTACGAGGAGCATCCCGGGGCCACGGAGCTTTTCAGGGCGCACGAGGTGGCCCACGAGTGGTGGGGCCACAAGATCGGCTGGAAGACGTATCGCGATCAATGGCTCAGCGAGTCTTTCGCCGAGTACTCGTCGATGATGTTCGTACAGGCCACGGTGAAAGGCGGCGACAAGTATTACGACGAGATCATCAACGCTTACGACGGCATCGTCCAGGGCAATCTGGCCGGCGGATTCAGTAAGTTCAATCGCCCGTGGCTGATCGAGTTCAACGCCGCTGCCCGCGCACGCATCGGCCCGATCGGCGTCGGCTACCGCGCCGGCACATCGGAGATCCCGGCCGGCTACGAGATTCAGGCGTACCACAAGGGTCCGCTCGTCCTGCACATGCTCCGGACGATGCTGCGCATGAAGACCGGCAGCGACGGCGTCTTCGTCAAGATCCTGAGGGACTTCGTGAAGGAATATGACGGCAAAGATGCCAGCACGGCCGATTTTCAGAAGGTCGTCGAGAAGAACGCGCCGGGCGACTGGAGCTACTTCTTCGATGCCTGGGTCTACGACTCGGCCATTCCGACGCTCCGTTGGAGCTACAAGATCGAGCCGAATTCGACGGGCGGGGCCAAGCTGACGACGACGGTGAAGCGGAGCGGCGTCCGCGACGACTTCATGATGGTCGCGCCCGTGCGGGTCGAGTTCGACGGCAATCGCGCCGGCTACTTCTTCATGCTGATCCGGAAAAACGAGGAGTCGGTGTCACAGGAGTTCCCGGTCGTGCCGCGCAAGGTCATCTTCGCACCGGAACATTCATTGCTCGCGAACATCCGGCGGGAGTAACCTGTTGCCGTCCGCGAGAGACCCTGAATGCGCCGCTCCTCCATCGCCGCGATTCTGATCGTTGCCGTCACGCCCCTCTCGGCCGCGGTGCGCTCGCCAACGGCGCGTGCTCCGCAGAACTCCGCCCCTGCCGTGCCGAAGAGTGGCGTGCGGGCTGAGCTGCTCCATGACCTCGACGACCTGCAGAAGAAGATCCTTTCGCTGGCCACGGCCATGCCCGCGGAGAAGTATTCGTGGAGACCCGTCGGCGGCGTCCGTTCCGTCAGCGAGGTGTATATGCACATGGCGGGCGGCAATTACACGCTGGTCAGCTTCGTGGGCGACAAGCCGATGCTCGACACGCGCTCCTACGAGCGCGTCACGGAGAAGCCGCGGGTCGTCGAAGAGTTGCGCCGGTCATTCGACTATCTCCGCAATGCCATCGCCAACACGAGCGACGCCGATCTCGACAAGCCGATCCGCATGTTCGGCAACGACAGCACCGAGCGGGCGGCGTTCATGATGGCCCTGAACCATCTGCACGAGCACCTCGGGCAATCGGTCGCCTACGCGCGCATGAACGGCGTCGTCCCACCGTGGAGCACGGAGTAGTCAGCGCTGGTAGCGCGACGCGTACTCAGGCTGGCTCACGCCGGCGACCAGCCGTTCGTCATTGACGGGAGCAGACGGCACGAGCGCGAGCGGGATGATGCCGGCCCAGATTGGCAGCGCGTAGTCCGCCTCGTCGTCCGCCGCCGGGCCGCTGCGAATCTTGGCCGAGGCCTCGCCAAGTGGCATGGCGATGACGAGCGTCTGCCGGAGCTCCGCCTCGTTCGGCGGCCGTACATCGCGCACGCGGCCCGCGCAAACATGCTCGACCAGCGCCTCGAGCACCCGGAGCTTCTCCTCACGGTCGGCTACTTCTCGCCCTTTCCCGAGGACCACGACCGAGCGATAGTTCATCGAGTGGTGAAACGCCGAGCGGGCCATGACCAGACCGTCCAGAATGGTGACCGTCACGCAGGCATCGACACCGTCGCGCAGTGTGCGCAGCATCCGGCTGGCGGCCGAGCCGTGAAAGTAGAGCATTTCACCGATCCGGGTATGAATGGTGGGAATGACGACGGGTGAGCCATTGACGACGAAGCCGACATGGCAGATCAGCGCTTCGTCGATGATGGCGTGGATCGTCTCGCGGCCGTAGTCCGCCCTTTGGGCCAGACGTTTGACGGTGGTCCGTGGCGATTGCAGAGATGGATTTTGTTCCAGTACAATGTCGTTCATATGTCAGTACAACGCTATCTCAGCGGAACCACCGCCGTCAAGATCGCCGCCAGCGCGGAGGCGGCGGTGGCCGGCGGCAAGCTTGCCGGCGGCGATCGCCTTCCCACCGTCCGCGTTCTCGCCCAGCACCTCGGCGTCAGTCCGGTCACGGTCGCCGCCGCTTACCGCATCCTGCAACAGCGCGGGATCGCATTCGCGGAGGGCCGCCGGGGAACGACCATCCGCCATGCCTCTTCCGCCGCGCCTGCCGCCCCCGCACAGTTGCCGCCACACGTGCGCGATCTGGCCACCGGCAATCCGGCCTCGGAACTGCTTCCCGATCTGGCACCTTTTCTCCGCAAGCTCGACGGCGGGCCGCGTCTCTACCGGGATGACCTCAATGACCCGGAACTCGTAGCACTGGCGCAAAAGCAGTTCAGCGCGGACGGTATACCGGCCGGCTCCGTCGCTGTCGTCAGCGGCGCACTTGACGGCATCGAGCGCGTGCTGCGTGAACAGCTTCGCCCAGGGGATCGCGTTCTCGTCGAAGACCCCTGCTTCACCGGTATCGCCGACCTCCTGCGCGCCCTTTCGATGGTTCCGGTTCCGGTCGCTCTCGACGAGGAAGGTCTGTTGCCCGCGGCGATTCAGCGCGCCGGAGCAGCCGAGGCCATCATCGTCACACCACGAGCACAGAACCCGACCGGCGCCGCCGTCACGGAGCAGAGGGGGCGGCAACTGCGTGCGATTCTGCGGCAGCGGCCTGAGCTCCTGGTGATCGAAGACGATCACGCCGGTCCGGTGGCCGGCGCGCCGTACGTCACGCTCGTCGATACCTCCCGCGCGCGGTGGGCGGTCGTGCGATCGATGTCGAAGTCGCTCGGCCCCGATCTGCGGCTGGCCATCCTGACCGGCGACGCGCGAACGATCGCACGCGTAGACGGGCGGCAGGCGCTGGGCACCCGTTGGGTGAGCCACATCCTGCAGAAACTCGTCGTCGCCTTGTGGGACGACAAAGGCGTTCAGAAATTGCTCGTGCGCGCCGGGCGGACATACTCGCAGAGGCGGGATGCACTCCTCAAGGCTCTGTACGCTCAGGGCATCGAGGCCCAGGGGATCTCGGGGCTGAACGTCTGGATTCCGCTTCCCGAGGAGAGCGCCGCCGTCCAGGCGCTCTTTCAGCGCGGATGGGCTGTCGCCGCCGGGGAGCGCTATCGGATCAGGACTCCACCCGCCATCCGTGTCACGATTGCGTCTCTCGATGTCACCGACGCGAGAGCATTCGCCGATGACCTCGCGGAGGTACTTCGCCCAGCCCAGCGGCGTGCGGCGGGGGCATGAGGAAGTTGAACGCGCGCCTAAGCGGTTCTAGGATGGAGATATGACCACTCTAATCGAAGTCGCCGAGCTGGGACCGAAGGGGGAAGCACTGGTTGATGACCTTGCCGAGAACGGCGGGGAGATTTGCCTTACGCGCGACGGCAAGACGATCGCGAAGATGGTACGCGTCGAGAACAGCGCACCCGCCGCAGACAACCTCGTGCTTTACAAAGGCGAATGGATGAGTCCTGCGGGCGCAGAGCGTGAACGAGCGCTCGAACATCTTCGCGGTTCAGTGACCATCCACGGCGATATCGTCTCCCCGATCGACGACATTGAGTGGGATGCGTTGAAGTGATCGTGATTGATACTCACGTCTTGGTCTGGTGGACGAGTGGCCTCCCAAGCCAACTATCCATGGCCGCGAGGAGATCGATCGTTAAGGCTGATGTCGTCACGTTCTCAGCCGTCTCTATGTGGGAGGTCGGTATTCTTGTGCGTCGTGGTCGTATCGATCTTCACCTTGCCACCGACGAATGGCTACGCGAGGTGAGTACATAGTCTCGCGGCCATGCCAGTCACGCTTGATGTTGCCGGCCGCGCCGCCGAGCTTCATGAAATGCTTCGCGATCCCATCGACTGTCTCATCGCTGCCACCGCCCTTGTCCACGATGCTGCCCTCGTTACCAAAGATGACCGTATCCGCCGGAGCGGCGTGGTCGAAACGATCTGGTGACCTGCTATCGCATTCACAACGACACCGGCCATGTGAGGAAGTTGAAGACGTATTGAGCCGTTTTTCGACGATGCCATGAAAAAGACTGTGCCCTCGGCAGAGAATCTCATCGCGATCGAAGCGCAGGTCAATAGCGACCGCGCTACGCCGTCGACCGATTCAAGCGAAGGACCGATGGCGGGTTCCATGCTTCATGAAGGAGACATCGTGAGCCCGGTCGAAGTCGAATGGGACGCCGACCAAGCGCCATCTGCTGAACTGCCTCGATCGGATGGCCGCGTGCTCTACAACGGCCGGTGGATGATCCCCGTGGCGGCTGAACGTGAGCGTTCGATCGAGCACCTCCGTGGGTCGGGGAGGGTCCTCGGCGATATCGTCTCGCCGATCGACGACGTGGAGTGGGACGCGTTGAAGTGATCGCGATCTGGTAGCTATGCCCCCACCAACTCCTTCGCGAACATCCCCGGCGTATACGCGGTGACATGTCCCGTGAACGCCGAGGCGGCCACCGTCAGCGGGGAGGCCAGCCAAAGCTTGCCCGGGCCGGAGCGGCCTTTGTAATTGCGGTTGATGGCGCTGATGGTCACCTGATCGGAATCGTCGGAGACGCCGGGACCGCAGCCGATACAGGCGCCGCAACCGGGGTTGAGAACAACCGCGCCGGCGCGCTCGAAAGTATCGAGCAGACCGTTCTCCCGCGCGAACGTCTCCACGGCCTGCGAGCCGAACTGGATGTAGAACCGCACACCCTCCGCCACCTTCAGACCCGCGTCGACCGCCTCCTTCGCCACTTGGTGATAGAAGAGGAAGTCGTCGATCTTTCCGGCCGTGCAGGAGCCGGCATAGGCGATGTCGATCTTCACATCCCCCACGTCGTCGATGAAGGCCCCGTTGGTTGGATCAGACGGGATGCCGCGATCGGGGTCGCCCGGATGGGCCACCATCGGCCGGATCGTGTTGAGGTCGATCGTGTGAACGCCTCCCGCATACTCGGCATCGGGATCAGGAGACACCGCACGCGCGCGGAGCCCTTCGACATCCACGCCGGGCCTCATGGCCGCGATCCAGGCGAACGTCTTTTCATCCGCCTCGATGATCGCCGTACGCGCCGCGCACTCCGTGGCCATGTTGGCCAGCGTGGCCCGTTCATCCATCGACATCGACCGCAGCCCCGGCCCGGTGAACTCCATGATCCGGTCGAGCGTCTGTTGCGGCTTGGCGTAATTCAGAAGGATGTAGAGCATCACATCCTTCGCCGTGACGTTCTCGCGCAGCATGCCGGTGAGCTCGAAGCGGATCGACTCCGACACCTCCACCTGCGTGAAGCCGGAGTGCACCAGGTTCGCGTACTCTGTGGAGCCGACCCCCCAGGCCAGCGCGTTGTTCACGCCGCCCATGCAGGTGTGACTGTCGGTGGCCTGAATGAAATCGCCCGGATCGATGATGTACTCGCGCGCCACCTCGTGGCAGATGCCGGGAGAGATATTGTCCGCGGCCGAGAAGTCGCGGCAGCCGGTGTGCTGCTGAAACTCTCGCTGCAGATCGCGAAGCGTCTGGATCTTCCCCATGAACGGCCGCATCCGCGCCACGTCGTCGGCGTAGATTAGGTGGTCCTCGAACACCGCGAACTTTTGCGGGTTCCTGATCGCGTAGTCGGGGCCGTACTCCTGCTCGAGGAAGTAATGCACCTGCGCGGTGGTGAACTCGTGCGTGTAACCGCCATCGACCTCGACGACGACGGCATCACCCGGTTTGACATAGACCGGGGGTCGGGGGTCGGGTGTCGGGGGTCGGGGATCGGAGGGATGATCCGAGATCTGATTGACACCCGACGACTTGACGAAGGAAGTGGAGTCGGCAGTCGGTCGAGTGTCAGAGCTCGCATCTGCCTTCCGACCCCCGACCCCCGACCCCCGACCCCCGGCAATCACATGCCGTGAAAGGATCTTCTCTCCCATCGTCATCGGTCTCTTCGGCGTATCGGGTACCGGAACCTCGATCTCGCCGCGCGCGACCGCTTTCGCAAACGGGAACAGGCCGCCTTCCCTGATGATCAACCGCGTGATGACGTCCCGGCCCTTGCAGAATTCGTCGATCGGAATCCCCTCGCCGGCCTGCAAGTGCTCCAGCATTGCGTGATCCGCCATCAGCAGACCCTGATTGATGTTGTTGCCGGCATGGATCGGGGCGAACGAGGCCGCCACCGCGACGCGAATCCCGCTCCAAACCTCGCACTGCGTGGCCGTCTCGCGCGAGCTGCCAACGCCTTTGCGGTAGCCGCTGACGATGACTTCGAAGTTGCCGTTGATCAACGCGTCATGCTCGAAGAGACGCTTGCCGTCGACGATGAGCCCGGCGTACGCATCGCGAGCGATGTCTTCCGGCTTGTGGCTGAAGCAGACCCAGGCCGGCGTCATGGCGTCGGTGTTGATATCGTCGAGCAGGTCATCGATGGCCAGATCCTTCATCTTCAGGTCGAGCTCGCCGCGAAGCTGGCCGCGGATCAGCTCAGGATCTTTGGTGAGGAAGAGGACGCGCTTGCCGGGCGTGAGGCGGATGGTGGGTTCGGGTTTCATGATGTCCTTTTCGGGGGTCGGGAGTCGGGGGTCGGGAGTCGGAGAAAGGACTGCTGGCATTTACCAATCTCCGACACCCGACCCCCGACTCCCGACCCCCGCAACGGGATTCTACCCAACACGCCGCCTCATCCCGTGACATGATTCGTACCCATGCTTGCTCCGGGCACAATGCTCGGTCCGTACGAAATCCTCATGGCCATCGGTGCGGGCGGCATGGGCGAGGTGTACCGCGCGCAGGATACACGTCTGGGCCGCGACGTCGCCGTGAAGGTGTTGACGCGCAACCTTTCCAATGACGCCGATGCGTTGCGGAGGTTCGAGCAGGAAGCGCGGGCCGCCGGGATGCTCAACCATCCCAACATCCTCGCGATCTACGACATCGGCGACGAAGCCGGCGTCCACTACATCGTCTCTGAACTGTTGGAGGGAGAATCGCTCCGGGTCCGCATCCGGCAGAGCGCGATCCCGGCCCGCAAAGCACTCGACTACGCCGCGCAGATCGCCCGCGGTCTCTCCGCAGCGCACGAACGGAACATCGTCCATCGCGATCTCAAGCCCGAGAACCTATTCATCACTCGCGACGGCCACGTCAAGATCCTCGACTTCGGCCTGGCCAAGCTGACCGGTCCACGCCTGCCGAACGCGACGCCCGGAAATGAATTCGAGCCGACGCTTCCCGCCACGCCGACCGAGCCGGGGCGGCTGATGGGCACGGTCGGCTACATGGCGCCCGAGCAGGTGCGCGGCGGCAGCGGCGACAACCGTTCCGACATCTTCGCCTTCGGAGCCATTCTCTACGAGATGCTCGCCGGCGTTCCCGCCTTCCGCCGCGAGTCTCCGATCGAGACGCTGAACTCAATCCTCAAAGACGACCCGCCCGATTTCTTCGAGCTCAGTGTACGCGTTCCCGGCGCGCTCGATCGAGTCGTCCGCCACTGTCTCGAGAAGAACCCGGACGAGCGTTTCCAATCGGCGCGCGACCTGGCCTTCGACCTCGGCTCACTCTCGGGCCTGACCAGCCAGGTCATCTCCTTCCGCCCGTTCTGGCGCCTCCGAAAACGCCAGATCCTGAAACCGCTCGCTATCGTCCTGGCCATTCTGGCCTGTGCGATCGTCGGGTACCTGATCGGACAGCGTAACGGGACGGCGCCTCCGCCGACCTACAAGCGTCTCACGTTCCGCAGCGGCACCATCTTCAACGCCCGCTACTCGCCCGACGGCGAGACGGTCTTCTACGGCGCGCGCTGGGCCGGGCAACCGATGTCGATCTTCTCCGTTCGCGCCGACTCGCCTGAATCGCGCGATTTCCGGATCGGCGCCGACACCGACCTTCTGGCCGTCTCCCGCTCCGGTCAGCTCGCCATCTCGCTACGGCGCCATGCCATCGGCTACCTGCGTGAGAGCGGAACGCTGGCCCAGGTGCCGATCGACGGTGGTGCCCCGCGCGCCATCCTCGACGACGTTGAGTTCGCCGACTGGTCGCCGGACGGACGGCTGGCCGTCGTCCGCACGGTCGCCGGCCGCTGCCGGTTGGAGTTCCCGATCGGTAACGTTCTCTATGACACGGTGGGATGGATCGGACACCCGCGATTCAATCCCTCCGGCGACGCCATCGCCCTGCTCGATCACCCGTTTCTCAACGACGACCGCGGCTCGGTCGTTCTGGTCACCCTGGCCGGTAAAGCCCACCGCGCGCTGACGAAGGAATCGCAGAGCGTCGAAGGGCTTGCCTGGTCGCCGGACGGGAAGGAGGTCGTCTTCTCCTCGGAGGACGGCACCTCGGCTCGGTCCGTCGACGCCGTCACGCTCGGCGGGAAGGAGCGTCTCGTCGCCGCCAGCGCCGGACCGCTATGGCTGCACGACGTCGCCCCGGACGGCCGCGCCCTCGTCTCGCGCGAGATCGTCCGCGCCGGCATCGTTGGCATCCACGGAAACAGCCAACCAATCGATCTCTCGTGGTTCGACTACTCCGTCGTGCGCGATCTCTCCCCCGACGGCAAGACGATTATCTTCTCCGAATCGGGCGAAGCCGGCGGCGCGATCTTCGGCGTCTATCTCCGCGGTACCGACGGCTCCCCCGCCGTTCGCCTCGGCGACGGCACTTCCGAGGGGCTCTCGCCCGACGGACAATGGGTGCTCTCCATTCCCCGAAATCGCAAGCCCGCACCGATCGTCATGCTGCCGACCGGCACCGGGCAACCGCGGCAGATCACGCACGACCGTATCAACCATCGCAATGCCCGTTGGTTCCCGGACGGCGCGCATGTCCTCTTTCAAGGCAACGAGGATGGCCGATCACCCCGCCTCTGGATGCAGGCCATCGACGGCAGCTCCCCCCGGCCCATCTCGCCCGAAAACGTCGCCGGCAGCCAGGTAACGCCGGACGGCCGCTTCGTCCTTGGCCGCGCTCCGGACCGGAACTTCTATCTCTTTCCCGTCGCCGGCGGCGCGCCCGTCCCGGTTCCCGCGCTCAAGTCCGGCGACGTCCCAACGCGTTTCGGATCCGACGGCCGCTCACTCTACGTGGCCACATTCGGAAAGATCCCGGCCATGCTGTACAAGGTCGACCTCACGACAGGAACGCGTACGCTGTCGCGCGAAGCCATGCCGGCCGACCCCGCCGGGCTCATTAATGTGGGTCCGATCCTGGTCACCCCGGATGGCGCGACGACCGTGTACAGCTACACGCGCCTGTTGTCGGATCTGTACATCATCGACAAAGCCGCCGAACCCTGAGTCCACGCACCGAAGTCAAGAATTCCGCTATCCATTCTCCGAGCGCAGGCTCCGTTCACGAAGCCGACGAAACCGCGGAAGTAAACGACGCCGCAACTCACTTGAAGAAGACATCATGTCGCGCTCGATCGCTACGAATAAATTACGGCGGCCTTGAATCAGCCAAACAGCTGCGAAGAACAACTCGGGAACAAGCAGAATCCGCGCAGATGCCTCTTCACGTCCCGCCTCCTCCTCCGCGGCAACCAGCGCACGCACGTTGGCACGTAGCATGGCTCCGCGAAGTATGTGCGAGAAGCGTGGAACGCCATTGGAGTCGAGGATATCCACCGAGCTCGTAACCCCGCCTCCTCGAAGTATGAAGCAACGCCATCCCACGGCTGCCGCTGACTCTATAGCCTGTGCCCCAGCAATCGCTTCAACAGGCAGCCGCCACAGAGGAACCGCGCGTGTCAGCTTCACGGGGCCCATAGTCGGATCCTCGTGAACAGGATTGCGCAGATGAATCAACGCACCACGGCGCGCCTCAATACTAACAGCATCGGGCGCCCGTTCAAAGACAACCGCCATAACTCACCTCATCTACCTCATCGTATGAAATAGGTCTCTTCCCAATTACCTCCACGGTAACCGGCCAGACCGCTCAGATCGATTGGGATCAAGTCCTGCGACACATCTTTGGCCGGATCGAATATACCGACAAGATCATCCGTGGCGGAATAGGCCGCAATCACCACGAAATGATTGTCGGGCGGCAGACGAATAAAACAACCGAGCGGGCGCTTTCGAGACTTGATCTGCGCGCGAATTGCCGCTATCTCCAGAGGGCCACCCGTCGACAGTAAACGTTTTCGGGCGTCAAGTACTTCTTGCAGCGACCGCGTGGCGACGCATTGCGTTAGCGCGTTCGCCCCTTCGCCGTCAACGTCATCGCAGCATTGTAGGTTGGTTGCGGCGTTCGCGATGGAACATTGAGTCACCGAATTGCCGAGAGCTCGCTCAATGGCCTGCGTACAGGCTGCCCAACACCATTCGTCGTTCTCTTGCTGGGACATGACACATTCCTGCACATCAACCCAGGTCGGCGCTTCTGTCCCCTCCGGAGCAGCGAAATCGACGGTTTCAGCGTCTGCAAATGCTTCTGGCACGGGCATAGCAACTCCTAAAAATTGTACTGCACTCCGAGGTAAAGGGCCACGGGTGACGTCCGGTACTTGAGATCCGCCTGAAGGGCGTCCGGCGACGCCACGTCCCCTCCAGCGACCAGCTTACTTAGATCTTTGTAGCGCGTCACGATGCCTCCTACCGACACCGCCAAGCGGGTCGGCTGAGAGAAACGAAGCACCAGACCAGCAAGAAGGCCGGGATAGTCTTTCGCCTTGCTTACGCCGACCTGAAAGCCAGTATAGACACCATCCTCTAAATAGTTGCATAGAAAATTGAGCGTCAACGCGGCGTCAACATTTGTGCTCGACTGGCTTCGAACGACCGTGAAACCACTGGCTTGTCTCGGCTGAACCCCCAGAGAGGCGCTGGCGGCTTGCGCCGTGTACGTTGGGTATTTCAGCGAGTTGTAAATGCCGGCGACTCCAACTTCGTTCACGAAGCGGCGATAACGTCGGACTAAAAACTTACGATCGATGGAAGTATCGGATGACGCTTTGATTGTATTCGACGTCTTATCGAACTCGTACTTGTTGATGCGAAATGTTAAAGCGATGGGCTTCTCCTGATCGAGAGCGCTCTCTGTCTGGCGAAACACGAGGTCACTATTAGAGGAGTCGCCGGTCCGCCAGGTCTTCGCTGTGTACCCGTCGAGCATCTTGATCAGATCGTCCATGCTCTGGAGGAGATGATGGCCAGCGTCAAGATAGGAACTCAAGTCCGCCGCCGCCGTAAAGAGTTGGATGTAGGTGAGCGCATTGATCTCGCTGCAGCCACTGTTTTGGGTTCCTCGGAGATCTTCAAGGTTTTTCTTGGCGTCCTCGGCTGCAGTGATTTTGGTCTGCAGTGTATTTCGCGCACCCGCAATCTTTGAGCGGACGGCCCGGATTCCGTTCAGCCCGTTGGCATCGCTTACCCATGACTCCACATCCGATGCCGTAATGGCGGGCGTTTTAATAGCGTTGAGCTTTTCAACTGCTTTTCCTACGGTCGTTATAACGCTTGCACATTCTTGGCAGGAGATTGCGATCGCGTTGCAACCCATCAGATCTTGATCAAGCGTACTAGCCTGAGGTGGAGGTGTTGGCTTTCCGGCCTTCTTCGCAGCCGCCGCTGAGGCTTCGTTCGCCTTCAGTCGCTGAAGCTCTTTGGCCAGGGCCTTACTCCGACACTCTGTCGCCGCCTTGCATGTACCCGCAGTTGGCAAAACTCCTTGAGTACCAATGCCTCCGCCGGTGTTCGTTGGCAGAGTTGGCACAAAGGACTTCAAAGATCCGGTGAACGCATTCAAAAAAACGCCTACAGCTTCCTGGCTCGGATCCGCGGCTGCCGTTTCGGATGAGGTGACCGACATCCGAAAGGGGTTGAAGTCTTTGACGGAAAGGTCGATCGTGTGACTTACCGCGAACGTGTCACCATCGTGCAGCACCCCGGGGCTGCGGTTGTCGACGCGGTAGGTCACGCTTGTGCCATCGCCAGTCTTTGCGAACGAGAACTGGATGACATCATCAGCCCGTCGAGCCTCCAGGAGTTTTTGAGCATCGTCACCAGCAAGAGCACCACACGCTACCAGCGCGGTCATGGTCAGGACGAGAAAATACTTCATCTGCGTTCTCCTTCTTTCAAGTTAGAGCGACCTCTTCTAAGGAGTGTCGTTTCTCGGGATTTCCCTACCCCAAGGTTTGAAGATCGGCCCACCCAACCTCTTAAATCGTTCTACACCGTGCGGAGAGCCGCTCGTTTCTCAATGGAGTGTGCGCTGCCGTCGACCTGCGTATCGAGTCGATTTCGCTGATCGCACGCACGCGATCTGCCGTGGGACCTGTCGCCCCGTCCGGTTGGTGCAAGTTCAAGCGCTGCTATAGTTTACCGTTTCAAGCGCTGCCGTGAGGCGTGGACCCAATAGAATGCCGGCGTGCCGCAGGTCGTCTTCTTTCACTCTTCCTCGGCCTGATCACCGGGATCCAGGCCGTCGACCTGCAGGTCGATGCAGCGGTGAAGTCGGTCCGCATCGAGCTCGGAGGGCGCGAGGTGGCGCGGATGAACCAGGCGCGGTGGTCGGCGAAGGTCGATTTCGGTACCGCGCTGACTCCCGACAAATTGACGGCGATCGCCTACGACGCCGATGGGAAAGAGCTCGCCCGGACCTCGCAGTTGATCAACCTCTCTCGTCCGCCGGCTGAGATGGAGATCGTCATCCGGAGCGAGAAAGAGCAACCGGTGGAAGCGGAGTTCGTCGGACGCGACTATCGCGCGCGCCTCTCAGCTAGCGTCATCTGCGGATGACCTTTCGGGGATGAACGCCATGGCCCGCTCCGCCAACGCCGTGATCGTCAGCGACGGATTCACCCCAGGGTTAGCGGACATCGCCGCGCCGTCGATCACGTAGAGCCCGTCGTAGCCGAAGACGCGGTGACGGTCGTCGATGACGCCCTCAGCGGGGGTCGAGCCCATGCAGGCGCCGCCGAGGATGTGCGCGGTGGTCGGCGTACCAAGGATTGTCTCGCTGAGGAGGCTGCCCGCGAAGCCGTCGATCTTCTGCTCCACCCTTCGCGCCAGCTCCGTCGCCTCGGGGATGGCTGCGCTCGGCGCAGGCCCCTCGGCCAGCGCGGTCGTCAGGCCGAGCGTTCCCAGCCGCAGCCGCAGGTGGCCCTCGAGCGTGCGCATGTAGAGCAGAATCATCGTCCGCTTGGCCCAGTCGTCGACGAAATAGGCGCGCAGGAAGTGGATGGGATGCCGAAGCATCGCCGCCAGAACGCGGATCAGACGCACCGGCGCGCTCTCCCCAGGCACGTGCGGCGACATCAGCAGCCGGAAGAAGCCTGAGCCCTTCCCATATCGCACTGGCTCCAGGTGGGAGTGCTCGTCGGTGTGGAGCACGCTGGTGATGGCGATGCCCTCGCTCAAGTCGCGGTCGGCCCGCGTGGTCACGCCGATGAGCGACTCGGAGTTGGTGCGGACGAAGCCGCCCACGCGGTCGGACAGCCGAGGCAATCCGTCCGCGCTGTCTTTGAGCTTCAAGAGCAACGGCACTGTGCCGAGCACGCCTCCGGCGAAGATCACGTTGCGCGCGGTGAGTGTGCGCCGGCGCCTGCCGAACCAGCTGGTGCCCGAGGTGGCGTCGATCCGATAGCCGCCTTCGGCCAGCTCCCGCACCCAGGTCACCTCGGTATCCGCCTCGATGCGCAGACCGCGCTTCTCGGCCAGCCAGAGGTAATTCTTGTCGAGCGTGTTCTTGGCGTTGTGCCGGCAACCGGTCATGCAGGCCCCACACTGGATGCAGCCGGTGCGATCAGGACCCTCGCCGCCGAGGTATGGATCGGGCACCGTCTTGCCGGCCTCGCCGAAATAGACGGCCACGCGCGCGGGCACGATCTCATCCGGCCGTCCGATGTCTCTGGCGATGTCGCGCAGCACCTGATCCGAATAGGTATCGAGCGGATACTGCACCGCCCCCAGCATCCGCAGCGCGGTGGCGTAGTGTGGCTCGAGCTCCTTCTTCCAATCGGCCAGATGACCCCACGACGGCAAGGTGAAGAACTCGTCCTTTGGAGTCGGCAGTGTGTTGGCGTAGACGAGCGAGCCGCCGCCGACTCCCACGCCGGAGAGCACCGTGACGTGGCGCAGGAAGGTCATCTTGAAGATGCCGCGAAAGCCGGCCGCCGGCATCCATAACCACCGTCGCAGGTTCCAGTTCGACTTGGGGAAGTCCTCGGCTTTGAAGCGACGCCCCTTCTCCAGCATGACCACGCGGTAGCCCTTCTCCGCCAGCCGCAAGCCGGAGACGCTCCCGCCGAAGCCGGAGCCGATTATGGCGTAGTCCCAATCCATGGCGTGTGAGAGCCTATCCGCAGATGACGCAGATGTGCGCAGATTGACGACGAGCTTATCTGTGGCGAACACTATGCAGCGGCTATCCGTCTGCCGGCGATGAGCGTCGCTAACCAAGTCGCCGCTTCAACGTTTCGCGATCGAGATACTCATTTCCAAGCGGAAGCGCCACGTCGTTCAACAACGCGAGAAGCTCGTCATCCGACTCATTCGCCGGGAGCACGTACGCGGCGATCGCGAGCATTAGCCCAGCCCAATTCGATAATTCCTCGCCAGACATTCTCCGGTGAAGGTAGCGCTGTACAACCCAACGGATCTCTTCTCCGGTTACATTAATAATCTCGTTCTGAAACGCGGCCACGTTGATCTCACGATACCCAGGACGAAACTCACCCAGAACGATCTTGTCTCGCATTCGATGCAAGAACTCTGTAACCGATATCCCTAGCGTTGCAAACTCTCTTAAGGCTTCACGCTCATCGTCGGAGAGTCGATTGTTCATGGCTACTTAGTAATCCAGTCACCACCGGTAGCGCTCATGCGGTTGCCAAACGCGTCGTAGCTGTAGTCCTCCTCCACACCTCGGGTGACGCTACGAACCAGTCTCTGCGCGGTGTCGTACAGATAGGTGTCCGCGCCGATGGCGGTGATGTTCCCGGCTCCGTCGTACGTGTACGTGCCGCTCTGACCGTTGTCTCCGTAGCCTGACGGTTGGGGTGTGAGGCGGCGCTGTGGCGAAACCGGCGCGGAAGCGGCCGGGGGTGCTCCAGGCTCCGACGCAGCCGTCGTCGTCAGCGAAACCTCGGCCACCTCGCTCACCCGAGGATCAGCGCTGAGGAGTTGCGCGCGGGCCGGCAGCATGGTCACGACAAATTGTCGCATATCGGAGGAGGCATTGGCCTCGAGCCTGGCTCCGTAGAGCAGCGCCAGTTCCTGCCTGAGCGCCGCTGAATCCTCCGCTCCTTCGGTAAGCATAACGACGTAGTGGCCGATACCCGCATCGCCGGATCCGGACGGCTGGAACTTCGGTCGGGTCGCGGCACCGAGTGTCGCGACACCACTGACCAGAACAGCATAGACGAGTAGGATGATTCGAATTCTTTTCAACGGAGTCTCCCTTGCGCGGCTTTGCGCCAATCAGAGCGAAAATGCGATCTCTGATATAGAGAGTGACGGGAAGCGAAAAGTCCTACCCTCGACCTCGAAAAGAAGAGTCTGACACTCTCGGTGGCTTTCTGCCGACGATCACAAATCCCCGCATCTTCAGCCATACCCTATGGAGTTGGCATTGGCTTGCTGCGGCTCCGCCGCGATTCTCAAACGGACCCCTGAGTGAGGTAAGGTCTCGCGCGAAGGAAAAACGATGACTGCCTTCCGAAGCTGCGCTCTGCTGGCCACGATTCTGATCACGCTCCCGGGGACTTCGGGCACGGCCGATGCCGGCTCTTCGCCACATCGCACCTCATCGATCTCCGCGCAGGTTGATCGATACGTCCAGCCTCTGGTGGAGATGCGCGACTTCAGCGGCGTCGTGCTCGTCGCGCGCGCCGGACATGTCCTCGTCCGCCGAGCGTACGGGCTTGCCAGCCAGGAGCTGCAGGTCGCGGCCACGCCGCGGACCGTCTAC
The DNA here is from genome assembly GCA_035482045.1 of Thermoanaerobaculia bacterium. GTDB lineage: Bacteria > Acidobacteriota > Thermoanaerobaculia > Gp7-AA8 > Gp7-AA8 > JADGNZ01. The sequence continues at coordinate 97,878 of DATHRD010000096.1, forward strand.
GGCATCGGGTCGGTCTCGAAGACGTTCACCGCCGCGGCCATCATCCTTCTGGCCCAGCAGGGAAAGTTGTCGCTCGACGATCCGGTCGCCAAGTTTCTGCCCGACTTCAGACCCGGCGATCCGATCACGATCAAACAGTTGCTCGCTCACGAATCGGGGCTGCAGGACTACTTCAACTTCCCCGAATACTCCGCTCATCGAGCCGAGCCGGTCGCGCTCGACGCATTCGTCGCCCTCGCGCGGACCAGGCCGCTCGATTTTCCGCCGGGCACGAAGTCGTCCTACAGTGGGTCGGGATACAAGGTTCTGGCGTACCTCATCGAGCGCATTTCCGGAGAGCCCTACAGCTCCTTCGTCTCCCGCAACCTCTTCGCGCCGCTTCATATGGAGCACAGCGGCGACCTGACGGATCACGTTCTGGTGGAGGGTCTGGCGCCGGGTTACGACCCCGGGTTCCCGCCACAGCGCCTGCAACCGGCAGCCTATGAGAGCCGGACGTGGCTGGAAGGAAACGGATCGCTCTACGCGACGGCGGACGATCTCTACCGATGGGCGGAAGCGACGCGCGGTGACGCGCCGGTACATTGGTCGCGGCTGGGGTACCCCTACGGATGGGGGAAGCGAAACCGCTTCGGGCGAGACAGTATCGAGCAATCGGGGCGGATCGCCATCGGCTACGTCTCCTATCTCGCGATCTATCCAAAGGATGACGTCGTGGTCGTGGTTCTGAGCAACATTCAGGCGGCGGTTGCCGAACAGATGGGCATCGATCTGGCCGCGATGGTCTTCGGAGGGCACTACGACGCACCGAAGAAGCGCCCGGGAACGTCGGCGATTCGACGCGCAGACGACACGGAGCTCTCGGCGTATGCGGGCCGGTACGACTTCGGAGGTGGATTCGCAGTCACCGTCAAAGCGGAGAACGGCGGGTTGTGGGTCGCCGGTCCCGAAGGCGCGTTCCTGGTTCTCGACGAGGAGCAGCCGCCGGTCTTCTTCTTCCGTCCTCTCTACGTCACGATCACCTTTGAGCGCGACGCGGCGGGCCATGTCACCGGCTTGAATTGGGGAGGACAGATGCGGGCCAGGAAGGTTCCGTAGCAGGGCGTTTCATCAATTCAATGCCAGCATCGCGGTTCTCAGCGGCAAGTGAGGAGATCATCCGCAGATGACGCAGATGAAACGCAGACAGGATCTTCTTCATCTGCGTCTATCTGCGTCATCTGCGGATAAGCCTTTTTCGTGGTGAAATAGTTAGTAGTTACGCAGCACGGAGGCATCGATGCTCATCGACTCCTGCATTCCGGTCATACCGAGCGCCGATCTCGAGAAGAGTCTGCGCTTCTGGGTGGATGGGCTTGGTCTGTCGATGGATCGTGCCATGCGCCAGGAGGGTCGCCTCGTCGGATGCATGGTCCATAACGAACGTCTGTACTTCTGGCTCAACCAGCGAGCAGGTACTCCGACCAGGCCGGAGAACTACCACGGCATAGGACTCTACTGGGCGCCGGACGACATCAAGGCACTCAGAGAACGCCTTAGCGGGCTCGGTTACGCGGTCTCCGAGATCGTGGACCGCGATTATGGACAGACCGAGTTCTTTGTCACGGACGATGACGGCTACTCCCATACCTTCGGGGTGGCGACGATGCCATGAAAACATCCCTCAAGGTCACGGTGGTCGCCGGCGGCTATGTGGCGGCGTTTGTCGCGGCATCCGCCGCGGTGGCCATCCGCATGGCGAGCAACAGGGGCGACCCGCAGGCATCCGGCGGCATGTTCGCGTTCGGCGACTCCATTGTCTTCATCGCCGTCTTCGGTGTACTCGCTCTCGTACCGACAGCAGGGGCGCTGTATTTCCTCAGACCGTATCAGCGGTTCTGGGAGGTGCTCTCGCGATTGTGTCTTGCGGTGGCGGTCACGGGTCTGACGGCGGTGATTCTGTTCGCCGCCGGCAGTCATGCGATGCCACCTTCGCCACTGGTGATGTGGGCCGGTCTCTCCCTTCTCAGGATCCTGGTTGCGCCACTGCTCGCGCTCGCCTTTCTCGTGTGCGCACTCGTTACCCCTTACCGCTCCCCTCGGTTCGCGTTTCTCGCCGCAACCGCCGTCGAGGCGGCCGTGACCGCGTGCGCGGGCGCCTTCTGGTTCGTCCACGTGTTCCTTCACCGGCAATAGCGTTCTGGTGCGGCGCAGGAAACCCGCCCCATTCCACGCCGTACTGACCTGTATGCGACGGCTGTTGACGGCCCTGCTCCTCCTGCTCGTGACGAGCGCTCTAGTTTTGCTCCTCGGGACTCGAAGGGATGTCACCGCCGGGCCGCCTCTGCATGATGGAGTCAGGCGAGTCGTTGTGCTTGGTGACTCCGTGGCACGGGGCGCAGGTGATGAGAAGGGTCTCGGTCTGCCCGGTTGGTTGAATCACGACCTTCAAGCGCAGGCAGCATCCATAGTCTCCACTCTGAACCTTGGGATCGATGGCGGCAGGACGTTCAACGTTGCTCGCCTTCTCCGGGACCCACGAATACAAAGCTCGATTGCTCAGGCAGACCTTGTCGTGATGTCGGTCGGCGGAAACGACTTGTACGGCGACTCATCAGCCCGCCTGCTGAGCAAGGTCTGGCCGTGGGTTCAGAGAGAGCGAACCCTCTCCAGCGTTGAGTCGCTGGTCGCGAACATTCGGCAGATCAATCCCGCAGCGCGGATCTATGTTCTCGGCCTCTACAACCCGTATCAAACGAGCAACGTCGGCCGATGGATCGATGTCCAGGTCAATCTATGGGATGGTGCCTTGATTCAGCGTCTCTCGGAGATGCGAGGAGTGACGGTCATCCGGATCGCTGATGTCCTCGCACGCTCAGACCGGTTGAGCCCGATCGACCATTTCCACCCGGGAACGCTGGGATATGCTGCCATCGCGCGGAGAATCGCGGATACGTTCTGATTAGTTCAGAGGATTGTTCCAGCGCAGGCCGGGAAACCGTCTGAAGTCCGCGTCGTTCGAATGCAACTCGGCCTGATGTTCGATCGCAAGTGCCGCCAGATGAAGGTCCGTGGTCATGTCTCCCGTTACCCCGGCGCGCACCGCGAGATCCTGTACCAGATCGAGATGACGAGGACCCGGATGGATGATCCGCGTCTGTGGCTGCTCCAGCCAGGAGCGAACGTGGGTGATGGCCTCGTCCATCATCAGGGGAGCGACGAGTATTCGCCGGCTGGTCATGATGCGGAGAAACCCGAGAAGAACTACCCACGGCAGTGCTACAGGCTGGCTGGCAGAGAGAGCATTCTCCCACCAGGCGCGCGCCTTGCGGTGGTCGGGCGCATCTGAGTTGTAGGCGTAAACGAGCAGATTGATATCGGGAATGATCATCGAGCTACCGATCGCGCATTAGCGATCGCGAATGGCAAGGGACCCGGCACGCTCGGTTTCAAGATCGTCCACGAGCTGGTTCAACTTTGTGAGATCGATTCCAGCCCGGAACCCGCATGCCTTCGGATGAACTCGAAATCGCGGTACGCGCCGCGCCGGAGAAACGCCGATCGCCAGCCCGTGCCGGAGCGTCTCGTTGATCACTTCCTTGAACGACCTGCCACTGTTTCGAGCGGTCTCCTGAAGCTCCTTCGCGAGATCGTCATCGAGCGTAAGGGTAGTTCGCATCCGCACATCATGATGCGTCACCATATTAGCGTCAAGATGCTGAACAAACGGCTGACGCTACATTACGAAGACGTCGAGTTTACCGACTACCACTAAAGGAGCCGACCATGAAGAGACTCAACCCCGTGACACCTGGCGAGTTGCTCCGCGAAGAGTTTCTCATTCCGATGGCCATCTCCCAGTACCGTCTTGCCAAGGAGATCGGCGTACCGGCCCAGCGAATCAGCGAGATCGTGGCAGGCAAACGCGCCGTCACGGCCGATACGGACCTTCGCCTGTGCCGATTCTTCGGCCTATCCAAGGGTTACTGGCTACGAGCGCAGGCAGCCCACGACACGGAAGTTGCTGAAGATGTGCTCGCGGAAACGCTCGATCGAATCAAACCGTGGTCGGGTACCGCAGCGTAACCGGCCAAAAACTCATCTGCGTTCATCTGCGTCATCTGCGGATAGGTCTTTCGTCAGCAAGGCCAAGCCATCGCCTCTGCGAACCCCGGCAGCGGCGCCTAACTCGCGCTTGCAGCCGGCGCAGACCGCCGCGCTGACATCGCCAGTGCGCTAGTATTTCGCGTGCGGGTTGCGCGGCTGAACCGCTGGTCCGTCAGGCGGCAAATCAAAATGAGTACGTCGAAGCCAAAGCTTGACGCCGTCTTCGTGACACATGCGACTGACATTCTCGGGGACACGAATGCGGGCCTAACGGCTGGTGAAATGGACCGAGCCATGCGAGCGTACGCGATCGAGGCTGGCGTAGCCCTTCCACATCCGAAGTACCCCTACGAAACTCCGAACAAACGAACGGCCTTAGCAGAAAACATTCAGGCGTTTCTGGAGGCGGACCGCTATCGGATTCTCACGGAACTTTGCGATCATCCAAAGATCCTCGAGCGAAACCCCGACGGTGCTCGAAAGTTTGAAGCTTCAGCTGATGTCACGCTTCGGGCACTTGTCATCGACTGCGCTCGGAACAGAAGTCAACACGGCACTCATTGAGCAGACGCAGCACTGGTTGGGCGCGTTCCCGGACGCCCTCGGCCTCTACAATGAGGCCCTTCAGAAGTACGAAACTGGCGTCTTCAAGCGCAACCTCCTGGACGATCTTCGGCTCGCGCTGGAGAAACTACTTCAGCCCCTGCTCGGCAATACCCGCTCACTCGAGAACCAAGTCCCCGAAGTCGGTCGGTTCGTCAAGGATCACGGAGGATCGGCCGAGTTCTCGAACATGTTCATGCGCCTCGTCGAGTACTACGGCAAGTACCAGAACACGTACATTAAGCACAACTCCGCCGTCATCGAGGAAGAGATCGAGTTCGTCATCGAAATGACGTCAGCATTCATGAAGCACCTCGTTCGACAAGCAGGAGCTGCCGTCTAAGTCTGCGCTGGAGCCGACGCCAACCGCACCACGGCCGCTCCAAACGCGATAGACTTTCGCGTGCGGTTGGCGCGTCTGCCCGATGAACCGTCGGGCGGCATGACAGCGTGTTGGCCTCTCCTCCCCGCGTCACCATGAAGGATCAGCGTCACGTCTTCTGCCTCATCCTCTTCGCGCTCACCCTGTCCGCCTGTGATCGTCCAAGCGCCTCCGCCGTCCCACTGACATCTGGCCGGGTGCCTCCCATCCTCCTGTTCAATGGAACAGGCACCTCCCCCAACGACGTCGCGGCGATCGAGACTCTCCTGGTGAAGAGCCGGATCTCGTACTCGACTGCGAGCTCGGCGCAGTTGGATGAGATGAGCGCGGCGCGGCTGCGTAACTATCACCTCATCATCGTCCCCGGCGGAGACTTCACGCGCATCGGGACCGGTATCGGCAAGGACACGGCGGCGAAGCTCCGTGAGGCCGTACAGCACGGTGTGAGCTACCTCGGCATCTGCGCCGGAGCGTTCTTTGCCGGTCGCTCGCCCTACAACGGTCTGAACCTGACCTCGGGAGTGCAGTTCGGCTTCTACTCTGCCGAGGGGCGGGGGGTGCGCAAGGCGGCAGTGCCGATCGCGGGTGTGGGAACGCCCACGCTCGACCAGTATTGGGAGGATGGTCCTCAGCTCACCGGTTGGGGTGCCGTGGTCGGCAGGTATCCGGATGGGACGCCCGCCGTGGTGCAAGGGCAATCGGGAGACGGATGGATCATCCTCGCCGGAGTCCATGCCGAGGCGCCGGAGAGCTGGCGTCGGGGGATGGACTTCACCACGCCGGCGAGCGTCGACCACGCCTACGCGATGACGCTCATCCGCGCGGCCCTGGACCGGCGGCCGCTGCCGCACTTCTGACGGACTGGTCCCGCGGGAGGCGGTGCGGGTCGCGCGCGAAGGCGCGCTGGGACAATCCAGCCCCGCGCTCGGCGCGGGGTTTTGAGGAGGAAATGGATGTGCGGCCGCGGAGGCGGCCGTCACAAGGAGCACGAGGTCGTGGATCAGATGCCGGGATCGGAACGGTTGTCGTGGCCGCCTCCGCGGCCACAAATCCTCTGATCCCCAAAACCCCGCGCCGAGCGCGGGGCTGCATTGTCCGGCGCGCCTTCGCGCGCGTATCGCGTCGCTGCGCAACGCATCGCCCGCTGAAGCGGAAGCCCATGGGGCACGAGCCCGCAGGGCCAGGCCTTCGCACTTCGGCAGGTCCGCATCACTCTGGCGTAAGTCTAGGCCTTGGAGCAGCGAATGGGGTCACACCTTCGTACTTCGGCAGGTCCGCATCACTCGCGCGCAAGTTTCCGCCTCAGAATGACTTACAGTCTCCGAAGCGATTCGCGTCGTTGTCCGCGTGAAGGATCACGTAAGCGGAGAAGGGGCGCGTTTGCAATGACTTAGGTGTGAGTTCGAACGTGAGCGCGCATCGACGTCTTCACAGGTAATTGATGCAAGTCGATGAACCGGCGCGAGTTATGTCACGTTTGACGAGCTGGCCGGAACCGGACGTGTGACCCCAGGATCACTCCCTCGGCCGCACGCTCCGTGCACGCTCACTCCTCGCACTTCAACCTTTCATTCCTCTCATCGCAACGTGAGATCGGCGCAGCCCAACGTGGGATCGGCCTATCCCAACGTGAGATCGGCTCATCTCACCGTGAGACCGGCTCACCTCACCGTGAGACCGGCTCATCTCACCGTGAGACCGGCTCATCTCACCGTGAGTTCGGCTCATCTCACCGTGAGACCGGCTCATCCCAATTTGAGATCGGCTCATCCCAATTTGAGATCGGCCCATCTCAACGTGAGCGACGAAGGGTCAGGCCTTCGTTTTTCTGTCAGTCGTAACTCATTGATAATCATTCACTTGTGACGGGTTGCCTTACGCACTGGCCAAGATCAGTGAGTTATTCGCACTCAGCGAGGACCCTTCGGCTTCGCTCAAGGCAGGCGCCAGCGCTCCTACCCCTCAGAACGCCCGCTTGTACGTGAACACGAACGCCCGGCTGACGCAGTTCCGAACCGGCGGCGCGAACCGGGCGTTGCGGATCTCCCGTTCCGCCAGCGAGGCCAGCGCGTCGTCGTGCGTGTCGTTCGAGACCACGCGCGTCGAGGTGACGATGCCTCGTGCGTCGACATTCGCCTCGATGACGACGATCCCGTGCGCCCCTCCCTCGGAAAATGCCGGCTTGGGGGCGTTGACGAATGAGTAGTCGCTGTCGGGCGGGCATCCGATTCGCCGCGGCCGGGTGGCGGCCCCTTCGCGGACAACCAGCTCCGACGAGACCCAGCCCGTCGTCCCGTCGCCGAGCTTGACGCGCAGCCAGTCGCCTGAGTCGGCGATGACCGTCAACCGCTCCCCTCGGCGCACGTGTCCGATGATCTCGGCGGATGTCGAGGCCTCGCCACGCACATTGAGCGTGCTGACGTTGACGCGCACGGTGCCGACGGCGTGCTCCTCCGCCGTCACCGGAGCAGGCGCCGGCGCGGCGGGCCGCGGCGAGGGAGCCGGTGCAGGCGCGGGGGTGTTCCCGCCACAACCGGCGATCAGAAGAAGGCAGGCCGCGGCCACGAATCGATTCTTCACGATGCCAGCCGCTTCGCCAGCACGTAGAGAAACTGCACGCTGTCGTAGAACGAGTCGATGCGCACCCGCTCGTCCTTGCCGTGGGCCCGGCTGTCGCTCAGTTCCCCGAACAGCCCGGAGACGCCGTAGGTGGGGATGCCGGCGTTGCGCAGGTAGAGACCGTCGCTGGCGCCGGCCGACATCAGCGGAAGCACCGGCGTGCCGGGCCAGAATTCATGGGTCACGTCGGCGATCGGCTTCATGACCGCGGGCATCAACGGCGACGGAGCGCTCGGCTTCGGCTTATCGATCCATTTGATCTCAATGCCGGGATCGTTGAGCACCTTCGCGATCGTATCGCGCACGGCGTCGGCCGGCTCGCCGGGAAGCACGCGGCAGTTGACGGTCGCTTTGGCCATTTGCGGCAGGGCATTGTCGGCGTGTCCCCCTTCGAGACGCGTGGCCACGCAGGTAGTGCGCAACTGGCTGTTGTAAGCCGGCGTTTCGGAGAGGCGCGCCGCCGCGGCCACGTCTCCGGTGGTGACCGCCTTCATGTCGGCGGCGGTCTGTCCCTCCTCGATCGACGACATGCGCGCGAAATACGCCCGCGTCACCTCATTGAGTGTGACGGGGAACTCGTATTTTTCGAGACGGACCAGCGCATCGGCCAGTTGATAAATGGCGTTGTCCTTGCGCGGCACGGAGCTGTGACCGCCCTTGTTGTGCGTCTCGAGCGCGAAGGTGACATAGACCTTCTCGCTGGCGCCGACGCCGTTGTAGAGACGCCTCCCGTCCTTGAGCCGGCCGGAGCCTCCTTCGTTGAGGGCGAAGGCGGCGGCGATGAGGTCCCGATGCTCCTTGAGGAGCCAGGCCACGCCGTTGAACTCGCCGCCAGTCTCTTCATCCGAGGTCAGGGCCACGATGACGTCGCGGTCGGGAACGAATCCCTCCTCTTTGAAGCGGATGAGCGTGGCGATCCAGATCGCGGCCATCGCCTTGTCGTCGCTCGTCCCCCTGCCGTAGTAGTAGCCGTCCTTCTCCGTCAGGACGAATGGATCCATCGACCAGTCTTCGCGTTTCGCTTCGACGACGTCGAGATGAGCGAGGAGCAGGAGCGGCTTCTCTTTCCCCGTTCCGTGCAACCGCGCCACGAGGTTCCCCTTGCGCGGATTCGGCGCCAGCACCTGCACGTCCGCGGCCGGATACCCCGCCGCCTTCAACCGCGCCGCCATGGCCTCGGCCGCCGCGGTGTTGTTGCCGATCGAGTCGGTGGTGTTGATCTCGATCAACTGCTTATAGATGTCGAACACGAGCTGCTTCGTCTTCGCGTCGAGCGGCGGCGGAGCGGCGGCCGCCGAGGTGGCGACGAGAAGGCAAAGGATGACGAGCCGTTTCATGGCGGCGGATTGTATGTGAGCGCGCGTAGCGCCGACGGCTCGTCGGCTGGACCGCTGGCCGCTGGCCGGCGGTTTAGGGCTTTCCCGACGCGCCGCCGAGCCGGCGGCGGTCCGGCCGGCGGGCCGCCGGCGCTACGAGGCGCGGCGCTACGCTCGCCTCATCACAACGTCCGACCCACCGCGGGCACGATGATCCGCAGCTCATCCATCAGCCGCGCGAACTGGTCAGGGTAGAGCGACTGCGGGCCGTCGCAGACGGCTTTCTCCGGCTCGTGATGCACTTCGATGAGCACGCCGTCCGCCCCCGCGGCAACGATGGCCCGGGCCAGCGGCATCACCTTGTCGCGCCGGCCGACGGCGTGGGAGGGGTCGGCGATGATCGGCAGGTGCGAGAGCTTGTTGATGACCGGGATGGCGGAGATGTCGAGCGTGTTGCGCGTGTAGGTCTCGAACGTCCGGATGCCCCGCTCGCAGAGGATGACGTCGTAATTGCCGCCGGCCAGGATGTATTCGGAGGCCAGCAGCCACTCCTGAATCGTGGCTGACATGCCGCGCTTGAGCAGGACCGGCTTGCGGACCTGCCCGAGGGCCGAGAGCAGGTTGTAGTTCTGCATGTTGCGCGCTCCCACCTGGAGGATGTCCACATAGTCGAGCATCGTTTCGATCTGGCTGATCTCCATGACCTCGGAGACGGTGGCCATGTTCGTTTCATCCCCTGCGGCGCGCAGGAGTTTCAGCCCCTCCACGCCCATGCCCTGAAATGCATAGGGCGACGTGCGCGGCTTGTAGGCACCGCCCCGCAGTACGCGCGCCCCGGCCCGGGCCACGCGGCGGGCGGTCTCGAAGAGCTGACGCTCATTCTCGATCGTACACGGACCGGCCATGACCACCACGTCGCTGCCGCCGATGGCGACGCCGCGTGCCTTCACGATCGTCTTCTCGCGCCGGAACGTGCGGCTGGACAGCTTGTAGGGCTCGCTGACGCGTACCGCTTCCTGTACGCCGCTGATGACTTCGAACTCCCTCGGGTCGACGCTGGCCACGTCGCCGACGACGCCGAGAACGGTCTGATCCGAGCCCGTGGAGCGGTGTACGTCGAAACCGCGCTCGCTCAACAGCGCCACCACGTGCTCAATGTCAGCATCCGAGGCGTTCTTCTCCATCACTATGACCATGAGATCTCCTTACTCATCGCGCGCCGCCGCCTGACGCTCGACGCGCCGCGATTCATCGATGATTCGTTCGAAAAGACGTCTGACGGTGGCGGGATCCAGCGGTCCGGCCGAGGTTCGCTCCACGTGCATCAGCACCGCCTTCTCGCGCTCAGGGGCGTAGATGGCCATGCCCAGGATCGGCTTGATCTCACCGATCTCGATGGCGTACTTGGCGCGCTGATTGAGCAGCCGCACGATGACCTCGTCGACGCGGTCGATGGCGTCGCGGAGGCGGGATAGCTCCAGTTCTGCGTCCTGTCGATCCATAACAAAAAACCTCTTCCCGCGCGGGAAGAGGTTCGGATCGACTCAGCCGGTCAGCGCCCCTTCTCGCGGGGCGCAAATGCCCCACGCTTACGTAAAGTAGCCGTAGTAATACGCGTAGCGAAGGGCGTCGTGGTTCATGTGGCGCCGCAGAGAATAGGGCCGTGCACCTCAGGTGTCAATGGGCCATTCTGCACCAGGCCTGCAGCAGCGTCCTCCTGCTCGCCGACATGTCGCGCGTTCGTGGCATGTAGCTGGTCGACATCCAAATTGACGGGTCCGTCCGCGCGATGATCGCGGAGGCGCTGGCCGCGACGGCGGACTCCGAGTTCAGAGGGATGTAGGCGTTCATGGCCGGGTAGAGCAGGTAGTACGTCCGCAGCACCTTCGCGTAGACGATATCGAACGTGAGGGTGGCGTTGCCGACCGGCTCGGGGGCGGTTGGATCGACGTAGTACTGCGAGAAGTCCTCGTCATTCGGCAGGATGCGCAGACTGAACTGCGGCGCGTTCGTCAGGATCGTAAAGGGCGGATTGAGGAAGGCGCTGTAACTCGACGGAGGCGGCGGCTGATTGCCGACCGTGAACGTGAAGAGGAAGTTGCCGGGCAGCGAGGTATCCACGCTCAGCGGCTGGCCGGGCTGGTAGTTCTGCGTCACCTGGACCAGCGCGCCGGGCGTCTGCAGCGGGACGGTGCTGTAACTCCACACCGTGATCGACGGACAGACACCGGCCACGAGCTGCTGGCCGTACTGATAGACGCTGATCGTGGCCGGCTCCGCCGTCCCTTGATTCACGAACGAATCGCCGGGACCTCCCTGCTCCGCGTACATGGCCTGCTGATTCGAGACGATGTAGTACTCGCTCTCACCGAGCACGGGGCCGAAATTCTGACTCTGGAGACGGAACGTGGCGTTCGGATCGGAGAGGACCTGCTGCGCCGCGGAGTTTCCGGTGATGTCGAAGTCGAAGAGCCAACCGCGCTGATCGCCGCCGGCCGTGTCGCTGTAATCGACGGCGCCGATCGTCGCGCTCGTTCCGCTGCCGTCCGCCATGAGTGTCACCGGCCCGAAGTTGTACTTGTCGTTCGTCGCCCCCTGGCTGTTGTCGGGGAATGTCCCGACAAACTCGACGGAGATCAAATCGCCGTTCTGCTGCAGCACCGCAGGCGCCAGCGCGATCGTTCCTTGGCCGTTGTTGTTCTTCAGCGGGGCCGTCGAGATCGACGGCGGCGGCGCGACGAGAAGGCGTCCGATCGGCCCGGTCGTGATCGCTTCGTTCGCAAAGAGAGGCGCGATCGTGGCCACGAACTGCAGCGAGGCGGCGTTCTGTTCCTGGTTCATGTACAGCTTCTCGAGTCCCGGGTTGCTCGTGATTGGCTGAACGATGTTGTAAAGGTAGTAGCGGAAGATCGCCCCGACGATGGCCGGATCATCGAAGCCGGGGATGTTGAAGTTCCCGCCGCACTGCGACTTCAGGATGACGTGGTACATGTAGCCGCCCGCGCCGGCATCCGCTTGCTGATTCACATTGCGATAGAAGTTGATCCACTGGCAGGCGCCCTTCGACGCCGGACCCTGCAGCGCGATGGCCGTGCCGTTCATCAGCGTCAACTGTTCGATGAAGAACTGCGTGGCGGGAGGGGACCCTTCCGAGTTCACGTCCGTGATGCTGCCGTAGTAGGTCAGCGGCGAACCGATCAGCGCAGTGACCGGTACGTTGGGATCAGGGGAGGTGTAAAGCTCACCCGGCCCTGTCTGCACGCCGATGACCGAGGCAGCGCCGCTGTCGACCCCGGAGGACATGTCGCCGTAGTAGTTCCATTCCGCGGGGATGATCTGCTGCGGTGGTCCGCTCGGCTCCGCGTTGAACGTGTGCGCCGTCTGCACCCACTGGATGAAATCGGCGTCCGTCATCCCGTACGTGCGCGGCTGCACGAGCTTCGAGTCGATCAACGCCAGCGTCTGTCCGGCGAACGGCCCCTCGGATAACGTGTAGCTGCCGGCGTAGTCGTCGTTGTTCGCGGTCCCGGGATTCAACGTGACTGTCCCTTTGATGTTGATGCGGGGGTAGTCGAAAAGACTCATGAAGCCCTCCCTCGTTTTCGGCTTTGTAGCCATCATGCCGGAACGGCGCCGGGTCACGCAAGTCCACCCGACGATTTCGTTGCCTTGACATGGGGCGCCGGAAAAAAGTACGTCCTGGGTAGGGAAACCGGCTCACTCGACACTCCCCTATCAAAGAGAAGGAGGCACCATGCCCGTGGCACTCTCGAATCCATTCCTCGGCAAGTGGACGTACCGCAGCTTTCTGAACGATCCCGATCTCAAGGCCGACCCGACCAAGGATCTGCTGTTCGGCAAGGGAACGCTCGAATTCACGAACGCGCCGATGGGGCAGGTCGCCGGCAAGATCGGAGGACCGGGCTGGTCCCTGAAGCTGGAAGGCTTCGTCACCTACGGCAATCCGTACAGGGTGCGCTTCCAGGGCAAGGGCACCGTCGGCAAGGATCAGTGGATCTACGACTACGACGGGTTTTACGTGAGCCACTGGCCGAACGGCGTCGATCAGGTGGAAGCGATCGTCGGAAGCGTCATCCGGACGATCCCGCATCCTGAGAACGGCGGCGTCGGAAAGGCCGGCCTGGTGGTCTCGTTCTACGCGGTGCGGCAGTCGTAGAGGCCGCACATGGGAGAATGAACGCGTGTCGTTCGACGACGATCTCGCCGATGCTGAACGATGTACTCGCGGCGCGGTGTTCCATCACTTCTCGACGCGAGCCGCAAAAACAAAGTTCCTCGTCGTCCTCAACCACACTTGGCCACCTCACGATGGGCTCGTTGCTTATGCGTTTACGACCACGAATATTGGCCATTTTTCGGACGAACGTGTTCGGCAACAGCCGGTGGTCCGGTTGAGTCCTGGCGACTATGCGTTCGTCTCGGCGCCCACTGTCATCGACCTGACCAGACCCGAGATTGAGCAACTCGCGGCGATCGTGAGCGCGCCTTCATTCAAAGTGGTCGCGCAACTCCGATCCGAACACCTCAAGGCGATCGACGATGCTGTACGCGCGTCGACGGTGATCGTCCGCAGGTTGAAGAAAATGATCCTGGCCGGCTACGGAGATTAGCCGCCCGATGCAACGTGTCTTTCCGGCTGCGTGGTCCGGTGCGTTGCCAGCTCCTCGGCGGCGTCGCGATCTTCCTGCTCCGCCTCGACAAAGCGAAGCATGTCCATCGCTTCCGGATGCCCTTCGAAGAAGAGCCGATAGTCCATGATCACGCTGCTGCCAGGCGCACGCTGCTCGTTGGCAAGTCTCCACGAGGGCTCGTCGTGCGATTGTTCGCTCAATTTCCAGGCCGGTTTCGAACCGTAGTTTTTTCGCGCGTAGTCGAGTGCCTCAATATCGGACTCGGAGAAGACGTCCAGGTCCGGATCTTTCCTGGCGCGGAAGACCGGATACTTCCTGAACATCGATTTCTCGACAGTCAGATACTCGTCGAAAAGATCCTTCGCCAGCGGCCGGAAGTGCTTGTCGTGCGCAACGACATCGTTCATCACGTTGAGCGACGCCGATGGAACGGGCCCGTACTCCATGCACGCATACTGATCGCCGATGACAGGGCGACCGTACTTCAACAGATGGTATTTATCGGCGTGAAACAGAAGCTTCGCCGCCTTCATCTTGTCCAGATCACGAACGCCGCGTCGCGCAAAAAAAACAAGGGCCTGGACCAACTTCTCAGGAGCGAAGCGAAATCGGATCTGCGCCATGGCTATGAGACACCGGCCCCTTGACCGATCGTGTCGATGAAAGTGTACCTCGGACTCACTCCCGAAACGACGCCACCACCCCCACCGCCCGCCCGATATCCTCGGCGTTGTTCGCCAGTCCGATCGATGCCCGCACCGCGCCGACGGCGGTGTTGCTGCATTCGGCGAAGCGTTCCGGCGTAAAGCCCGCGCCGAGCGAATCGAAGCAGGCGGATATTTGCGCCGCGTCCAGACCGAAGGCGGCCTCGGATGCGCCAGGGTTGCAGAAGCAGCCGCCGCGCAGAGAGACGCCGGCGCCGCGTGCGCGCGCCTCGACCAGTGAGTAAGGAATCGGTTGTCCTCCGCGGTCGCAGACATTGAAGGCGATGGCGCCGCCGCGGGCGGTCATGTCGCGCGGACCGTAGATGCGAACGACGGGCGTGCCGTTGCCGTGGCGGAGGGCGCGGAGATCGTCGAGCAACTCGCGCGTAAGTTGCGACACGTGATCGGTCAGGCGCAGCATCCCCACCTCGTTCAACAGGCTGAAACCGGTGTCGAGTGCGGCGATGCCGAGGAAGTTCGGGGTACCGTCTTCGAAGCCCTCGTGACGGGAGCGCAGGAGATGCGTGTCGGCGGCGACCGACGCATATATGACTGTGCCGCCGGCGAACCACGGGCGTCGCAGACGCGACAGGGCGTCGCGGCGCGCGACCAGCGCGCCGAGGCCGGTCGGATAGCCGAAGAGCTTGTAGAACGACAACGCTACGAAGTCGGCCGGGCAGCGGCGGAGACTGAAGGCATGGCTGGGCGCGAACGCCGCGACATCGAGCAGGACGTCGAAGCCGAGGGCGTGGGCCTTCATGACCAGATCGAGAGGATGCTGCACTCCGGAGAAGTTGGATTGTGCGGGGAAGGCCACCAGCCCGCCGCCACGCAATGATTCCTCGCAAAGATGCACCTCGGCATCGAGCAGCCGGAGATCGTCATCGAGCGGCAGGTATCGGACGCGCGCTCCCGCCCGCCGCGCATACTCGCGGATTCCGTTTACCGAGTTGTGATTGTCGACCGACAGGAAACAGCCTGCCTCCGGCGAAAACGGATAGGCCTCGGCCACGAGTTTGATGGCCGCGCTCGTGTTGGCCGTGAAGCAGACGTCGTGCGTCGATTCATCGGCGTCGAAGAATCGCAGCAGCGTCCGCCGCGCCGACTCGATGATCTCGGTGCTGGCGCGCGAAGGGCCGGAGTCGGAGTGCGGGTTGCCGAAGAGCCCTTCCCGCAACAGTGCATGATGGGCGCGGAGCTGCGAGTCGCCGTACAACGCGCTCCCGGCGTAGTCGAGATAGGCGTGATGCTGCGCATCGAGACGGCCGAACTCCGACTCGCGCAGCGCGTCAAAGAACGTCCCGGTCTCGATCGCTGCGGCGCTCAGCATCCCCGCCTCCGGATGGCAGCAGCGGCGGCAACGGTGTCGTCGCGCCGCGGCACGGGGAGTTTGTCGACAACTCGGGGAACGCCGCCGAAGTAGCGGCTGACGACGCTGGCCCGCTGAAAGGCGGCACGTGCGGCAGGCGATGCGTTTTCAGCGATGGTGGGGTTCATCACGTCGTCGATCCATTCGTGCAGCCCGCCGCGAAGGAGGTAAACCTGTCGGTTGCCGAACACCCTCGCGGCGCTCTCGTCACCGGAAACCAGCACGATCGTCTCCTCGGGCTTGAACGGAGCCGACGCCAGCGATTCGACGGGGATGCGCTCCGCGCGCGGGAGGTGATAGGCATCGAACTGTTCCTCACTGCGCACATCGATGATGCGAAGGTCCGGCCTGCGGTCGCGAATCCACTCGGCCAATTCGACGGCTTTTGACATCGACGACGGCAGGCCGCGCGCGATACGGGCTGCCGGCGAAGAGCGCCAGCACGCCGAGGAGTGCGGCCACGGCGGCGAGAGTGCGACGGGTCACGCGCGTTTCTCCAGTCGCTCGGTGAATTGAAACGCGATCAAGGCCATGGCCACGACGGCGAAGACGACGGCGCCGTAGGGAATGTGCAGGACATCCGGTAGCGTGAGCGTTCCACGTGCCGTGCTCTCGTAGAAATGCTGCAACGGCGCGAACGCAAGGCCGGTGGCAAGCACGCCGGCAAACATGCCGAGCATGACGAAGACACCGTCACCGCGCCCCGTCGCGGCGGCGACGCACGAGGTTCCGGGGCAGAGTCCCGCGATCACGAACCCGGCTCCGAACAGCAGGCCGCCCGCGAGCTGCGGGAGAAGATACGTCTCCGGGACATAGACGCGCCCGAGATCGAGGATGCCGAGGCGGGCCAGCCAGAAGGCGCCGAGCATGGCCGTGACGATGGCGCTGAACATCACTTTGAAGACCGTGAAATCAGTCAGATAGAACTGGCCGGCCAGTTTGGGGGCACTTCCCAGTCCGGCGCGCTCCAGCGCCCAGCCGAAAGCGACGCCGATGGCCACGGCAGCGGTGAGAGGCGCGCTCTCGAACAGCGGTGCCATCATCGCCAGGCCCTCTTCACGATCGGCGCGAACAGATACGCGCCGGCAAACGCGGCAATCATGAACAGCCAACTTCCGGCGCTGAGCAGCGCGCCGCCGGTGAGCGCGAGGCCGCTCGTACAGCCTCGCGCCAGCACCGCGCCAACTCCCATCGCCGATCCTCCCGCGAACGCGCAGGCCAGCCTCCCACCGCGGCTGATTCGCGGCCCGCGCTCGATGGCGGCGCGCAACCGGCCGGCCGCCAGCGCGGAGAGGAATCCGCCGATCACGACGCCGGCGATCTCGAAGAGCAGCCATTCGTGCCACGGTCCCTCCCCTGCCAGGTATCGCGCGAAGTAGGAACTGGCGGCCGCGCGTGCCGGCGACGCCGCCGCGACCACACCGGCAGCGCCGCTGGCGAACGCGCCCGACGCACCGAGACCGCGGCCCGCGATCACGTACGCCGCCAGCAGCACCAGGCCGAGGCCAACGCCGGCGACGTACGGATCGGCGTACGGGCGCGGATGCGGTCGCGAGGTCTCGCTGTTGCGCGGTCGCGGGGTGGACTCACCGCGAGACCGCGAGCCTTCGAGACCGCGAAACCACGTTCCAGGTCTTCTGCTCACTTCCCCGCCTTCTCCGACGGGTTATCGACCGCATACTCCTTGTGCCGCGACCAATCCTCGAACGAGCCGTCGTACAGCAGGACAGGATGGCCGAGCGTCCGCGCGGCGAAGAGCATGGCCGTGGTCTGCTGCCCGATGTGGCAATAGCCGATGACCGTGTCGCCAGGCTTCACGCCCGCCTTTGTGAAGATCGCCGCCAGTTCGTCGGCCGACTTGATCATCAGGCGGTCGTCGGTGATCGAGGTGTAAGGGATGCTCAGCGCGCCGCGGATGTGTCCCGTGCGATGCGTCTCTCCGTGCGCGCCGCCGGTCTCAACGCCGTCGTAATACGCGGCGTCGCGGCCATCGACGACCGCGATACCCGGCGTGCCGATGCGTGCATGGACAGTCGCGGCATCGACCACGATCGGCCGGAGCTTCAGCGGAGCGAGCGTCCCTGTCTTCGCCGGCGGCACATCCTTGGTCACCTCGCCGCCATTGCGAACCCAGGCATCCTGACCACCGTCCAGCAACGATGCGCGAGCGCCGAGGCCGGCGTAGTCGAGCGTGAAGACCACGCGCGTCGACGGCGACACCCAGTCCTTGCCGTAGTAGACGACGACGCGCGACTTGTCCGAGATGCCCAGCGCCTCGAGCCGATGCCGCAGATCCTCGGCCGGCGGCATCTCCAGCATCAGCCCATGCCCGCTGTGGTCGGAAATGGAGATGTCGTTCAGCGAGACGAACCGCGCCCCGGGGATGTGCCCCGCCGCGTAAGCGTCCTTATCGCCGACATGCAGAAGGACCAGGTCAGCGTCATTAATGTGTTGCTTGAGCCAGGCGGCGTCTACGACGAGATCCTGGCGAGGACCGGCCATCACGGCACCGGCGATGAGGAAGGTGAGTGTCAGCAAGAGTTTCGTTTTCATTCGAGTTCTCCTTCGATGGTAAGGATGGGTGGGGTTGGCCCCGGCGTCGCGGGGTTTGCAGCGAATTGGATTGGGGGGCGGCGAGATGGACTGGAGCGGAACGGAGCGCAAAGTCAAACGGGAGCGTTCACACCGCCGCGCGCATAACGATCCTCGTAGAGCGGGCGTCCCGCGCCCATGCGCGCTAACTTACGCTGGCGTCCTCCCGGGAGTCCCTGCTGTGTATGCCGCGATAGCGGCCAAAGACGGTAGCCAGGGGTGCGAGCGTTTTTTGCGAGCACCCCTGGTCATCGATGTCAAGGCATGTCGTGCCGCGTCAGCGGCACTGGACGCCTCTTAGTGGCCGGGCCCCTTGCCCGGAACGACGTGGATGGTCGTGGTGCTGCTGTTGTTTCCTGGCACCGGATCGGACGTCGCGGACGATACCGTGGCCGTGTTCGGGATCATCTCGGACTTCGTCACCGGCGGAGCGGTGATCACCAGTGTGATCGGGGCTGCCGGGCCCACGGCCAGTGTCGATGTCGTGCAGGTGACGACGCCGGACGCGAATCCGCAGGTCCAGCCCGAGCCCGTCGCGCTCACAAACCCGGAGCCGGCGGGGAGCGGGTCGGTGACCGAGACCGACGACGCGGCCGTTGGGCCGTTGTTCGTGACGGCCAGGGTGTAGGGGGCCTGGCCGCCGCCGAATGCCACCGGCGGGCTGGCGAGATTGCTGGTCTTCGTGATCGAAAGGTCGGCGCGGCCGGTTTGGAAGTTCGTGACCTCCGACAGCTCCGTTGCCGACATGCACTGCTGCGCGTTGGGTCCGAACGCGGCAAGGTTCGCCGCTTGCGCCGCGGCCGCGGCCTTCGTCCCCTGGCCCGTTGCATAGTTGACGATGATCTTCGTCTGGCCGGGGTTGAGCGTGATCGAGTACACCCAGTACGGGTTGTCGTCACCGTTGACGAAGTTGATGTTCGCCACCGGCGTCGGCGCGCCGCTTCCCTGGAAGACGTGTCCGATCCGCGGGTCGCTCGAGGTGCTGCCGGAGAACTGCTGGAAGGAAGTGGCCCAGAGGTCGCCGGTCGTGACGACGGCGTCGCCGCTCGATGTCGTCACCACGATCGTGTTGTTGTCCGACCCGAGGTTGTTCGACGTGACCATCGTGAACGTGATGGGAGAGCCCGTCGTGTTCGTGAAGAAGTTCATCCAGCGGATGAAGCGGTCATTCGTCGGGACGTAAACCTTGCGCTGCACGCTCAGGCCGCCGATGGCCTTCGCCGGCAGGACGAACTGCCGGCTGATGCACTCCGGAACCGCCGGCACGCTCGTATCGATCGACGCCGGACCGTTCTTGTTGTAGATGACGAAATTCGCGTCGCCTGTCCGGCATGGTCCGGTGCTGTTCGTGAGGCTCACGCAGAGGGCGTTGTATCCGTCGAACATGTCGTTCAGCGTCGACATCACCGTGCCGCCGGCGATGGTACTCGCGGCGATGGCGTGCGTATACGACGCTTCGGAGGCTGCGCCGGAGGCCGAAGAGCTGGTGCTGAAGGTGATATCCGTATTGATGAAGTACTTCAGACCGCCGGCATCGACGAGACCAATGGAGCCGGTGGCGGTGATGGCCGGATGGAACGACTCAACGGTCAGCTTCCCGCTGGAGTGTGCGTGGCGTGCCCGTTTGGCAGCGCGCTTTGCCGCGTTCGCGGCGATTTCGGCCGCCCGGTCGGACGCCTTGTCGGCCGGATTCTGTTTGAGGTGCTGCAGCGTCGACCCTCTGTCGGTCAGCGTGATGTCGGCGAATGCGGCGTGAGCGAAAAGCAGGAAGGCACAGGCAACCCAGTATCGTTTCACGAGTTCTCCTCTCTCTCTATCTCGATGAAATTGTCCGGGGGAACCTTTAATTTACGCCTGAGCTCGCAAAAATGCCAGAGGGAGACATGGAGGTTCGGCGTTAAGGAACTCGAAACTTCTGAATCGATCGCTCCTACGCAGCCTGCGCCACACCCGGCGCCGGCGCCGTACGCCGCTTTCGCAGGATCGCCGCCGAAACCAGCGTCATGATCAGTCCCACCGGGAAGGGCTCGATGAAGGTCATGGCGGCGTTGAACAGCGGGTTCCTGTACAGCGCCCGGAACTTGTCCATCTCGTTCTTCTTCGCCGCGATGGCGGCCTCGGTCGCACCCTTTTCGCGCACCGCGGCGATCTCGCGCGCGGCGTACTTGTCCATGTAGTCGGGCATGAAATTGAAGTAGATGATCTCCCACGACCCGACGTAGAACATGCACGAGATGAGCGTGATCAGGATGCCCACGCTGAACCCGCGGCCGAAGGTGATCGAGCCGCCGGCGTTCTCGCGATACGAACGGATGCCGAAGAAGACCAGCAGGAACGACAGGAAGATCGCCGTGTAGCCGATCACATAGCCGTTGTGGTCATTGATCGCTCCGCTTTTGAGGAAGGGGAGGGTCAGAAACATCATGGCTGAGGAGATGAGGCCGGAGAGGAGACCGAAGACGATGACGACTCGCTTCATTTGCGTTTTCCTTTCGTGGCGCAAGGTACGGCCGAACCGTGGTCCTGTCGTCCTACGTTCGGGTGATTTCGGGTCAACGAAAGTATGAATCAGGGGATCAGCCCGAGGTCTTTGCCCTTCTGCACAGCCTGGACGCGCCGGTTCACCTGCATTTTCTCGAACAGGCGCGAGGAGTGCGTCTTCACCGTATTCTCGGAGACGAAGAGCTTCTCCCCGATCTCGCGGTTGCTCAGCCCCTGGGCGATGAGGGCCAGGATCTCGTGCTCGCGAGCGGTAAGACCGACGTCCTTCAGCATCTCGGCGTTGAGGACGAACGGACCGTCCCTCCGTACCGGCACCTCCCGGATGACCACCACCTCCTTCGTCCGTGTCCACCGCAGCCCGAAGTAGATGCCGATGGCCGTGAAGATGAGTGCGACGAGACCGCCGTAGATCTCGGAGGGATACTCGTGGACGAAATGCTTGTACTCGATGAGCTTGAGCAGCGCGATGAGGACGCCGCCAACGGCTCCGTAGAGCGCGACCTGTTTGACCATGGAAGAGCGAAGTCTACAGTCTCGCTTCCCAACCTCTACGGTGCGCCCACCTTCAACACCAGTTCCGAGGCGGTGTCCAGAAGCAGCACGTACCCCCAATACTTGCGAAGCGCCGTCTTCTGCGCCTCGACGTAAGCCGCCGGCAGCGGAGCGCGCAACTCGTTGGGAATGACCTCATCGTTCAGGCGCGCGACGGCAGCCTTCGCCGCATCGCAGTCCGGTGTGCTGGCGAGCTCGAGCCGGCCGTCCTCGGTGGCGTAGTCGTAATACTCGGTGATCTTGAAGAGCGGCCATTCGGTCTCCGGAACCCAGTGCGCGTAGACCGCGAGCTTCCCCTCGGGGAAGGCCAGGCCGACGACGTGCTCCGGCGCATTCAGGTAGTTCACGGCGGCAGGGATGAAGTGCTCGTCGGAGCTGTAGATGGCGTATGGCCGGCCCGGCGCGCAGGCGTCGTGCAGGATGGCAGCGAGATCGAGACGATGACCATACATCTGCCGGTAATCGTCGTTCATCCACCCGTCGGCGCCCGTGGCCAGCTTCATCATCAGCGGCAGCAGGTCGACGTGCGATGCGACCTGGCTTCGTTCGGTCTCGGCATCGCGCGTGAACGCGCCGGTGTGATCGCGGACGATCAGCGGAACGCGCATCCCCTCCTCGTACGCGGTGATGCCCTTCCCCTGCAGTCCGTGCGAGCTGCCGTACTCGCCGTGATCCGAGGTGAAGATGATGACCATGTTGTCGAGGAGCGCGTCGGGGATGTTCTCCAGGAGTTGCCCGATCTGTTCGTCGACGTCGATCATCGCCTGCGTGTACATGTCCAGCGCGCGGGTCCAGTAGCTGAACGGCGCGTAGGCGGTGTTGAAGGTGTCGTCGAGCAACGACTGGCACACGGTGAAGTCCGTGTCGGCAGGGTCGTCGCTGATGCCCCCGCAAGCGAAGTCGGTGAGCGAACGGAACACGCTGCAGATCGAGGCGGCGTGTTCGCTGAGGTGCTTCGCCGACTGCCAGTTCTTCGGCATCTCGTAGCCAAACGACGGCGGATTGGCCTCGTGTACGATCTGCTCGCCGGACGGCAGCGCGCCATTCGGCGTCTGCGTCTTCCCCGCCTTCTCGAATGCGTGACGGAATCGCCTGGCCTCGGTGCCGCTCCAGAACCACTGTTTGTCGTGCGGGTTGACGAATCCGACCGTGAGGCAGAAAGGAATCCCGTTACCCGAAGCCGCGCGCGCCGAAAGCCACTCGATGGCCTGACGGGCGATGTCGGTGTCGCCTGGCGGCTGGGCTGGGTCGGCGGGATCCGCCAGCGTGGCGCCGATCCCCTGGCCGACGGCGCCGATCGGATCGGGCATGGTCAGGCCCTGGAATCCATAGTCCTGAAGATAGACGTCGGCAAAGAGCGATGACGGCGACGCCGGCGAGTCCGACAGATGCCACTTGCCGATGTACGGCGTGTCGTATCCGACCTCGCGAAGAAGCTTTCCGTAGGTGGGAAACTCCGGCTGCAGCGGCGGTTGGATCGCAGGCCCGCTGCCCTTCCCCTGGCGGATGACCATGAGGTTGGTCTGGTGCGCGTAGAGCCCGGTGACGAACGTCCCGCGCCCCGCGGTGCAGTCGGCCCCCGCCGTGTAGTAGCGCGAGAACTTCACCCCGTCCTTCCACAGAAGTTCATGGAGGTGCGGCATGAAGCGCGCGAAGAACTCCGCCGCGGAGTTGATCCCCGCGGGAAAATGCATCGGATACCGCAACTCGTCGACGTGGATGAAGAGGATGTTCGGAGGTGAGGCCGGCATTGTTCACACCCCTTTCGGACGAGTGAGAGGATATCGCGATCCACCGTGCGGGCGGCTGGAAAACCATTCGACCACAGACGCACTGAGAGCGCTGAGGTCTCCGTGTCCTCAGTGTCTCTGTGGTTGAAGCGTTTGAGTCTGCTATCCTCGCAGCACGCATGACGAACCTCGAAGTCATCGAGCGTGAAGTCGAGAAGCTCACTCCGGAAGAGTTGGCCGTGTTCCGTGCCTGGTTCATCGAGCACGACTGGGAAACCTGGGACAGAGAGCTCGAACGCGACGTCGCAGAAGGGCGTCTGGAACGGTTCGCCACGGAAGCTCTGTCGGAAGTTGAGCGAGGCGAAACGAAGGAGCTGTGAGTCATCGCGCCACCAGCCGCTTCTGGCGCGGATTTGAGAGGCTTCCGCCCGAGTTCCAGAAACTCGCACGGAGAATTTCGCGCTGCTCAAGAGTGATCCGCGACATCCATCCCTTCGATTGAAACGGGTCGTGAAGTATTGGTCGGCTCGGATCGGGTCGTCCCATCGGGTCCTCGGCCTGGACTCTCCCATCGGAATCACCTGGTTCTGGATCGGTCCACATGAGGAGTACCTGCGGCTCATCAAAGAGTCGTAGCCTCTTCCAACTGGCGCTTGTGGCGGGCATCTCACTTGTCCATCGCCTTCGACTAAGTAGGTGGCGATGAGGTTGCGTGGCCGCACGAACACGGCAAGCCAGACATCCGCAGGGCCTTAGCGTATAGGATCGATCCGCCGAACCTCTCGACGGGCAACAGATGCAATTCGCCCGGGTGGCTGACGACACGAGATTTGGATTAGAGCCACGCATCGCTCGCAGAAGACCGAAGGTCTAGGCCCCAGACCTACGTCGGCTGCAAGCGAGAGTTAGCCCTGCAACTCGCGATCGCCAACTTCAGCGGCGAGCACCTGCACCAGAATGTTGGCTCGTTCCGCGATCGTGTTGCAGAGGTTCTTCGCGCGTTCGTAACTTGCACTGACGGCTTCATTCCTCACGCCCCCCTGCCCAGCGGCAATCGATGAGAAGGTAAGGTTCTCTACCCTGGTCATGGTTTCGTTCAAATCGTGGACCAAAGTGCGAAAGAGGAGAAGCTCTCGCGCGGCGTCTTGAGATATCTCGCTCAAGTATCCGCCGTTGATAACGCGTTCTATTGCTGCCAACTCCGGGACCTTCGTGACGTCCACGGTGACTAGTGTTGACGCAATCGCGGCCGCCTCGTACCGACACGACGTGAGTGCATTCTTCCTGGCAGCGCGCTGCTTTCGAAGATCGTCGATCCGCGCGAGCCAGAATGTCACGGCCGAACCGAGCAACGCCGCGACGATTCCTATCGCGCCACCGATAACTACTCCGACTAGCTCTTTGGACATATGCCACCTCAGCACCAACGACAACGCCATTCGTGCGGTTCGGCGAAACCTTCGACAGGCTAACTCCTATTTCTGAACCTCTGGGGACAGGTCTAGAATCCAAAGCGACGTATATCCGGCCGACACCACCTTGATTTCCTAACTTCAGACTCTAGACCTGACGCAGACTTGGGTGGATCCCCATGGCGTTCCGCGAAGATTCAACCTGCGGGCTCCGCGGTTCCAGTTGACGCCGGACATTGAGATGGAGTGGTGGCGAGACCCCGCACAGACAAGAGTGTCTGTGCCACATCGACTCCGGCGCGGTCGCAAGTGGCTGCTGCTTATCAATCAGTTAGAGACGATGCCAAGAATGAGCGCCGGTCCACCGACGCCGGAGCGGCCCTGGACACTGGGTCTCCCGACGACAACTGCCTCCGGGAGGCAGACAACTGCATGTGGGAGGCAAGACAACTGCCTATGAGAGGCGAACGCCTACCTCCGGGAGTCAATACAACTACCTCTGAGAGGCAAACAACCACCTCCGGGAGTCAATACAACTACCTCTGAAGAGGCAAACAACTGCCTCTGGGATGCAATACAGCCACCTCCGGGAAACAAACAACTGCCTCTAGGGGTCAATACAACTGCCTCTGGGATGCAAACAACTGCCTCCGGGAAGGCCATGAATGGGATCCGGGAGGCCATGAATGGGATCTGAGAAGGCCATGAATGGGATCTGGGAGGCCATGAATGGGATCTGGGGGGCCATGAATGGGATCTGGGAGGCCATGAATGGGATCTGGGAGGCCATGAATGGGATCTGAGAGGCCATGAATGGGAGCTGGAAGGCCATTCATGGGATCTGAAAGGCCATGAATGGGATTGGGGAGGCCATTCATGGGATCTGGAAGGCCATTCATGGCATCTGGAAGGCCATTCATGGCATCTGGAAAAGCCATTCATGGGATCTGGAAAGCCATTCATGGCCTCAGGGTGTGTGTCGTGGCGTGGCTCGGACTCACCAGTCCGACCGACGGGTGTCCTCGCCCAGCGGTGGGAACGAGATACCCGAGTCAGCATCACATTCGCGTTTTTCAGGTTCGATTCTTTTCGTCGCCACGACCCACCGCCGGGCGAGGACGCCCGGCGGGAGCAGGCGGGACGCCTGCTCACCTCGGGCGGCCGCCTGTTGTCCGGCGTCAACTAGAAGTGCGGCACGCAGGTCTTATTGTCGCTGAACAGCCCGTCGCAGGTCAGGCTTCGCAGCAGTGGAACGAACGACAACCGGTTGCACCCGCATAATGTGCGCCACGCATGAATGAACCAGGCATGGTGCTCCTTTACCTCGGCTGGCTGATCGTCATCCTCGTCGTGGTGGTCGTAGTCTCGCTGCGGCGGGTCAAGGCGATGAAGGCCGCGGCACAGAAGGCCGGCCTCTCCGGCATCCGCGCGAATCTAATCGGCCGCGTCAGCGGCTCCTGGCGCGGCTACGCCGTGACGTGGCGGATGTTCGGCGGCGGAAGGAGCGGGCCGGAACGGGCAGTCGTGGAGATCAGGGCGTCGACGCCGGCGCGGCTGATCATCCACAGGCGGTCGAAGTTCGACCTCAACTTCTCGCCGTTCGGTCCGCCCGTCGTGCAGACGGCCTTCGACGGCGACTTCATCGTCCGCAGCGACGACGCCATGCTTGCCGAGCGCCTCCTCGGCGACGCGAAGATCATCGAAGAGATGCGCGCCGGCCTCCTCCAGCGAATGGACCGGCTGGAGATCGATGCCAGATACGTCCGCGCCACCCGCGTCACGCGTCCGCTGACGCGCGACGAGGCCATCCGCTCCGCCTGGAAGCTCGCCTCGATCGTGGTGGAGCAGTTGGGATTGCCGCCCGCGTCAATGTCGGCGTGATCGTTCCTGGTTGCGGCGGGCACCAGCGCTGCCAACCCCGCTGTCATCCAGAGCCTGCCGCAGCCGCGCCTCGAATGTTGATGCTTGCACAGATCAAACACCGCGGCGGAGGACGCCGAAGGACCCCCCAGGTACTTGCCGGTCGGGCGGCGGTAATCGCTCGAGGCAAGCTCGCGGGGGGTCCTTCGGCGTCCTCCGCCGCGACGCTTGATCTCGGTACAAACCAACATTACGGGCGCGGCTGCGGCAGCCTCAGGATGACACGACGAATGTCAGGCTGGCCCCTTCACCGTGAATGCAGCCACGCCTCCAGCCCCGCCCATTGCCTCTGCCTGAAATCGGTGCAGTAGTCGATCTGCTCGAGGGCGCCGCGGAGGGAGTTGGCGGCGTCTTTGACATCGTTCGTCTTGAAGAACGACTCCACGTCGCGGCGATGGCCGGCATCGCAGAAGTGGCCGAGGGAATCGATGAAATAGGCTCGCGCGAAATAGAGCTGATGCTCGTCGATCTCTTTCCAGTGCGCCTTCATGTACTCCCAGGATCGCCTCGCGGGTCGAAGGGCGGTAGAGCATCTCGGGCATGATGTAGTAGAGCTCACCGGGCTGGACGCTTTCCTTGATGATGCTCAAGGCGCGCTGGATCAGGGCCGGATCGCGGAAGGACGAAAGCGCGCCGAGGTAGCGGAACAACTCGTCGTGCGATCCGGCGGCCTTCGCCTTCGCGGCCAGCTTATCGAAGAAGGCGGCGTCGCCGTTCCACGCGGCGATGGCCAGCACCCCCTCGGCGAGCGTCGGGTCGAGTGACTTGGGATCGGCGAGGTAGCGCTCCGCCCGCTGCCGCGCTTCGACGATCACTTCCGGATCCGCTCCCGTCGTGCGGCGGTGAGCGCGACCAGATAGAACGCCACCGCGGCCGGATGCGACGTCCCTCCGGCGGCGACCGTGGCCTGACTGATATCGAGCTCGATCGCATTCAGCTCGATGGCCGATACCGGCTCACGGACCGTGACCTTGATCGTCTCCTCCCCGTCGAACGTGCCGCGCGCAAGGTCGGGCGCAAGCTGGATGGCGTAGTGCTCCGGAATGACCGTTCGCGGCAGCCGCTGGGCGACGGCGGGCAATGCCAGAAGCGAGAGCAGGCAGAGAAGGCTCAGGCGGTTCTTCATTTGCTCTGTCTACGCTCGAGACGGGAGGGTGGATGGGTGGGGAACAGCGCCGGTGATCGGCATTGGAATCTACGGCAATCAGCAAGCCCGCCGCGGCGGCGGCTCCGGCCGGGCACAGACAAGAGTGTCTGTGCCACATTCGGTCCCGCAAGACTCCACTCTCCTGCCAATATCGAAAGCCAATGTGGCATGGCCCATTTGGTCCCGCAAGACTCTCTCTCCAGCCAATACCGAGGGTCAATGTGGCACAGACACTCTTGTCTGTGCCCAGCGGCGCAGCCGCGCGTCGGGAGAAGCTTCCGAGGCAAAACGGTGTCGAC
This sequence comes from Thermoanaerobaculia bacterium, assembly GCA_035482045.1. Taxonomy (GTDB): domain Bacteria; phylum Acidobacteriota; class Thermoanaerobaculia; order Gp7-AA8; family Gp7-AA8; genus JADGNZ01. The sequence continues at coordinate 125,763 of DATHRD010000096.1, forward strand.
AATTCCACTCGGCGTGTGAAAAATGCGCACTAATCCTGCACTAATCGGCGAGCAATTCCTGCAGCTCCTCCACCGTGAACTGCTTGACCAATGACGGGTCGTCGGCGCGGATGACATCGTCCGCCAGTTGGGCCTTGCGGGCGATCAGAGCGTCGATCTTTTCTTCGACCGTGCCACGCGTGATCAGCTTGAGCACCTGCACGCCCTTGCTCTGGCCGAGGCGGTGAACGCGGTCGGTGGCCTGGTCCTCGCGGGCCTGATTCCACCAGCGGTCGTAGTGGATGACCACCGAGGCGCTCGTGAGATCGATGCCCAGGCCTCCGGCGCGAAGGCTGGCGGTGAAGACGCGGCAGTCAGGATCGTCGCGGAAACGGGCGATCTCGGCGCCACGCGCCCGCGTCGTTCCCTTGATGGATGCGAAACCCAGCTCACGGCGCTGCAGCTCGCGCTCGATGATCTCCAGCATCTTCAGATACTGGCTGAAGACGACCACCTTCAGACCGCTGCTCATGCACTCATCGAGCAGTTCCAGGAACAGCTCCCACTTGCCCGAGGTCACGTTCGCGTCGTCAAAGCCCCCGCCGGCCGACGCCGGGTGATTGCAGATCTGCTTGAGGTAGTTGAGGGCGGCGAAGACGTGGACGTACGACACCGCCGCCCCGGCCCGGAGCTGCGCTCGTAACGGCTTCGCACGCGCCTCGATCACGCGCCGGTAGAGCGTGCGCTGTTCCGTGGTCAGCTCGCAGTGGCGCTTGTCGACGATCTTCGGAGGCAGCTCGGTCAGCACCTGCTGCTTGGTGCGGCGGAGGACGAACGGCCGCACCAGCCTCTGCAACATCGCCCGATCCTCGACCCGGCCCGTCAGGTATCCGGGGACCACGACGTCGAGCAGCGTCATGAGCTCGCCCTCGTGATTCTCGATCGGCGTGCCGGTCAGGCCGATGGCGATGCGCGTGTCGATGGACCGTAGCATCTGATGGGTGGCGGTGCCGGCATTCTTGATCGTCTGCATCTCATCCAGCACGATGAGGTCGAAGCGCCGGCCCCGAAACTGCTCGATGCGGGTACGCACCAGGCCATACGACGTCAATGTAACGTCTGGCCCGGCGTCGTAGCGCGCCAGCTTGTCCCGCCAGTGATCGAGCACCGAAGTCGGACAGACCACGAGCACTTGTGCTCCGGGATTCGTCAGAGTGACGGCGCGGATGAGAGCGATGGCCTGATGCGTCTTGCCGAGGCCCATGTCGTCGCAGAGGAGCGCGCCGAAACCGTTCTGCTGGAGAAGCCACAGCCAGTGGTATCCGGTCTGCTGGTAACCATAGAGGTCCATGCCGAACGCAGTGGGCGGCGGCGCGTCGCCGGCGCCGGGGAGCTCGTCGAACACCCGGAAGATCTGCCGGCAGGAAGGATCGCCGCGAAAGACGGCTCTGCCGCGCAGCGAGCCGCGGATGCGCAGGAGCTCGAGTTTCGTGACCAGCACACGGCCGCCCGGCCCGAGCGTCGCGTCATCGAGCCATTCGAGCTGCTCGTCCGCGGCATCGATCCAGATGTTCCCGCGCACGAGCGCACGAACGCCGGCACTCCGCGCCAGCGCCAGCTCGCCCGCGTGCACGACTTCCCCGCCGGCCTCGAACACGATGTCGACATCGAGCAGGTTGCCGGCGGGTGGCGAGAAGTCGAACACGACCTCGCCGTCGAGCCGGTGTGGCTGGGCGTTGCGCACGACGTCCGGCGCCAGAGACTCCGGCATCCGCGCAAGCTCCTCACGGTGCGCTTCGACGAACGCGAAGGCATCCACCTCGGCGATCAGCGTCTCGCGGTCGAGAGGCAATCCGGATGACGGGCGGGCATCGAACAATGAGGTCTGTGCCGTCTTGCCTCGCTCGACAAACATGGGAGGGACCACGCCCGCCGATGCGAAGCGTCCCCCTCCGGCAGCGGGCGGCTGAGGCTTCAGGAAAAAGAACTTCCCGAACCGCGGCAACGTCTCGCGGAGATGAACCGTCTGCCCCTCGAGCAAAACTGGGATGAACCGCAATGCCCGCTCCGCCGTCAGCTCGATTCGCAGCGACGGGGTGAGGGACTGCGGCGCGACCTCGAAACCGCTGGCAGCCGCGACAGCGCCTCCACCGGCGGCGATGACGTGTTCGACGGCGCCGGCCGGCAGCGCCACGGTGGCATCGCCGGCCATCAGATGAAAGCGATCGTCGCGTTGCTCGATCCGGACTCCTTCACCGTCCGGAAACCGGGAGAACATTCCGCGCGCCCAGCGATACCAGGGCGAAGCCTCCCAACGGAGACGTGCCGAGGCAGCCCCACGCTTCAGAAGCGCACCTTCCTGACTGGTCATGGTGAGCTTGCGCAGAAGCGCCTCCCGAGGGTCGGCGTCGGTATCGATCTGGATCGGCCGTCCCTCGGCGGCCAACTCGAAGCCGACGGCACGCCAGAGGCTCGCCTCGAAACGTTCCGCCGGCAGGATGCCATCTGGATCGGCACAGTGATTCAACAACGCGCCGATGTGCCAGCAGAGGTTGTCGATCGGAATCTCCGGCAGGCAGGTACAGCGTGCCTGGGAGACCCCGGAGGGACTGACGACGACGACCGTGGTGTAACTGCGCCGGCGGTTTTCCGTGACGTTCGCGGCGTACGCCGTCCGGAAGAAAAGCGGAGAGTTGACGACCAACTTCGCGGCGTGTTTCTCGAGGGTTCGCAGGGTGGCCGGCTTGAATGACCTGCGCAAGTATTCCGGGAGCATTCGGGAGGAGGAGAGTGTAGCAGTGCGGCGCCGGCCGGGCATCGCGAGGATGTCCGCATTCCTCTCAATCTGATCGACCTGACGCCGCAAGCCAGGGACCGATGTGGCACAGACACTCTTGTCTGTGCTCCGGCCGAAGCTGCGTGGCCCTGAGAGCTTGCATTCTCAGAGTCGTGGCGAGATCCAGCACAAGAGTGACTGCGCCCTGGAGATTGGACGTTAACGACGCCGCGATAGCGGCTCAAGAAGGTAGCCAGGGGTGCGAGCGCTTTTTGCGAGCACCCCTGGTCTACGTTGTCTCTCGAAAGCGTGCCGCGTCAGCGGCACTGGATGAGGCCCCGATTCCTCCAGTGCCGCTGACGCGGCACTAACCACGACATCTCTTTACCAGGGGTGCTCGCAAAAAACGCTCGCACCCCTGGCTACCGTCTCGTTGCCGCTAACGCGGCATGGCGCTGGCTTTGTCAGCGAATTCCCCCGCTGAAAAGCGTGGGGGAGAAGGCACTCGACGAAACACACCCATCTCTTAAACCTTCGCGGCTTCGCGGCTTCGCGTGAGCGGCTTCTCCCCCCGTTTGACACCCCTCCCGCCAACGGGATAACTTTCCGCCCTCGTTTCTTTCGATTCGCTGAACGCTTCCTCGTCTCCCCTCCCACCCCCACGGAGGTCTGCATGAAGCATCCCGTATCTGTCACGGTGAACGGCGCAAAACAGGTCGCTGACGTGGAGCCGCGTCTGCTGCTGGTTCACTTCCTTCGCGACACACTCGGCCTGACCGGCACGAACGTCGGCTGCGACACCAGCCAGTGCGGCGCGTGTACAGTCTTCATCGACGGACAGGCCGTCAAGTCGTGTACCGTCCTCGCGGTTCAGGCCGACGGTGCGAAGGTCACCACCATCGAAGGCCTGGCTACGAACGGCAAGTTGCACGTCGTGCAGCAGGCCTTCTGGGACAAGCACGGCCTGCAGTGCGGCTTCTGCACGCCGGGGATGATCATGACCGCCTGCGATCTGCTGCAGCGCAATCCCGATCCGAGCGAAGAGGATGTGCGCCACGGCATCGAAGGCTCGCTCTGCCGCTGCACCGGTTACCAGAACATCGTGGCCGCCGTTCGTGAAGCGGCCTCACAAATGAAGGCCTGAAGGAGAACGCTGCCATGGCATCGCGAATCCTGGGTTCCGGCATCAAGCGCCGCGAGGACCCGCGGCTGGTCACGGGACAGGCGAAGTACACCGACGACATCGTCCTCCCCGGCATGGTCTACATGTCCGTCGTCCGCTCGCCGTACGGACACGCGCGGATCAAGCGCATCGACACGAAGAAAGCCGCGGCTATGCCGGGCGTGCTGGGCGTTTATACCGGCCAGCAACTGAAAGAGGCCGGCTTCGGGCCCATTCCGTGCGCATGGGTCGTGCCGGGATCGGACACGAAGACGCCACCCTACCCGCCCGTGGCAATCGACATCGTGCGCTACACCGGCAACGCCGTGGCCTTCGTCGTTGCGCACGGCCGCTCGCAGGCACGCGATGCCGCCGACGCGGTGGACGTCAGCTACGAGCCGCTGCCGGTCGTGGTCGACGGATTCAAAGCCACGCAACCGAAGGCGCCGCAACTTCACGACGGTGTACCGAACAACGTCTGCTTCCACTGGCACGTCACCGGCGGGGACGTCGATGCGGCCTTCAAGTCCGCCGAGGTCATCGTCAAGGATCACATCATCAACCAGCGTCTGATCCCCAACGCCATGGAGCCACGCGGCGCCGTGGCTCAGTACCTCGGGGCCACGGGCGAGATCACCCTCTGGAGCACGACGCAGAACCCGCACATCGCCCGCTTCCTGATCTCGCTCGACACCGGCATCCCGGAACAGAAGATCCGGGTCATCGCACCCGAGGTCGGCGGAGGGTTCGGCAGCAAGATCCCTCACTATCCCGAGGACTCGATGGCCATCTTCGCCTCGAAGATCCTGAACCGGCCGGTGAAGTGGACGGAGAGCCGCAGCGAGAACTACCGCGCCACGATTCACGGCCGCGATCACATCCAGGATGTCGAGCTGGCGGCGATGAAGGACGGCACCATCGTCGGGTTGCGCGCCAAAGTCTGGGCCAACCTCGGCGCGTACCTCTCGACCGCGTCGACCGGCATCCCGACCATCCTCCACGGCCTCATGCTCTCCGGCGTCTACAAGATCCCCAACATCCATGAGGACGTCTACGGCGTGTTCACGAACACCACGCCGGTCGACGCCTATCGCGGAGCGGGGCGCCCCGAGGCCACGTTCATGGTCGAGCGGATGATCGATCTGCTCGCCCACGAGCTGAAGATGGATCCTGTGGCCGTGCGTCGCAAGAACATGATTCCGCCCTTTACGGACGGATACCAGGTCGCCACCGGACTGACCTACGACACCGGCAACTACGAGGGCGCGCTGGCCAAAGCGCTGGAGATGGCCGGCTACGAGAAGCTCCGCAAACAACAGGCGGAGATGCGCGCGAAGGGACAGTACCTCGGCATCGGACTCTGCACCTACGCCGAGATCTGCGGACTCGGCCCGTCGCAGGTCGCGGGCGCGGTCGGGTTCGGGGGCGGGTTGTGGGAGAGCGCCATCGTCCGCTTCCATCCCTCGGGCAAGGTCAACGTGATGGTCGGCATCTCGCCGCACGGTCAAGGTGAAGAGACAACGTTCGCCCAGATCGTGGCCAGCGAGCTCGGTGTCGGCGTTGACGACGTCGAGATCACCCACGGCGATACGGAAAAGACGCCGATGGGCTGGGGCACCTACGGGAGCCGCGGCACCGCGGTCGGCAGCGGCGCGCTCATGGGAGCCCTGAAGAAGATCAAGGACAAAGCGAAGACGCTGACGGCGCACCTGCTCGAAGCATCAGTCGACGACATCGACTACGCGGACGGGAAGTTCTTCGTCAAGGGATCGCCCGGCAAGTCGAAGAGCATTCAGGACGTGGCGCTGATGGCGAACGTGGCCTGGAACATGCCGGCCGGCCTGGAGCCGGGGCTGGAGGCATCGTCGTTCTTCGACCCGCCGAACTTCGTCTATCCGTTCGGCGCGCACATCGCCGTTGTGAAGGTCGACGCCGAGACGGGGGAGATCTCGCTGGAGCGCTATATCGCCGTCGACGATTGCGGGAAGGTCATTAACCCCATGATCGTGGCCGGCCAGATCCATGGCGGCATTGCCCAGGGATTGGGACAGGCGCTGTGGGAGGGGGCGGTCTACGATGACGACGGCCAGCTTCTGAGCGGCTCGATGATGGACTACGCCGTTCCCAAGGCGGCGTTCTTCCCGAAATTCGAGCTGGCCATGACCGAGACGCTGACCAAAGTGAATCCGCTCGGCGTGAAGGGCATCGGCGAGACAGGCACGATCGCATCGACCCCGGCGCTCTACAACGCCGTGGCCGACGCCCTGGCGCCGCTGGGCGTGAAGACCATCAACATGCCGCTCACACCGGAGAGAGTGTGGCGGGCCATCCGGGAAGCGAGGAGCTGATCATGTTCGCCGCCGAGTTCGCGTATCACCGTCCGAAGACAGTGGCCGAGGCCGTGAAGCTGCTCCGCAAGATCAAGGGCTCCAGGCTTCTGGCCGGAGGACACAGCCTCATCCCGGCCATGAAACTCCGCATGGCCTCGCCGGAGGCGCTCATCGACATCAGCCGCATCGCCGATTTGCGCGGGATCAAGGCGACGAAGGACGGTCTCGAGATCGGCGCCATGACCACGCACGCCGCCATCGCGGCCTCGAAGGCCGTGCGGAAGCACTGCCCAGTGCTCGCCGAGACCGCGGGGATCATCGGCGATCTGCAGGTGAGAAACCGCGGAACGATCGGCGGCTCGGCCGCTCATGCCGACCCGGGCGCCGACTATCCGACCATCCTGCTGCTCCTCGACGCGCAGTTCACCGCCGTCAATGGAAAAGAGCGGCAGATCGCGGCGGAGAAGTTTTTCGTAGACCTCTTCACCACATCGCTCAAGAAGGGCGAGCTGCTCTCGTCGGTGACCATTCCGTCCATGAGCTCCGGCGCGTCCGCGGTCTACCTCAAGCATCGCCATCCGGCGTCGTCGTTCGCCGTGGTGGGCGTAGCGGCGCTGGTTCAATTGAAGAAGGGAAAGTGCGCGGACGTTCGGATCGCCATCGGAGGCGTCACGGCCACCCCCGTCCGCGCCAGAGCGGCGGAGAAGCTGATGAGCGGTCAGGCCCCCACTCCCGAGAACATCGCCCGCGCCGCGGACGCGGTCCGCGAGGCGTTGGAGGATCCGCTCGGCGATCCTTATGCCTCCGGTGAGTTCCGCGTCCATCTGGCCTCGGTTATGACGAAGCGGGCGTTGACTGGGTTGACGGGGTAACGGACCGACGCTCTTGAGGTCGTGAAAGCACTATCGGCAAGGCGGTTTGTCATCCTGAGAGACTGTGAAGAAACCCTCTCCAAACAGGGCGATTTGTCATCCTGGGACTGCCGCAGCCGCTGAGCGAGCGTAGCGAGTGAAGGGCGGCGGAGGACGGCGAAGGATCTCAAGATGCGCGGCTTGGGGCAGAAGCGCGGGTGGGGTTTGTCGTTGATGTTCCTCACGAAAAACCACAGTTTCGCTCCTGCCCCAGGCGCTGCCACTGGAGATCCTTCGCCGTCCTGCGCCGCTCTTCGCTCGCTGCGCTCGCTCAGCGGCTCCGGCAGGCTCAGGATGACAAAATGCCCAGTAGTATCTCGGCTCAACAGTTTGATGGATCGGGGCGCCCAACCGGCATTCCGATGACGAACGACCTCGTCACGATGTTCAGACCCACCGGCCCGAAAGAGCTGGAGCTCGTTGCCGGGTCAGGCTGGCGGCGATGGCCACCGCGTCTTCCCGGCCAGCCGATCTTCTATCCGGTCACGAACCAGCAGTATGCGGAGCAGATCGCCAGGGACTGGAACGTTCCCGAGAGTGGCGCGGGCTTCGTGACGCGGTTCCACGTTCGCCGGGAGTTCGCGGACCGCTTCGAAGTCCGTCAGGTCGGCGGCCCTGAGCACACCGAATGGTGGATTCCTGCGGAGAACCTCGAAGAGTTGAACGACAACATCGTGGGATGCATCGAGGTGGTCGCAAGTTTCTGACGTATTCACTCGACCATCAACCGACAGCGCACGCGAGGCGTTGCAGCGACCTGATACACACGCGCGCGAAGGCGCGCCGGACAATGCAGCCCCGCGCTCGGCGCGGGGTTTTTGGGGATCAGAAGGTTGTGGCCGCGGAGGCGGCCACGACAGCCGTTTTTCGATCTCGGCATCTGATCCTCGACCCCGTGCTCCTTGTGGCGGCCGCCTCCGCGGCCGCACATCCATTCCTCCTCAAAACCCCGCGCCGAGCGCGGGGCTGGACTGTCCAAGCGCGCCTTCGCGCGCGTCCTCACCATTTCCCGGTGCTTGACCGAAACCTCCAATCTCAAGCCACGCGAAGCGCGCCGACAACGCGCCGAAGCCGCAGACAACCGCGCAGGCGCGCAGTTCATCGCGCGAAAAGCGCTTCGAAATCCTTCCTCCTGCTCCTGCTCAACTTGATGCGGCGTCCGTCGGCCAGGACCAGGGCGCAGTCGCCGCGGAAGAGGGGATGGATCTCGCGCACACGGTCGATGTTGACGATGGTCGAGCGGTGGACGCGGAAGAACTGCCGGCGGTCGAGCTGCTTCTCGATCTCGTCCATCGTCTGGCGCAGCAGATGGGCGGCCGCGCCGGCGTGCAGGGTGACGTAGTAATCCGCGGCTTCGATCCAGTCGATCTGTTGAGCATCGACGACGATCGTCTTGTCGCGCACGGGGATGAGGAAACGCACGCGGGAGGCATCACGATCCTTGAGCAGTTCGGCGATCCGGGTGTCGACCTCGCCGCGTCGCCCGGCCCGGACACGTTCCTTGGCCCGCGCGAGCGCGCCTGCAAAGCGCTCATCGTCAAACGGCTTGAGCAGGTAGTCGAGCGCGTGAACTTCGAACGCCCGCACCGCGTACCGGTCGTAGGCGGTGACGAAGATGACCGCCGGAACGGTGTCGGCCCCGATCTGGTCGAGCAGCGCGAAGCCGTCGACCTCCGGCATCTGGATGTCGAGGAACATGAGGTCGGGCCGCGTCCGGGCGATAATCGCCGCCGCATCGCTGCCGCTCCCCTCCCCCACCACCCGCACCTCGTCGTCATCAGCAAGCAGGGCCCGCACCGAGTCGCGGGCCAGCGGTTCGTCGTCGATGACGACGATGCGGAGAGGGTCGCTGCTCATGAGGGCTCCGATCCGCCTTGCTGCACGGCACAGACAAGAGTGTCTGTGCCACATTTCCCGTGCCGATGTGGCACAGACACTCCTGTCTGTGGGGTGGCGAGAGCCAGGTTATGCACGTTCGCTCCACGGAATCGTCACACTCGCGGTCACGCCGCCGTTCGTATTGGACAGATCGAATTGGCCCTCCTCGCCGTAGAGATGCCGCAGGCGGGCCATGGTGTTTCGCAGTCCGATTCCGCCGTCGCCGCGCTCGCCGAGCACGCCGGTGTTGAATACCTCGATCCGCAGTTGCCCGTCGTCGCGAAACGCGCGCACGCTCACAACGCCCGGCGAGGCGCTGAGAGCGATGCCATGACGAACGGCGTTCTCGGCCAACGGCTGCAGCAGCAGTGCCGGAACCTCTCCCCGCTCAGCCTCGGCGGATGCGTCAATCGTGAACGACATCCGGTCGGGAAAACGAGCGCGCTGGATCTCGAGGTAGCGCCGGACGACCGTGAGCTCTTCCTCCAGCGCCACGTGCTGATCGCCGGCATGGTCGAGCGTGTAGCGCAGCAGTTCGCTCAACCCGGCCATCATCGTGATGGCCTCGTCGTTCCGTTTGACGCGTACCAGACCGCTGATGGCGTTGAGCGTGTTGAATAGGAAATGCGGCTGGATCTGCAACTCCAGCGCATGGAGTCTGGCCTCGGCGAGCGAGGCCTCGAGCTGTGCGGCCTGAAGGGCCCGTTCGCGATAACGCTCGTAGAACTCGAACGCCAGCGCCGCCCCTAGAACCAGACAGTAGAGCAGCCATTCGAGAGGAAGCCGGTAGAAGAGGATCTCGGCGATGTCGAGCTGCGAAGGCTCGGCCGTCATCCGGTCGTAGGGCCTGATGAGGATCATCAATCCGACCCAATAGAAGCTGTGAAGGATGGCGATGCAGCATGCGGCCAGGACGTGGACGAGGACGGCAAAGCTCCTCGGAGGAACGACAGGAAAACGGTGCAACAACCAGACGATGACGGCGGTGGCCGCAAGCCAGGCCTCCCACACCGCAACGTAATAGAAGATCAGCCGCGGCACGGAGTGGCCGTGCGTGATCATACTGATCCAGACCTGAATGCCGGTGATCACACCGAACACGGTCCAGAACAGGATGGCAAATCGCCACGCCACGCCACGCGGAGTCATCGCAGTAGTCTGCCGCAGACGCCGTGGAAAGGCGACGGAATGCAGCGAATGGTGTCGTAGAGGCGGCGAGATGGCGGGCGAGCGAGTCGTAGCGCCGCCGGCTCGACGGCTGGACCGCTGCCGCCTGCCCTGAGCGGAGCCGAAAGGGGCTCGGCGGCGGTGTTTAGAACCGACAGCGAGCCGCTGGCGGTCCAGCCGGCCAGCGGCCGGCGCCACGACAATGAATCTGCAACCTGGTGAGTTTCGTATCCAGAGCGATGCTCACGCCTCTCCGTGTTCTCGCCCTCATCCTTCCATTCGCGGTCACCTCGGCGTTCGCCGCGCTCATTCAGGGGACGGTGCGCGATACGGGCGGCCAGCCGATCGCTGGAGTCAGCGTCGGGGTTACGTCCGCCGGGCAGCCGGCAATTCTGGTCGTGACCGATCAGAACGGCCACTACACGGCGCGTGTATCGCCCGGTGCATACCAGCTCTCGTTCAAGCGGATCAATTTCGCCGGCGTGCGGCGCACGGTCGCGCCGGCTGACAATGCACCGGCCACGGTCGATGTCACTCTTTCGCTGGAAACGAGCGCCTCGATCGTGGTGACCGGGAAGCAGACGTTTCGCAATCTGGCCGACCTCGATACGCCGGTCAACGGCATGATCGGCGTCGCCGATGCGGCCAGCGTCGGCGTCATCACCGCGAATCAGATCGAAGAGCGAGCCGAGCAGCGCCCCGGGGACGTGCTGGAAACCATCCCGGGCGTCATCATCAGCCAACACAGCGGTGAGGGGAAAGCGAATCAGTACTACCTTCGGGGATTCAACCTCGATCACGGCACGGACTTCGCCACGACGGTGGCCGGAGCGCCGGTCAACATGCCGACGCATGCCCACGGCCAGGGCTACTCCGACAACAATTTCCTCATCCCCGAGCTGATCAGCGGCGTGCAGTACAAGAAAGGACCGTACTACGCCGACGAGGGGGACTTCTCCACCGCCGGCGCCGCGAACATCAATTACACGAACGTTCTCGAGAAGCCGATCGTGTCGCTGACGGGAGGAACCTTCGGCTATCAGCGCATGCTCGCGGCAGGGTCGACGGCCGTCGCTGGCGGGGTGTTGCTCGGAGGACTAGAGCTGTCCACCAACAACGGCCCATGGAAACGGCCCGACGACTACCACAAGTTCAACGGTCTGGCGCGCTTCACAGGCGGCGGCGACAGGAGCGCATACTCCCTCACGGTGGCCGCATACGACGGCAAGTGGAACGCCACCGATCAGGTCCCCGAACGCGCCGTCGCCGACGACGTCATCTCCCGATTCGGAGCCATCGACCCATCCGACGGAGGAACCTCGCACCGTTATTCGATTGCCGGCGATTGGCAGAGCAGCGGCGATAACACGCTCACGAAGGTGAATGCGTATGTCATCGGATACGGCCTCGATCTCTTCTCGAATTTCACCTACTTCCTCGATGATCCGGTCAACGGCGATCAATTCGAACAGGCTGACCGCCGCATCGTCGCCGGCGGGCGAACCACCCACCAGTGGTACTCGAGCCTCTTCGGCCGCCAATCGGAGAATCTTGCCGGCGTCGACGTCCGTCATGACGACATCGGCAATGTCGGCCTGTACCACACACGGCAGCGGCTGCGACTGGAGACGATCCGCGCGGACAAGGTCGAGCAGACGAGCGGCGGCCTCTTCGCCCAGAGCACGATCCAATGGACGGAGAAGGTGCGAAGCGTGCTGGGTCTGCGCGCCGACGACTATTCCTTCGACGTCCATGCGAGCGATCCCACCAACGGCGGGAACGTGAACGCGTCGATCGTTAGTCCGAAGCTCAACCTCATCTTCGGGCCATGGCGCAACACGGAGTTTTATGCGAGCGCCGGCAGCGGCTTTCACAGTAACGACGGCCGCGGTACGACGCTCACGCGTGATCCGAAGACTGGAGCTCCCGCCGATCCCGTGCAACCGCTCGTCCGGACCGAGGGAGCGGAGATCGGCATCCGCTCGACGGTCATCCCGCACCTGCAGAGCACATTGGCGCTGTGGGGGCTGGACATCGCCTCCGAGCTGATCTTCTCCGGCGACGCCGGCACGACGGAGGCCAGCCGTCCAAGCCGCCGCTCCGGCTTCGAATGGTCGAATTACTATCGCCTCTCCGACCATCTCGTTCTCGACGCCGATCTCGCCGACTCGAAGGCACGCTTCACCGACCACGATCCAGCAGGCGCACGAATCCCCGGGGCCGTGGAGGGCGTCGTCTCGTCCGGCATCTCCGCCGAGAACCTCGGGCGATTCAGCGGATCGATCCGTTACCGATACCTCGGCCCGCGTCCCCTCATCGAGGACAACTCCGTCCGTTCCCGTGCTTCCCATCTCGCTCAGGCCACCCTGGGATACGCGCTGACGCCGCGCTACCGCCTTGTGGCCGAATGCATGAATTTGCTCAACACGAAGGTCAGCGACGTCGACTACTACTACGCCTCGCGCCTCCCCGGCGAGCCGCTGGGCGGCGTGAACGATACGCACTTCCATCCGGTCGAGCCCCGCGCCATCCGGCTGCGCTTCGCAGCGACGTTCTGAGGGAAAGCAGAAAGGCGGCCGGGTTCAGCGCATCACCTGATATGCCAACAACCCCACCACCCCTGCCGCTCCGATCACCAGGGGCTCGGGTAGCTTCTTCCAAATGGTGATGACGGCGAGACTGGCAATCGCGACCGCGGCAGTCAGCCAGTCGCCAATGGCTTCCCTGCCCACCAGGTACGAGGTGCCGACGAGCACGCCGACGACGGTCACGCCGACTCCACGGATGAAGCCGGCCAGGCGCGGGTGCTTGTGATAGCGCAGGAGGATCGGCGTGGCGATGACGGTGAAGAGCACTGGCGGCGAGAAGATGCCCAGGGTGGCGGCCACCGCTCCCGCGAATCCGTCGAGCAGGTAGCCGACGAACGTGGCCGTGATCACCACCGGCCCCGGCGAGATCATGCCGATCGCGACGGAATCGAGAAACTGGCGGTTGCCAAGCCAGTGATACTGATCGACCACCTGAGTCTTCAGAAACGGCACGATGACCAGGCCGCTGCCGAAGACGAGGAGCCCGGTCTTGAAGAAAAAGAAGAAGAGCTTCGCGCTCGTGCCGGGAACGAGCAAAGCGAATGCGTTCGCCGGGCGGGGCGACGGCGTTCCTCGCGGTGCGAAGAGGAACGCACCGAAGACGCCGGCCGCGACGAACATCAAGGCCAGCTCTCTCTGCACAATGACCGTGATGGCGCAGGCGATCACGGCGAATGTCCAGGCCAGCCTGTCCGCCCGCAATGTTCGTTTGCCGAGGTTCCAGCAAGCCTTGACGATCAAGGCGACGACGGCTGGGGCAATGCCATAGAAGAGGGCCTGCACGTGCCAATCGCCGGCGAAGCGAACATATAGATATGCCGCGAACGTCACGATCAAAAACGGCGGCAGACCGAAGGCGACCGCGACGGCCAGACCGCCGAGGACGCCGGACCGGATATACCCGCAGTAGATCCCGAGCTGGTACGCGAGCGGACCCGGGCACGCGGCCGCGAGCGCCAATCCGTTCTCGTATTCGTCGGAGGTCAGCCATCCACGATCCTCGACTAGATCGCGCCGCATGGCGTTTGCGAGGGCGACAGGTCCGCCGAATCCGAGCGCGCCCAGTCGCAGGAAATAGAGGACGAGATGGAGGAGCGTGGGAGGGCGATCGCTCACGCGGCTCTCCAGGCGAGGCACGGTAGTGGCAGGTTCAATGATAAGAACGTACCCGAAGGAGAACTGACATGACTATCAAACGCTCGCTGCTCTTGGCCGCACTCGTCCTCATTCTGTTTATCGCCGCCGATCCGAAGCCCGCCGAACACCGAAGCGATTGGAAGGATGTCGAGCAGGCGCTCGGACGAGCGGGTGCCATGATGCCGGGCGACGTCTACAAGGTAGGTTTCCCGAGGAGCGACCTCTCCGTCACGGCGGAAGGGGTGACGATCAAGCCGGCGCTGGCACTCGGGTCGTGGATGGCGTTCCGCGAGGCTTCGAACGGTCACGTCATGGCCATGGGCGACCTCGTGCTCCTGGAGTCGGAGGTCAATCCGGTCATCGACATCCTGCAGGCGGGCGGCATCGAGCAGAGCGCGCTTCACAATCACCTCATCGGCGAGACGCCGCACGTCATGTATCTCCATTTCAGCGGACACGGCGATGCAGTGAAACTTGCTGCCATTCTCCACGCCGCGCTCGCGATCACGAAAACCCCGATCGCCGCGCCTCCCCCTCCGGCAACGCCCCCTCCCGCCCTGGACCTGCCAACAGCAGATCTCGACCGCATCCTCGGCTATGCCGGAAAAGCGAACGGCGGCGTCGATCAGTTCAGCGTGCCGCGCGCGGAAACGATTACCGAGCACGGGACTGACATACCGCCGTCGATGGGCACGGCCACCGCCATCAACTTCCAACCGACCGGCAACGGGCATGCGGCCATCAGCGGCGATTTCGTCATGATCGCGGCCGAGGTGAATCCCGTCATCCGTGCGCTGCGGTCGGGAGGCATCAAGGTGACCGCGGTTCACAGCCATATGCTCGATGAGACGCCACGGCTTTTCTTCATGCATTTCTGGGCCAACGACGACGCGGCCAAACTGGCAACCACGATCCGCACGGCACTCGATCACATGCATGTGAAGAAGTGAAGCGGGGTCGGGGGTCGGGGGTCGGGGGTCGGAGTTGTCTCCCATCGCCATCGCTCCGACTCCCGACAACCGACAACCGACAACCGACTCTAGCAGTTGCTACAGCATGAAGCAACTGCTAGCATCGAGAAATGGCGCGCTGGCTCATCCTCGTCCATCGAGTCCCGCCGCGGCCTCTGTATCTGCGCGCCAAGATCCGGCAGCGGCTCGCTGCGGTGGGCGCCGAGGCTGTCAAGAACGCGGTCTACCTGCTGCCGCGGAGCGCCGACGCGCTCGAAGACCTGCAGTGGATCGCACAGGAAATCGTAGCCGGCGGCGGTGACGCCCACCTCTTCGAGGGAGACTTCATCGACGGCGTGGCCGGCGACGCCGCCATCGCCCAGTTCCGGCAAACGCGCGACGCCGACTACGAAGCGCTGGCCTGCGACGCCCGTGCGGCCCTGAAGGCGATCCGCGGCGCTGCCGCCGCGCCAGATCTCGCCACGGCGCACGCGCGGCTGTCGCGCCGTCTCGACGAAATCCGGCGCATCGACTTCTTCGAAGCCGCCGGCCGCGCTGCGGCCGAGAAGGCCGTGGCGGCGATCGAAGTACGTCTGAAGAAAGACCGGAAGGAGGAGACGCAGATGCTGAAAGCCAATCCGGAGTTGCGCGGCAAGACATGGGTCACCCGCCCCGGCGTTCGCATCGATCGGATGGCCTCGGCGTGGTTCATCCGCCGCTTCATCGATCCGAAGGCGCGCTTTCGCTTCGACGACCCCCACGCCGGACAGCGCGAGGGAGAAATCCGCTTCGACATGGTCGGCGGCGATTTCACACACGAAGAGGACCGCTGCACCCTCGAGACACTGGTGCGCCGCGTCGGCCTCCCCGACAAGGGAGTGCGCGCCATCGCCGAGATCGTCCACGACCTCGACCTCAAGGAATCGAAGTTCGACCGCCCCGAAACGGCCGGCGTCCGGACGATGCTGGAGGGACTGATCGGCCGCGTTCCGGATGATGCGGAACGGATCGAGCGCGCGCTCTCCGTTTTCGATGACCTGCACGAGGCGCTCGGACGCCGCACGAAACGGAGCCGGAAGTGACGCGCATCCTCACCCAGGCCGACGTAGCCTCGCTCCTGACGGTCGACGACTGCATCGCCGCGGTGGAGACGGTGTTCCGCGACTACGGCGAGGGGCGAATCGCTCCGCCGCAAAGCCTCGGCATCCATGCGCCGAATGGGACCTTCCACGTAAAGGCCGCGACCTCCGATGTCTTTGCCGCCAAGATCAACGCCAACTTCCCTCGGAATCCACAGAGTCACGGATTGCCGACGATCCAGGGCGTGATCGTCGTGATGGACATCGAACGCGGCACACCGCTCGGCATCCTCGATTCGGCGTTGATCACAACCCTGCGAACCGCCGCCGCCAGCGCGGTCGCCGCGAAGCATCTCGCCCGCGCCGGCGCCCGCACGGCGACGATCATCGGTTGCGGAATCCAGGGTCAGGCCCACATGGAAGCGCTCGCACGCGTCCGGCCGATCGCGAAAGCCTACGCGTTCGATGTCGACGCCGCCGCGTCCGAGCGCTTCGCGACGACGATGCAGCATCGCCTCGGCATCGATGTCGTTCCAACGCTCTCGATCGGCGACGCCGTGAGCGACTCGGATATAGTCGTCACCTGCACCCCCTCCCACTCGCCGATCCTCGAATTGGAGCACCGGCACGCCGGCCTCTTCATCGCCGCCGTCGGCGCCGACAACCCCGAAAAGCAGGAGATCGCGCCAGCGCTCCTCGCACAATGTCTCGTCGTCCCCGACATCCTCGAGCAGGCCGCCACGATGGGCGATCTGCACCACGCCATCGGTGCCGGTGCGATCACGCGCGCCGATATCCACGGTGAACTGTCCGATGTGATCTGTGGCCGCGTCCCCGGCCGCCAAAACGACGACGAAGTCTTCCTCTTCGACTCCACCGGCACCGCGCTGCAGGATGTAGTCGCCGCCTCGGTGGCCTTGTCGCGGGCGGTGGAGCAGGGAGTGGGGGTGGAGGTGGCGTTCCGGTGAGTACGAATCGGACGTTTTCGGCGCTTCGCGCCATGCCAAATCATGCGAGCATGTATCGATGAAGAAAGCCGCACTCCTCCTTCTTCTCGTTTCACTCCCCGTGGCCGCCGCGGATGAGTTCACGCTCTACGAATTGCTTCCGCCAGAGAGCCATCAATTCGCCATCACCTACGACGTGACGCAGGACCGCGAAGGGGCGGCGTTGTTCTTCAATCCCATCCGCCCCGGCTCGATCGCCACGAAAGAGCGGGTGATCGCGCGCGCCAGCGGGAAAGACCTGCCGTTCGAAGTCGTCAGCGGCAAGGAGGCGAAAGCGACCGGCCTCGTCTCCGCGAAGACAGCCGACGACGCGCAGTTCATCCGGGTCCATCTGCCCGGCCCCGTGCCGAAGGGAGGGCAGGCGCGGATTCGCATCATCAAGACCTACACCGATGCCGCCTCGTATTACCTGAAAGACGGCAATCTGGTCTTCGAACGGCCCCTCGGCATCAAGCGCAACGTCGTGCTCCTGCCGAAGTCGTGGGAGATCATTGAGTGTGCCTCACCCGCCATCGTCTCCACCGACCCTGACGGCCGCGTCCGCGTCAGCTTTCTCAACGATCGCGACGATCAATTGCCGGTGAAGATCGTCGCGCGGAGGCTGCCATGAAACGGGCTCTGATCCTCTGCCTGGCGCTCCTGCCCTTCTCGCTGACGGCGCAGGAGTCCATCCATCGCGCCGAACAGGATCGCGTCATCAGCTACTGGCTTCTCGACCCAGCCACGCATCAGTTCCGCATCTCCCACGACTTCACGGTGACACGTCCCGGACAGAAGTCGGTCCACAGTTTCGTGCGCAAGGGCAGCGTCGTTTCTCCCGACGCGAAGATGATCGATCTCGACACCGGCCATGAGCTCGTCACCCACGCCGTGACCGGCAAAGAGGTCAATGCGCTGGGCTATTACCAGAGCAAGGTCGAGGACGACTCCGTGGCCGTTCAGGGTGATCTCGACCATCCCATCGCCGAGGGCCTGTCGACGCGTGTGCGCGTTCAGGAGACCTACACCGACCCGATCGGCTACACGACGGAAGGCGCTGAGCTGGTCTGGAAGCGCACCCTCGGCCGGCCGGTGAACTACGTAACGCTCCCCGCGGGCTGGATGGTGACCTCCGTGAACACGCCAGCCGTCATTTCACTCGATTCCGAAGGACGAGTCCGTCTGCGCTTCACAAACATCCGCAACGATGAATTGTCGATCGTGATCCGGGCGAAGAAGAGACCAGCGCTGTCATCCTGAGACTGCCGCAGCCGCGCCTCGAATGTTGATGCTTGCGCAGGTCCATCGTCGCGGCGGAGGACGCCGAAGGATCCCCCACGAGCTCGCATCGAGCGATGAACGCCACCCGACCCGGCAAGCTCGCGGGGGGGTCCTTCGGCGTCCTCCGCCGCGGGATTGAGAATGGAGCAAGCACCACAATCCGTACCGCGGCTGCGGCAGCCTCAGGATGACAGCTTTGCTGGTTTCAACGTCACTACTCCAACCCTCCGCCCGCTGGCGGAGTCGTCGATCAGCGTCGCCAAGCGGCGGGCTCGCGTCTCTTCCCTCTTTGCGCTCGTGACCCAGAAGATGCACACGCGGCGATAGGAAGGCGCCTGTGCGTTGAAGAACTGCCAGGCCTTTCGGTTCGCGCGGAACTTCTTCTCGTCGGCCGGCTCGATCGTCCGCACCGCGTTCTCGTAGGCATAGATGGCCGACTCATCTTCACGCCTCTGTTCGAACGCGCGCAGGCCAGCGGGCCGCATCAGTCCCAGCTTCGTCAGCTCGGCCACGCGGGCGATGTTGATCGCGCTCCAGTTGCTTGCGGACTTTCGCGGAGTGAAGCGGATGCTGTAACTGACGTCGTCGATCCGCTTGCGCACACCGTCGATCCAGCCGAAGCAGAGGGCTTGATCGACAGACTCCGGCCAGGTCAGCGACGGTTTGCCGGAGTCTCTCTTGTGAAAGCCGACCAGCAGCTCCGACGCCGAGGAGTGATTTTTCTCCAGCCAATTGCGAAACGCGGCAGGCGTTTCGAAGAAATGCGGCTCCATCGGTCGCCAGAATAACAGCCGGTCAGCGGTCCACAACAGATCGTCCCCGCGGCCGGTGGGATGATGCCGGGCTTCCGGCGTGTTGCCCATCACGATGAGGCGTGCTGTCATAGCTCTCGGCGCCATCGCCGCCGCGATCGTTCCGGCGCTCGTGGCCACCGTGTGGCTCTTCGGCTGTTGCGTGCTGCCGTTCCACAACGTCGTTCATCGACTCATACCGCTTTGCCAGATGGCGATGACGGGGTCGAGTCATCATTCCGGTCAGACAACCGCCCCGACGCCGAAGCAGGCCGGGCCTCAGCGGATCTCACCGGAGCTGACGGAGCGCTTCTCGTTCCCGGTGACGTCGCCCTCGTCCGCCGTCGCGTCGTCGACACCGGCGGCTTACCGCAGCTACATCACCCTCGGCGCCGTGCGTTGCGACAGCGACGTCGGCTGGAACACGCTCCTCACCACTTATCGGATCTGATCTCCAACTCGAACGCCACTCTCATTCTCATGAAGAGGCTCGAGGAGATCTCCAATGAAGTTGTGGCTCTGCTGTGCCGCGGTTCTGATATTCGCGTTTCCGCTGACGCTTGCCGCAGATGACCCGGCGGCCACGGAACAACCGGCCGCGCAGCACGACATGAGTCAGATGACTATGGGGTCGATGCAGATGGGAAAGGACGCCACCAGCGACTTCCTCATGCGCCAGGCATCAGGCACGAGCATGAACCCCGCCGCAGCACCGATGATGATGACGATGTCGCAGCGCGGCGATTGGATGCTCATGCTCCACGGCCTGGCCTTCGTCAGTCAGGTCACCGAATCCGGCCCGCGCGGCGGCGACAAGCTTTTCTCCACCAACTGGATGATGGGGATGGCCGAGCGGCCGCTGGCGGGCGGCCAGCTCCTGCTTCGATCGATGCTGAGCCTCGAGCCGCTGACCATCGGCAGGAAATACCCCGAGCTCTTCCAGACCGGCGAGACGATCGGCGGCCGGCCGATCGTCGACGGACAGCATCCGCACGACTTCTTCATGGAGCTCGCGGCGGAGTACGCCCATTCACTCGGCGATGGCACGATCGGCTACGTCTACGCGGCGCCAGTCGGCGATCCGGCGCTTGGTCCCGTTGCCTATCCGCACCGCGCCTCGGCCGCGGAGATCCCACAGGCCGCGCTGAGCCATCACCTCCAGGATTCGACGCACATCGCCGGCAGCGTCATCACCCTCGGCACACAGCACGGCATGTTCGGTCTTGCCTTCAGCGGCTTCCACGGCCAGGAGCCGGGCGAGAACCGGTGGGACATCGACACGGGCCGGATCGACTCATGGGCGACGCGCGTCACGTTCGACCCGTCACCGAATTGGAGCGCGCAGCTCTCCACCGGCCATCTGCACCATCCCGAAGCCGCGGAGCCGGGAGACGTTCAACGGACGACGGCCTCGGTCGCCTACAGCCATCCCACCTCGGCCGGGCAGCTCGACACGAGCGTCGTCTTCGGTCACAACGAGAAGAGCGTCGGCCACTCTGCCTCGTCCCTGCTGGCGGAGACCACGCTGCGTTTCCTCGATCGCAACTACGTCAGCGGCCGCGCGGAAATCGTCGACAAGGATGAGCTGTTCGCCGATCAGAGCGTCCCGGCCGCCATCGCCAACAGAGACTTCCGCATCAAAGCACTGACGATCGGCTACTCGCGCGACGTGATCGAGACAAGCGCCATCCTCGGCGCAATCGGCGGGAACGTCACCGGATACAGCATCCCGTCAGCAATCAAGCTCTTCTACGGCAGCCCGCGCTCGGTCTACCTTTTTCTGCGCTTTCGGGGACACTGATCAAAATACTTTCGAGCTGCTGTCGATCTCGAGTCCGCCCGTTCGACTATGGAGCAAGGAGAAACGAAATCATGGAATACCTACTTCTGATTTACGGCACTGAGGCTCGGCGCGAAGGCATGAGCCAGGCGGACGGCGCGGCGGAGATGGCTGGCTACGAGGCTTTCGGCAAAGAGTTCGCCGGCGCGATCAAAGGCGGCAATGCGCTCCAGCCGACCGGCACGGCCACAGCCGTCCGCGTGCGCGACGGCAAGCGGCTCACCACCGACGGCCCGTTCGCGGAGACGAAAGAGGCACTCGGCGGCTACTACCTCGTCGAAGCCGGCGATCTCGACGCCGCCATCGCCATGGCCGCCAAGATCCCCGGGGCGAAACACGGCACGATCGAGGTAAGGCCCATCTGGAAGTTCTCGTAACTATGATGTCGTGGTCTTGACCGCGATCGAAGAGATCTTCCGTGCAGAGTGGGGCCGGCTTCTTGCGGCACTGATTCACCTCCTCGGCGACTTCGACATCGCCGAGGAGGCCTTGCAGGAGGCCTTCGCCATCGCCGTGACCGAGTGGGCCGGCCAGGTTCCGCGCAATCCGCGCGCGTGGCTTTACGGAACCGCGCGACACAAGGCCTTCGACCGATTGCGCAGACAGGCGCGCTTCGCCGGCAAACAGGCCGAGATTGCCGCGATGACGCCGGAGTCCGTGAGTGGCTTTGAGAACATCGAGGAGTCGGGAGTGCCTGACGAGCGGCTACGCCTCATCTTCACCTGCTGCCATCCGGCGCTCGCAGAGGATGCGCAGGTGGCGCTCACGCTGCGAACGCTGTGCGGTCTGACCACCGAGGAGATCGCCCGCGCCTTTCTCGTTCCGACCGCGACGATGGCGCAGCGGCTGGTGCGCGCGAAGTCGAAGATCCGCGACGCCGCCATCCCTTACCGCGTCCCGCCTGCCTCAGAGCTTCGCGAGCGTTTGTCCGCGGTCATGGCGGTCGTCTACCTCGTCTTCAATGAAGGCTACGCCGCCGCCAGCGGCTCGTCGTTAGTCCGCCATGATCTCTGCGCCGAGGCCATCCGCCTGGCGCGAACACTCCGAACGCTGATGCCCGATCCGGAGCTCGACGCACTCCTCTCCCTGATGCTGCTCCACGATTCCCGCCGCAACGCCCGTGTCGACAATGCCGGTGATGTGGTCCTGCTAGCCGATCAGGACCGTTCCCGCTGGGACCGCGCGGAGATCGACGAAGGCCGCACGCTGCTGCGATCGTCGCTGGTTCGTGCGCGCCCGGGAACGTACGCGCTGGAGGCCGCCATCGCCGCCGTTCACGCCGATGCTTCAACTGCCGAGGTAACCGACTGGCCTCAGATCGTCTCGATCTACGAGCGGTTGTACGAACTGCACCCGACGCCGGTGGTCGCGCTCAATCAGGCGGTGGCAGTGTCGATGGCGGAAGGCGCAGCCACCGCACTGCCTCTTGTCGACGCGCTTTCTGATCCTCTCGCCGGCTACCATCTCTGGCACGCCGCGCGTGCTGATCTTCTTCGGCGGATTGGCAGATCCGAGGAAGCGCTGGCGTGCTACCGCCGCGCGTACGCGCTGGCTAGGAACGAAGCGGAGCGACGGTTCCTGGCCCGGCGAATTGGGGAGCTTACCTGCGGATCGTGGTTGTCAGGGTGAAAGCGAGGCGAAAAGTAGCGCTGGCGGCTCGCCGGCTGTACCGCCACCGGCTCGGTGGCGGTTGCTCAGGTCGCCAGCAAGAGACCGGCGGCGCTACGACAACCTCTGTGTATTCGAGCCGTTCCGTTGTGTCCCGGTGCTAGCATCAAGGCTCATACGCGTTCACCGATCGTGGCTCGTGGCAGACTCTCCAGCGCTGTTCAGAATCGCCGGCGAGCCGCCTGGCGAGCCGCCGGCGGTCCAGCCGCCGAGCCGGCGGCGCTACGAGCTACTTCGTTTCACCACCACGATCGTCGTGTCATCCGCGGGTGCACCCGAGCCCGCGTGAGCACGCCAGTCTTCGACGATCGCGGTGAGAATCGCCGTGGCCGGGCGGCGGGAAACCTTGCCGAGGAGCGCTCGGAGCCGGTCGAATCCGTAGGGCCGGCCGTGAGTGTCGCCTGCCTCGAACAATCCATCGGAAAAGAGAACCACGGTGCTTCCGACTCGGATCGACAGGGGCGTGTCGCCATACTCACGTACGGGTCCAAGCCCGAGCGGCAGCGAAGGGAGATCCATCTCCTGCACATCGCTGCCACGCACGATCCATGGATAGGGATGGCCGGCGTTACTGACCAGCACATCCCCTGTGGGAGGATCGAGACGCAGCAGCACCAGCGATGTGAACGTTCGCGGCGAACCAATGCCGCGCAGCACCTGATCGAGCCGCTGCAACACGACCGCCGGCGTACGCTCCGCCTCCACCAGACTGGCCAGGCCCGCCTTCGTCATGGCCTGCGCGATCGCGCACGAGTAGCCGTGACCGGAGACGTCTCCCGCCGCGATCCAGATCCGCCCCATCGAGTCGTGTACGAAGTCGTAGAGATCCCCGCCGGCCTCGGTGGCGAGAATGGAATGGGCAGCGATCTCGTAACCCTCGATCCGCGGCATCTCCTTCGGCAGCAGGCCGAGCTGCATCCGGGCCAGCAGATCCATCTCGTACTTCAGCCGGTTCTCCTCCTCCAGCCGCATCGCGAAACGCGGGAGAGGAAGAGGTCCCTCCTCCGCTTCGTCAGGGCGCCGCAGGCCGAGGAGACCGAGGGGCACAGGCGCCAGTGCAACGATACCGAGCAGCAGCGCGGACACCGGCATCCATGAGACATGGAGCAGCGAGAAGAGGGCGGCCGGAAGGACGGTGGACATCATCGCCGCCGTGAGGAGCGCGGTGAGGCCGAATTCCGTGTACGCGTATACGAGTATGGCCGTCAGGAGCAGGGCCGATGCGAAGGCGAACCAGAATGATGAGAGCGGAATCCGGACGGCCATCACCGCCGCGCCGAGGATTGTCGCTCCGCCGCGAATGCGCCTGAGCAGCGGGAAGCGCAGTGCCGCGCAGATGACCAGAATGATCAGGGCGGTCCGGAACGCTCCGTCATCGATCGGCGAACGCTCCGCGTTGAAAAAAGGCACCCGGATGCTCCCCTCGGTCGTTGCCACTCCCGGCACCAGTGTCCCCACGGAGATCGCGACCAGCCAAAGGCCCGCCACGGATGCGCCGATCGACCATCCGGCCAGCAACGCCCTCCCTCCCTTCGGACCCAGCCGTCCCGCCCGGAGCGTGTCCAGCGAGGTGCGAAAGCCCGGCACCGTCGACCGGAGCCACGACTCAGCTGCAGACCAGAACACGAACAGCACCAGGGCCTTGACCAGGACGTCGTTGAGGGTGCCGACAACCTGAAGCCACGTCGTCGAGGCCCACAAAGGTGCAGGGAGGGAAAGGGTGATCGAGGTCGCGGCGAGAACCAGTCCCTTCTTCAGCTCGATCCGCCGCCGTACGAGCAGGACGAAGAACAGCACCAGAATGCCGATCGTGAACACGGTGTGAACGGTGAGCTCCTCGATCCGCCCCGTCAGCAGAGATCCGATAGTCATGCTCACCAGCCGGTTGCGCCACCAGTCAGCCGAACCAACGACGCGTTGCACCACCGGTTCGACCGGGCCTCCGAGCGACGTACTGAGCAGAGACTCCGGCGGCGTCGACCCCGGCACTGCAGCGACATGGATCAACTGATTCATCGCGTGCAGCTCGATCGTCGGCACTTGCCGGGCCGCGGGCAGAAACAGCCGATCCAACTCGAGATGCGGCGGGCCGGTGGCCGTCACCGGAAAGTGAAATGGATCGTCAGGAATCCACGCCCCCGAAATCGGCACTCCTCGGACTGAGAAGAGGACGCGAAGCTGTCCTCCCTCGCTCCACGTCCGCCATTTGCTTCGCGCCGCCGCTTCGACGTACGGACCGCGGCCCTCACGCGTCAGCCAGTCCGCGGCCCCCGGCCCGAGCACGTCGTACGCGGTCTCTCGCAGCGGGAGGGAGTTATCGTCAAAGATGATGCTCTTCGATCGGAGCTGCATACGCGGGGCGGACTCGATACGGAGACCGGCAGGACCGGCGACCTCTTGCAGCCTGTCCGCGAAAAATCTCTGCTCCGGCAAGGCCCGGTTGCGCCACTCCGGAAGCCTGAGCATCGCCACCACCACACCGATTGCGAACACGGCCACCCCGATCCCACCGAGCGTGAGGAGCCGTGAGTGCCGTTCCGAGCCAGCCATTCACCTCACGTATACAGGGAATGACAGGAAAGGTTCAAACCCTTTCGTTCACGCGGAGGCGCGGAGACGCGGAGAGGAGCATCGATGAATCGACGATGCGCACACTCGACTTTAATAAATACGTGACTTCTATGCCGTAACAGCATAAACTGTTCTCGATGAGCGGAGGACGGACGAACTGCCCGGAAGGGCGCCCTCCTCGAGAAGTAGCCACGAAACCCCGTGTTGTCGCCCTGATTGCCCTCCTGGGTGCCGCGCTGTTCTCCGCTCCTCACACCCTCGCGCAGTTCTCGCAGCAGGGACCAAAGCTGGTGGGGGCCGGCGCCCTGGGCATCCCTCAACAAGGAGGCGCCGTGGCCGTTTCCGCCGACGGCAACACGGCCATCGTCGGCGGGCCTTACAGCGATGGGTGGACGGGCGCGGCGTGGATCTGGACCAGGAGCGCAGGAGGAAGTTGGACCCAGCAGGGACCCAAGCTGACCGGCTCGGGTGTCGCAGGATTCGGTTCCCAGCAGGGAAGCTCCGTCGCACTCTCCGCCGATGGCAACACAGCCATAATCGGCGGTCCGCACGACAACAGCGATGTCGGCGCTGTCTGGATCTGGACGAGACAAGGGGAGGTCTGGACGCAGCAAGGAAACAAGCTCGTCGCACCGGACGCGGTGAGTGTGAAACAACAAGGCACCTCCGTTTCCCTGTCCGCCGACGGAGATACCGCACTCGTGGGAGGTGGCGGTGCCGCATGGGTCTGGATCCGGGGCGGAGGCGCCTGGACTCAGCAGTCCAGGAGGCTGACCGACCCGAATTCCGCCGGGTTTCTAAGCACGGGTTATTCCGTCTGCCTCTCTGCCGACGGCAACACTGCCATCGTAGGGGCCTCGGACGCTGTGACTGGCGGCGCCTGGATCTGGACGAGGAGCGGAGGCGTCTGGACCCCGCAGTCCAATAAGCTGGTCGGCTCAGGCTCCGTTTCGAGCTCCCGCGGCGCGGTGGAAGCATTCTCGGTGGCCCTCTCCGCCGACGGCAATACGGCCATGGTCGGAGGAATCGACGACAACAATTACCGCGGAGCATCCTGGGTGTGGACCCGAAACGCGGGAGTATGGACGCAGCAGGGACCCAAGCTGGTAGGCCAGACCGGCACCGAACAAGGCTATTCCGTTGCCCTTTCCGCGGACGGTAATACCGCCATCGTCGCGGCAATGGGCAGCAACCTGGTCTGGACGAGGAGCGGGCAGATCTGGACTGAGGTAGGCGATCTGGCCGGCGCTCAGACCTTCGGTGCCTATGGGGCAATCGCGGGCAATCAAACGTCCGCCGCTCTCTCCGCTGACGGCAACACCGCGATCGTGGGATCGCCGCTCGACAACGGTGACGTGGGAGCAGCCTGGATCTGGGAAAGAAGCGGAGGATTCTGGACCCAGCAGCCCAAGCTGGTCGGCTCGGGCTTCGAAGCATACGCCGCACAAGGAACGTCCGTGGCCGTGTCGGCCGACGGGAATTCGGCCGTCGTGGGAGGATCCTTCGACCACGGTGAAATTGGGGCAGCGTGGGTCTGGACCAGAAGCGCCGGATTCTGGACCCAGCAGTCCAAGCTGGTCGGCTCGGACACGGCGGGAACCTCCGTTCGGCAAGGCGCTTCCGTGGCCATCTCCGCAGACGGCAACACGGCCATCGTAGGGGGGCCATACGATAACAACGGTGACGGTGCCGCGTGGGTCTTCACCAGGAACGCCGGAGCCTGGACCCAGCAGGGAGCAAAACTAGTTGGCTCGGGCGTTGACGGATTCGGCGCGGAGCAAGGCGTTTCCGTCTCGCTTTCCGCCGACGGGAATACCGCCATTGTCGGCGGGTACACCGACGGATGGCACGGCGGTCTTGGGGGAGAACTTCCGACAGGTACAGGGGCAGCGTGGGTCTGGACAAGGAGCGGTGACACCTGGACCCAGCAGGGGCCCAAGCTGGTCAGCTCAGATTCCGGTCCGGAGTACTACCTCTATAGCAAAGGCCAGGGGTATTCAGTGGCTCTCGCCGCCGACGGTAATACGGCCATCGTTGGATCGCCCGACGACAACTCCGCGGCAGTCTGGACGAGAAATGGAGGAGTCTGGACCCGGCAGGAACCCAAACTGGCCGGCTCCGGTGGCTTTTCCGTTTCGCTCTCCGCCGATGGCAGCACCGCCATCCTTGGATCGCCCTACGATAACGCCGCATCCGTGTGGACGAGAAACGGAGCAGTCTGGACCCAGCAGGGACCGAGGCTGGCCGCCTCCGGCGCAATCGGGGGTGCGATGCAGGGCGCCGCCGTGTCCCTCTCCGCCGACGGCAACACCGCCGTCGTCGGCGGGCCCTATGACAATGGTCATGCCCCCTATGACAACGGTGATGCCGGCGCCACATGGATCTGGACACGGAGCGCAGGAGTCTGGACCAGGGCACAAAAACTCGTCGGAACTGGCGCCGCGAGCGCACATCAAGGCTCTTCCGTAGCCATCTCATTCGACGGCAGCACCGTATTCCTAGGGGGTCCCTTCGACGAGGGAGACGCCGGGGCCGCCTGGGTCTTCACCGCAACGCCCGTCAGCGTCAGTCCGCCGCGACAGCGAGCCACGAGGCACTGAGCGATGAGAACGCGCTATCCAGCTTCGCTGGCCTTCCTTGTCTACGTCACGTTGGCTTCTTCCAATCCAACATTCGCGCAGTTCTCGCAGCAGGGACCAAAGTTGGTAGGGGCCGGCGCATTGGAAGTCGCTCGACAAGGAAGCGCCGTAGCCGTTTCCGCCGACGGCAATACCGCCATCGTCGGCGGGCCTTACAGCGATCAGTTTATGGGCGCGGCGTGGGTCTGGACAAAGAGCGCAGGAGGAGGTTGGACCCAGCAGGGACCCGGGCTGGTCGGCTCGGGTGCCGGAGGATTCGATTCACAGCAGGGAGACTCCGTCGCACTCTCCGCCGATGGCAACACAGCCATTATCGGCGGTCCGCACGACAACAGCGATGTCGGCGCTGTCTGGATTTGGACGAGACAAGGGGAGGTCTGGACGCAGCAAGGAAACAAGCTCGTCGCCTCGGACACGGTGGGTGTGAGACAACAAGGCATCTCCGTGTCTCTGTCCGCCAACGGAGATACCGCACTCGTGGGTGGTGGCGGAAGCGCGTGGGTCTGGATCAGGAACGGAGGCGTCTGGACCCAGCAGTTCAGGATGCTCGTCCAGGGATATTCCTCCGTCTGCCTCTCTGCCGACGGCAACACCGCCATCATAGGGGACTGCAACAGCGACAATCAGACGGGAGCCGCCTGGATCTGGACCAGGAGCGGAGGCGTCTGGACTCAGCAGTCCAAGCTGGTGGGCTCGGACACGGCGGGAACCCACGCTCTGCAAGGCTTTTCCGTGGCCATCTCGGCCGACGGCAACACGGCCATGGTAGGAGGAGTCGGCGACTACACTGATAACTACCGCGGGGCAGCCTGGGTGTGGACCAGAAACGCGGGAGTATGGACACCGCAAGGGCTCAAGTTGGTTGGCCAGACCGGCGCCGAACAAGGCTATTCCGTTGCCCTTTCCGCGGACGGTAACACCGCCATCGTCGCGGCAATGGGCAGCGACGTGGTCTGGACGAGGAGCGGGCAGATCTGGACTCAGGCAGGCGATCTGGCCGGCGCTCAGGCCGTCGGTCCCTCTGGGCTGATCGCAAGCCAGGAGACATCCGTCGCTCTCTCCGCCGACGGCAACACCGCGATCGTGGGATCGCCGCTCGACAACTATGTGGGGGCAGCCTGGATCTGGGACAGAAACGGAGGATTCTGGACCCAGCAGCCCAAACTGGTCGGCTCGGGCTTCGAAGCGTTCGCCGAACAAGGAACGTCCGTGGCCGTGTCGGCCGACGGGAATACGGCCGTCGTCGGAGGAACCAGGGACAGCGGTGGAATCGGAGCAACATGGGTCTGGACCAGGAGCGCCGGAGTATGGACCCAGCAGTCCAAGCTGGCCGGCTCGGACACGGCGGGAGCCTTCGTTTTGCAAGGCGCTTCCGTGGCCATCTCTGCCGATGGCAACACAGCCATCGTCGGGGGGCCTCGCGATAACAACTATGAGGGTGCCGCGTGGGTTTTCACCAGGAACGCCGGAGTCTGGACCCAGCAGGGAGCGAAACTGGTTGGCTCGGGAGTAGAAGGCATCGGCGCGGAGCAAGGCGTTTCCGTCTCACTTTCTGCCGACGGCAATACGGCCATTGTCGGTGGATATACCGATGGATGGTCCGGCGGGGGATATTCTTCTTTCGGCACAGGGGCCGCGTGGGTCTGGACAAGGAGCGGAAACGTTTGGACCCAGCAGGGCTCCAAGTTGGTCAGCTCTGATTCCGGGCCGGGCAACAATTCCTCTGGCACAGGCCAGGGGTATTCGGTGGCCCTCTCAGCCGACGGCACCACCGCCATCGTTGGAGCGCCATACGACGACGCCGCGTCGGTCTGGAAGAGAACGGCAGGAGTCTGGATACAACAGGAGCCCAAGCTGTCCGGATCCGGCGGCTCTTCCGCTTCCCTCTCTGCCGACGGCAACACAGCCATCGTTGGAGATCCCCATCGGCACACCGTGTGGGTCTGGATGCGAACCGGAGGAGTCTGGACCCGGCAGGAACCCGGGCTGGTCGGCTCCCACGCTGTCGGGGATACAGGGCTAGGTACCATCGTTTCTCTCTCCGCCGACGGCAACACGGCCGTCGCCGGAGCGCCCTATGACAACAATCTCTCCGGCGCCACTTGGATCTGGACACGGAGCGCAGGAGTCTGGACGGAGGGGCACAAGCTGGTCGGCTCTGCCGCCTCCTCGAACGCATATCAAGGCTCTTCCGTAGCCATCTCATTCGACGGCAACACCATCATCGAAGGGGGTCCTTACGATGATGACGTCGGCGCCGCCTGGGTCTTCACCGCAACGCCCGGCAGCGTTGGTCCTCAGCGGCAGCGATCCGTGAGGCACTGAACGATGAGATCGCACTATCCAGCCACGCTGGCCTTCCTCGTCTGCATCACGTTGGCTTCTCCCAATCCAACATTCGCGCAGTTCTCGCAGCAGGGACCAAAGTTGGTAGGGGCCGGCGCATTGGAAGTCGCTCGACAAGGAAGCGCCGTGGCCGTTTCCGCCGACGGCAATACCGCCATCGTCGGCGGGCCTGACACCGATCACCATTCGGGCGCGGCGTGGATCTGGACAAAGAGCGCAGGAGGAGGTTGGACCCAGCAGG
Source organism: Thermoanaerobaculia bacterium (assembly GCA_035482045.1). Lineage (GTDB taxonomy): Bacteria > Acidobacteriota > Thermoanaerobaculia > Gp7-AA8 > Gp7-AA8 > JADGNZ01. Next base: position 156,083 of record DATHRD010000096.1, read on the forward strand.
GACCCAGGCTGTCCGGCTCGGGTGGAGGATACCTTTGCCAGCAAGGAAGTTCCGTCGCTCTCTCCGCCGACGGCAACACAGCAATCATCGGCGGCCCGGGCGACGGTGCTTTCGGCGCTGTTTGGATCTGGACGAGACAAGGGGAGGTCTGGACGCAGCAAGGAAACAAGCTCGTCGCACCGGGCACAGTGAATGGGTCACAACAAGGCACCTCCGTGTCCCTGTCCGCCGACGGAGATACCGCACTCGTGGGAGGTAACGGGGCCGTATGGGTCTGGACCAGGCGCGGAGGCATATGGACGCAGCAATCCAGGAGCCTGACCGCCCCGGATACATCCGCCGGTTCCGCCTACCAGGGACGTTCCGTCTGCCTCTCTGCCGACGGCAACACAGCTATCGTCGGGACTTTCGACTACTACAATGGGACGGGAGGCGGCGCCTGGATCTGGACCAGGAGCGGAGGTGTCTGGACCCTGCAGTCCAACAAGCTGGTCGGCTCGGGCACTGCTTCGAGCTCCGGCGACGCAGGGCAGGGATTCTCCGTGGCCCTCTCAGCCGACGGCAATACGGCCATGGTCGGCGGAATCGGCGACAGCAACGACAACTACCGCGGGGCAGCCTGGGTGTGGACCAGAAACGCGGGAGTATGGACACAGCAGGGACCCAAGCTGGTTGGCGAGAGGGGCACTGAGCAAGGCTATTCCGTTGCTCTTTCCGCGGACGGCAACACTGCCATCGTGGCGGCGATGGGCAGCGACCTGGTCTGGACCAGGAGCGGGCAGATCTGGACTCAGGTAGGCGATCTGGCCGGCGCTCAGGCCGTCGGTCCATCCGGGTTTGTCGCGAGCCAGGAAACGTCCGTGGCTCTCTCCGCCGACGGCAACACGGCGATCGTCGGATCGCCGCTCGACAACGTTGTGGGCGCGGCCTGGGTGTGGGAAAGAAACGGAGGATCCTGGACCCAGCAGCCCAAGCTGGTCGGCTCGGACATAGCGTATGCCGAACAAGGAACGTCCGTGGCCGTGTCGGCCGACGGGAATACGGCCGTCGTCGGAGGACCCATCGACAGCGGTGGAATCGGGGCAGCGTGGGTCTGGACCAGGAGCGGCGGAGTCTGGACCCAGCAGTCCAAGCTGGCCGGCTCGGGCACGGTGGGAACCTTCGTCTTGCAAGGCGCTTCCGTGGCCATCTCCGCCGATGGCAACACGGTCATCGTCGGGGGGCCTCGCGATAACGGCTGGGTCGGTGCCGCGTGGGTCTTCACCAGAAACGCCGGAGTCTGGACGCAGCAGGGAGCAAAGCTGGTTGGCTCGGGAGTAGACGGCATTGGCGCGGAGCAAGGCGTTTCCGTCTCTCTTTCCGCCGACGGGAATACGGCCATTGTCGGGGGATATACCGACGGATGGTACGGCAGTAGTGTCGAGGAACCTGCTTTCGGCACGGGGGCCGCGTGGGTCTGGACGAGGGGCGGAGACGCGTGGACCCAGCAGGGCTCCAAGTTGGTCAGCTCGGATTCCAAGCCGAACCACGATCTCCATGGCATCGGTCAGGGGTACTCGGTGGCCCTCTCCGCCGATGGCAACACAGCCATCGTTGGAGCCCCCTATGACAACGCCGCGTCGGTCTGGAAAAGAACTCGAGGAGGCTGGAACCAGCAGGAACCCAAGCTGGCCGGCTCCGGCGGCTATTCCGTTTCCCTCTCCGCCGATGGCAACACAGCCATCGTTGGCGCACCCTACGACACCACCGCATCCGTCTGGACGAGAAACGGAGAACTCTGGACCCAGCAGGGACCAAGGCTGGCCGGCTCCGGCTCTGCCGCCGGAAATACGGGGCTAGGTACCGTCGTGTCCCTCTCCGCCGACGGCAACACGGCCGTCGTCGGAGAGCCCAATGAAAACGGTGATGCCCCCTACCCCTATGTCGACGGTGATGCCGGCGCCGCGTGGATCTGGACTAGGAGCGAAGGAGTCTGGACCATGAAGCTCACTCTTGTCGGAACTGGCGCCGCCGCGTATGCACATCAAGGTTCTTCCGTAGCCATCTCATTCGACGGCAGCACCGTCATCGAAGGCGCTTACTCCGACGAGGGAGGCATTGGGGCAGCCTGGGTCTTCACCGCAACGCCCGTCAGCATTAGTCCGCAGCGGCTACGAGCCGTGAGGCAATAAACGATGAGAACGCGCTATCCAGCTGCGCTGGGCCTTCCTCGTCTGCGTCACGTTGGCTTCTTCCAATCCAGTTCTCGCGCAGTTCTCCCAGCAGGGACCAAAGTTGGTAGGGGCTGGCACGCCGGGATCGGCCAACCAGGGCGTTGCCGTGGCCGTCTCCGCGGACGGCAATCAACGGGCGGTATCGATTGCGGCCACCAGTCTGCGGGACAGGTGGAAACTGGCATAGAATCCAAGGTAGCAGGGATGGCCCAAAATGTGTGCACGGTCTGGAATGCTCTTGGAAGATGCCGTTTTGGCTCTGCCATTCGCCTGTCTCGGGACCTTGGCGCGACAACTGCTGCCTCCGTTCAACAAGCATGACATGAAGCTTCGAGTCCTGTTTCTGGAGGCTATCTTCCTGGAATCTTTCGTACTACTCTCCGTTACGGTTCTCAGGTGCCTGAGGGACTATCCATGACAGCTCCCATGCTTCAGATTGAGGACGACGCTGACTCGTCGCATGAATGGCAGGCAAAGCATGCCCATCCTCCGGCGAAGCTTCGTGTTGGTTGGATGCTCGCCATCGTTGTGACCGGCATCGCGGTCGCGCTGATCGCTCAGAGTGTTGGGCTATCGTTTCGTTTGTCGATTGTGCTGAGCGCACTTGTCGTTGGAGTCTCGATCCCAATCCTTCATTACGTTCAGCACTGAGCTGGCGCCTACTTCGTCGCCGCCTCTTTCGGCCATCCGCCCCCGAGGAACGCTTCGATGGCCGGGAAGACGATCTTGGGTTGCTCGGCATGGGGGAAGTGTCCCGTGTGCGCAAGGCGGAGAATCCGTGCGTTCGGCAACGCCGTCACCCACTTCGAGACCATGGCCATCGGGATGGCGTCCTCGTCGCCGTGGATGATCAGCACCGGCGACTTGACGCGGGCCAGCTCGGCTGTCCAGTCCCAATCGCCGAGGGAGCCCATCGTGGCCGGATTCGTCTTCGTCATCCCGTAGCGGATCGCCTCGGGCGGTGCGGTGCAGAGGTCCGACTTCACCACGGACAGCGGCACGGACTTCGCCAGGCGCGGCGGCGTCATGATCGCCCAGTACTCGCGGCAGACCGCGGTGACGTCCGACGACGTCTCGAAGGCCTTCTGCAGTTCGTCGGTGCGATTCATCTGCTCATCGGTAAGCCTTCCCGCCAGTGCCCCGCCGACCTCCTCGAAGAATGCCCCCTTCACCGGCGGGATGGGCGAGAGAAAGATCATCCGCTCCACGCGGTCGGGATAGCGAATGGCATAGCGCGCGGCGATGGCCGGACCGAAGGAGTGCGCCAGCAGCGTGACCTTCTTCAGCCCGAGGTGGATGCGCAACGCCTCGAGATCGTTCACATGATGATCGATGGTGAGCAGAGCCTCGTCGGCCGGCAAGGTCGAGCGGCCGCCGCCGCGCTGGTCGTATTCGATGACGCGGTGATGAAGCCGGAGCGGCGCGAGATCGGCCGAAAGCGAGTCGTGGTCCATCCCCGGTCCGCCGTGGATCACGATCACCGGCGAGCCGGTTCCGCTCTCCGTGTACCAGAGGCGAACGCCGTCGCCCGCGTCGGCGAAGTGCTGGGCGAGGAGGGAGGAGGTCGTCAGGAGAATGAGAAGGGGGATCAGGAGTCTCCGCATGGCGGGGGGAAGTATGCGCGAATGAAGATCGGGGGAAAAGTAGTAGATCAGGACCCGGGGTTCGTGCCGCCGCTCGAACTGGTGCCGGGCGTGACGTAGCTGCCGTCGCCGCTCACGTTGTCGACGATCGAGGCGTAGACGAGAAGCGGGCTACCGCTGAGGAAGTGGACCGACGACATGCTCACGTCGCCGTTGATGCCGCCGAACAGTCCGCCGATCAAGGGGATCTGGAGCTGCTGCCAGGGGTTGATCGTGAGGGTGCTGGTGCCGATCACGGTGCCGTTGCCGTCGAGCAGTTCGAACGACGCGGTGGCGGCGTTGTCGCTGGGGTTGAAGAACCCGATATTCGTGCGGGCGCTGGCCGTGCCGGCCGGGGCTGCGCTGACGATGTTCGAAAGCCCGACGAGCGTCCCCTCGGTGAGAGCAAGCGCTCGTGGCAATCCCGCCACGAGCTGACCGAACGTCCCGCCGCCGCTGGCGGTCTGGTTGTTGTAGATGCGGGCGTTCGCGAAGATGTTGCCGGCCGTGACGAGCCGCAGCGCGCCGATGCCGTTGATCGATGCGTTGAATGCGGTAGTGGCGACGTCGCGGTAGGCGACCATGCCGCGTGGAAGGAGCGTCGTCCAGGCCGCGTATTGTGCGGTGGCGCTTCCCTGCCCGGCCGGGAAGAACTGGATCAGGACGTCGGCATTATCGGTCGATCCTTGAGAGACGTTGTTATAGACGTTGAGGTCGGTCATGTAATTCGTGTTGCCGGCACCGTGGACGGAGCCGGCCACGGGAATGAAAATCTCGTGGGCCTGCTGCGGGGCCCCGGCGGCGGCGCATGCACTGCCGGAAGCGGCTGTCCTGACGGTGACGTGAATCCCGTTCGGCAGCGACTGCACGGCCTGCGCGCGTACCGTCCCGATCTGACTCGTTCCGGTGAAGCGGCCATTCGTCCCCGAAACGTTGCTCCCGAGGAGGATCGGCCCGCTTCCGCCCAGGTTGTCCCCGATCTCCAGCGCGCTGATCGCATCACCGAGACCGCTCGTGATCAGGTCGAAGCGGACGGTATTCGTGGAATTACCCGGGTCCGGCGTCATGGCGATGACGAATGTGCCGACCGCTCCTGGCGTGCCGCTTCCTCCGTTGCACAAGGAGCTCGCGCCGGAGATCCTCCCGGCCAGGAAGACCGTATTCGCGCCGGCCAGCGTTCCGCGAACGGCGCCGCCGGGATTCGCGGTCGTCGTGATGAGGACGTAGAAGTTCTGGGTGTTCACGGCGATCTGATTGATCACCGCGGCGTCGAGCACGAGCGTCCGGTCGAAGCGGCCGTTGACGAACCCGTTGTTCACGTCCGTGAAGGTCTGGATGACCGCTCCGTTCGTGCCGGGAGCGCCTATGTAGAGCGCGACCCCGGTGATGCCAGTGAGACCAATCGTGGCGACATCGAGCGTGGCTTGCGTGCCACTGATCGTCAACGTGGCGTTGGCGAAACCGGTCTTCGCGCCTTCCGATCCCACGACGTTGCCTCCCGTGAGCGCCGCATCAAAGACCAGCGGAACCTGCTGGGCGGGAAGCGCGGGGACGAAAAGCGTGATCGCAACGAGGGCCAATCCAAAATGTAGTCGCATCGGGTCCTGCCTTTGAGCTTGATCGTGCGCCCGCGAGAGTCAGTCACGGAGGCGTGGATGCGCAGTTCAGTGCAAAGGCGGGGCCGAGGGAAGACGCCGCGTTCCGCATCCGGCGAAACGGTACACTCCGCTTCCCATGTCGGAGCTTCGGCGGGACATCGGCCTCTGGCGCGGTATCGCCCTGAACATGATCGACATGGTCGGGATCGGGCCGTTCATCACGATCCCGCTGATCCTTGCGGCCATGGGCGGCGGCCGGGGCATGCTGGCCTGGATTCTGGGCGGACTTCTGGCCATCAGCGACGGCCTCGTCACCGCCGAGCTCTCGGCGGAGATCCCCGGCTCCGGAGGCTCGTACGTCTTCCTGCGGCACGCATACGGCCGGGCTGGGCGGCTCATCTCGTTCCTCTTCCTCTTCCAGATCCTGATCTCCGCGCCGCTGTCGATGGCCTCGGGCTGTATCGGCTTCGCCAGCTACCTGAAGGTCGTGATCCCCGCCACGGGAAATCACGTCGGTCTCACCGCCACCCTGATCTGCATCCTCACGATGCTCCTCCTTCTCCGGCGCATCGAATCGATCGGCAAGTTCTCCATCCTCCTGTGGGTAGGCGTCATGGCCACGCTGGCCATCGTCATCGGCGCCGGCCTGCCGCATCTCAACGTCAATACCTTCGCCTTCTGGCACGCGCCCCGGCTGGACGGCAGACTCGGTTACGCCGGTCTCGGCGGCGCTCTGATCTACGCCGTGTACGACTACCTCGGCTACTACAACATCTGCTACATCGGCGACGAGGTCCGCGAACCGCGGCGGACGATCCCGCGCGTGATCGTGATCTCCATCCTGGCCATCGGCGCCATTTATCTCGTCATGAACGCCTGCCTCATCTCCGTGCTGCCGATGAAGGTGGCCATGACCTCGCCGTCGGTCGTGGCGGACTATCTGGCCGTGCTCCTGGGCAAGCGCGCCGCGCAGTGGATCTCGATCCTCATCCTGTGGACCGCCTTCGCCTCGATCTTCTCGCTGATGCTCGGCTACTCACGCATCCTCTACGCCGCCGCGCGCGACGGGAACTTCTTCGGCATCTTCGCCAAGCTGCACGCCACCGAGGCCTATCCGTATGTGTCGATCCTCTTCCTCGGGTGTGTGGCGGCGGCGTTCTGTTCGCTGTCGCTGAAGAACGTCCTGCAGGCCATCCTCTCCATTCGCGCCGTCATCCCGTTCATGGCCCAGATCATCGGCGCTGTCCTTCTGCGGCGGCGGGAGCCGGACCGGCCGCGCCCATTCCGGATGTGGCTTTACCCACTTCCGGCGATCATCGCCCTCGGACTGTGGAGCTACATCGTCTGCTCGCCGGAGAAGGGACTGAAGGCCGGCGGGTTGTACGTGATCGCGGCGGGGTCGCTGTTTTATTCAGTGCGATGGTGGTTGGAAAGGCGGAAAGTCGCTTGATGGGTGTGGGGGGTGGGGTGTGGGGAGTGGGGGGTGGGAGATGGGAGATGGAGTAAGGAAGAAGGCGCACGCTATTCATCTCTCTCCCACTCCCCACCCCCCACTCCCCACACCCCTTTCATCGTGGCAGCCAAACATCACTCCGCACACGAAACACCGCCTCCTGCGCGAACCGTTTCTGGTACAGCGCGATGATCGCATCCAGGCGCTCCTCCTCTTCGCGACTCACCGGATGCACCACCTGCACGATGTGCGTCCGCTCCCGCTCGATCACGTTGTGCGCGTCGCGCCACTGACCGGAGGCGTCCCAGGTGGTCAGCCCGGAGGGGAATCGTGTCGTGATCTCGTCCGCGAGAAACTGCTGCCACTCCGCGTCGCTGACCACTCCCCCGTCGGGCTTCTGCGTCCCGAAGTAGAGCGTGTCCATCTCCTGCTGCTCGTAGACGACGAGGCCGGCGCAGGAGAGCGTCAGGAGAACGAGGAGCGCGGAAACAGTACGCATGGCGGGGTCCAAAGGCATTCATCCGCAGATGACGCAGATGAACACAGATGAAAGGGATCTCGTCGTCCTCAAATCTGTGTTTATCTGCGTCATCTGCGGATCGGCCTTTAATTAGAATGGCACGCATGCGCCGCTTTGTCATCGCAATTGGGTTCTCTCTTCTCACCGCCGCCGCCTCCGCGCAACTCAGCGAGGCAGTCATCGACAAGGACGCCCGCGACACCATCGCCGCCTGGCACCTGCCCGGGCTGGCCATCGCCGTCGTTCAGAACGACCGCGTGATCTTCATCAAAGGCTACGGCATCAAGGAGGTTGGCAAGACGGAGCCGATCACCGCCGACACGCTTTTCGAGATCGGGTCGACGACGAAAGCATTCACCGCCACAGCCATGGCCATGCTCTCCGACGAGAAGAAGCTGTCGTGGGACGACCCGGTCCGCAACTACGTGGCCGGCTTCCACATCTCCGACGCCTGCACCGACTCGCTCATCACGTTGCGTGACATCGCATCGCACCGGAGCGGCGTGGCGCGGCACGACGAGCTCTGGGATGACAGCGACTTCGGCCGCGATGAGCTGATCCGCCGTATCGGAATGATGAAAACCTGGAAGCCGATCCGCGCCGGCTACCAGTACAACAACCTGATGTTCGTCACCGCCGGCGAGGCCGCGGCGTCCGCGGCGAAGATGCCCTGGGAGCAACTGATCCGGACACGGATCTTCGCGCCGCTCGGCATGAACGAATCGCGCATCGCCTTCGCCGACTGGCCATCGTCCGATCACGCCACCGGCCATCGCTGGGATGCCGGGAGCGCGCGCGCCGTCATCCAGCCGATGCGCAACTACGACGCGCTCGCTCCCGCCGGCACGATCAAATCGTCCGCGCACGACATGGCCCAGTGGCTGCGTTTCCAGCTCGCCGGCGGCGCCATCGACGGCAAGCGGCTGTTGTCTCTTTCCGCGCTCGAAGAGACGCACGAGCCGCAGACGATCGTCCCCATCGGCCCGTCCACGCGCCAGTTCTACCCTGACATGAGCTTCCAAACGTACGCACTCGGCTGGGGTGCCTCCGACTATCACGGCGAGCTGCTCGTGTCACACGGCGGCGCGTTGAATGGCTTCCGCACGAATGTCGCGCTCCTGCCCAAGCTCAACCTCGGCATCGTGATCCTCGAGAACGTCGGCCGCGCAACAGCACTGGCCGCGCTCCGCAACATGATCATCGATCAGTTCCTCGGGTTGCCGGCGCGCGACTGGAACACCGATTTTCTCGACGCTGAGAAATCCGACGGAGCAAAAGCAGACGCGAAGCGCGCCGAGCGCGAAGCGAAGCGCCTCGCCGCACCCAGGCCGTCGCACGAACTCGCTGCGTACGCGGGCACGTATCACAACGCCGCGTTCGGCGACGTCAAGATCTCCGGCGCGAACAATGCACTCGTCCTGCATTGGGAGCGGATCACGCTGCCTCTCGTTCACGAGAACTACGACACCTTCAGCGCGATCGATACGGTCGAGGATATCGATGAGCCGGTGCAGTTCCACCTCGGCCCGGACGGTGCGGTGACCGGCTTCACGCTGTTTGGGGAGGAGTTTGTGCGTTAGGCGGTTCAACCACGGAGACACAGAGAACGCGAAGAAATCTCTGCGTCTCTGTGGTTATCGATTCTATGGTCGATAAGCGAGTCGTCATCATCGGCGGCGGATTCGGCGGCCTCTACGCCGCGAAGTCACTGGCCCATGCGAGAGTGAACATCACGCTCGTCGACCGGCGGAACTATCACCTCTTCCAGCCGCTGCTCTATCAGGTGGCCACGGCGGCGCTCAACCCGAGCGACATCGCCGCGCCGATCCGGGCGGTCTTGAGCAAGCAAAAGAACGTCAGCGTGATCATGGGCGACGCAACGGGCATCGACCCCGATCGCAGAATCGTCACCCTGTCCGACGGGGCGCTGGCCTACGACATCCTCATCGTCGCCACCGGCGCCACGCATTCGTACTTCAGCCATCCCGAATGGGAGGAGAACGCGCCCGGCCTGAAGACGATCGAGGACGCGCTGGAAATCCGCCGCCGCGTGCTGCAAGCGTTCGAGGCGGCCGAACGGGAGAGCGATCCGGCGCGGCAAACGGCCTGGCTCACCTTCGTCATCGTCGGCGCCGGCCCCACCGGCGTGGAGCTGGCCGGGGCGCTTTCCGAGATCGCGCGGCAGACGATGATCCGCGACTTCCGCCGCATCAATCCTTCGAGCGCGCGCGTGATCCTCATCGAAGGACTGAACCGCGTTCTCCCTCCCTATCCGTCCGTCCTGTCGGAGAAAGCGGCGGCGCAACTGCGCGGCCTCGGCGTGGAGGTGATGACGAACGCCATCGTCACAAGCATCACCGATCACGACGTCCGCGTCGGCGAGACGATCATCCCCACACGCACCGTTCTCTGGGCTGCCGGCGTGCAGGCCTCACCATTGGCGCGCAGCCTCGGCGTCCCGCTCGACCGCGCCGGACGCGTCGCCGTCGAGCCCGATCTCACCGTCCCCGGACATCGCGAAGTCTTCGTCATCGGCGATCTCGCGGCGGTGAAGAATGCTGACGGCTCCCTCGTTCCAGGCGTCGCGCCCGCCGCGATCCAGGAAGGAACGCACGCCGCCGCAAACATCGTGCGGATGATCAACGGACAGCCGCCACTCCCCTTCCGCTACCACGACAAAGGCTCGCTCGCCACCATCGGCCGCGCCGCCGGCGTCGCCGACTTCGGCCGCGTCAAGCTGAGCGGCTTCATCGCCTGGGCCGCCTGGCTCACCATCCACATCTTCTTCCTCATCGGCTTCCGCAACCGCGCGCTGGTGATCCTGCAGTGGGCATGGGCATACGTGACCTTCCAGCGAGGAGCCCGGCTGATCACGGGGAAAGTGGAACCGCTTATCCGCAGATGACGCAGATGGAGGGACCCGGGGGTCGGGGGTCGGGGGTCGGAGACGAGCCGACACCTCTCATGCTCCGACACCCGACCCCCGACTCCCGACTCCCGCCGTTACAATGCACCAGCTTGGCAACGATCGATCTCGTCATCATCATCGCCTACCTCGGCGCGGTCATTGCCATCGGCTTCTGGTGCCGCAAGCGGCAGAAGACGACACGCCACTACTTCCTGGCTGGCCGCCAACTGCCATGGTGGGCGATCTCCGGCTCGATCGTGGCCACGGAGACGTCGGCCATCACCTTCGTCTCGATCCCCGGCCTGGCCTATGCGCGCGGCGGCAACTTCACGTTCCTCGAACTCGTCTTCGGTTACCTGATCGGCCGCATCGCCATCTGCGTGCTCTTCATCCCGGCGTACTTTCAAAAGAACCTGCTGACGATTTACGAGCTGCTGCGCAGCCGCTTCGGCAACGGCGTGCGGAGCCTGGCCGCCTCGCTCTTCATCATCATGCGCACCGTGGCCGACAGCGTGCGGCTGCTGCTCACCTCCGTGGTCATGTCATCGGTATGGTTGGCCTTTCTGCCGAATACCGATCGAGCCATGGCTGCGGCGGTCTCCGTGGTCTGCATCGGTGGGGTCATGTTGCTCTTCACCGTCGTCGGCGGAATGGAGGCGGTGGTGTGGACCGAGATCCTGCACGTCGGCGTCTACATCATCGGAGCGATCGCCGCCGTCGTCATTCTCGCCGGCTCGATCCATGGTGGACTGGCCGGGGCGGTCGCAGCCGGCCGCGCGGCCTCGAAGTTCCGCGTATTCGACTTCGCGTTCGACTTCTCGCGGCCATACGCCTTCTGGGCTGGCGTGATCGGCGGCGCGTTCCTGAATATGTCGACGCATGGAACCGACCAGTACATGGTGCAGCGGTACCTCTGTACGACGAGCGCGCGCAAGGCACAGCTTGCCCTCCTCGTCTCGGGCCTGGTCATCCTCGTGCAGTTCATCGGATTCCTCTTCATCGGCGTGCTGCTCTTCGCCTACTACCAGCCGGCGAAGCTGGCCACCTACGCCATGGGCGCTGCGGCCGCGCCATTCCACTCGCCTGACGAGGTCTTCCCGGACTTCATCATTCATCACATGCCCATCGGTCTGGCCGGGCTGCTCGTCGCGGCGGTGCTCGCGGCGGCGACATCGCCATCGGTGAATTCGATCGCCGCTACCGCGCTGTCCGATCTCTATCAGCCGCTGATAAGAGACCGAAGCGACGAGCACTACCTGCGGGTCTCGCGCCTGCTGACCATCGCCGCCGGCGTCGCGCAGATCGGCGTGGCTCTTTCGCTACGGGGACAGACGCGATCGGCGGTCGATACCGCGCTCTCGGTGGCCTCCTTCATCAACGGCCCGATCCTCGGCGTGTTCCTTCTCGGCACGGCGAAACGCGGCGGTCCTCGCGCCGCGCTGGTCGGCATGAGCGCCGGGCTGGCAGTCATCATCGCCGTCCGTCTTGGCACGACGGTGGCGTGGCCGTGGTACACCGTCATCGGCTCGCTGACGACATTCGCCGTCGGCGCGCTCATTCCGGAGCGAGAACATGCGACGACTTAGCATAGGGGCGCTTTTCGTCCTCTTTTTCGGTTGCACCACGATGCAAACCTCCCAGACGTTCGACACCGACAGACTCCACGAGATCGACCGGACGATCGAGACCGCCATCGCCGAGCACAAACTTCCCGGCGGTGTCTTCCGCCTGGAGCGCGCCGGCTCGGTCTACGAGAAGGCCTACGGCAACCGCGCGCTCGTCCCCGCTGTCGAAGCGATGACGGCCGACACGATCTTCGACGCCGCCTCGCTCACGAAAGTCGTGGCCACGACGCCGTCCGTCTGGCTTCTCATCGAGCGAGGAAAGATCGAGATCGACGCGCCGGTAAGCCGCTACATCCCCGAGTTTCGCGGAGGCTGGCGCGACGAGATCACGATCCGGCATCTCCTCACACACACCTCCGGGCTGCGTCCCGATCTCGATCTTTCGCCGGCATGGAGCGGATACGACACCGCCATCCGCATGGCTATCGCCGAGGAGCCGAGGCAACGGCCGGGATACACGTTCCGGTATAGCGACATCAACTTCGAATTGCTCGGGGAGATCGTGAGACGGGTCTCGGGAGAGCCGCTTGACGTCTTCGCAAAGAAGGAGATCTTTGAACCGTTAGGTATGCACGATACGGCGTTTCGTAGCGCCGGCGGCTCGCCGGCTGGACCGTCGGCGGCCCGCCGGCGGCATGAGGAGCACATCGCGCCCACCGAGCAGACGCCCGAAGGTATGTTGCGCGGCGTCGTACACGACCCCACCTCACGCCGGATGGGTGGCGTTGCCGGACATGCCGGCCTTTTCACGACCGTTCACGACCTCAGCATCTACTGCCGCGTGCTCCTTCGGGGCGGGTCGCCCATCCTCGCTACGGAAACGGTCAGCAGGATGACGGGCGTCCTATCGCCGCAGAACGTCGCGGTGCGGCGGGCGGGCGGCTTCGATCTCGACTCATCTTTCAGCCGTCCTCGGGGCATGATCTTTCCGCTCGGATCGTTCGGCCACACCGGCTTCACAGGCGGCATGCTCTGGATCGATCCGTTCTCGAAAACGTTCTTCGTCTTCCTTTCCAACCGCGTTCATCCCAACGGTTCCGGTGACGTGCTCCGGTTGCAAGTGGCCCTCGGCACGCTCGCGGCCGAGGCAGCGCGTGTACCGCGCGAGACACCGGCGGACGCGATGCCCGTCCGGTCAGGCGGTCAGGTTCGGTTCACGTTCGGCGGCGCCGACACGAACAATGGGATCGACCACCTCGAAGCGGAGCGATACGCGCCGCTGCGAGAGATGCGCGTCGGCCTGATCACGAACCACACAGGCATCGACCGGTCGTGGAATCCGACCATCGACGCCATCCGCAGCGCGCCGGATGTCACGCTGGTCGCTCTCTTCTCGCCCGAACACGGCATCCGAGGAACCGTGGATGCGAAGATCAACGACTCAATCGACCCCGTGAGCGGCCTTCCCGTCTACAGCCTCTACGCCGACACGCGCAAGCCGAAGCCTGAGCAGCTCGCGGGACTCGATGCGCTCGTGTTCGATATTCAGGACGTCGGCACGCGCTTCTACACCTACATGGCCACGATGGGGCTGGCCATAGAGGCGGCGGCCGCGGCGCACATCAAGTTCATCGTCCTCGACCGCGTCAATCCGATCGGCGGCGTTTCGGTCGAGGGACCGCTGCTGGCTTCGGCGGATGTGAACGCAAAACCTGCCGGCGAGACCGGAGGCGCCCCGCTGACTGCCTGGCACTCGTTGCCGATCCGCCATGGGATGACTGCCGGCGAGCTGGCGCGGATGTTCAACGACGAGCGGCACATCGGCGCCGACCTGACCGTCGTCCCGCTGCAGCACTGGCGTCGCGACCTGTGGATGGATCAGGCAGGCCTGCCGTGGATCAACCCGTCGCCGAACATGCGCAGCCTCACCGAGGCCACGCTCTATCCGGGCGTCGGCATCGTCGAGTTCGCGGTGTCGGTCGGCCGTGGAACGGAGACGCCCTTCGAGCTGGTCGGCGCGCCGTATGTGGACGGCGCGGCACTGGCGGGCGCGCTGACAGCGATGTCGCTTCCCGGGGTCCGCTTCGAGGCGGCCGAGTTCACGCCAACATCGAGCAACTTCGCGAAACAGCGCTGCGGCGGCGTGCGTCTTTTCGTCACCGACCGCAACGCGCTGCGGCCGGTGGCGATGGGCGTGGCCATCGCCCTTGCACTGCACCGGCTCTATCCGTCGGAGCTCCCGCTCGACAAAGTGGAAGCGCTGCTTCGCGACCCGGCCACGATCGAGGCCATTCGTGCGGACAAGCCGCTGTCCGAGATCGTGGCCATGTGGCGCGAAGGCGAAGCTGCCTTCGAGGCGCGACGAGCGAAGTACCTGCTGTATTGAGGATCAGTGTCTGACCGCGCGATGCTTCGGCGGTGCGTTCTGCCAGGAGAATCCTCTCTTCAGCGTTACGGTCGTGCTGCCGACAGTGACGACGACGTCGGCCGTGCCGGCAGGTTGGGTGGGGATGGTCGCGCGGATCGTCACCGGATCGACGATCTGGACATTCGTCGCCGCGATACCGCCCACGGTGACGCTTGAGACGACCGCAGCCGTGAAGCCGGCTCCGAAGATCGTCACGGTCACCGGTGCGGCGCCCGTCGCGCCGGTCGGCAAGCCCTCGTTCGGCGTGACGCTCACGACCGCCAGAGGGGGCGGGAAGTACGTGAAGGCGCCACTGGCGGTCGCCTTTGTGGAATCGGGATTCGTCACGACGACATCCGCGGCCAATTCTTCAGAAGTCGGACCGAGTGGTGTCAACGCCGTGATCGAGGTGGAGCTGACCACCGTCACATCCGTCGCCGCCAGCGCGTCGATCGTCACCGTCGCGCCGCTCTGGAAGTTCGTGCCGGTGATCGTGACCGGCGTCCCTCCGGAGGTTGGACCGGTCGACGGATTGATGCTTGTGATCGTCGGCGCGGGGAGCGCGTAGGTAAAGGCCTGGGTCAGCGTTGCGGACTGGTTGTCGCTGTTCGTCACGACGACGTCGACCTTTCCGGGCGCGTGTGCGGGCGCCGTGGCATTGATGGAGGTCGAGCTTTCGACAGTGACGCTCGTCGCCGGCGTCCCGCCGAATTTGACCGTTGCCCCCGAGAGGAAGCCTGTGCCGGTGATCGTCACGACGGTGCCGCCGCTCTGACTGCCGGTGGTGGGCGCAATTCCGCTGACGGTCGGAGCGGGAGTCGTGGCCTTGACCACGGTGAAGACGCCACTCATCAGGCTATGCCCGCTACCGCAGTCCGGGACGTCGCAAACGAACTGGAAACTGCCGGCGGTCGTGGCGGTGAATTGGATGGTCTTGGTGCCGCCGCGTGGGCAATCCACGCCGTTTTCGATGTACGTCTCCATCAGGATGCCGTGCCCGATGCTCGACGGGTCGGCCGCGGGGACCTCGAGCGTGATGGTGACGGCGTCGCCCTGGTTCACGCTGAATTGCTGCGGCGCGATGGTGAACGAGAAACTCCGGGCGGTGACCGTAAAGCTCTTGGCCGACTCGGCGTTGAACGTGGTTGGCTGCGGAATGGCCGGTCCGTGCGACGACATGGCGGCGAGGAACTGACGCAGATGAGCCAGGTGCTCTTCCTGCGTCATCACCACCGGATGATCCTGATCCTGGGCAACCGCGCCGACGGCCACAAATAACATGGCGACGACAGTGAAAATCGCTCTCCGCATCAAATCTTCTCCCCTGAAATCGAGTTTCTCAAGTAAACACTTGATTAATACCCGATTCGACCCGAAAGAGGGGCTTCCGTTTACAACTTCACAACGATGTTACGGAGATGGAGCACCCAGAGAATGGCCAGCCAGAGCCCGACGAAGGCGAGACCCCACAGGAGCGAAGCGAACTTATCCGGGGAGAAGTACGGGGCGAAGAAGGCGTCGAAACTGGCCTGATGGAGAGAGACCTTCGTCCCGTCCACGGTGATCTTGAATAGCGAGTCGATACAGCGGGCCATGACACCGGAACCAACGAAGGCCACGAGCGGGTTGACGCCGTAGATGACGAACGGCTTCGCCCATCCTCGAATCTGGTGTACGTCGAGAATCCAGAGGCACGTGGCCAGGACGACACAGGCGAACCCGGCAGTGAAAACGACGTAGCTGGACGTCCAGAGGTTCTTGTTGATCGGAAAGACCCAGCTCCAAAGCTCTCCCCCGACCATACCCAGGCAGCCTACGCCGTAGAGGCCGGTGATTCTCTCGAGCAGCGGCCGCTGTTTGTCCGTCAGCCATCGGCCGGCAAAGATGCCGAGCATGGCGGTAGCGATCGCCGGCAGCGTCGAAAGCGGTCCCTCCGGATCCCAGGTCTTCGTCGATACCCAGATGTGATTGGTGCCCAGGATCAGGCGGTCCGACCAGGCGGCCAGCGTGTTTCCGGGCTGGTCGAGCAGGAAGTAGCCGATCGTACCGGTGCCGGGGACGGGGACGAGCGTCATCACGAACCAGTAGCCGAGGAGCAGGGCGATGACGATGGCTATCTGTTGCCTGCGCGAGGTGCGCAGGGTCAGCAGCGCCGCGCCGATGTAGGCGATTCCGATCCGCTGCAACACCCCCATGAATCGAAGATGCTGCGCACGCCAGACGACGCGCTGAAAGAATGTCGGATCGGGAATCCCCGCCATCTTTCCCCACCAGAAGAAGGGGAAGGCGTTCAGCAACACGCCAGCCAGCACGATCAACAACCCGCGCTGGATGATCTTCGCGGTCACGGTAGTCGGGTCTCGCTTGCTGAGTGAGAGATGCGTCGTCACGCCGACGATGAAGAGGAAAAAGGGGAAAATGAGATCGGTCGGCGTCCACCCGTTCCACGACGCATGCTCCAGCGGCGGATAGATCGCCCCCCAACTCCCGGGATTGTTGACCAGCAGCATCCCGGCGATGGTGATGCCGCGAAACACATCGAGCGCCATGAGCCGCTCGGATGGCTCCTGCGGAGGTGCGACGGTGGACATTGGCGCGTAGCGTAGCAGGTGTCGCGGTAGCGCGGTCTCGCGGTGGTAGATCGGTGGATTAGTAGATTGGTGGATTCGTGGATTAGAAAAGGTCGCGAGCGCCCACGTCCAATCTACTAATCTACTAATCTACCGCCGCGAGACCGCGCTACCGCGACACCTCGCTACCGCGCAACCGCCTACCGCACCGACTCCTTCCTCTCCTGCGCCGCCCGCTCCCTCTCCGCCGCCCGCTCCGCGCGGCGCTCGTTCGCCTCGTTCTTGAGGCGGTCGCCGATCGTGCAGCCGGTGAGGGTCGTGGCAAGTCCCCCCTCGGCGGTCTCGCGCAATCCGCGTGGCAGGGCGCGGCCGATGCGGACCATCGCCTCAACGATCTCATCCATCGGGATGACCGACTCGACGCCGGCCAGGGCCAGTTGCGCGGCAGTGAGTCCGTGTACGGCGAAGAGGGCGTTGCGCTTGACGCACGGAACCTCGACCAGGCCGCCCACCGGATCGCAAACCAGGCCGAGCGTGTTCTTCAACGCGATCGCGGCGGCGTGGATCGAATGCCGCGCCGTGCCGCCCATCATGTAGGCGACGGCAGCGGCTCCCATCGCCGCGGCCACTCCGACCTCGTTCTGGCAACCGCCGGCCGCGCCGGAAATGTTCGCGGACAGAGCGATGATCGAGCCGACGCCTCCCGCCACCACAAGGGCGCGAACCGTCGTCTCCGGATCGATGTGGCGCTCCTCTTCCAGCGCCAGGAGCATGCCGGGGACGACCCCGCCTGCCCCAGCCGTCGGCGCGGCGACGATGACGCCCATCCGGGAGTTCTCTCCCATCACCGAGAGCGCATAGATCTCCGCCTTGACCGTCAGCGGATCGAGGAACGTGCGCCCGGCCAGGAAGGCATCGTTGAGGAGCTTGGCTTCGTTGCCGACCAGCTTCCCCATCGACGTGCCGCCGCCCTTGCCGCGCTCGACGCAATCGCGCATCACGGCACGCCGCCTCCGCAGTGCTTCGAGGATCTGATCGCCGGGGACGGCGTGCTCCTGCTCGTCGCTCTCCAGAAAGACGTCGGCAAGGTCGCGTTCGAGAGCGACTTGTTGGAGGTGGGAAAAGCTTTCGATCATGGCGCACAGTAACGAATCGAGCCTCACGAATACTCCGGCATGGGATACGCTTCAGCCAGGGCATGGACTTCAAGATCTCCGAAGCGCTCACGAACCTGACCAGCTTCCTGGCGTCCTTTCTCGCCATCGGCGCGATCGGCTTCCGCTACGTCGTGCTCCGCGCGGATGCCGCGGAAGAGATTGCCATCGCCCGGCGCGCCGCACATCGCGCGGCTGTGCTCGGATTCATCGGCGCTCTCGTGACCTTGGTCATGTATCTGACGCTCGACCTCCCGCAGGCGGCGGCGCGAGGTCATAAGTCGATCGCCGGCGCGATCATCGGCAGCGGCGCCACGTTGATCGAGTCGCTCTGCATCGCTCTGGTGGTCATCGGGTTCGCTCTCGCGCTCGCAAACGCGCGCCTGGGATGGGCGCTCGCGGCCGCGGGCGTCATCATCGGACCGTTGACAAACCTCTTTTACGGACAGTGGTCCCGCGCGGTGAACCCCATTCACCGACTCGCCGGCGGCCTTTGGATCGGCACCCTCTTCGTGGTTCTGATGGCCGGATTCACGACGGTGCTGCACAGCGATCTCCCGCCGATCCGTCGCGGTTCGATCTCCGCGAACATGGTCCACCGCTTCTCGCCGCTCGCGCTCACCGCCTTCGCCATTCTGGGATCCACCGGCCTGATCACGGCATGGAAACACCTGAAACGAATCGACGCCCTCTGGACGACCGCCTACGGTGGGACCCTGATTGCAAAGCTCTGCGTCGTCCTGATCGTGGTCGCTCTCGGCGCATGGAACTGGCGCCGTCAGCGCCCGCTCCTCGGCACGGAATCCGCCGCGGCCGTCCTTCGCCGCTCGGCTACCGCCGAGGTCATCGCCGCGACGATCGTGCTCATCATCACCTCAGTTCTGGTGAGCCTGCCGTCGCCACGCTAGGCCCAGGCATAGCGTCAGCCGTTACAAACGGGCGAGTTGAGGGAAGCGATCAAAATGGCGGTCCCGCGCGTGAAGAACCAGGTTGTGCTGCAGCACCAATGCCGCAATCCACATATCGTTCGTCGGAATCGGGGTTCCCTGTCTCCGGAGTTGGTGATACAGGACACCATAGTGATGGGTCGTCTGATCATCGGCAAAGAGAGACTTCACCCCGTCCTTCATCATGAAGCGTCGCAACACCCGTTCGTTATCTTCTTGGCGGGTTCCGTGTGCGAACCCTGCCCGCAACTCAGCAAGAACAATGAAGGGAAGGATGATGATCTCGGCTTGAGCGAGGATGGCCTTGGTTTCACTGACACCGTTACAAAGATCGACATATCGGTTCGTGTCGAGAGCAACTCTCACTTCCAGAGGTCCTCATCGATTTGATCCTGATCGGCGATGGCTTCGTCGAACGCCTTGTCGGCTTTCCAAGTCCCCGCAATGTCATCAAGATTCCTCCGCTGCCGAGGAGCCTTGGTGACACCGGCGCCCTCCGCTAGCGCTTCGATCGCCACCTCGTTCAGACTCTTGCCTGCGGCGCGGGCACGTTCGCGCAGTGCAGCATCGATCTCCTCCGGAATTCCTCGTAACGTGTATTGCATGCAGCGATCATAGGCATTGCAGGCACCGCATACAAGCAGAGCTGTCGCCTACGGGATCCGATCGAGGTACCTCGCCTCTTCCACATCCGGCGCCGTGCGAATGCGCTCCAGCGCCGCGTTCGATAACGGCGAGTCGACGTCGATCTGCATGAAGGCGTCCTTGCCGCGCTGTTTCCTCGAGCACGACAACGAGGCGATGTTGATCCCCTCCTCGGCGATGATCTTCGTCACTTCCGAGATCATCCCCGGACGGTCGCGGTAGAAGAGGAGCAGCGTCGGCGAGTCGCCCTTGAAGCGGGTCTGGAAGCCGTTGATCTTGAAGACTTCGATGACTCCGCCGCCGATCGACGAGCCGCTGATCTCCGCCTCGCGCGCCCTGCCGCGGATCTCGATGCGCACGGTGTTCGGGTGTACATCGCCGAGGTCTTCCTCGGAGAAGGTGATGTCGACGCCCATCTGCTCGGCGATGCGGATGGCTTCCGGGATTCGCGGGTCATCGACGTTGAGGCCGATGGCTCCCCCGACCAGAGCGAAGTCCGACCCATGGCCGCGGTACGTCGTCGCGAGCGGCGGGTGCAGGAAGAAATGGACTTCGACGGGATCTTCATCGAGGATCTCGCGAGCCACGCGGCCGAGGCGCGCCGTGCCGGCGGTATGGGAACTGGAAGGACCCACCATGACCGGACCCATCACGTCGAGAATGGAGACTTTGCGGTCATGGCGGATCGGCATGGCTTTCGTCTCGTGCAACGTCCGTGACGCGTTGTTACGCGGAACGACATCCCTTACACTGAGACGCTCACGATGGCCTCAAAGCCTATCATCCTCGTCGTCGACGATGACCCACCCATTCTCCTGCTGATGCGCACTCTGCTGCGGGAGTTCGGCTTCGAAGCCGTGACGGCGGAGAGCGGCGGCCAGGCCTTGGCCGAGGCGCGTGCCCGCCGTCCATCGGCCGTGCTCCTCGACCGAAACATGCCGGGGATGACCGGCGATGATCTCATTCGCGCGCTGCGAAAAGAGCCCGGCCTCGACCACTTGCCGATCCTTGTCGTCAGCGGCCAAGCCGTGTCGTCAGCAGAGCTGGCCAGCCTGGGCGCCGATGGCGCGCTCCTCAAGCCGTTCGACGTCCCTGCGCTGATCGCACAGCTCCGCTCATTCGTACCCGCTGAACAGTCCGCCTAAGCCGGCACGGCCGGCAGCGTTGGCTGCCCAACGCTCGGCCACCTTCTTCATCAAATCCTTGCTACCCCGCAGGCTCCTTAAGCACTAAAGTGTCGCGCCGGAGGCGATCCCGATGACCGACATCAACGTCGACCAGCTCGTTCACACCGGGGTCTTCGGCGACGGGGACGCGAAAGCCGGCGCGCGAAAGACGATTCATATGGAAGCGCGGCGCCGAGGTGCGGTCTCGTCGTCGATCTATCCGCTGTACATGGCCTTCGGACGCGGCGAGTCCGCGCGCCTGTTCACCGTTCCCGCATTCAACATCCGCGCGCTGACCTACGACGCCACGCGCGCTCTCTTTCGCGTTGCCATGCGCCACGACGTCGGCGCCTTCATCTTCGAGATCGCACGGTCCGAGATCGGCTATACCGAGCAGCGGCCGGGCGAGTACGCCGCCTGCGTCCTCGCTGCCGCGCTGCGCGAGGGGTTCCAGGGACCTGTCTTCATCCAGGGCGATCACTTCCAGGCCAGCGCGAAGAAGTGGGCGACCGAGGAAGGGCGGGTCGCGGAGATGAAAGCGCTCGAGTCGCTGATCGACGAGGCGCTGGCCGCCGAGTTCTACAACATCGACATCGACACCTCGACGCTCGTCGACCTCGACTTCCCCACGCGCGACGAACAGCAGCGTGCGAATTACGAAGGGACCGCTCACCTGACGAAGTACATCCGCGAGCGGGAGCCAGGCGGCATCACGGTCTCGGTCGGCGGCGAGATCGGCGAAGTCGGCAAGTACAACACACATCCCGAGGAGGTCCGCGCCTACGCGGACGGCCTGAAGCGGCTCCTCGGCAACATCACCGGCATCAGTAAGATCTCCGTGCAGACCGGAACCTCACACGGAGGAGTGCCGCTCGCTGACGGCACGATCGCGCAGGCCAAGATCGACTTCGACGTCCTGCGCGAGACGACGCACATCTGCCGGAAGGAGTACGGCATGGCCGGCGCCGTGCAGCACGGCGCCTCGACGCTGCCGGAGTCGGTCTTCAACAAGTTCCCGGAGGCCGAAGCGGTGGAGATTCATCTCGCCACCGGATTCCAGAACATGATCCTCGACGCTCCGACGCTCCCTCAGGAGATCAAGGACGGAATCCGTAACTTCTGCTTCGAAAACTGCCTCGATGAACGGAAGCCCGGCCAGACCGACGAGCAATTCGTCTACACCTCGCGTAAGAAAGCGCTCGGACCGTTCAAACGAAGAATGTGGGAAATGGACGACGCCCACAAAGGCCCGATCATCGGCGAACTGGAAGCCAAGTTCGAGTTCCTGATGGAGAAGCTGGGCGTGTTCGGCACGAAGGAGATCGTGGCGAAGTACGTGAGCACCGCGCCGTCTGATCTTCCGGTGTATGCCGCGGCATCAGCGGAGCTGACTGCGGCGGCGGTGGTGGATCCGAACGAGGGAGAGTAAACAGAGTCTGGAATCCCATTACGAAAGGCCATCCGCAGATGACGCAGATGTGCGCAGACAAGACAGTCTCTAATCTGCGTTCATCTGCGTCATCTGCGGATCAATCGGAAGCTGGAGCGAGGTAGTAAAATCAAAGAGCGCGACGGCTCGCGCGCTGGCCTAATTGAACATTGAACCTTCATCCGACTCCCTCCTCCACTTCGCTCACTACCGCGACATCGCCGCCGAGGTAGCCGGGCGGCTTACTGCTCGTGACGGGACCGAGACCCTCGTCGCATCGAGTGGGGTCGCCAACGCCATCGCCACCGAGGTACTGCGGCGGAAGCCGAACGGCGTTGCTGGATTGCGGCTGGAGACGACCGAGACGTTTGCCCGGCGCGTCGTCAACGCGGCTGGCGAGTATCCGCGCGTCGCGGGCGATGCTGAGAGGCGGCTGGCCATGCTCACCGCCGTCCGGAACATCGACGATCCGATGATGGAGAGCCGAGGGATCGCGGCGATGATCGACCGTTCGTGGCGGGACGTGCGCGACGGCGGCTTCACGCTGGCGGAATTCGAATCGCGCACGCGCGACACGCGCCTGCGCAACCCTTCGCGCACGAGGCTCGTCATTCGCGCCTGGCGCGACTACGAGCGTCTGATCGCGCAGCTCGGCGCCATCGATCCCGCCGACCTCCTGCGCCGCGCCGCAGCCGTCCTCGAGAGCGGCCGGGTCACCATCGCGCCGCAGATCGTGGCCGGCTTCTACGACATGACCGGCGCGCAACGCCGGGTCATCGAAGCGCTGCGCCATACGGAGACGTTGGATGCCGTCTACGTCCCGGCCGCCGAGGGCGATACCTACCGATTCGCGGAACCGTTCATCAGCAGCTTCGCCACCGAGCAACCCAGCAACCCGGCAACCCAGCAACCCGCCTGGGACGTGGTCCAATACGACACCCGGACCGTCGAGCTTCGCGAGACCTGCCGCCAGGTCGCTGCGTTGCTGCGATCGGGCGTGGCCGCCGGCGACATCGGCATCGTGGCTCGCACTCTCGAACCGTACGACATCGCCCTGCTCAACCGCTTCGCAGCCGCGGAAGGCTTCACGCTCTCGACCGGCGAGGAGACACCGCTGGCCGCGCATCGCCTCGGGCGCGCCATCACCACGCTGCTCCGACTGCGCGAAGATGGTTTCCCGCGCGGCGAGGTCATCGAGCTAGTCCGGGACGGCTTCGAGCCGAAGCGGCCGGTCAACATCGACGAGATCGAACTGGCTACGCGCCGTGCCGGCATCGCCGGTGGCACGAGCGAGGAGCTGAAAGCTCTGGCCCGCAATTCCGCCGTCGCGGCGTATCTCGCTGTCGTCGCCGAGGTCGAATCGCTTGCGCCCGAGGCGACGCAAACTGGCGAGGAGGCGGCAACGTTCCTGACAACGGCCGTCGCTCGTCTCCGGATCGAGACCCAGCTCGATCTTGCTGCCGTCGAGGCCATCGACAAAGTCGCGGCGACCTTTCGTCGGACGAGCAAGTGGAACGTCCGCTTCGACGCCGCCACGATCATCGACGCCCTCGGCAACGAAACTCTTCCATCTCCCACCCCCCACTCCCCACTCCCCACCATCTTCTGTTCCGACGTCATGCGCTTCCGCGGCAGATCCTTTACCTATCTCCTCGCCGTCCGGATGCAGGACGACCTCTTCCCGCAGCGGCGCCTCGACGATCCGCTCCTTCCGGATCACGACCGCCGCACGCTGGGCGTGCGCGAGATCGGCGACGGCCGCGACGAGGAACGGATGCTGTTTCAGCTTCTCCTCGATGGCGCGCAGACGGTTCATTTCTCATTCGCCGGCGGCGACGGCTTCGGAAAGACCCTGCGCCCGTCGCCGTTGCTGAAGAGCTTTGTGATCGCGCGGCAGCCGGAGCGGAAAACGGAGCTGTTGAAGAATTTCGGGGCAGCGTTCGTTCGGCGGCGAGACCCTTCGGCTTCGCTCAGGGCAGGCGCCGCCGAGCCAGCCGGCGGGACGCCAGCGCTCCGCCAGATGCAACTCCTCGCGAAAGCCGGAACCCAATCCGTCTTCGACGGCTATCTCTTCGCAGAGCGCGACGATGAGGTACTGCGTGCCAGGCTCGCCAACGCGCTCACATCCGTCTCGCCGACGCAGCTCGAAGACTTCGGCGAGTGTCCGCAGAAGTTCTTCTTCAAGCACATCCTCGGCGTTCGCGACATCGATGACCCCGAGCACGAGTTGCAACTCAATGCCCGTGACAAGGGCAAGCTCGATCACGCCATCCTGGAACGTCTCTATCGGGGCATGGATGACGACGACTTCAACCGTGCTACGGCGGCGCTGCCACAACTCGATGCCGCGATCGGCGAGCGGATCGACACCCTCGTCGACGATGCCTTCGCCAACCTCGCACGCGACATCCCGCCGTTCAACCCGACCATGCGCGAGATCGAGCGGGCCGCCACCAAGCGCATCCTCCGCGAGTTCGTGGCCAACGATCTTGCCGACCTCGCAGTCACCGGATTCCGCCCGAAGCATTTCGAGTACCGGTTCGGGAAGACCAGAGGGGGCA
>DATHRD010000097.1:0-5655 GCA_035482045.1 Thermoanaerobaculia bacterium
GCGCCGATTGCGACCGGCATGCGTTCCGGCTGTCGATCCTTGGTGCCATGAACTGGACCGTGTTCTGGTATTCCGCGGGCGGTCGCTTGAGCGTCGACGATGTCGGCCGGCAGATCGCGCTAATGGTGCGGGGCGCCGCCAGCAGCTCCACGACCAAAAAATAGCGGTCGTGGTCGGTCAGCGGTCGTTCCATAACCGCTCATTACCCGAACGGTTGGCGGGTTAGGCAGCCGAGCGCCTTTATGCCAGCTTAGCTCTACCGATCGCCGAGGTGGCCGCCTTAGCGGATGGTCTTTTGGACTTACGACCAGGCTGATGCGATATACCTTTCGCAGTGGAGTGCTGCTTTTCGGCGGAACTTCCGAAAAGGCCTGTGGTGTCTTCCTTCAGCGCATGTTCGACGCACCCACGGATATGCGACACCATGATCGACTGCGCGCGCTTCCAGTCGCGGGCGAGCGCCGTCTCCAGCAGTGCCTGATGTTCACGGGCGGCGATCTCTCCGCGGAATACGACGGCGATCATCTGATAGCGGAGATAGCGATCGTAGGCGGCCGCGTGCGCGGCGAGCAGCACGTCGGACCCACACGCCGAGATCAGGGAATGGTGGAAGTCCCAGTCGCACTGCTTCCATAGTTCCTGGTCCTGACGCTGCCCCGCCAGCATGCGCTTCTCCATGACGCCCAGTTTATGGTGGGCCGAAACCACCCGGCCTTCCCAATCGAGATCGCCCGCGGAAAAGGATTGCTCAAGCGCGTGGTTTTCGAGCAGCAGGCGCAGCTCGGCGACCTGCCGGAAATCCGCGGCCGACACCGGTGCGACTTCGAATCCGCGCTGGCCCTCGGCCACGATAAGACTTTCCGCGCACATCCGGTTCAGGAGCTCGCGCAAGGTCGGGATGGACATGCCGTAGCTTTCGCTGACGCGCTCGAGTCTCAGCTTCTGGCCCGGAGCCAGAACGCCGAAAATGATGTCGGAGCGTATCCGGCGATATGCCGATTCTCCGATCGTCTCTGTGGTCTGGCTTTTCATCAGCACGTCTGGCCTCTCATCGGTGGCAATCTAACACGTTTGAACCTTCTCTCGCACGGCTCAATCCGCCCGGCGCCGACGATCAGAAGGTCGGTCTCGCCGTCCCACCTGCGGTCGTCGGAAAAAGTCATCGGACTCCGCTCACAAAAACCCGATTGAAATCCAGGGCACAAACGCCACCAGCAAAAGCCCGATGAGGAGCGCCACCATGTAACCCGCGATCGGCCTCAGCCCTTCGTCCGGGTGGACTCGGCTGATCGCGCAAGCTGCGTAGTAGCCGACGCCGAACGGCGGCGCGAACAGGCCGACACCCATCGCCAGAATAATGACCATCGCATAGTGGACCTCATGCACGCCGACCTGCCTGGCGATCGGAAACAGAAGCGGGCCGAACAGCACAATCGCCGGGATTCCTTCGAGTACGCTGCCGAGAATGACGAACGCGGCGATCGACACTAGCAGGAAAGTCGGCACGCCGCCCGGAAGTCCCGTCATGGCCCTGGCGAGGTCGCGCGAGAAACCCGACTGAGTCAGTGACCAGGCCATGCCGGTGGCGGCGCCGATGATGAGCAGGATGGCGCCGGAAAGCGCCGCGGTCTCGACCAGCATCGGGTAGATGCGCTTCACGTCGAACTGCCGGTAGATCAGAAGGCCGGCGAGTGCGGCGTAAGCGATGCCGATGGTCGACACCTCCGTTGCGGTCGCGACCCCCTCGATGACCGCGGCGCGGATGACGAACGGCAGCGCGATCGCGGGTAACGCGATGAGGAATGAGCGGCCGATTTCTCGGGCTGAAGTCCGTGTAACGTGCGAAAGGTCTTCACTGCGATTTCGGCGCCAGACCACCACGCACAGGATCGCGCCGACCACCACGCCGGGCAGCAAACCGCCGGTGAAAAGAGCTGCGATCGAGACGCCGGTCACGGAGCCCACCGTGATTAGGACCAGACTCGGCGGGATCGTCTCCGTTTGGGCACCGGTCGCAGCCAGCAAGGCGACCAGTTCGCCGGGCTTTGAGCCTCGTGCCCGCATCTCGGGGAAGAGCGCCGGCGCGATCGCGGCCATGTCCGCCGCTTTTGAGCCGGATATGCCGGAGACGAGATACATCGCGCCGATCAGGACATAGGAGAGGCCGCCGCGTACATGGGCAAGGAGACTCGCCAGAAAGTTGACCATGGCGCGCGCCATGCCGGTCATCTCGATCAGGAGCCCGAGGAAAACGAACAGCGGCACCGAGAGCAGGATCAGATGCGACATTCCTTCCTCGATCCGTCCCACCACGACCACGATCGGGGTCTCCGTGGTGAGGGCCTGATATCCAAACGTGGCGAGGCCGAAGGCAAATGCGATCGGTACGCCGGCAAACACAAGGCAAGCCACGATGCCGACGAAGAAGATCAGGAGATTCAGGTTGCCGAAGTCTTCCAGCATGGGCTGCAACAGGTAAAGTCCCGCGACGACGAGCGCGCTGGCCGCAACGGCGCCGGCGATGTGGCGCCAGTTTCCAGCCTCGGCCAGCCGGATCAGGCCGATCGCCACCATGATGACGAAGCCAACCGGCAATGCCGCGGCACGCCAGGCGTCCGAAACCTGCATCGCGGGCGTCGTGACCGGGATCTCATCGGTTGCGAATTCGTAGGCCGAAGGAAGGATGAGCAGCAGGAACGTCAGGGCTGCGACCGTCGCGACGACTTCCAATGCCCGCCGCGCCGGGGGCGAAAGCATCCCGACTACCGCGGTCATGCGCATGTGCTCGGCGCGATGCAAGGCGATGGCGGAACCCAGCATCGCGAGCCAGAGGAACAGCGTCGATGCCAGTTCGTCCGTCCAGATGATCGGATGATGGAATGCGTAGCGGGAAATCACACCGCCAAGCAGTGCCAGAACCTCGACAAGGACGAGGGCCGCGGTCGGCACTCCGATCATCACGCCGATCGCCCGGTCCAGATTGTGAAGCCGACCTCTCGAAGGCGTCGCGATCAGATTTTCAGTTCGCATCCGGCCGCTCCTCGATTCGACGGTTAGCGTTGTCACAACCAGGGTCAGGCCAGCTTGCCGGAATACTTCTCCAGGACCGCCCAGGCGTCGTCGCCATACTTCTGCTTCCACTCCGTATAGAAGCCGGCTTTGGTCAGAGCCTCCCGGAACGGCGCTTTGTCCGGACGATTGAAGACGAGTCCCTTGGTCTTGAGGCTACCTTCGAGGTCGATGTTGAGGCGCTCGGTCTCAGTCCGCTGCTTCATCGTCGCCGATTCGAAAGCCTTGGTGATGAGCGACAAATCTTCCGCGGGCAGCGACTTGATCCGCTTGCCGTTGGCGATGATCCACAGACCGTCCCACATGTGCTCGGTAATGGAGCAATATTTCTGCACCTCGAAGTATTTTCCGGACTCGATGATGGTGAGCGGATTTTCCTGCCCGTCGACGATCTTGGTCTGCAATGCCGAATAGAGCTCGTTGATGGTGATTGATGTCGGGGACGAGCCGAGCGCGGTGAACAGTGAAACCCAAACCGGGCTTGGCGGCACGCGCATCTTCATGCCCTTGAGGTCTTCGACGGAATTGATCGGGTGGTTGCTGGTTGTGATGTTGCGGTAGCCGCTGTCGAGAATCCTCGGGAAAGCATAGATGCCCACTTTGTCCAGGCCGTCGCGGATGCTGGCGCCGAGGTCGCCGTCCATCGCCTGCCAAACGTGCGCGTAGTCGCTGAACGCGAACGCCATCCCGCTGATGCCGGCGATCGGCGCGACGACCTGCATCGAGATGCCGGAAGCCGTCATCATGTCGAGCGCGCCAGAGCGCACCTGCGTCAGCATCGCGGCGTCCGAGCCGAGCTGTGCGCTCGGGAAGAACTGGATGTCGATCCGCCCGTCTGATTGCTTGCGGATTTCCGCACAAGCTTCTTCCATGGCCTTCGAGGACGGATGGCTGTCGGCAAACTGGCCGCCGACCTTCAGGCTGGTCTTCTTGCCCTGTGCTATCGAAGGCGCCGCCCAAAGTGCCGCTGCTGATCCGATCGCGGTCGCGCCGAATTGTCGTCTGTTGAGAGCCATTTGCTCCTCCCGGATTGGAATTATTGGTAATTGATTTGCGATCAGGCTTTGCCGGCCTTCGCCAGGTCGGCGAGGGCGTCGATCGCAAGCACGTAGCCGGTGGCGCCAAGCCCCGCGATCACGCCGGTGACGCCATGCGACATCAGCGACTTCTGATACATCGGCTCACGCTTGTGGATGTTGGTGATGTGAACTTCGACCTTCGGCCCGTCGAACATCTTCAAGGCGTCGAGCAGCGCGATCGAATGAAACGAGAATCCCGCGGGGTTGATGGCCACGCCGAGCTTGGTGCCACGCGCCTCGTGCAGCCAGTCGATCAGGGTTGCCTCCGAATTGGACTGCCGGAAGTCGACCTCGAGCTCATGCTTCTTGCCCTGCTCGATGCACCGCTTTTTGATGTCTTCGAGCGTGTCGCGTCCGTAGATCTCGGGTTCGCGGACGCCGAGCAGGTTCAAGTTGGGTCCGTTGAGGACCAGGATCGTTCCAGTCATCCAGATCTCCTTCCGTCATGCCGTCGGTCTTTGTATGACGCCACTATGATCGTAAGATGAAATATAAATCAACTGGTGATTTGTATTTCATTAGGTGATACCTGTCGCTTGAGGCGGTTTTCTTCGAGGTGTGGGCATGTCGCTTTTGGGTAATGCAGCCGTCGCCATGTGGTGGAACGTCCCGCCCGAGCAGCGCTCGGAGTTCGGCGATTGGCATTCGCACGAACATTTTCCGGAGCGGATGAGCATTCCCGGCTTTCGGCGGGGGTCGCGGTGGACGAGCACGCGCGACGCCGAAGGCTTCTTCGTTCTTTACGAACTGGAGCAGTACGAAACTCTCACTTCGAAGGGATACCTTGACCGGCTCAATGCGCCGACCCCCTGGTCGACCAAGATGATGCCTCATCATCGCAACATGGTCCGCAGCCAGTGCCGGGTCGCCGCCAGCTTCGGGGGCGGGGTCGCGACTTCGCTCGCGACGATCAGTCTTTCTCCCGCAGATGGAGAGGAGACGGGGCTGAAGACGGCGCTGGTCGCGACGCTTCGCGATCTGGCACAGAAACCGGGGCTGACCGGTGCCCACCTCCTGATAACCGACACGCCGGGAGCGAGCGCGGCCACGACGGAGCAGCAGATCCGCGGATCGGACGCCACCGCCGACTGGATCATTCTGTTGTCAGGTTACGATCCCGAAGCGGTGCAAAGCGTGGCCGCGGACCGGTTCTCTTTTACAGCACTCAATCTTCTAGGTGTCCAGGAAGAGTCAATCATGGGTCGCTACAAACTCTCCTTTGCAATGACTCCCCTTGATCTCATGGCGATGCAAACGCCCGTGGGGGCCTAAGTATCGCCACGGCGCTCAAGCTGATGTCAAAAGAACATTTAGCAATGACAATGCCGCTATTAGTGCGAGAGAAGCGTCGGTCGGCTAACGACGGCCGCTTCGGGTCATAAGATGGGGTAATCGGCCGGCCCAGCTTGTGGATAGCTGAAGATTTTGGGTGCTGCGCTTCAGGCTGATGGTGAAACGAGGTCCGTGGTCACGGCCTCAAGCATCAGAAGGAGAAGCGCAGCATGGA
>DATHRD010000098.1:0-5804 GCA_035482045.1 Thermoanaerobaculia bacterium
CCAGCAGTACTTCGCGGTTTTTCATAGAGGCGGAAACCGGTTTTGAGTGGCATCTCGAGGGACCAATCGCAGTCATCTGGAGCTACGGCGGTCGGTGAGGAGCGATAAAACACGAGGATCGTTGGTGTGCCGGTGAACCTGGCGTTGTAGAGCGAACCCATGGCGTTACCGAGACCGGGAGCGACGTGAACATTGCAAGCGACGAGTTTCCCCGAGGCACGGCTGAAGCCATCGGCCATCGCCACGACCAGGCTTTCCTGCATCGCCATCACGTAGGTCAACTCCGGATGGTCCATCAGAGCGAGCATGACCGGCAATTCGGTGGTCCCTGGATTGCCGAACAGATGCGTAATCCCTTCATCCTTCAGCAGGGACAGGAAGGCTGAGCTGCCGGTTGTGCGAGTCATGATCCTAGTTCATTCTGCTCTGGCCTGCCGCAGTGCATCGCTATTGCTGCAAAAAGTCGACGAACGGCAGGCGAAAGAAGAGCCCCGGCTTCTTCAAGACGGGGCCCAAGTCTGGGAGGAAAGACGCGCTACTTGCCGAGCCAGACGTTCGGCGCCATCTCGGCGACCCGGGCGGCGCGAGATTCGACTTCCGCCTGGGTGATGCTGCTGACCGGGTGGTCGATGACCACCGGAATCAAGCCTTCCATGCCGATCGCGGTCCGGGTGAGCACGGTCTCCTTCTCGAACTCCGTGGTGATGATCGCCGCGGAGGGGATGCCGAGCTTCTCGAGCGCCACCGAATCCCGGATGCAGCAGGAGCAGCAGGATCCGCAGTCGCCGATCGCGGTCAGGACCAGATCATTGTTGGCGGCGATTTCGGCGATCAGTGCCGGCTCGGCGTCCTTCGAGAAGGAGCCCTTCACGTAGTAGTTCACCTTGCCGAACTTGATGCTCTTCTCGATCGCCGCCGTGGACGCCCTCAGGACCTTGTTGGCGTTCCACTTCGAATTGTCGAGGATCGCCAGGCGAAGACCGTCCAGGCTCTTCGGGCGGGCCGCGATCGGCGTGTTCGCTGATTCCACGACGCCACGCGGGTCGAACACCGTTACCGAATTCGCGTCAGTTACCTTCATCAACATGTCGGGTTCCTCCTGCTTTCGTTAGAGCGCACAAGCGCCGTCGGCGCATCCGTCGTCGGCCGGACCGGCAGCGGAATTGATCGGCTTGAGCACCGGCGTGCTCATGTGACCCCAACCGGGAATGAAAGCCGAGAAACGTCCGGCGTGTCCGCCCATGATGAACAGGTGGATGTTGTCGGCGGAGGGCACGATCGGGATGCGGGTGTCGGGATCGCGCTTCAGCCACTTCGGAAGGTTGCGGTTATAGACCTTGCCGTAGCGGTGGTCGCGGGAGATCAGGCGGAACGCGTTGCCCGAATTCATCCAGAGGTAATGGCGGATGTCGGAGCGGGTCCAGCCGGCCTTGGCGATCGTCTTCGCATGTTCGAGACCGAGCACGACGGTGCAGTGTCCGCCCAGGACGGCGGAGTTCGAGGCGATGGTGCTCATCGCCGAGCACATTGTGTCGAGGATGCCTTCCGGGTCGTTGCACTGATGGTCGGTCACGCTGTGGGGTGCTTCCGCGGCGATCGCGAACACGGTCGAATCCATCGCGCTGTAGCCGTGCTCGACGTGGTACGGAGCGAACGGGCTGTCGAGCTCGTTCTCTGCGACGCAGTAGCTGTACTTGCCCGGGTGCCCGAGCGTGCTCTTGTCGAAATCGGGCGGCCATCCACCGCCGACGTTAAGCATGATCAGACGGACGGCCCGTCCGATGGTCGCGTTGGCGCGATTTCCCGATCCGAAAGCATTTGGGCCGCCGTTCATGCCGACTTCCGCGGCGAGCGGTCCGTTGACGACGATGAGCGGAGAGGCGACGTGGGTGGTCGCCTGCACACCGTTGAGATTGAATGCCCGGTCGGTGAGCGCCAGCATCGCGGCGCGGACGATCGGCGCATACTCGGGACGGCAGCCGGCCATCACCATGTTAATGGCGAGTATCTCGCGGGTCAGCGCGCCCCAGCGCGGCGCCACTTTGCATTCGACGAACTGCGGGTCGCCGCCGAGCGCAGCCACGACCGCGTCGATCTTTTCCTGGGTGGGCGGGACGACGGGAAGTCCGTCCGACCATCCGCGTTCGTAGTAAAGTTCGATGAGATCCGTGTTGGTCGGTACCCGCTCGATGGCGGCCGCGCCGACCTGTTCCAATGTCTCAAGTGCCATTATCTCGCTCCGGCTGTTTCAACCCGGAGTCACCCTATGCCCAATCCGTTATATGCCAAGGAAATCCTGATAGCCGGGATTGATACAGAATTTGCATAAGTTGGCACCGCCGAGACTACCGAAGCGTCTTATTCCAGTTCGTCCGCAGGAGCGACATCAGGCCCGACGCGGCTGGCGAGGGGTCGCGTTCTTTCAAGGTGATGAGGCCGAGTTCGCGGGCAAGGGGTCTTCCCTTGATCGGCACGGCGCTCAATTCCTTACCGAGGAAGCTGGCGACGCCGCTGTGCGGAGCGATCGCCAGGCCGATGCCGGCCCGCACGAAACCGAGCATCGTCGCGAATTGCGAGACGGTGACGACGTGGTTCAACGTCAAGCCCAGAGAGGAAGCCGCGCTGTCGATCACGCGCCGCGTCCTCGAATCGCTCGGAAGTGAGACGAGCGGTGCATCCTTCAGGTCGGTAAGAGTGAGGCTTTTCTTCTTGGCCAAGGTGTGATCGCGCGGAAGCACCACCGTGAACTCCTCCTTCCCGAGCAACGTCGATTGGAATGGATCCGGCAGGTCATCGAGATAGGTTATGCCGAAGTCGGCGGCGCCGCTGCGCACGTCCTCGATGACAGTGCCGTGGACTCCGTCGCGGACGTGGAGTTCGATACCCGGATAGGCGAGGCGATATTCGGAGACCAGGCCGGGCAGCTTGCCGTTCGCGACCGACATGATCGAAGAGACGATGATCTGGCCACGTCGCTGGTCCGCGAGCTCGCGCATGCTGCGGATGGTGATCTTCAGGTCGTTGAGCATGCGGCCCGCCACACCCACGAATTCCTTTCCCGCCGCGGTGATCTGGACGGACCGGGTGCTGCGGTCGAACAGCTTGACACCGAGCACCTCTTCGACGTGCTTCACCGTGCGCGTCACGGCGGGCTGCGAAGTCTTGAGCAGAGCGGCGGCAGCGATGAAGCTCCCATACTCGGCGAGCGCCAACACCGTCTCGAGTTGGCGGGAAGTGAGATCTGGCAATCCTGAGGTGCTCATCCCATTTATACCCTTTCTGCAATTATCGATGGTATCAGAAACTTCTTGATATAACCAGCCATTCCGCCGACCGTCGCCTCCTCGGCATTCCGGAGCGACAGATGGCCCAATTGGAACGAGCGCCGCGTCCAACGACGCATCATCCCGCATTCGCATGGGACGACCCGTTCCTGCTCGATCAGCAGCTCACCGAAGACGAACGCATGATCCGCGACACGGCCCGGGAATACGCGCGGGAGAAGCTGCTGCCGCGCGTGACCGATGCCTATATGAACGAGGAGACCGATCGCGAGATCTTCCGCGAGATGGGCGCTCTCGGCCTGATCGGCGTGACGCTTCCGGAAGAGTACGGCTGCGCGGACGCGGGATACGTGTCCTACGGGCTCGTTGCGCGCGAAATCGAGCGGGTCGATTCCGGCTATCGCTCGATGAACAGCGTTCAGTCGTCGTTGGTGATGTATCCCATCTACGCCTACGGCGACGACGCGCAGCGCAAACGCTATCTGCCGAAGCTCGCCAGCGGCGAGTGGGTCGGTTGCTTCGGCCTGACGGAACCGGATGCCGGATCGGATCCCGGCGGGATGAAGACGCGGGCCGAGAAGGTCGCCGACGGTTACCGGCTGACGGGTTCGAAGATGTGGATCTCGAACTCACCGATCGCCGACGTCTTCGTCGTCTGGGCGAAGTCGGCCGCTCACGACAACCAGATCCGCGGCTTCGTCCTGGAGAAGGGGATGAAGGGTCTTTCGGCGCCGAAGATCAAGGGCAAGCTCTCGCTGCGCGCATCGATCACCGGCGAAATCGTGATGGACGGCGTGGTCGTGCCGGAAAGCTCGCTGCTGCCGAACGTCTCCGGCCTCAAGGGTCCGTTCGGTTGCCTCAATCGTGCGCGGTACGGGATTTCGTGGGGAGCGATGGGCGCCGCCGAGGATTGCTTTCATCGGGCCCGGCAATACGTGCTCGATCGCAAGCAGTTCGGCCGTCCGCTCGCCGCCACGCAATTGATCCAGAAAAAGCTTGCCGACATGCTGACGGAGATCTCCCTCGGTCTACAGGCTTCGCTACAAGTCGGACGTCTGATGGATTCCGGTCAGATGGCCCCTGAGATGATCTCAGTGGTCAAGCGCAACAACTGCGGCAACGCGCTCGATATCGCCCGCGCCGCTCGCGACATGCACGGCGGCAACGGCATCTCCAGCGAATTTCAGGTCATGCGGCACGCGCAGAACCTGGAGACGGTGAACACCTACGAAGGCACCCACGACGTGCACGCGCTGATCCTCGGGCGGGCGATCACCGGCATCCAAGCTTTTTCCTGAGGCGATCATGAAAGCATGTCTGGACGGTCTGCGCGTTCTCGACCTCAGCCGCATCCTCGCGGGGCCCTGGGCGACGCAGCTTCTGGCCGACCTCGGCGCCGTGGTGATCAAGATCGAGAGACCGGGCGAGGGCGACGACACCCGGGGGTGGGGTCCGCCCTTCGTCGTCGGAAGGGACGCCGGCGACGTATTCGCCGCCTATTATCTGGCCGCCAACCGCGGCAAGAAGTCCGTCACGATCGACTTCAGCAAGCCCGAGGGTCGCGATCTCGTCACCGAACTGGCGAAATCCTGCGACGTCGTCGTCGAGAACTTCAAGGTCGGCGGGCTGAAGCGCCTGGGTCTCGACTACGAAGCCCTTTCGGCCCTGAACCCGCGGCTAATCTACTGCTCGATCTCCGGATTTGGGCAGACCGGACCCTACAAGCACAAGCCAGGCTACGATCTGCTGGTGCAGGCAATGGGCGGCCTGATGAGCATCACCGGCGCGGCGGACGGCGAGCCGATGAAGGTGGGTGTCGCAGTCGCCGACATCTTCACCGGTCTCTACGCCACGGTTGCGATCCTCGCCAGCCTCAACGAACGGCGGACGAGCGGACTGGGCCAGCACATCGATCTCGCGCTTCTCGACGTGCAGATCGCAACTCTCGCCAATGCTGGCATGAATTACCTTGCGTCCGGCAAGAAGCCGCAGCGTCACGGCAACGCTCACGCGAACATCGTGCCGTATCAGGCCTTCGCGACCCGCGACGGCCACATCGTCGCGGCGGTCGGCAACGACGCGCAATTTGCGCGTTTCGTCACGATTCTCGGCGTCCCGGAACTCTCGTCGGATCCGAAATTCCAGCGCAACGCGGACCGAGTTCGCAATCGCGCGGAGCTTCTATCCATCCTGACCTCGAAAATCCGGACGTGGAGCAAGGCTGAACTGCTGCTCGCGCTCGACGGTGAAAAGATTCCCGCCGGACCGATCAACGAGATGAGCGAGGTGTTCGAAGACCCGGATGTGGTCGCCAGAGGTCTGGTCGTAGAGCAGCGCCTGCACAACGGCGGGGCCACCACGAAGCTGATCGGCAATCCGATCAGGTTCTCGCGCACGCCGATCGAGTACGGAAGCGCACCGCCGCGTCTGGGCGCTCACACCGAGGAGATACTCTGCCGCGATCTATCGATGGCGGAGAGCGAAGTGAATCGGCTGGAGAAGCAGGGAATCGTCTCGAAG
>DATHRD010000099.1:0-28584 GCA_035482045.1 Thermoanaerobaculia bacterium
GGTTGTCGGTTGTCGGTTGTCAGTTGTCGGGAGTCGAAGAGAGTTCGTGGTTGTCGGTTGTCGGAGACGAATCAATGCATGCGGTGAGCCGTACGCTACGACCCCCGACCCCCGACCCCCGACTCCCGACCCCCGCCAACCAGGACAAGAACATGCGCGTCTACAGAGATGATCAGAAGTTCCTGACCTTCCGCATCAACGCCCTTCTCTGGGCGATCGTCATCATCTTCGTTTTCCTGGCGGGCTCGTTCTGGGTCGTGCAGGGCGTTCAGGCCGAGAAGTATCGCAACCTCTCCGCGTCGAACGCGCTGCGCGAGCTGGTCACGCCTGCCAAACGCGGCTTGATCCTCGACCGGAGCGGCCAGAAGATCCTCGCGGACAATCAGCCGGCCTACTCGCTCTCCCTCGATCGCATGATCATGCGGCCGATCCTCAAGGCCGATCCCACGCATCGTCAGAAGGTCGTCGCCTTCCTTGCGCAGGTCCTCGGCGTCTTGCCGCAGGAGATCGAAGCACGCTTCGAAAAGGGCAAGAACATCGCCAAAACGCACCCCATCCCGATCGCGGAGGATCTGTCGATGCCGCAGGTGGCCTCGATCCAGGCCGAGGCGCTGGCCTTTCCTGAGCTGAACGTCGAGCCGGTGCAGCGGCGCAACTACCCGTACGGAACCATGGCCGCGCATATCATGGGGTTCATCGGTGAGGCGAACGACAAAGACCTGGCCGTACGCAAGGACCTCAAACCGGGCGACCTCCTCGGCAAGCGCGGCGTGGAGCTCATCTACGACGAATACCTGCGCGGCCACGACGGCGTTCAATACTGGGAGTACGACAGCCACGGCCGGCGCCTCGCCGAATACCGTCCCGCGCGCAAAGAACCGCTGGCCGGAGACAACGTCTACCTCACGATCGACTTCGACCTGCAGCGGCGCGCCGAGCAGTACTTCATCGAAAACGAGTTCGTCGGCTCCGCCGTCGCCCTCGACCCTCGCAACGGCGAGGTCCTGGCGATGGTCTCCTCCCCCGCCTTCAACCCCAACGTCTATTCACGGCGTTTCAGCCCCGACGTCTGGCGGACCATCGCCTCGAACCCGTTCAAGGTCGAACTGAATCGCGCCATCCAGGGGCTGTACTCGCCCGGGTCGGTTTTCAAAGCGGTCATGGCCATGGCCGGCCTGTCGGAAGGGTCGATCGATACGACGACCTCGTTCTTCTGCAGCGGCAGCGGCGTCTTCTTCGGCCGCCGCTTCCGCTGCTACAACAAGAACGGCCATGGCGACGTCAGCGTCGCCAACGCCCTCAAAGTGTCGTGCGACATGTTCTTCTTCAACGTCGGGGCGCGGCTCGGCGTCGACAGGATCGCCGAATATGCACACAAGCTGACGTTCGGAGAAGTCTCCAGGATCGATCTTGACGGCGAGAAGCCCGGTCTCGTTCCGTCATCGCAATGGGCGGCCGTCAAGCAGCACCGCAAGTGGTATCCCTCGGAGACGATCTCCGTCGCCATCGGACAGGGGCCGCTCCTGGTGACGCCGCTGCAGGTGGCCAACCTGATGGCAGCCATATCCAACGGGGGAACGGTCTATCGCCCACACGTCGTGCGGATGATCGAGAAAGTGAAACCGGACGGCAGCGTTGAGCGCCTGCAGGTGGCGAGCGAGGTGCTGCATCAAGTCACTCTCGCGCCGAAAGCGCTCGAAACCGTGAAGTTGGGACTTTGGAAGGTCGTCAACGAAGAGGGCGGAACGGGCGGCAATGCCCGGATCGAGGGCCTGGACGTCTCGGGCAAGACAGGGACCGTGCAGGTCATCGCACAGCACGGCTGGGTCAAGACCGAGGGGCTGCCGTACAAGTACAAAGACCACGCATGGTTCGCTTCCTACGCGCCGAAGGACAATCCGCGGATGGTTGTCGTCGTCTTCGTCGAGCACGGAGGGCACGGCGGCGTCGATGCCGCACCCCTGGCCAAGCTGCTGTATGAATCGCACTTCCACAGCCAGGTCACGAACGCCAGTCTGGACCTTTCCAACCCCGACACCCTCGAAGCGATCAAGGAAGGGCAGGCCCCGGTCCCCGGTCAGGTGAAGAAAGCGCCGGCGGCGCCTTCCGGATCGAACCCGAACCTGGGGCACTGAGCTTAGAAGCATCATCGCGGCCGCGGTAAGCCTCGACTGCAGAAGAACTTGGTACGAAGCATACCCCGGTGGGGGACGCACCTTACCCCAGCGGGGTACGCACCTTACCCCAGCGGGGTACGCACCTTACCCCAGTGGGGTACGCACCTTACCCCAGCGGGGTACGCACCTTATCCCAGTGGGGTACGCACCTTACCCCAGTGGGGGACGCACCTTACCCCAGCGGGGTACGCACCTTATCCCAGTGGGGTACGCACCTTACCCCAGTGGGGTACACACCTTACCCCAGTGGGGTACGCACCTTACCCCAGTGGGGTACACACCTTACCCCGGTGGGGTACACACCTTACCCCAGTGGGGTACACACCTTACCCCAGTGGGGTACGCACGGTGTCCAGGTGGGGTACCACCCTTCCACCCGGTACCGCGATGGAAATTTAACGCTTGACAAGGGGAAAGCGACTCGCTATAATTCCGCACCACAGAATCAGAGTTCGAAAGAATGAAGATTCTGGCGGCTGTCGGCGGTACGGGCGTGCTGGAAAAGCACATCAGACCTGTACCGGCGCGGGAGTTGAGTTATCTCCTCCTGCCGCGGGCTCTCGAGGTGTGTACACGCCTCGGGAAAACATCAACCGGAGGTATCGGCGCGTCGCCGCGACTTCCAGCCGGTGGCCGCTCGCACTTGTCGACGAGTCGTGAACGTAACCTCCGGCCTGACAGCTCGCGTAAGGAGAAAATGTCATGGCTAATACTGTCGATAACAACACCCCCGGTACCCCTTCCCCCGACCCCGCGAAACTGACGCCCGAAGCGGTCATCGAGCAAATCCGCACGCTGCGCTCACAGATCGGCGAGGTGACGCCGCTCTCGAAAGCGCAGCGGACCCAGCTCAAACAGCGGGCCCGCAAGCAGCCGGCCCCTGTGGTCGACGCGTCGATCAGTGTGATCGGCTCGTCGGACATGGTGGCCCAGGCTGTAGGCCAGCCGCTCGTCGACGTACTCCAGCTTCAGAGCGACTCTGTCCGCTGGAGCCTCGTCACCGACGAGCTCCGCTCGTTCCTCAAGGGCATCGAAGGGGCAAATCTGGTCCGCCGTGAGCAGCTCGCGTTCATCGCGTCCCAGGCGTACTCGTTCGGGTCGCAGCTCGCACGGAACCCGGTCAACGCCGGCCTGGTGCCGCAGGTGGAGGAGATCAAGCGTCTGAAGACTCTCACGCGCCGCAAGAAGGCGGCGCAGACTCCTCAGGCGCCGTCTCCGACGCCGGTACCCGTCCCCGTAACGTCCACCGCACCAAAAGCCTGAAAATAAGGAGGCAGTGAACCCGGGCGCGCCTATGCGCGCGCCCGGGTTCCATTGACGGTCATGAAAAACCTTACTGCACCCGAACGTGCCCTGGCGCTCATGCACGAGGTCCTCGACGTGATGCAGCGCGCCGAACAAGCCCCCGATTCGCCGGTGAACACGTTCCAGACGGGGAAGATGAGACGCAAATACCGCCGCGCTGCCAGGCGACTGCGACGACAGGAATCGCAGCCGCGCTACAGGAATCTCCATTCCGCCGAGGAGCTCGCCGGAATCTATGAACGGACCGCGGAGCGCGACGAGATGATCGAGCAGGGACTCAGGGATTTCCAACGAATCACTCTGGCCCTCGGCCGGGTCCTCGAAGAAAACGACCCCGAGGTCGGAAAAGCGATCGCGACGTTCCTCGACGAGGCGGAGCGGTTGGCGGAAGAACACGGCCCCGGCACTGAGGCCGCACAACGATACTGGCGGTTGCAGTGGTTCGGCCAGAAGGCCCACGATCACAGGCGCCGGCCGCGGGTACCGGGTCCCACGCCTCCTCTGTCCCAGGATCCCTCGATCGAAATACGCCACCATTTGACCGCGGCCGAGATCCTCGACTCTCCACCGCCGGGCGAAGCGGTCATCGCCATCCCGCCGGAAGGGAGCGGCTCCGGACGCGAACGCGTTTTTCTCCGCATCGGCCTCGGCGACGCGTCGTGGATCGGCAGCTTCGAGATCGGTCACACGAAGGTCGGTTCGGTCTCCATGATGCCCGACGACAAGCACCTCTTCGTCTCCGCCAAAGGCGCCGGCTACATCATCGACCTGAAGACGCGCACCCTCGTGGAGCAGGTCGGTACGCACGTCGCCTTCGTGTGGACGGATGCCCCCAGGACATTCTTCCTCGTCGACCACAACGGCATGACCCTGGAACTGTTCGGAACGAGCGGCCGCCTCTGGAAAACAGACACGATCAGTTCGGGAGGATTTCGAGAGATATCGCTCGAAGACGACTGCGTCTTCGGTGAAGCGCGGCAGGGATCGGGGGAGGGGTGGGTCGGTTTTTCGGTGGATGTGGCGACGGGTGAAGTGCGGTTCGCCGATGCGCTTTGAAGAAGAGAACGCCCGGACGACTCTACGCTCCGTAGAACGCGTGGTGCCGGGATCGACGTGATCACCAGCTTTTCAGCGAATCGAGGATGAAACTGAGATTGGAGTTGTGCGACACTGAGCTGTCGGAGGGATTGATGCGATATGAAGCCGGGCGAATTGTCTGGATTCCATGCGAGGTCAAACCAGGCCCCTTCTCGGACGAACGACTCGTGCGCATCCTGTCTGAGCGTGGAGAATGGGTTGGGTTCGTCAACATTGGCGACCTACGTGATCCCGTGATGGCGGGCTCGACGTTCGTTCGCGCGGTGATCGTAAACGTCGAAGGCAGCCGCTTCAATGCGAAGGTCGCCGGCGAGCCTGTGACTTCATCATTGTTCGAAGGAACGCTGAGTAAGGTCCAGCCATTTGCTGCTGTCCAAGCCTGACATCCTCGCCTACCTCCACGAAGGAAAGCTCCGCTTCGATCCTGCAATCACCGAGGAGCGGGTGGCGCAGGTGTCCGTCGATCTGAAACTCGGACGAAAGTTCACCACCTTCAAACAACCTCCCTCCTACCTTCCATGCATCAACGTCGACAAGTCACTCTGGAACTCAGCGGATCTTTGGGAGCACGTTGAAGCGGATACCTTCAGGCTCCAGCCCGGAGGGTTCGTGCTGGCGCATACGTTGGAGCGTGTCTACATTCCGCCGGATCTGGCCGGTTTCGTGGAAGGCCGGAGCAGTTGGGCGCGGATCGGAGTAACGATTCACGTCACGGCGCCGAAGATCGATCCCGGATTCAACGCCACCATCACCCTGGAGATGGCGAACTTCGGCAAGATCCCCGTCGAGCTGCGTGCCGGCATCGATGAGCCTGCGCAACTGATGCTCTTCAGGCTGTCCACTCCCGTTCCGGAATCGGATTTGTACGGAACGAGCGCGGAGGATCTGTTCCAGGGTCAGACCGATCCGATTCCTCACCACAGAAACTGAGGCGGAATGGCGGCGGTTTACAAGTTCGCGGTGGAACGAAAAGCGTAATCCGCAGATGGACGCAGATCGCGACGTGTAACGTCCTTTCCGTCAGTGGTTTACCTGAAGTGAGAAAACGAAAGTCTGGCCCTATCACTCTCCAGAATGAACCGATGACCGCTTGATTGCGATCTTCGCGTCTGTCTCGGGACACACACGATATCTACTGCTCTCGAATTCTTGTGGCGGTGCCGAGGGATATACTCTGATCATGTCGAGGTACGCCGCGCTTCTCGAACACGACGACACGTCGAGCGCCGATCACATCATCGTCCTTCACGATCTCACATGGAAAGACTACGAGCGTTTGCTCGAGATTCGTGGCGATCGTTCTGCCCCGCGCATCAGCTATCTAGAAGGGGAAACGGAGATCAAGAGCCCGTCGAAGGATCATGAGCGGATCAAGTCAACCATTGGACAGCTCCTCGAAACGTGGTGTATCGATCGTGGCCTCGAAGTGAGGCCTTTCGGCAGTTGGACGCTGACGCGAGAAGAGAACGGACGTGCCGCCGAAGCCGACGAGTGTTATACGTTTGGGACGGAGCCGCGGGAA
Source organism: Thermoanaerobaculia bacterium (assembly GCA_035482045.1). Lineage (GTDB taxonomy): Bacteria > Acidobacteriota > Thermoanaerobaculia > Gp7-AA8 > Gp7-AA8 > JADGNZ01. Next base: position 6,103 of record DATHRD010000099.1, read on the forward strand.
AGCCCACAACTCGCAATCGAAGTCGAGTGGACACGAGGCGGCATCGACAAACTGGAAATCTACCGGAGGCTCGGCGTCGACGAAGTCTGGTACTGGCGCAAAGGAGCCATCGAAATCTACGTTCTCACCGAGGGGATGTTTACCCGAACGGAGCGGAGTCAGCTCCTCCCGGACCTCGACGTCGCACTGCTCGCGTCAGTGCTCGATCGCGAGACGCTCACGCAGGCCGTTCGCGATTTCAGAAAAGCCCTCGAACGGATCGCCGGCCGCCCATAGCGCGCTGCCGCAGGCGAAGTTGGGGGTCGTATCTAGAAAATCAACTTAAGTTCGTCTGCTAAGTTGATTTTCCAGATACGACCCCAACTCCACGCAAGGTCGCTCCGCGACTGGGCTCACCGAAAGGTTCAGTCTTAGGACTGGTCGCAAATTCCGAGGCGTATGGGAGTAGAGTTCTTACGGAACGTGGTGGCCTAACGGATCCAAGCCGGTGCAGCGAAGAGTTAGCCCGCTATGCGTTGGCTCAAAACACCTCGCTGAGAAGTCTCACGTACGGTGCAGGTAAGCAAAACACACCTTCTGGAGCTGTGAAAATCTCCGAGAACTCTCCGAGGCTGACCCAGTGTTGGGGAACACTACCGGGTGGGAACCAGCGGCCCCCGTACTGGTCCTCGGTGAGTTGTTCCAGAATGAGCTTGTGCATTTCGTGCCTGGCTCTTGCCGGTATCTGGCCACCGGACTGCGCCCTCACAGCCTCCAGCACCTTGCTGATGGCCATGAAGTTCCCATGAATTGCCCCGTACACGCTGACTTCCTCAGCCGCGTCTGTCAGGCCTGGCGATGCACCGGCCACAACTGCATGAAGTCGCGTAGGAAACTTTGGATCGTGCTTGAACCCGAGGATAAACATTACCTGATCAACGGGGTTGGGGTACTCGGCCTCGGAGGTCATGATAGCGCGAAGAAGAATACTTGGGCGTGGTTCATGCGGGCTAACGTTCCAAGCTCACCGGCGTGAACCGCACGCGATGAAGTATAGCTCTCGGAGAATGACGACGCGGTTCACGTCCTGTGGAGCGCAGAGTTGGGCGGCGCTTGTCGCCAGCCGAAGACGACGTGACGTGGCGAGTTACCAGCACGAGTGAGGTATCCGAGCGCAAAAAGAGTGGCTACGGGTCGAATGGGGAGCTTCGCAGGATCGGTTACTTCAGGCCATTCCGTGAGAGCGGCGTGCAGATCAACGACGGCGGATTGGTACCCCGGACTGATGAACCGTCCCGATTGTTCCTCACGAAACCCTCGTCCAAAGGCGATCCGTACGTGTGAAACAGAGAAACGTTCGAGCGGGTCGAACCGAAACCTGATAATCACTGGGCGATTCGACTGATCGTTGAGTACGTACTCGCCCGGTTCGGTGTCGAAGTTGGCGTCTGGTCGGGGAATCTGCTTCTTCTCCAAGATGTCGTCCCACGTGTATTGCATGAGCGCGTACAAAGGAACGACCTCCTGCCTCCGAGTATGGCGGACCTCCACCAGAATGGACTGCTCTGGATCAGTTCCGAGATCGATCTCGGTCCCATCGGCGGCGTCAAACAAGTGGATTGTGGCTGCGTTGAAGTCGGTTCGGATCATCAGCACGGGAAGGAGCGCTTGATCGCTCCACTTCACAGTCTCGGCATCGACCAAGGTGTAGGTAAGAATGCGTTGCGACCGGGCAAACTGTTTTGCGTCCGTCGTGAAACCACGTGCCGCTACGACCACGCCTTGATTCACCTGCAGGTCCTGAAGCCGAGCCGCGAAACTGCGAACGGGATCAAGCCCAACTGGTTCGGAGTAATCTTTGCACTCAATGACGCACACGAAGGGCAACTGCCCGACTTTGGACCGCACGACAACGTCGCATTGGTGAGCCACACCACTCCGGCCGACAAGTTTTTCATCCAGCGTGACAGCGGCATCAGGAGCAAGTTCCGCTTGAATTCGCGAGGTAAGGGCCTCGAACTTCCGCCACTCGGGTTCAGACATGTCTGTCATTTTACGCCGGCTGGGCGAAGACCTTTCGTCGTCCGCCCAACTATGATTTCAGCGACAATCCTCCCAGTCGCTGTTTCCACCCCCACGTCGCGTAATCTCCTACATGATACGCGGAAAGGGACGGGTAACGTACTCAAAACACCTTCGTTAGTCCTTCGGCGAGCGGGATGCGGGAGAATGGGCGACTCCGTTCGTCGTCTAATCTCCGAGGGCATCGAGTGGGCTCCGCACTTGCGCCCAGTCCAAGGACGTGGGTGTAGATCATGGTCGTCTTGACGTCGGGGTGGCGAAGGAGTTCCCAGGGCAACTCACTTCGGCAGGATCGACGGCAAGTCGGTCTTGTCGAAGACGCCCACCAGCTACATCACCTTGCACTCCAGCGCGACGGCCAGACGAAGGACGGTGAGGAGGTTAGGGAACTTCGCTCCCGACTCCATCGCGTGCGGCTGTGGGAGGCCTACGAGTTCGGCAAGCGCCTGCTGACTTAGGCCGCGCTTCAAACGCACTTCGCGAAGGCGTGCTCCGAAGATCTCCCCGGAGACCACCGTGAGCGGTGTGCTGGAGCGGGAGCTGGACGGTATCGCCAGCGCGCACATCGAGGAGCTGTCGGCGCGGCGCTGCCGGGGTTCGCCGAGGCGATGGCTTGGCCGGGATGAAAGGCTTATCCGCAGATGACGCAGATGAACGCAGATGGAGGACGGTTTTATCTGCGTACATCTGCGTCATCTGCGGATGGTCCTCTCGGATAAGCGCTACACGGCGACGGTCTCGGTGTTCCTGCTATGCTTTCCACCGCGATGGAGTCGAACACTTACCACGTTCAGGCAGATTGGGACCCGGAAGCGAACGTTTGGGTTGCCACGAGCGACGATGTGCCGGGATTAGCCACAGAGGCAGAGACGATCGAGGAGCTGACGGCGAGGCTCCGGACCATGATTCCTGAGCTGCTCGAAGCGAATGGTCTCCTTCCCGCGAACGTTCCGAGCGACCGTCTCGCGTTTGAGCTGACCAGCCACCGGCAGGAGCTCGTGACGCTGGCATCCTGAATGTCTGAGTCGTTTACTCGGGAGCTCAAAAGAGTGTTGCGCGACAACGCCTGTCGCTTCGACCGACAAGGAAAAGGTGATCACGAGATCTGGTTCAGTCCGATCACGAATCAATGCTTCGTCGTCGATCAGCAAATCAAGTCCCGACACACCGCCAACGCGGTCCTCAAACAAGCCGGTCTCCCCAAGAGGTTTTGAGAAGAGGCGCTCGGGGACGAGGCGGACGGCATCCTTCCGCAAGCGATCCGGAGCGCAGAGCTGCGCGTCCGGCTGCCGCGGCATCACATCGACATGCTGGAGTATCGCGCAGAACAGCAGAAGACCACCGTCAGCGGGGTGCTGGAGCGGGAGCTGGACGGCATCGCCAGCGCGCACATCGAGGAGCTGTCGGCGGCGCTGCCGGGGTTCGCCGAGGCGATGGCGTGGCCGGTGGGCTGATGAAAAGGCTTATCCGCAGATGAACGCAGATGGAGGACGGTTTTATCTGCCTCCATCCGCGTTCATCTGCGGATCTTCGGGATGAACTCTTCCATATCGCGCCGATCCCGTTTCGTCGGCCGACCGGTGCCTCGGTCGCGGAACATGGGGAAGTCGGGCTTCTCGACCACCGGCGTCTCGTCCACGAACATCGTCCGTGCGAGCTCTTTCGACTGCTGCGTGGCGGGCACCGACTTCACGATGACGCGGCGAAAGGTCTCGCCGGCGTAGAACTCGACCACATCGTTCTCGCGCACGGGAGCGGCCGGCTTGACGCTGTGTCCGTTGACTTTGACCTTTCCGCCTCGGCAGGCCTCGATGGCGTCGATGCGGTGTTTGAACAGGCAGACGTGCTTCAGCCATGTGTCGATTCGATGTCGCTGTGAGTCGCTCATTCGGAAGAGGTTATAATCCGCGCATGATCAAAGCCGATATCGTCAACAAGGTCGCGGAAGTATCCGAAATTTCGCGCGTAAAGGCGGCTCAGGCGGTCGACACGGTGATCGAGGGACTTCGCAACGCGCTCGCGCGCGGACAGCGCATCGAGCTCCGCGGATTCGGCGTTTTCCAGGTCAAGCAGCGGAAGAAGGGAATCGGCCGGAACCCGAAGACCGGTGTCGAAGTGAGGATTCCGCCCGGGAACACGATCCGCTTCAAGCCCGGCAAAGAACTACGGAATCTTCTGTAGTGGCTGCGCCCGAAAACAACCCGGGCCAGACGGTTCTCGTTCTCGATTTCGGGTCACAGTACACGCAGCTCATCGCCCGCCGGGTCCGGGAGCAGCGCGTCTACTCCGTCGTCCATCCATTCGATACGTCCATCGACAGGATCCGTGCGCTCGCACCGAGGGCCATCATCCTCTCCGGCGGCCCGCAGTCCGTCTACGCCGAGGCCGCTCCGATCTGCTCGAAGGAGCTCTTTGAGTTGGGCATCCCGATCCTGGGGATCTGCTACGGGATGCAGCTCACCGCCTACCTCCTCGACGGCAAAGTCGAGGCGTCATCGGAACGGGAATATGGCCGTGCCGAGATCGACGTCCTAAGCACCGACTCGCCGCTCTTCGCGGGCACGCCCACACACCAGCGCGTCTGGGCCAGCCACGGCGACAAGATCCTGCGGCAACCGGGAGGCTTCCGGACGACGGCGTCATCGGCGAACGCGCCGATCGCGGCGTTTGAGAGCGCCGAGCGGCAGTGCTTCGGAATCCAGTTCCATCCGGAAGTGACACACAGCGAGGCCGGTACGGCCATCCTCCGCAACTTCCTCTTCAACATCGCCCGCTGCTCGCCATCGTGGGACCTCGGCGATTACCGCAAGAGGAAAGTCGATGAGATCCGCTCCACCGTGGGAGACCGAAAGGTGATCGCAGCGGTCAGCGGCGGGGTCGACTCGTCCGTCGCCGCGCTCCTGGTGGCCGAGGCAATCGGCGAGCAGCTCACCGCAATCTTCGTCGACAACGGCGTGCTGCGGAAGAACGAGGCGGTGCAGGTGATGTCGCGGCTCTCCGAAGGCCTGGGCATGCACGTCGTCGCCGTCGACGGACGCCAGCGCTTCTACGACAAGCTCGCCGGCATCGAAGACCCCGAGACGAAGCGAAAGAAGATCGGCAACGAATTCATCGCCATCTTCGAAGAGGAAGCGAAACGGATCGCCGGCGCCGAGTTCCTGGTGCAGGGGACGCTTTACCCCGACGTGATCGAGTCCGTGTCCATCAAGGGGCCGTCGGCGGTCATCAAGACGCACCACAACGTCGGCGGCCTGCCGGAGAAGATGGGACTGAAACTCATCGAGCCCGTACGCGAGCTGTTCAAAGACGAGGTTCGCCAGTTGGGCATCGAGCTGGGGCTCGAGGAGGAGTTCGTCTGGCGGCATCCTTTCCCCGGCCCCGGCCTGGCGGTACGCATCCTCGGCGAGGTGACCGCGGCCCGAGTCGAGATCCTGCAAAACGCCGACGAGATCGTGATCGACGAGATCCGGCGCGCCGGCCTCTACCGTGAGATCGCCCAGGCCTTCGCCGTGCTTCTGCCTGTGCGCAGCGTCGGGGTCATGGGAGACGAGCGGACCTACGAGAACGTGGTCGCCGTTCGGGCCGTGTCGACGTCGGATTTCATGACCGCTGATTGGTACCGCATGCCGCACGATCTTCTCGACCGCATCAGCCGGCGAATCGTGAACGAGGTGCGCGGTATCAACCGGGTCGTCTACGACATTTCGTCGAAACCGCCCAGCACGATCGAGTGGGAGTGAAGGCAGCCGCGATCAGGTCGGGGTCAACTCTCTCAGCTCGCTTTCCATTTTTGCGTAGTCGTGAGGCATCGGAAGCTTTAAGTTACCCTTACGAGTCCATCAAAAATGGTTGCCACGCACGGAAAGTGCGCGGTTAGGAGGAGGAATACCATGATGCAAGCCCGGCCCATGTCCCAGTACGTCTTAATCTCACTCGTCTGCCTGCTGCTGCTTCCAACCCTTTCCCTCGCGAAGTCGAGTACCCCCGAACCGGTCGGTCATCTGTCGGCGTCGGCATCGGGCATCCAATGGATGGCCGCCGTCGACAACGAACGGATCATCCTCACGGTGGTCGCACCGAACGGTGCCGTCTACCACAAAGAGTTCATGGCTGGGACCACGCCTTCGTTCCGGCTTCAGGACCTCGGCGGCCGGGCCACCGATGGCGCATACACGTATGAGCTGCGCGTCGTTCCGCGGATCTCCGAGGATGTGAAGAAGCAGCTTGCCGCTGCGCGGGAGGCCGGTGATGACGACGCGGCCGGACGGATCCAGGCCGCTGCCGGAATCAGCGCCAACGCGCTGGTGCAGTCGGGCAACCTCCTGGTGATGAACGGCTCGTTCGTGTCGCCGGACCTCGAAGAGCCGGCGAAGACACCACAGGCGCAATCTGCCGCACCAGCATCCGGCTCGACCTCGTCGCTCTCCATACCGAAAGTCATCAAGCCGCTGGATGTCGTCGTCGCCGACGATCAGATCGTGCAGGGCAGCCAATGCGTCGGCCTCGACTGCGTGAACAACGAGAGTTTTGGCTTCGACACGGTTCGCCTCAAGGAGAACAACACCCGCATTCACTTCGACGACACGAGCACTTCCACCGGTTTCCCGAACCACAACTGGCAGCTCACCGCGAATGACAGCGCCAGCGGCGGCGCGGAGAAGTTCTCCATCGAGGATCTCACCGCCGCGACTGTGCCATTCACGGTTACCGGCAGCTCACCGAGCAACTCCATCTTCGTCGATTCCTCGGGCAGAGTCGGCTTCCGCACCAATACGCCGGTACTCGATCTCCACGTCACCACCGGCAATACGCCGGCCATTCGTCAAGAGCAGACCTCTGCGGGCGGCTTCACCGCGCAGACTTGGGATATCGGCGCGAACGAGGCCAACTGGTTCGTCCGTGACGTGACCGGCGGCTCGCGTCTTCCGCTTCGCATCCGTCCCGGCGCGCCGACGAGCTCGGTCGATATTTCCGCGAGCGGTAACGTCGGTATCGGGATCGCCAGCCCGTCGAACAGGTTGCATGTCTACTCGACAACAAGCGCTGATGGATTATCAATCGACGGCACGACCTTTCCGGCAATCGTGTTGCGGTCGAGCGGAGCGATCAAGGGCTACGCTCCGGCAATCGTAACCGCCGCCGGCGGCTTCTTTTCCAATTCCGCCACAGGCGATTTTGCATTCCGCAGCGAATCGAACAAGATCCTCTTTGGCGTAGGCTCTGGTGCGGCGACGATGGCAGTATCCGGCGCTAACGTCGGAATCGGCACCGTGAGCCCGGGGTCGCAGCTCGTGATCGCCAACGGCGCCACCACGTCCAGCATCAACGCCGGAGCCACGCAGTTCACCGTGGCCTCCTCGCGCACGTTCAAGGAAAACATCGAGCCCGTCGACGTGCCCGACATTCTCAAGAAGATCGAGGCCGTTCCGGTGGTGACCTACGATTTCAAGAACAACGGACCGAAGGATCGCCTCGGACTCATCGCGGAAGATTTCCATCAGATCTTCCAGCGCGGCGACGATAAGCACATCGACGGCCAGGATGTTCAGATGGCACTCTGGATGGCCGTGCAGAAGCTCACCGCGGAGAACAAGGCGCTCACCGACCGCCTCGCGAAGCTCGAAGGAGCGCTCGCACAGCAGAAACCGCAGAACTAACGACAAGCCTCGATAGGTAACCAGACGGCCGCCGGGAAACCGGCGGCCGTTTCTTTGTCCCCGAAAAAGTACGGGGCGCGGCGGAAGAACCGCGCCCCGTCACGGAGCAGTGATCCCGGGTCCCTCTCCCCTGGATCGCGTACGGCGCGCAGGAGGGGCGCGCCGCGTCGGGAAACGCTAGTCGCTCAAGTTGCGGATCACCGTCGGAATGTCGAGGTCATTGCCGAAATCGCTCGACGCCATCGGTCCGAATCCTCCTGAGCCGTCAGGGCGGCTCAAGCCCTTGCGGAAGAAGGGCGGATCGTAAATTTCGCCCTCAGGGCCAACCTGTGCCGGGCTCGCCACATCCGGAGCGACCTCGTGCTGCGCGGCGATCTCCTTCGGTGCGAACGGCCGGAACGGCGCGTGCGTTGGGCCCGACGCCGCGCGCGCATTGCCGGACGAGAGTTGCTCACCACGCGTATTCAGGAATCCCTTGGTTGCGGAGTCGAAGCCGGTGGCGATGACGGTCACCTTGATCTCGTCCTTCATCCTCGGATCGATCACCGTGCCGAAGATGATGTTCGCCTCTTCGTCGGCCGCTTCCTGGATAATTGAGGCCGCCTCATGTACTTCGAACAGCGTCATATCGGAGCCGCCGGTGATGTTGATCAGCACACCTTTCGCTCCTTCGATCGACGCTTCCTCGAGCAGCGGCGATGAGATCGCCCGCTGCGCCGCTTCGACGGCGCGATGCTCGCCCGAGCTGACACCCGTGCCCATGAGCGCCATCCCCATTCCGTGCATGATCGTTTTCACATCGGCGAAGTCGAGGTTGATCTCGCCCGGCACGGTGATGAGATCCGAGATGCCCTGCACGGCTTGACGAAGGATGTCGTCCGCGATCGTGAAGGCCTCGTTGAGCGACGTTGCCCGCTCGACGAAGTTGAGCAGACGTTCGTTCGGGATGGTGATCAGAGTATCGACCGTCTCACGCAGAGAGCGGATCCCCTGCTCCGCCTGAATACGGCGACGCTTCCCCTCGAACCCGAATGGTTTCGTGACCACGGCCACCGTAAGCGCGCCCAGCTCGGCGGCCAGCGAGGCAATGATCGGCGCGGCGCCCGTGCCCGTTCCACCACCCATACCGGTGGTGATGAAAATCATGTCGGCACCGGAGAGCGCCTCGAGAATCCGATCGGTATCCTCGAGCGCGGCTTGCTTGCCGATCTCGGGGTTCGCACCGGCGCCGAGGCCTTTCGTGAGTTTGCCGCCGATCTGCAGCTTCACCGGCGCAAGCGAGGTCCGCATGGCCTGGACATCGGTATTCGCCACCATGAACTCGATGCCCTTGATGCCGGCCTGAATCATCCGGTTGACCGCATTGCCACCACCACCACCCACGCCGATGACCTTAATCCTGGCTCCAAGCTGCTCTTCGTCGAGCATCACGGCCAATCTACCGTCACCCGGTTTTTCATCGAATGTGATCATTTACCGTCTCCAGCAAGAGTAATCAGTTTTTGTGACGCATTCAAACAATATTTCGTCGTTGCTAGGTTTGTGTGAACAGCGACTTGAACGAATCGGCGAACCGCGCCAGGCCGCGACGAGGACGTTTCCGCACCCTGGTACGGTCGCGAAGCCCCCACAGCAGCAGGCCCGCCGCCGCCGCCCACTCCGGTCCGGCCACGGTGTCGGAGAGACCGCTGAGGCCGCGCGGCATCCCCTTGCGGGCTTGCTGATCGAACACCTGCTCGACCATTTCCACTATGCCATCCATCTCGGCACCGCCGCCGACGACGACGACACCGCTGCGGATCTCCTTGTCCAGGCCGACCTTCTCGATATCGCGATAGACGAGCTTGGCGATCTCCGCCGCGCGCGGTTCGAGAATGTTCGTAAGCTCGTGCTTCGAGAGAATTTTCGGCGCACGGCCGCCGACGGTCGGTACTTCAATCGGATCGTCTTCGGTCACGAGCGAGCCGAGGGCACAGCCGTAGCGCTTCTTGATGCGCTCCGCGTCCTCCATCGGCGTACGCAACACGACCGAGATATCGCTGGTGAAGTGTCCGGCCCCCACGGGCAGCACGTTGGTGTGGACCACGTTCCCTTCGAGGAAGACCGCGTAATCCGTGGTGCCCGCGCCCAGGTCCATCAGCAACACACCCATTTCGCGCTCGTCCTGCGTCAGCACGGCTTCGGCAGCAGCGAGTTGCTCGAGCACCAGTTCCTGCACCGCGATACCGGCCTTGTTCACCGCGGTCAGGACATTCTGGTTGTGCGTCCGTGCACCGGTCACGATGTGGACATTTGCCTCCAGCCGTCCCGCGGTCATGCCGAGCGGATCGTGGATGCCGTCCTGACCGTCGACGACGAACTCGCGCGGAATGACATGCAGCAACTCCAGCTCGGCCGGCACATTGATCGACTTGGACGCCTCAATCACGCGGTCGATGTCTTCGCGCGAGATCTCACGGTGCTTGCCCGTGACGGAGACGACCCCCCGCGAGTTGACGGATCGAATGTGATCGCCAGCCACGCCGACGTACACCGATTCGATCTGCAGCCCTGCCATCACTTCGGCCTCGTCGACGGCCTTCTTGACGGCTTCGATTGCCTGATCAAGGTTGATGATGTTGCCGCGCCGCGTCCCCTTCATCGGCGAGGTCCCCTTGCCGATGATCTCGATCTGGCCGCGGTCGGTCACTTCCCCCACCAGCACACACACCTTGGAAGTCCCGATGTCGAGCGCAATGATGTTTTTCTCTTCGGTCTTCGGCATTCGATGTCTCCTGCTCCACTAATTCGTTATCTGCGTTGGCAACGTTTGCGGGTGCGCCAGCGGGGGAAGCACCGCTGGATGAACCGCCTTGACGACGATGCGGCCGTCGAATCGGAGGTCGGCATATTCGATTTCGTTCCTGCCAAGATGTTCGGCACGCACGACGGCGTAGAGGTCGCGCCACTTCGCGGAGAGATCACCCTCTTCCGAATAGACGAGTGCGCCGAGCTCGCGGTCAAAGAGCGCGAACGCGTTGGGCGCGACCGGCCTCACCTCGGAGATGCGCGAGTAGATCTGCGGGTCGCGCCTGTGCAAATCGCTCAGAAGGGCAAGGCTGCGCTCCAGTTCGGCGCCGGAAGCGCTGGTGATGAGTGGCAGATCCGCATCACCGGCGGACGGAGAAAGCTCCGCGAACAACACGCCGGTCTCGTCGACATAGGAGATCCGCCCGCCGGACGCGACCAGGGCCACGGGCTCCCGCTCGACGATGCGAATGTGCAATGTGTCCGGAAGCTTCTTCTCGGCCTCGATGCGCTTCACCCATCCGAGGCGGCGGAGATCGGCCTGCAGGCGGGCGATGTTGATGCGAAACAGATTGACGCCGATGTACTGGCGCGTCACCGCATCGATCGCGGAGCGCGACGTATGCGTTGCGCCGGCCACTTCGATCGTCTTCACGGCGAAGCGTGCGTCACCCTGCATGTTGCGGTACGCCAGCAACGAACCGGCGACGACCCCGAGAACGATGACAACCTTCCCGCCGACGGAGGCGACGCGCTGGAACCAGATGCGGCGCTGATTGCGGCGGATGCGCGCCACATCGGCCGGACGAAAGAAACGCGGTGAGGTGCTGTCGTAACCGGATGACATCAGCCCCTCCCCTCACCTTGGCCGCGCACGAGGGCCTCAGCGATCTCGTGTACGTCACCGGCACCCATGGTGATGAAGACATCATTCGGCTGCAGACGGCTACGCAATTCGTTGACGATCTCGATGTGACTGCGATCGAGAAACTCGATGCCTTCCGCGGACTCGGCGATCATCCGCGACGAGATCCCTTCGATCGGCAGTTCCCGCGCCGCATAGATCGGAGCGACGAAGGCGACGTCAGCGCCACGCAAGGAGGCCCCGAACTCGCGGGCAAAGTCGCGCGTGCGCGAGTAAAGATGTGGCTGAAACAGAGCGACAACGCGACGACGCGGGTAGCCGCTGCGTGCGGCGTCGAGAGTGGCCCGGATTTCCGTGGGGTGATGTGCGTAGTCGTCGACAACCATCGCGCCGTTGTAGTTCCCGAGGATTTGAAACCGGCGATCGACACCGAGAAACCTGGCCACTCCGGCAGCCGTGGCGTTGGCGCTCACACCGAGCTCGCGCGCGACTGCGATTGCGGCGAGGGCGTTGCGCACGTTGTGCCGGCCAGGCACGAAGAGCTTGAAGAAGCCGATACCGTCGACCTCGAACGACGAGCCGCGCTCGTGAAATGTGAGGCTCCGCGCGGTGAGATCGGCGCCGGGTCCGAGGCCATAGCGGACGATCTTCACATCCTTGCGCCGGCCTTGCCGGTCCAAGAGTGCCGCGACGGCTGGGTCGTCGACACAACCGATGATCGTTCCGCCGGGCCGGACGTTCTCCGTGAACACGCGGAATGCCTCGACGATGTTCTCAAAGCTTCCGTAGTACTCGAGGTGGTCGGCCTCGATGTTCGTGATGACCGCGATCTCAGGATGAAGCTCGTGGAATGCGCGATCGTACTCATCGGCCTCCGCCACGATCACCGCGCCCTTACCCTCCTTCGCGTTCGAGGCGAAGTTGGGGAGCATGCCGCCGATGATCATCGTCGGATCGAGCCCACCCTCTTCGAGGACGGTTGCGATCATCGCGGACGTCGTCGTCTTGCCGTGCGTGCCGGAGACGCCAACGGCGCGCTTTTCGTTGACGATCGCCGCCAGGAGATCCTTGCGCCGGATGATCTCGATCCCGCGGTCGCGCGCGGCATCGACCTCGACGTTGGCCCCCTTCACCGCGGCGGTAACGACAATGGCATCGACCCCAACCAGGTGGACAGGATCGTGTCCGATGCGGACGTCAACTCCACGGCCGGCCAGCAGGCTGGTAGCCGAGGAGCGTTTGAGATCGCACCCCGACACGGCCAAGCCCCGACCGGTAAGGATCTCAGCGATGCCACTCATTCCGATTCCGCCGATCCCAACGAAATGAATGTTCTTAATATTGTCTAAATTCATTCTGATAGTGGCTCGCTAATAACCAATTTTATTCGCTTCGCTCTATTTTTTCGAGTAAATCAACGATCTTTTTTGTGGCGTCAGGCGTCGAGAGCCCTCGGGCAGCCGCGCCCATCCGGGAGGTTCGATCGGGATCGCACACGATTTCGGTGATGGCAAACCCCAGCCGCTCCGGCGAAAGCTCCCTCTCGGTAATGACCAGCGCGCCTCCCGCCTGCTCCACCGCCCGCGCGTTGATCTCCTGATGGTTGTCCGTCGCGCCGGCGAAGGGGATGAGAATCGCGGCGCGCCCGACAGCGGCCAGCTCCCCGACTGTCATCGCCCCGGAGCGCGATACGACGAGATCGGCGGAGGCGATCTCGGCGACGATGGGATCGAGGTACGGCACGACGCGTGCGTCCCGGAAGGCTGACGCTTGATATGCGTCCCGCATCCTCTCCAGCTCCCTCGGGCCGGTCTGATGAACGATGTCGATACGGTCTTTGAGAGGCGCCATGAAGAGCAACGCGCCGGTCATGGCGTCATTGATCGCATGCGAGCCCTGCGACCCACCGAATATCAGCAGACGCTTGCGGGCGTCAGCCCGCGCGGCGCGGTTCGCTTCGAAGAACTCCTTGCGGATTGGATTGCCTGTGATCACGGCGTCAGCGCGTTTCATCCGGAGCGCGGCCGCGTCGAAGGCCACCGCCGCGGCGGTCACGAAGCGCGCCAGAACGCGGTTCGTCAGGCCGGGGAAGGCGTTCGCCTCATGAATCGCCGTCGGCACGCCGCGCAACTTCGCGGCAACCAGGACAGGCCCCGAAGAGTAGCCGCCGACTCCGAGGATGACATTCGGCCGATGCCGGCCGATGAGCGTGAATGCTTGCGCGAAACCGACCGGGAGGCGGAGGAGGCTCTTGATCGCGTCGCCGATCCCCTTTCCCTTAAGCCCACCGACGGAGATGAACTCGAGGGGGAACCCGGCCTTCGGAACGATGGTCTTCTCCAGCCCGCGCTCCGTACCGACAAAGATGACGCGCCGTTTCGCGTCCCGCGCGATCCACTCCTGTGCGACCGCGATGGCGGGATAAATGTGGCCCCCGGTCCCGCCTCCCGCGATCATCAGCATCTCCTTCACTCCCTGCACACCCATTGAGCTGGTTCCTCAACCTGACTGCTGCGATAAATTCAACAAGACGCCGATGGCGATCAGGCTGGCGATTAGCGACGAGCCACCGTAGCTGACGAGCGGCAGCGGCAGCCCCTTTGTCGGCAGCAGGCAAAGCGCGACGCTGACGTTGATCAGCGCCTGCACGCCGATCAGAAGCGTGAAACCGAGCGCCGCGTAGAAGTCGAAGCGGTTCCTGCTGAGGCGGGTGACACGGAAGCCGCGCCAGACAAGAAACGCGAAGAGTGCGACGAGCGCAAATGCGCCGATGAACCCGAGCTCCTCGCCAATGATCGAGAAGATGAAATCGGTGTGCGGCTCCGGCAGAAAGAAAAGCTTCTGCCTCCCGTTGCCGATGCCGAGGCCTCGCAAACCGCCGGTCCCGAGGGCGATCAGCGACTGCATCGCCTGGAACCCTTTCCCGAGCGGATCAGCCTCGGGATTCAGGAACGTAAAGAGCCTGTCGCGCCGGTAGGTGGCGCTGAACACGAGCAGCACCCCGGCCGGAATGATCATGAGCGCGAAGGTGACGACGCGCGGCCATGAGACGCCGGCCGCGAAAATCATTCCGGCAGCGACGAGGACGAGCGTTGAGGCCGTGCCGAAGTCAGGTTCGAGAAGGATGAGCCCCGCGAAGAGTGCGACTACACAGGCGAGCGGAAGCAGGGTCGAGATCAATTCATTGATCCGCTCCTCTTTGCGGGCAAGGTAGGAGGCCAGAAAGAGGATCAGTGCCGGCTTCGCGAATTCGCTCGGTTGCAGTTGGAAGTGCTGGAGAACGATCCAGCGGTGGGTACCGTTGATGGGCGTCTGGAAGAGCGCGATGACGAGCGCCAGGAGAACCCCGGCCACCACGGCGTAGATGACGCGCCGGTCACGGAGCCAGGCCGCATCGACGTGCATCAGTGTCACCATGAGCGTGCTACCCGCGATGAGCCACACCAACTGCCGGGTGATGAAGTAGTACGGGTTGTCCGACCCGGCTTTCTGCATCGTGATGATCGCGGACGCCGAATAGATCATGACCATCCCGATGACGACGATCAGCATCGCCGCACCGAACAGGTAGGTGTCGTACGTGAGTTTGCGGCTCAAAGGACCCTCACCAATTCTTCGAAGTGTTCACCGCGATGTTCGAAATTTCGGTACTGATCAAAGCTCGCGCAGGCCGGAGAGAGAAGGACGACATCACCGGGCGTGGCGTGTTTGCGTGCGTAGGCAACGGCTCGCTGCATGTCGCCAGCCGGCACGATCGTGGCCGCGCCTTCGAGTGCGCAGGCAATGCGCTCGGCGGCGGCGCCGACCGTCAAAACAGCGTGCGTCTTTTCAGCCACGAGCTTGCGCATCCGCTCGAACTCCCCGGCTTTGTCCTTTCCGCCGAGGATCAGCCAGACGCTGGAAGGCGGAAATGACTCCAGCGACTTGAGCGTGGCATCGACATTCGTCCCTTTCGAATCGTTGATCCAGCGGACACGGTCCAGTTCGCGTACGAGCACCATGCGATGCGGCAGCCCGGCAAAGGAGCCAAAGCCGATCTGCACGCTGACGTCGTCGACACCGAGTGCGCGCACGGCCAGCCAGGCGGCGAGCGCGTTCTCGACGTTGGCGTTCCCTTCGAGTTTGAGCAGGGCACGCGGGATGCGGCGTTCGCTTCCGTCGTGGCGGATCACGAGATCGTCCCCGTCGAGAAAGGCGCCCTCGTCGACAGCCTTCTCCGCGGAGAAGCGCAACAAGCGCGCCTTGAGGTCACGCGGCGCGCCGCGCCGCTCGGCTGCGTTGACGATGGCGACGTCGTGCGACTGCTGGTTGCGGAAGATGCGGTACTTCGCAGCGGCGTAGGCGTCGAAGGTCGGATAGCGATCCATGTGATCGGGCGTCACGTTCAAAAGCAGCGCAACGTCGGCGCGGAAGGTGTCGACCGATTCGAGCTGGAATGATGACAACTCGATGACATACGTGCGAAGGCGCTCCGTATCGAGCGATGCGGTGAGCGGCTGGCCGATGTTGCCGGCGACGATCGGCTGACGGCCGTCAATCTTCAGAATCTCGCCGATCAATGCGGTCGTCGTCGATTTTCCGTTGGAGCCGGTCACCGCCACGATGCTGCTTCCCCGCGGGATGTGACGGTAGGCCAGCTCGATTTCACCGATCACGGGAATCGGCCTTACGCTGGCTTGTTGCAGAATCGGAATCGTCGGCGGCACGCCCGGGCTCAGAACGATCGAGCCCACACCATCCAGCAACGACACATCCTGAGACCCGAAAACACGGGCCACCCCCTCCTGTAGTGGATACGGCAAGTCAGGATTGGCGTTGGAGTCGGCGAGCAACACCTCTTCCCCTCGGCCGGCAAGAAAATTCGCCGCCGCCACGCCCGACTTGCCCGCTCCAATGACCAGAGTCTTCATCGCAGTTTCAGCGTCGACAGGGCCACCATCGCGAAGATGATCGCGATGATCCAGAATCGGACGACGACCTTCGTCTCCCGCCAACCCGACAGCTCAAAGTGGTGGTGCAGCGGCGACATCTTGAAAATACGCCGGCCGGTCAATTTGAATGACGTGACCTGCAGGACGACCGACATCCCTTCGAGCACAAAGAGTCCCCCGACCAATCCGAGGAGGATCTCCTGCTTGATCATCACCGCCAGGCAGCCGATCGCGCCGCCGAGCGCGAGCGAGCCGACATCGCCCATGAAGATCTCAGCCGGATGGGCGTTGAACCAGAGGAACCCGAGTGAAGCACCCACCATCGCTCCACAGAAGACGGCGAGCTCGCCGGCCTGCGGGACCCAGGCGATGCGCAGGTAGTCGGCCACTCGGAAGTTGCCGGCGGCGTAGGTAAGGATCGTGTAGGTCACGGCCACGATCAGCGTCGACCCAATGGCCAGTCCATCGAGTCCGTCCGTGAGGTTCACGCCATTTGACGCACCGACGAGGACGACGATGATGAACGGGATATAGAGGAAGCCGAGGTTCAGGTGCAGCGTCTTGAAGAACGGGAAGGTGAGCACCGTCGAGTAGTTGTTGTGAATTGACGGCAGATAAGCGATTGCCAGACCCGCGGCCAGCGCCACGCCGATCTGCATCGAGAACTTCTCTTTCGCCGTCAGCCCCATGTTCTGCTTTTTCGCCAGCTTGCGGTAATCGTCGACGAAACCGATGGCCCCGTAGGCGCAGGTGACGAAAAGAACGATCCAGATGTACGGGTTGGAGATGTCCGCCCAAAGGATCGTCGGGATCACGATGGCGATATTGATGAGGATGCCGCCCATCGTCGGCGTTCCCGCCTTCATCTGGTGCGACTTCGGCCCCTCCTCGCGGATGTACTGCCCGACCTTGATGCGGCGCATCCGCTCGATCAGCCACGGGCCGAAGATGAAGGAAATAATGAGCGCGGTGAGCGCGGCCCACGCCGACCGGAACGTGATGTAACGGAAGACGTTGAAACCGGAGACCATGTCCCGGAACAGGTAGAGTAGTTTGTACAGCATCAGTGCGCGCCCTCCACGTGGCCCGAGTCAGTCAGTATGTTGACGATCTTGTCGAGGCCAATGCCGCGGCTGGCCTTGATCAGCACGAGGTCTCCGGGACGAATGAAGGTCTTCAGGAATCCACCAGCACTCTGTGCGTCGTCGAAATGATGGAGCTGGCCAGCGTCAAAACCTGCTTCGCGCGCTCCGTCGAGCAGTGCACACGAGCGTTTGCCGACGCCGACGACGGCACTGATACTCCTCGGGATGCTCTTGCCGGCACTACGGTGATAATCAAGCTCCTTGTCGCCGAGCTCCAGCATGTCCCCGATGACGGCGATGCGACGGCCGGTCACATCGGCCTGCTCCACAAGGGAAAGCGCACGGCTGAGGGCGTAGGGGTTCGAGTTATACGTGTCGTCGTAGATCGTCGCGCCGCCAACATCGATGATGATGCCGCGATGAGAGGCAGGTTTCAGGTTGCGGACTCCGCGCTCGATCCCCTGCCATGAAATGCCGATCGCGTGCGCGGTGGCAATGGCAGCCAGCAGGTTCTCGAGATTGTGGCGGCCTGGGAGTGACAGCTCGAAGGTGTGGCCGTTGACCTCAAATGCCGTACCGAGGAGGCCTCGCTCGCGGATGTTGACTCCTCGGAAGTCAGCATCGTGATCAATCCCGTAGGTCAGCTTCCGACCATCGAAGCCGGAGCTGATGCCCATCACATATTGGTTGTCCGCATTCAGGATGATCGCCCCTCCCGGCTTGACGTTTTCAAGGAGCTCGCGCTTCGCCTCAGCGATCTTCTCGATGCTGCCGAAGAACTCGATGTGGACGGGGCCGATATTCGTGTAGACGCCAACGTCAGGACTCAAGAGGCGGGCGAGTTGGGCGATCTCACCCTTATGATTCATCCCCATCTCGCTGACGACGACTTCAGCGTCGTCGGGTGTGTTGTCGATGCAGAGCGGACAACCGATGAGGTTGTTGAAGTTTCCCCACGACTTGAACGTTCGACGCTCCGAGCCGGCGAGTGTGGCGATCATCTCTTTGGTCGTCGTCTTCCCGGCCGAGCCGGTGATGGCGATGAGCGTGAAGGGGTAGCGCTCGCGGATGGAGCGGGCCAGGTTCTGAAGCGCGACCGTTGTGTCGGAAACCTGCACGATGCCTTTCCCCGACGGGATGTTCTCCGGGACCCGCGAAACGACGGCGCCGCGCGCGGTGGCGAGCGCCTGCGGCAGGAACTGATGACCATCGAGCCGATCGCCCTTTATGGCGAAGAAGACGGAACCGGGCTTCACCTCGCGGCTGTCAATGACGACGGAGTCCGTGATGACCTCCGCCCCCTGCACGGTCGCGCCGCCGGTCATCTCGGCGAGTTGCCGGAAGGTCAGGTGCATACGGCCTCCCTGACTGAGTTGCTGGGTTGCTGGGTTGCTTGGTTGCTGGGTTGCGCACCGCGCGACCGCGAAACCACGCGACCACGAGACCCTGCAACCGAGCAACTCAGCGACCCAGCAACTCTGACGTTCTCTTCCGGCTCCGCCGCGCTAACCCGATCGCGGTCCTTCCCCCGAAGCTGCCCGGCGATCGCCAACCATCCACCCGCACTGAAAGCAATCGACGGAGCCGGAACAGAACATCTGCCCGAGCGCGCTAAATAATAAAACGATTTGATCATTGATTTCAACACTAATTTGATGCTGATTTAGAAGTTCTGTTTTCGAGTCTTGTTCGCAACGCCCGCTGGGCTTCCTCGCGGTCGTCGAAGTGGATGACTTGATCACCGACGACCTGATAGGACTCATGCCCTTTGCCTGCGATGACGATGACGTCATCGTCCGCCGCTTCGGCAATGCTCAAGCCGATGGCATCCCGCCGCTCGGTGATGCGCGTGTAGGTGGTCGCGCCGCGCATCCCGCTTTCGATGTCGTCGATGATGGCTTCCGGTTTCTCGCTGCGCGGGTTGTCGCTCGTCAGAACGGTCTTGTCAGCAAGCCGCGCCGCGATCGCTCCCATCTTCGCGCGCTTGTCCTTGTCGCGATCTCCCCCGCAACCGAAGAGGACAATGAGGCGCCGGCCGGAGGTCAGGTCCCGCACGGCCAGCAGCAGTTTCTCGAGCGCGTCGGGCTTGTGGGCGTAGTCGACGATTACTGTCGGCCCGCCGCTCGACTCGACATACTCGAACCGGCCGCGCACCGCGGCGAGATTGCGGATGCCTGCTTCAACCGTGGGGATGCCGATGCCGATGGAAAGCGCCGCGCCGACCGCGCCGAGCCAGTTGTAGAGATTGGGCGCGCCGAGAAGCTTCGAGTCGACGCGTACTTCGCCCGCGGGGGTAACCAGGCTTCCGTGAAGACCACGCACGGAAATCTCAAAATGGTCGTTTGGATGGATGTCGGCATTCGAACCGCGACCGAAGGAGACGACCGCGTCGCCGAGCTCGCTGATCAACCGGAGGCCGTAGTCGTCGTCGATATTGACGATCGCCGACTTGCGCGAGCGGTCGATCTGATCGAAGAGGATCCTCTTGGCAGCGAAGTAAGCTTCGAAGTCTCCGTGAAAGTCGAAGTGGTCCTGCGAGAGGTTCGTGAAAACCGCCGCGGCGAAAAGGATTCCATGCGTCCGCTTCAGCGCCAGAGCGTGGGATGAGACTTCCATGACGGCGTGGCGCACACCGGCGTCGACCATCTTCGCGAACCACTGCTGGAGCACGACGGCATCGGGAGTGGTCCGATCGGCGGTGAGGCGCTCGTCGCCGGCGCGATATTCGATTGTCCCGATGAGACCCGCGGGCTCGCCGGATGCATCGAAGACCGACTCGATCATCTTCGTCGTCGTCGTCTTCCCCGAGGTGCCTGTCACCCCGATGAGGGTGAGCTTCGTGGCAGGGTGGCCGTAGAAGTTGGCGGCGATGAGCGCAAGAGCCGAGCGTGCATCGTCGACATTGACCCATGCGCTTACTCCGGAAAGCGGCCCCACGCCGGATTCGCTGACGATGGCCGCGGCGCTCTTGCCGATAGCGGCGTTGATGAACCTCGCACCGTCGGTCTTGAATCCCGGGACCGCAACGAATAGAGCCCCCGGAACGGTCAGACGCGAGTCGGCAGTGACGCAGCTGATCTCGACATCGAGGTCACCTCCGGTGCTCCGAACCGGCACGTTGCGCACAAGCTCGCGCAGTTTCATCGCGCTCCCTCGGCGAGGGTCAGCACAACCTGGTGATCCCTCGGCATGGCTTGGCCCGGCAACGGTTGTTGTGTTTGGACCACGCCATTCCCTGAAGCGCGAATGCGGAAGCCGGCCGAGGTGGCAAGAGCCACGGCCGCGCGCGCGTCGAGGCCTCGCAGGTCGGGAACTCCCGAACCCGCTGTCGCGGCGGGCCGTTGCGACAAGGCCGCCAGTGTCGGAGTAGCCACATCGATCGTCCGAGCCGGAATCGACGGCGGCACGTTGAGGTAGCGGAGCGTCGACTCGGCGATCTCTTTGAACGCGGGAGCGGCCACCGTGCCGCCATACTCCGACCCCTTTGGCTCGTCGACGACGACCAGGATCGCCAATTGCGGCCGGTCCGCCGGCACGTACCCACCGAACGATGCGACGACCTTGTCGGGCGAGTAGCCTCCACGCACTGCCTTCTGAGCCGTCCCGGTCTTACCGGCGACGACGTGCTCTGCGAGAGAAGCCTGTACACCGGTTCCGCGCGCGACGACAGCCTTGAGAACCTCGTTGAGAACGGCCGCGGTCTTTTCGGAGATGACGCGCACGGGCGCGGCCTGAGGCGGCGTATAGATCGTGTTTCCCTTCGCATCGACGACTTTCTCGACGATCTGTGGCTGCACGCGAAGACCGCCGTTGGCGACGGCGGCGATGGCACTGATCACCTGCAGCGGAGTGACACCGATCTCCTGGCCGATCGACATCGATGCGTTCGACAGTTGCGACCACTGTTCGGTGCGGCGGACGCTGCCCTGCGCTTCACCAGGCAACGCCACACCGCTCCTCTCGCCAAAGCCGAAACGGCGGATGTAGCGGTAGAAGCGGTCCTGACCAAGGGCCAGGCCGACCCGGATCGCGCCGACGTTGGACGAGTGGACCATCACGTCCTCGAAGGTGATGAGGCCGTACCGGTTGTGACCGTGCTCGTGGATCTGCGTGCTGCCGATCTGGATGAAGCCGTCTCCGCAGTCCAGAATCTGCGAGGGGGTGACGACACCCTCTTCGAGTCCGGCAGACGCGGTGACGATCTTGAACGTCGATCCCGGCTCGTACATGTCCTGAACGGCGCGATTGCGGCGGTCGTCAGGCGAAAAGTCGCGGTAGCGGTTTGGATCAAAGGTCGGATTCGACGCCATCGCCAGGACGCGGCCATTTCGCGGATCCATGACGATGGCCACGCCGGCGGCGGCGTGGTACTCCTCGACCGCGCGGCCGAGAGCGCGCTCGGCGATGAACTGGACGACCGAGTCGATGGTAAGAAAGACGTCGTTGCCATCGATCGGCCGGTTCGGCCCCTCGCCGCCGACGAGGTACATGCCGCGCCTTGCGTCGCGCAACAGCGTCACCCGTCCGGCGCGACCGCGCACCTGAGCGTCGAACGAGTGCTCGATACCCCCAAGCCCTTCGCCGTCGACACCTGTGTATCCGACGACGTTCGCGGCGAGCATCGAGCGCGGGTATGACCGGCGGTGCTCTTCGAGAAAGTAGACGCCCGGAAGCTTGAGAGCCTTCACCGCGGCGGTGGTTTCGAGAGGAAGCTGCCGAGCGATCCAGACGAAGCCGCTGGCGGAGGTAAGTTTCGCGGCGAGCTCGCGTGCGTCCATCTGCAGAGCCTTGACGCTGGCCAGCGCTTTCGCTGTCTGAGCGCGGTCACCGATCGCCTGCGGATCAGCGTAGATCGACTCGGCGGCGATGCTCTCGGCGAGCACGCGGCCCTGTCGATCCATGATGGATCCACGCACCGGCTGCAAGGCCAGGGTTCGCTCCTGCTGGCGCGCCGCCTTGATGACGTACTCGCCGTGCCGGACGAGCTGAATCTGCACGAGGCGGGCAATGACGATGACAGCCCACGCCGCGAGGACGGCGAAGAGTTGCAGGAGACGCCTCTGCGATGCGGACATCAGCGGGCTCCGGATTGGGGG